>NZ_JBWKQJ010000002.1:0-784932 GCF_059418705.1 Duganella sp. GW821-FHT07F09 | reverse complement strand
GATCTGGGCGGTGCTCAGGCTGGCGAACTGGCTCGACGTCATGGCGACGATCTGGTCGGTGGTCAGGCCGTTGGCGATGTTGGCGGTGCTCAGGGCTGCGAACTGGGCGGTTGCCAGACCACGCACCTGGTCGGTGGTCAGCGCGGCGACCTGGCTCGAGGTCAGGCCGACGAACGAGGCCGTTTTCAGGGCGGCCAGGTCAGCGGTTTGCAGGGCGGCGACCGAATCGGTGCTCAGGGCGGCCACTTGGGCGCTGCTCAAGGCGCCGGCTTCGGCGGTCGTCAGCGCGACAACCTGGTCGGTGGTCAGGGCGCGGATCTGGTTGGTCGACAGGCCGGCGATGGCGGCCGTCTTCAGTGCGGCGAAGTCGGCCGTTTCCAGCGCGGCGATGGCGTTGGTGCTCAGCGCGAGGACTTGCTGGGTGCTCAGCGCGGCTGCTTGCGCCGTGGTCAGCGCAACCACCTGGTCGGTGGTCAGGCCGGCGACGCCGGCGGTGGTCAGCGCGACGATCTGGTTGCTCGACAGCGTGGCGATCTGGTCGGTGACCAGCGCGGCGATCTGCGACGATTTCAGCGAGGCGATGCCGGCGGTGCTCAGGCCGACGATGTCGGCGGTCTCGATGGCGGCGATGCTGTTGGTCGACAGCGCGCCGATCTGGGCGGTGCTCAGGCTGGCGAACTGGCTCGACGTCATGGCGACGATCTGGTCGGTGGTCAGGCCGTTGGCGATGTTGGCGGTGCTCAGGGCCGCGAACTGGGCGGTTGCCAGGCCTTTGACCTGGTCGGTGGTCAGCGCGGCGACCTGGCTCGAGGTCAGGCCGGCGAACGAGGCCGTTTTCAGGGCGGCCAGGTCGGCGGTCTGCAGGGCGGCCACGGCGTCGGTGCTCAGGGCGGCCACTTGGGCGCTGCTGAGGGCACCAGCTTCGGTGGTCGTCAAGGCGACGATCTGGTCGGTCGTCAGGGCGCGGATCTGGTTGGTCGACAGGCCGGCGATGGCGGCCGTTTTCAGCGCGGCGAAGTCGGCCGTTTCCAGCGCGGCGATGGCGTTGGTGCTGAAGGCGGCAACTTGCTGCGTGCTCAGCGCGGCGGCCTGGGCGGTGTTCAGCGCGACCACCTGGTCGGTGGTCAGGCCGGCGACGCCGGCGGTGGTCAAGGCCACGACCTGGTTGGTCGACAAGGTAGCGACCTGGTCGGTTGCCAAGGCGGCGATCTGCGACGATTTCAGCGAGGCGATGCCGGCGGTGCTCAGGCCGACGATGTCGGCGGTCTCGATGGCGGCGATGCTGTTGGTCGACAACGCGCCGATCTGGGCGGTGCTCAGGCTGGCGAACTGGCTCGACGTCATGGCGACGACCTGGTCGGTGGTCAGGCCGTTGGCGATGTTGGCGGTGCTCAGGGCTGCGAACTGGGCGGTTGCCAAGCCTTTGACCTGGTCGGTCGTCAGTGCGGCGACTTGTGCCGAGTTCAGGCCGGCGAACGACGCGGTTTTCAGGGCGGCCAGGTCGGCGGTTTGCAGGGCGGCGACCGAATCGGTGCTCAGGGCGGCCACTTGGGCGCTGCTCAGGGCACCGGCTTCGGCGGTGGTCAGCGCGACAACCTGGTCGGTCGTCAGGGCGCGGATCTGGTTGGTCGACAGGCCGGCGATGGCGGCCGTTTTCAGTGCGGCGAAGTCGGCCGTTTCCAGCGCGGCGATGGCGTTGGTGCTCAGCGCGAGGACTTGCTGGGTGCTCAGCGCGGCCGCTTGCGCGGTGGTCAGCGCAACGACCTGGTCGGTGGTCAGGCCGGCGACGCCGGCGGTGGTCAGGGCGATGATCTGGTTGCTCGACAGCGTGGCGATCTGGTCGGTGACCAGCGCGGCGATCTGCGACGATTTCAGCGCGGCGATGCCGGCGGTGCTCAGGCCGACGATGTCGGCGGTCTCGATGGCGGCGATGCTGTTGGTCGACAACGCGCCGATCTGGGCAGTGCTCAGGCTGGCGAACTGGCTCGACGTCATGGCGACGATCTGGTCGGTGGTCAGGCCGTTGGCGATGTTGGCGGTGCTCAGGGCTGCGAACTGGGCGGTTGCCAAGCCTTTGACCTGATCGGTCGTCAGTGCGGCGACTTGTGCCGAGTTCAGGCCGGCGAACGAGGCCGTTTTCAGCGCGGCCAGGTCGGCGGTCTGCAGGGCGGCGACCGAATCGGTGCTCAGGGCGGCCACTTGGGCGCTGCTCAGGGCGCCGGCTTCGGCGGTCGTCAGCGCGACAATCTGGTCGGTCGTCAAGGCGCGGATCTGGTTGGTCGACAGGCCGGCGATGGCGGCCGTTTTCAGTGCGGCGAAGTCGGCCGTTTCCAGCGCGGCGATGGCGTTGGTGCTCAGCGCGAGGACTTGCTGGGTGCTCAGCGCGGCTGCTTGCGCGGTGGTCAGCGCAACCACCTGGTCGGTGGTCAGGCCGGCGACGCCGGCGGTGGTCAGGGCGACGATCTGGTTGCTCGACAGCGTGGCGATCTGGTCGGTGACCAGTGCGGCGATCTGCGACGATTTCAGCGAGGCGATGCCGGCGGTGCTCAGGCCGACGATGTCGGCGGTCTCGATGGCGGCGATGCTGTTGGTCGACAGCGCGCCGATCTGGGCGGTGCTCAGGCCGGAGAACTGGGCCGACGTCATGGCGACGATCTGGTCGGTGGTCAGGCCGTTGGCGATGTTGGCGGTGCTCATCGCGGCGAACTGGGCGCTCGACAGGCCTTTGACCTGGTCGGTCGTCAGCGCTGCCACTTGGCTCGAGTTCAGGCCTGCGAACGAGGAGGTTTTCAGCGCGGCCAGGTCGGCGGTCTGCATGGCGGCGACCGAATCGGTGCTCAGGGCGGCCACTTGGGCGCTGCTCAGGGCGCCGGCTTCGGCGGTGGTCAGCGCGACGATCTGGTCGGTCGTCAGGGCGCGGATCTGGTTGGTCGACAGGCCGGCGATGGCGGCCGTCTTCAGCGCGGCGAAATCGGCCGTTTCGAGGGCGGCGATCGAGTTGGTGCTCAGCGCGAGGACTTGCTGGGTGCTCAGCGCGGCGGCTTGCGTGGTGGTCAGCGCGACGATCTGGTCGGTGGTCAGGCCGGCGACGCCGGCGGTGGTCAGGGCGATGATCTGGTTGGTCGACAAGGTCGCGACCTGGTCGGTGACCAGCGCGGCGATCTGCGACGATTTCAGCGCGGCGATGCCGGCGGTGCTCAGGCCGACGATGTCGGCGGTCTCGATGGCGGCGATGCTATTGGTCGACAACGCGCCGATCTGGGCGGTGGTCAGGCTGGCGAACTGGGCCGACGTCATGGCGACGATCTGGTCAGTCGTCAGGCCGTTGGCGATGTTGGAGGTGCTCAGGGCCACCAAGGTGGCGGTGCTCAAAGCCTTGACCTGGTCGGTGGTCAGCGCGCCGACCTGAACCGAGGAAAGCGAGGCGATCACGGCGGTCTTCAGGGCGGCGATATCGGCCGTTTGCAGCGCGGCGATGGCGTCAGTGGTCAGGTTCGACACTTGCGCGGAGGTCAGCGCGTTGGCGCCGGCGGTGGTCAGCGCGACGATCTGGTCGGTGGTCAGCGCCTTGATCTGGACGCTGCTCAAGCTGGCGACGGAAGCGGTTTTCAGCGCGGCGAAATCGGACGTTTCCAAGGCGACGATGCCGTCGGTCGACAACGCGGCGACTTGCTGCGTCGAGAGCGCGCCGGCCTGGTTGGTGGTCAGCGCGACGACCTGGTCGGTGGCCAGCGCTTTCATCTGCGCGGTGGTCAAGCCGCCCAGCGCGCCGGTGGTCAACGCGGCGATGTCTTCGGTGCCGAGCGAGGTCAGGGTACTGGTGGCGATCGCGCCCAGTTGGGTGGAACTCAGGACGGAAGCGTGCAGCGTGGTCAGCGCACCGATTTGATCGGAATTGAGCGCAGCAAAGTCCGCTGTTGTGATCGTGGTGATCTGCTGGGTAGTCAGACTGGCGATCTGTTCCGTGGTGAAACTGGTTACGACGCTCATTGCATTTCTCCTAAAGGGCGCTAATTCGATCTGTCCGAAAAAGCGGGATCGACGGCCCTACCCGTCGTGTCCTAGCTTCCGTCAGTGGCACATTTGCCGTTTTATAACTATGTATTTGCTGCCAATTCATTGCTACGGGCGCAAAAAATCCCGCACACACATTCTTAACGTCAACAAAAGTGTCAACTTTAGCAAACGGTGGCGATTTGCCGCATTTCAACTTAAATTTCGTCACAAATTGTTTCGTGCATCATCCGCGACACCGTTAGGCGAACTGGGCGGACGGCGATTCTGCTCCACTCGAGTACAAGGCGACCGGAGCGAATCTTTCACTAAACAAACTTGTTGCTACGGGGAATAAAAAATCTCGACGTTCTCGGTCATGTATTAAAAGCGCCCCAAGCACTTGAAATCATTGACTTTTTTAGACCCTGAACAGGGCTTGGGGGGCACCTGAACCGAGCGTATTAAGAGTAAGTATAGCCGACTTAATTTCCAAGAAGAATTTATTTCGGCGAATGTAGCTTGCTCGCAACCTGCCGCAAAGCAATATTCCGACGGCACCAATCATGTTCTTTCAATCATGTTGACTTGCTGAAAAGATATATTACGCGTTGGCATCGCGCAACAAAATAGCGTACGACATTAATTCATGAAGGAAATTTTGTTAAAGATGTTACTGTGGTTTCGTGACGGGGGCATGACGCCCAAATAACCAAGAGTCAAAACAATGGCGGATGCCGCGCGGCGGCCGCCGCGCCGACGAACACGGCGGACGGGGTGCCTGGAAGGAAGGGGAATGACGCCGGGTTCAGCGGGTGGGGGCGGCGCGCATGCGCCAGGCGAGCACGACCAGGGTGGCGGCCAGCAATGCCAGCGCGACCATGTTAAGGACCAGCGTGGCGTTTGAAAACTGCATGACCAAGCCGATGCTGACGCCGGCCTTGACGCTGTATTGCCAGTCGCCGTGGTGCGGGAAATAGCTGACCAGCTGCACCGCGTAGTAGAGCATGCCGCCCCACAGGCCGATCTTCCACCGCTTGAGCGACAGCACGGCAGCCAGAAAACCGAACAACCCGACACCGAACAACACCGGCAACGCGTCCGCCTCCTGCGGCGCGCCGAGCAGACCCAGACTCACGCCCAGGGTCAGCGCGCTGTTCAGCAGCAGGACTCGCGCCACCCACGTTTCAAATCCCCGCATGTCGTCCCTTTGTTTGAATTTTGGCCCAAATTGGCCGCAGTTGATCCGGTTTAGCCGAAGCGCGCCTGGTATTCGCTCGGCACCACGCCCAGCTGCGCGACGAAGGCGCGGCGCAGATTGTACTCGCTGCTAAAGCCGCTCTGGACGGCGGCGCGCTTGACGGTCATGCCGGGCTGCTCGAGCAGCGCGCAGGCGCATTCCATGCGCAGCCGCAGCAACAGTTGTGCCGGCGACACGCCCGCCTCCTGTTGCAGCTTGCGATGCAGCGAGCGCACCGACAACGCGAACGCCGCCGCCATCTGGTCGACGTCGATCGGCTGCTTCAGACGCGGGCGTAGCCACGCCGTCAACTGGCCGTGCAAGCCTTGCGGATCGGCCTGGGCCAGCAATTCGGAGCTGAACTGGCGCTGGCCGCCGGGGCGCTTGAAAAAGACCACCAGCCGCTTGGCCACGCCCAGCGCGAAGCCGCGGCCCTGGTCCTCGCCGACCAGGCTGAGCGCCAGATCGATGCCGGCGGCGATGCCGGCCGAGCTATATAGCGTCCCGTCCTTGATATAGATGGCGTCGTCCTGCACGGTAATGGCCGGGAACCGGGCCTGCAGCTGTGCTGCGTCCTGCCAGTGGGTGACGGCGCGGCGCCCGTCCAGCAGTCCGGTGCGCGCCAGCAGGAAGGCGCCGGTGCAGATCGAGCAGCACCGCGCGACGGCGTCGGCGCCGCCGCCGGCCTGCGCCACCCAGCGCACCAGGTCGGGGGTCAGCGCCGGATTCGACCCGTCCTCCACGCCGCGCCCGCCGGCCACCATCAACGTCGATCCGCCCAGGCCGGTGGTGGGTAGCGGCCCGGTCAGCACCGTGACCCCGGCGGCGGCGGTGACCAGGCCGCCGTCCGGCGACACCATATGTATACGGTAGGGCGCGGGGCGGCCGGCGTCCCGCGCCTCGTCATTGGCGCTGGAAAACACCTGTGCGGGGCCGGTGGCGTCGAGCAGCGCGAAGTGGGGCAGCACCAGTATCCAGACGTCGATGGCGGGGAGTAAGGTGGTGGCATCCATATTGGCAGATATTCCACCATCGATGTCATTTGTGTCAAGCGCGGAAGTGGGATGATCGCGGCTTTCGCTTCAGGAGGCACCCATGACCCGCACCATCGGCATCTATGTTTACGACGACGTCGAGGTCCCCGACTTCGCCGGACCATATGACGTGTTCACCTGCGCCACGCGTGTCAGCCAGAAGACGACACCGGAGGCGCCGCCACCGTTCCGGGTCCGCACCATCGGCCGCACCTCCACGCTGCTGCGCGCGCGCGCCGGCCTGACGGTTTTTCCGGAAGCGGATTTCGGCGGCGGCGACATCGACGTGCTGATCGTACCCGGCGGCGGAATCGACGCCGAACTGGCCAGGCCGGACGTCATCGCCTGGATCGCCGACACGGCGCGCGACTGCGAACTGGTGGCCTCGGTCCGCACCGGTGCCTTTCTGCTAACGCAGGGCGGGCTGCTCGACGGCCAGCAACTGACAGCGGACAACGCGGCGGCCGGCGCGGCGTTCCCCGAATTGCGGGTGCAAGGCAAGCGCCGCTGGACCGGCAATGGCGCCATCGTCGCCTCCGGCGGCGTCACCACCGGCATCGACCTGTCGCTGCATCTGGTCGAACGGCTGGCGGGACGCGAATTGGCGCTGGCCACCGCGCGGCAAATGGACTACGACTGGAGCTGACCGTGAAAATCATCCGCGCAAGCGACTACACCGGCGAGCGCGCCTGGGACGCGCAACTGATCGCCGCGATGAAGGACGCCACCGTGCGGCTGCACTGGACCGACCAGCCGTACCAATGGCACGTCAACGACGGCGACGAGGTGTTCGCCGTGCTCGATGGCGAGGTGGCGATGCACTACCGCGAGGACGGCCGCGAACGGGTGGTGCGCCTGCGCGCCGGCGACATCTTCCACGCCGCCGGGGGCGACGCCCATTGCGCCCGTCCGGTGGGACAGGCGCGCATCCTGGTCGTCGAGCGCGCCGGCAGCGTCTAACCCGGCGTCGGCGCTGGCGTTTTGCGGTCGCGGTGCGCCAACCGGTAAAGCAGCGGCAACACCAGCAACGTCAGCGCGGTCGACGACAAGATCCCGCCGATGACCACCGTCGCCAACGGACGCTGGACCTCGGCGCCGGTGCCGGTGGCGATCGCCATCGGAATGAAGCCCAGCGACGCCACCAACGCCGTCATCAACACCGGCCGCAATCGGCCCAGCGCGCCCTCGCGTATCGCCTCCTCCACCGTGCGCCCCTGCTCGCGCAGGGAGCGGATGTACGAGATCAGCACCAGGCCGTTGAGCACCGCCACCCCGGACAGCGCGATGAAGCCCACCGCCGCCGATATCGACAGCGGTATGCCGCGCAGCGCCAGCGCCGCGATGCCGCCGGTCAGCGCGAACGGAATCCCGCTGAACACCAGCAGCCCGTCGCGCAGGTTGCCGAACATCGCCAGCAGCAGCACCATCACCAGCAGCAGCGCCACCGGCACGACGATCTGCAGGCGGCGCGTGGCCGACTGCAGCTGCTCGAACTGCCCACCCCACGCGGTCCAGTACCCGGCCGGCACCTTGACCTGGCTTTGCAAGGCCTGCTCCGCCTCGGCGACGAAGGAGCCGATATCGCGCCCGCGCACATTGGCGCTGATGACGACGCGGCGCTTGCCGTCCTCGCGGCTGATCTGGTTCGGCCCCGGCGCGACGCTGAAGCTGGCCACCTCGCCCAGCGGGATGAAGTTGGCCCCACCGCCGCCGCCAACGCCGCGCGGCAGCGGCACCGGCAGCCGCCGCATCACATCGAGGTCGTCGCGCAGCGCGTCCGGCAGCCGCACCACGATATCGAAGCGGCGGTCTCCCTCGAACATGGTGCCGGCTTCCTTGCCGCCGATGGCGGTGGCGATGGTCTCCTGCACCTCGCCCACATTGAGGCCGTAGCGCGCGGTCTTGCTGCGGTCGATCTCCACCGTCAGCATCGGCAGACCGGTGGTCTGTTCGATCTTGACCTCGGTCGCGCCTTTCACCTTGCCCAGCGCGGCGGCGATCTTGGCGGCGGTGTCGTTGAGCACCGCCGTGTCGTCGCCGAACAGCTTGACGGCGACGTCGCTGCGCACGCCCGATATCAGCTCGTTGAAGCGCAGCTGGATAGGTTGGGAGAACTCGAACGCGTTCCCGGGCAGCTTTTCCACCGTCTCCCGGATCGCCGCCAGCAGCTCGTCGCGCGACTTGCGCGGCTTGGGCCAGTCGGCTTCCGGCTTGAGCATGATGTAGCCGTCCGAGATATTCGGCGGCATCGGATCGGAGGCGATTTCCGCCGTGCCGGTGCGCGCGAATATCCGTTCGATCTCGGGGAATTTCTGCTTCAAGGTCAGCTCGATCTGCTTTTGCATCTCCACCGATTGCGTCAGACTGGTGCCGGGAATGCGCAAGGCCTGGATGGCGAAGTCGCCCTCGTTCAGGTTCGGCACGAACTCGCTGCCCAGGCGCGTCGCCAGCAGCAGCGACAGCACCACCGAAATCCCGGCGAACGCCAGCACGACCGGGGTGTTGGCCAGTACGCGTTCCAGGATTCCGCTGTACCACGCGGTGATTTTGCGGTGCTCCTTCTCGACCACGTTGTCGCCGATGAACAGCGCCACGGCGGCCGGGATGAAGGTGATCGACAACAGCATCGCGCCGAGCAGCGCGATGACCACCGTCAACGCCATCGGATGGAACATGCGGCCTTCGACGCCGGTCAGCGCGAAGATCGGCAGGTAGACCACCATGATGATCAATTGGCCGAACAGCAGCGGGCGGCGCGACTCCCTGGCCGCCGCGTGGACTTCGTCGAAGCGCTCGGCGCGGGTTAGCGTGCGGCCAAGTTGTTTCTGCTTGTGCGCCAGCCTGCGCACGCAGTTCTCGACGATGACCACCGCGCCGTCGACGATGATGCCGAAGTCCAGCGCGCCGAGGCTCAGCAGGTTGGCGCTAACCTTGTAGGTGACCATGCCGGTGAAGGTGAACAGCATCGACAGCGGTATCACCATCGCCGTGATCAGCGCCGCGCGGATATTCCCGAGGAACAGGAACAGCACCGCGATCACCAGCACCGCCCCTTCGAGCAGGTTTTTCTTCACCGTGGCGATGGCCTTGTCGACCAAAACAGTGCGGTCGTAGACGGTGATGGCCTGCACGCCGGCCGGCAGGCTGCGGTTGATGTCGACCATCTTCCTGTCGACCGCCTGCGAGACGGCGCGGCTATTCTGGCCGATCAGCATGAAGACTGTGCCCAGCACCACCTCGCGGCCGTTGTCGGTGGCGGCGCCGGTGCGCAGTTCGCGGCCGATCTGCACCTCGGCCACGTCGCGTACCCGCACCGGCACGCTGTCGACGTTACTGAGGATGATGTTGCGGATATCCTCCAGCGACTGCACCTGGCCCGGCGCGCGCACCAGCAGCTGTTCGCCGCGCTTTTCGATGTAGCCGGCGCTGGCGTTGGCGTTGTTGCGGTCCAGCGCCGTCACTACGTCCTGCAAGGTCAGGCCGTAGGACGCCAGCCGCTGCGGATTGGGCGCCACCTGGTATTCCTTGGCGTAGCCGCCGATCGAATTGATCTCGGTGACGCCGGCGACGTTGCGCAGCTGCGGCTTGATGATCCAGTCCTGGATCTCGCGCAAGTCGGTCGGCGTGTAGGGCGTGCCGTCGGCCTTCTTCGCGCCCGGCTTGGCCTCCACCGTCCAAAGATAAATCTCACCCAGGCCGGTGGAGATCGGCCCCATGGCCGGCGCGATACCGGCCGGCAGCTGCGCCCTCGCCTCCTGTATGCGTTCGTTGACCATCTGGCGCGCGAAGAAGATGTCGGTGCCGTCCTTGAAGATGACGGTGATCTGCGACAGCCCGTAGCGCGACAGCGAGCGTGTCTGCTCCAGGTTCGGCAGGCCGGACATGACGGTCTCGATCGGGAACGTCACGCGCTGCTCGGTCTCGAGCGGCGAGTAGCCCGGCGCGGCCGTGTTGATCTGCACCTGCACATTGGTGATGTCGGGTACCGCGTCGATGGGCAGCTTTTGATAGCTGTAGATGCCGAAACCGGCCATCCCCGCCACCGCCAGCATGACCAGCCAGCGCTGGACGATGGCAAATCGTATGATGCGTTCGAACATAATGTCGTCCCCCGCCTCAGTGCGCGTGCTCGGCGCTGCCCTTGCCCAGTTCCGCCTTGAGGACGAAACTGCCGGCGGCGGCGTACTGCATGCCCGCCGTCAGGCCTTGCAGGATCTCGGTGACCCTGCCATCGCTGCGGCCCGTCACCACGGGCTGCGGCCTAAAGCCGCCGGCCACCTTGACGAACACCACCGGCTTGTCCTCCAAGGTCTGGATCGCCTCGGTGCCGACGGTGACGGCGGCGGCGCCGGTCTGGCCGGAGAGTACGTCGACGTTGACGAACAGGCCCGGACGCCAGGCGCGATCGGGATTGGCCAGCGCCACGCGGGCCTTGGCGGTGCGGGTCTGCTCGCCGAGCAGCGAGCCGACGTAGGTGATCTTGCCGGTGGCCTGGGCATCGAACGCGGAAGCCTTGACGGTCACCGTCTCGCCCACACGCACCAGGTTAAGGTCCTTCGGCGGCACGGCGATTTCCGCCCACACGGTCGACAGGTCGGAGATGGTGAAGACGTTGGCGTCCTCCTTGACCGCTTCACCGAGCGCCAGGTGTTTTTCCATGACGATGCCATCGAACGGCGCGCGCAATTCCAGCCGGTTCAAGTCCGAGCCGGAGGCGGCGCCGGTGCCGAAGGCGCTCAGTTTCTGGCGCGCGTTCTGCACCGCGATCTCCGCTTCGCTCATCGCCTGCCTGGCCTGCAGATAATCCTGCTCGGCGGAGATCTTGTCCTGCCACAGCCGGCGTTCGCGATCGAGCGTGGTGGCGGCCAGCGCCAGCCGGCGCTGCGCCGACAACAGCTCGCTGCGCTGCTCGGACAAGCCGCTGCTGGCGACCACCGCCAGCACCTGCCCCTGTTTGACGACCTGGCCCAGGTCCGCCATCACGGCAGTGACCACGCCGGACAGCTTGGGCACCACGTGCGCGGTGCGGTCCTCGTTGAAGCGGATTTCGCCGGGCAAGGTGATGGCGATGCTGATGTTGGCCGGCGCGGCGGCGGCGACGGCGATGCCGGCCGCCTTGATCTGGGCGTCGTCGAGCGCGATTTTTTCGGGCTTGTCCCCGCCTGCGTGCTCGTCTTTACGGGGCGCCACCGCTTCCGAACCATGGTCATCGTGGTTTTCATGGCTTTCTTCGGCGTGCTTGGGCATCAGCATCCATGCCGCCAGCAATACGCCGACGACCGCCATGACGGCGATCGTGGTTTTCTGTTTCTTGGTCATATTGTTCATCTTATTGTTCCTCTCCGAGGATGCGGCCGATGGCGGACTTGGCGCGATGCGCCTCCGCCAGGGCGTTCAGGTATTGGGATTTCGCCTGCAGCAGCGTGCGCTGGGCGTCGAGCACGTCGAGGAAGCCGAACTTGCCGTAATCGAAGCCGGTGCTGGCCGCCTCGTAGGCGCTTTGCGCGCCGGGCACGATTTCGCTGCGCAGCGCCAGCGCCTGTTGGCGGGCGACGTCGAAATCCTCGCGCGCCTGCGCCAGTTCGGCGTCCAGCCGCAGCGCGGTGGAGCTCAACTCGTCGCGCGCCTTGTCGACGCGGCGCGCCGTCTCCAGCACATTGCCCTGATTGCGGTCGAAGAAAGGCAGCGGCACCGAGATGCCGAACACCGCCTGCGAGCGTCCCAGTTCCTCCGAGCGCTTGCTGCCGACGTTGAGCGTAACGTCGGGCACGCGGCGGGTCAGCTCGACCTTGGCCAGCGCCTGGCGCTTGTCCAGCTCCGTGCGCGCCAGCGCCATCCCCGGCGCCTGCGCCAGCCGGTGATGCAGCAAGGCCTGATCCGGCAGCGACGGCAGCATATCGAGATCGCCGTCGGCCTTCTCGAAGCGCGGCGCCGGATTGCCCCACATCGCCGCCAGCCGCTTGCGCGCGATCGCCAGGGTGCTGCGCGCGCGCAGCAGATCCAGTTGTACGGTCGACGCGGCGACCCGCGCGCGCGTCTCCTCCACCGGCGACACCTTGCCGGCGACGACGCGCCGTCCGGTGGCGGCGGCCGCGCGCTGCGCCAGTTCGGACGCCTCCTGCGCCAGCCGCAATTGCTCCTGCGCGGCCAGCACGGCGAACCAGCCGTCGATGACGTCGGCGCGGATGTCGGACTTGCGCGCGCCCAGCTGCGCCGACGCGCTATCGCGTTCGCGCTGGGCGGCCTGCATGCGCGCCTGCCGTTTGCCGCCCAGCTCCAGCGGTTGGCTTAGTAAAAAGGTGGTTTCACGCGTGTCACGACGGGTATCGACCCGTTCGACCGACAGCGAGGGATTGGGCAGCAAACCGGCCTGTTGGACCGCGCCGTCCACGGCCAGCAGCTCGTGGCGCGCGGCCGACAGGTCGGCGTTGGCGTCGGCGGCCAGCGCCAGCGCCGCCTCCAGGGTCAGTGGCCCGGTCGGTTCGGACGCGGACATGGGTGCACCGGCCAGCGCGAACGCCGGCCATGCCGCTATATATAGCGACAAAACATACTTGAACATCGAATTCTCCGAATAAATGGAAAAGAATTCGACGAGACGTCACCGTCTTCCGACAGAAATATTGGGAGGGGAGTCTCGTCGCGCTAGACGACGAGCAGCCAATTGGGTCGCTGGGGCCCATCGGAGATATAAGAATGATAATTCGCGAGCGGCGGCTCCGCATGCGATTGCGTCAGCGGCTGGGCGGCCACGCCGCTGTCCTCCAGCACGGAAGCCTGCACCGCGTGGTGGCAGACTTCGCAGTCGCTATGGACTTTGACAGGTTTGCCGTGATCCGGATCTTCGTCGGACTGGGCCTGGTGCTCATGGCCGTGGTGGCCGAAGTGGCTCACCTTGGCCGGCTCGTGCTGGCAATAGACGGCCGCCATCGACCAGGCGTACTGGATCGGCAGTATGGTCAGCAGCAGGATGAGCAATAGCTTTTTCACCGGACTATTGTAGCAGCCCGCCGCCGGCCGTGGTCCATCAAGCCTTTTTTAGCTGCTCCGGACGCAACGGCATCTCGCGTACCCGCTTGCCGGTGGCCGCGAACACCGCGTTGGCCAGCGCCGCGCCCACGCCCGCCGTTCCCGGCTCGCCGATGCCACCCGGCGCCTCCGTGCTCCGGACGATCTCCACCTCGATCACCGGAGCCTCGCTCAGGCGCAGGATGCGGTAATCGTGGAAGTTACTCTGCTCGACGCGCCCGTCCTTGAAAGTGATGGCGCCGAACAGCCCCGCCGTCAGGCCGTAGTTGATGCCGCTCTGGATCTGCGCCACCACTGTGTCCGGATTGACGACGTGGCCGCAATCGACCACGCAAACCACGCGCTTGACCGCCACCTCGCCGTCGTCGTTGACGCTGACGTCGACCACCTGCGCCAGATAGGTGCCCCAAGCCCGCATCAGCGCGATGCCCCGGCCGGACCGTGCCGGCAGCTTTCCGCCCCAGCCGGCGCGCTGCGCGGCCACTTTCAGTACGTGGGCCGCGCGCGGCTGCTTGTCCAGCATCGCCAGACGGTAGGCCAGCGGGTCCCGGCCGGTCCTTTCCGCCAGCTCGTCGATGAAGCCCTCCAGCACCGCCATGTTGCGGGTCGGGCCGACGCCGCGCCAGAAGCCGCTCGGCACAGGTCCGTCCTCGCGGGTGTACTCGACGCGCATGTTCGGAATATCGTAGGAGAAGGTGTCCGAACCCTCGACGTTGTCGGTGTCCAGGCCATTTTGCAGGAAGGACGGCGCGAACGTGGCCAGATTCGACGGCCCCGCGATCTTGTGCGAGAACGCCACCGGCATGCCCTTGGCGTCGAGCGAGGCCGACACCGAATGCGCGTACAGGCCGCGCACCAGATCGTGCTGGATATCCTCCTCGCGGCTCCACACCACCTTCAGCGGCCCCTTGACCTGTTTGGCCAGCGCGGCCGCCTGCACCACGTAATCGGTGTACAGGCGGCGTCCGAAACCGCCGCCGACCAAGTGGTTGTGCAGCGTGACCTTTTCCGGCGCCAGTCCCAGCACCTTGGCGGCGTCGTCGCGCGCGCGGGCGGGCACCTGCGTGCCGACCCAGATCTCGGCGCTGCCGGCCTTGGCGTCGTAATGGACGGTGCAGTTCATCGGTTCCATGGTCGCGTGGGCCAGCATCGGATTGATGTAGACCGCCTCGACGTGATTGGCGTCGGCGGCGATGGCCTTGAGCGCGTCGCCGTCGTTGCGCGCCACCTTGCCGGGCTTTTTCAGCGCGTCGAGCATGATGGCGCGGACATCGTCGGTCGACAGCTTCGCGTACCGGCCATCGCCCCAGGTGATTTCCAGCGCCGCCAGTCCCTGCTTGGCGTACCAATAATTATCGGCCACCACGGCCACCGCGTTCTCAAGCTTGATGACGCCACGCACGCCGCGCAGCTTGCGCGCCTTGGCGTCCTTGACGGATTTGAGCTTGCCGCCGACGACCGGGCTGGCCGCCACCACGGCCACCTTCATGCCCGGCACCACGGTATCGATGCCGAACAACGCGGTGCCGTCGGTCTTGCCCTTGGCGTCGAGGCGCTTGAGCGGTTTGCCGATCAATTTGAAGTCTTTCGGATCTTTCAGCGCGATCTTCTCCGGCACCGGCAGCCTGGCGGCCGCTTGCGCCAACTGGCCATACTTGATGCGGCGGCCGCTGGCCGCGTGCACCACTTCACCGTGTTCGGCATGGCAGCTGTCCGGCGCCACCTTCCACTGGTCGGCTGCGGCCTGGATCAGCACCATACGCGCGGCCGCGCCGGTCTGGCGCATCGGCTCCCACATCAGGCGGATGGAGGTCGAACCGCCGGTGAACTGGTCGCCGAACGGCGCGCCATAGACTTTCGCATCGGGCGGCGCGTGGCGCAGTGCGATCTTGTCCATATCGACTTCCAGCTCCTCGGCGATCAGCATCGGAATGGAAGTATAAGTACCCTGCCCCATCTCCACCTTGGGCATGGTGAGGGTGATGGTATCGTCGGCGCCGATGGCGATGAAGGCGTTCAGGTCGGCCGGCGCAACGGATGCCTTGGCGGCGGAGGTGGCGGCGAACGCCTCACCCGGCAGCGACCAGAAGCCGACCATCAGGCCACCGCCTGCGGCCGCAGCGATTTTCAGGAAGCCGCGGCGCGATTGTCCGATGGACCCGGGGTTGAAGGGAGCGTTCATCTCAGGCCCCCTTCAGCAGTGGCGACTTGGCGGCATCCTTGATCGCCGCGCGGATGCGGGTATAGGTGCCACAGCGGCAGATATTCCCGGACATGGCATCGTCGATATCGGCGTCGGTCGGCTGCTTGTTCCTGGCCAGCAGCGCGGCGGCGGACATGATCTGGCCCGATTGACAGTAGCCGCACTGGACCACCTCGGCGGCGATCCACGCCTGCTGCGCGGCCTTGCCGGCCGGCGTGGCGGACACGCCCTCGATGGTGGTGATCTTCTTGCCCGCGACCGCCGACACGGGCAGCACGCACGAGCGCGTGGCCTCGCCGTCGACGTGCACGGTGCAGGCGCCGCACAGCGCCATGCCGCAGCCGAATTTGGTGCCCATCATATGCGCCTCGTCGCGCAGCACCCACAAAAGCGGCATATCGCCCGCGACATCGAATTCCCGGCTCTTGCCATTGATTTCCAACTTAACCATGTGCGGCTCCTTAACAGATAAAGGATAAAGCCACACTATAGACAGATATATCCTCCCAACAATACTCCCCAAAAGTGATAACACAACCCCGGGGGTCAGGTCCGACATTCGGACATTTGGGAACTTTCGCCCCGCTCAAAAGTTCCCAATTTTCGTCCTTTGTCCGAATGTCGGACCTGACCCCGGGGTTTATTTTGCTTGGAAGCGGTTCCAGGCGGTGGTGGTAATCGCCATGTCATATGACGTCATTACTCTATGGCCTTTTTACATCGACCATTGGACCCTCACATGCTTCTCGTTCCGTCGCGCCCCCTTATCCTCGCCATCAGCATCGCCGTCGCCCTGAGCGCCTGCGGCGGTTCCAGCAATGACGATCAGGTCGTGGCCGTTCCGGCGGCGCCGGCCGACCAGGGCGCGGCCGACGTGGCCCCGGTGCCGACCGTCGCCGCCTTCGTCGATACCGCCGCCACCAACCAGCGCGGCGACGCCCGCTACGCGACCCTGGACACCAACGCCGGCGTGCGCGTGCTCGCAGGCATGCTGCAGATCTGGAAACCGCTGACCGAAATCGTCGACGCCGGCGTGACCGCGCCGGCCGTGGGCAACTTCCCGGCCGTGACGGCGTCCGCCTGGACCGGCGTGCCGAACGACGGCACCAACGGCGGCACCATCCTGAACCAGGCCGTCCACAACGCCAATATCGACTACGTCGTCAAGGCCACCGCCAACCGCACGCCGGAACAGGCGCTGGCCGCGTATCTGGACGACCGCCGCAACAAGGGCTATAGCGTCAGCGACGGCATGGGCCCGCTGACCAACGCCTGGCGCACCGCCGCCCAGCAGACCACCACCATCACCTCGATCGCGGCCGACGCCACCACCGTGCTGTACAACGATGGCGGCAACAACAACGGCGTCGGCGGCAGCGCCAATCCGACCTTCGGCGCCGTCGTCGATCTGGTCAACATGGTCGGCGCCAACGGTTCGACCGAGCCGGCCAAACGCTTCTATAAATATGCCCGCCCCTACCGCTGGAGCAGCGCGGTGCAGGTGCTGCCGGCACTGGTCCCGGCCAAGAGCTCGACCCCGACCACCGACGGCGGCTTCACCAGCGGCCACTCGGCCGAATCGGTGCGCAACGCGCTGGCGATGGCCTACGCGGTGCCGGAGCGCTATCAGGAAATCATCAGCCGCGGGCTGGAACTGGGCGAGTCGCGCATCCTGGCCGGCATGCATTCGCCGCTCGACGTGCTGAGCGGCCGTATCCACGCCCAGGCGGTGGTCGCCGCCGCCATGGTCGACCCGGCCAATGCCGCCAAGAAGACGGCCGGCTACGCGCAGGCGCACAGCGCCTTGATGGCCGCGACCTCGACCACGCCGACGACCTTCACCGCGTTCGCCCAATCGGGCAGCGACCGCTTCTCGGACTACGCCACCAACAAGGCCAATTACCTGCGCCGCATGACCTACGGCTTCGCGCCGATCGCGCCGACCAACGCGCCGGCCTCGGTGCCGAAGGGCGCCGAAGTGCTGCTGGAAACCCGCTTGCCCTACCTGAGCGACGCCCAGCGCCGCGTGGTGCTGAAAACCACGGCCGTGGCCTCCGGCTATCCGGTGATGGACGATCCTGAAGGCTGGGGCCGACTCAACCTGTTCGCGGCGGCCGACGGCTACGGCGCCTTCGCCGGCAACGTCGTGCTGGTGATGGACGCGTCCAAGGGCGGCTTCAACGCGGCCGACCGCTGGCGCAACGACATCGGCGGCAGCGGCAAGCTGGTCAAGCAGGGCAGCGGCGCGCTGAAACTGGCCGGTAACAACACCTGGACCGGCGGCACCGAACTGACCGCCGGCGCGCTCGAAGGCGTGTCGTCGACGGCGTTCGGCAACGGCGACGTCTACGTCAGCGGCGGCACCCTGGTCGCCAACACCGCTTCCCAGCTGAAACTGGCGCGCGCGTACACGCAGCTGGCCGGCGCCACCACGCTGGAGCTGAACGCGCTGGGCGGCGCCAAGGGCACTATGACGGTGGCCGGCACCGCCACCATCGCCGGCGGCACCTTGCGCGTTAAATTCCCGGGCAGCTACAAGCCGAAGGCGGGCGAGAGCATCATCGTGCTGAGCGCGGGCAGCCTCAAGGGCCGCTTCACCAGTATCGCGGTGGAAGGCTTCCCCAACGTCACGCCGGTGTACAGCGCCACCACGCTGACGTTGACGGTCGGTAGCTAACTCTTCCGCTCTACCGGTATCATGGGGCATGATTTGATCATGCCCTTTTTTATTGGATAACGCGGATACCCGATGAACGACAACGACCAGACATCGCACCCCCAAGGCGATTTTTTCAACGCCGACCGCTTTCACAACGACCTGCTGAATTTCTCCAAGCAGATCGCCGGCTGCGACAAACTGGTGCGCATGGCGAATATCAGCCTGAACCAGATCGACGCGCGCATCGCCGAGGCGGCCAGGATCGAGGCCAAGGCCGCCGCCATCGTCGACGCCACCGCCAAGGAGGCGGGACGGGTGGCGGCCGAATCGGCCAGCATCGCGGTGGCCGACATGATGGGCAAGATGGCGGCGGTGACCAAGGAGGCCGAACAGGTCGTCCAGGCGATCAACCGCAGCCGTGGACAAACGGGCTTGTGGATCGCTTTTTACATCGCCTGCACCTTGGTGATGTGCCTGCTCACGGCGTGGATTACGCAACGCATCGCCAAGTCATCGGCGATCACCCCTGAAATCACCGAGTCGATCGCGCTGGGCGAAAAGCACGAGACCTTGCTGCGCAAGGCGACCGACAAGGAACGCAAGCTGATCAACGAAATCATCGCCCGCAAACCGAAATCCAAGTAGCGTCAGATACCGGTGGGATATTTGACCGGGCTAGCGCCCCTGACTATGATGGGGTATGGAAGCGCGCCTGATCAAACTCGAAGAATTTGCCACCGAAACGAGGCAACGGCTCGCGAAGATCGAATTGCGCCTGGAGCAAACCGCAACCAAAGCGGACATCGCCGATATCCGCGCCGATATGCAAAAGTCCAGCGCTGATATTCTTCGCTGGATGATCGCCACCGCCACCGGACTTTTCGTCGGTTTTGGCGGATTGTTTTTCATGATGAGCAATTCAATGAAGAGCCCCGCCCCCATCGTCATTTACGCCCAGCCACCGGCCATACCTCCCGCCGCAGCCAAACCTTAACCACGTTGCCTCGGTCATCGCAATCAATATCGTTGCCCCGCTTGGTGATTATCAGAATTGCATCACCGATGCATCCACGGCAGACTCCCGCCATGAAAACATTATTAAGCGCCGTGCTGATCACGGCAATCGGCTGCGCGTCCGCCAACGCGCGGCAAGTGGAAGTAGCCGGCGGCAAAGTCGCCGGCCAGCCCATGGCCGACGGCAGCAGCATCTATTACGGCATCCCTTACGCCGCCGCGCCGACCGGCGAGCTGCGCTGGAAGCCGCCCGCGCCGCGCGCCGCCTGGTCCGGCGTGCTCGACGCCACCAAAATCGCGCCGGCCTGCGCCCAGGGCGATACCGGCTGGAACAAGGGCTTCCTGGCCACGATGCGCGAGGATTGCCTGACGGTGTCGATCCGCACGCCGGCGGCCGCCACCGCCACGAAAAGCAAGGCTCGGCTGCCGGTGCTGGTCTACCTGCACGGCGGCTCCAACGCCTACGCCGGCGCCGGCGACATGGCCGAGGACGCGCTGCACCTCGAGGGCATCGTCCTGGTCAAGGTGCAATACCGGCTGGGCGCATGGGGCTTCCTCGGCCTCGACGCGCTGCGCGAAGAAAGCCCCCACCGCGCATCGGGCAACTACGCGCTGCTCGACCAGCTCGCCGCGCTGAAATGGATACAGGCGAATATCGCCACCTTCGGCGGCGACGCCGGCAATGTCACCATCACCGGCAACTCGGCCGGAGCGTTCGATGCGCTGCTGCTGACCATGTCGCCGCTGTCGCAAGGGCTATTCAACAAAGCGATCCTGCAGGCGCCGGCGCCCGGCGCCCCCCGCACCACGCAGCAAAACGAGGCGATCGGCAACGTGCTGCTGGACCGCCTGAAACTGCCGCGCGGCGCCGAAGGCCTGGCCAGGCTGAGACAACTGCCGGCGGCGACCGTCGACGCGGCCGCCGCCAATCTGCCGACACCGGACGGCGTCGATCCGAGTTTTATCTGGGAACAGCAAATCATCGACGGCCACGTGGCGCCGCTGCCCTACGCCGAGGCGTACGCCAAGGGCGCGGGCAAGGATATTCGCGTCATCATCGGCAGCAACAGCCAGGAGCTGGGCTCGGATCGCAAACCGGAGACGGTGCCGGCGTTGCTCGCGGCGGCGTTTGGGAAACAGGCGCAGGCGGGAAGCGCGCTGTACCGTGACGACGCCGTGCTGGGCAGCGTGCCGACGCAATTGATCACCGATATGTGGTTCCGTTGCCCGGCCAGCTGGATGTCGCAACACATGGCCGATCCGGCGCGCGTGTGGCGGTATGAGTTTGGGCTGGGCGCGCCGGGCTCGGGCAAGCCGCCGGAGCACACGTCGGAAATGGATTACGTCTATCGCGCGACGCCGGCCAAGGCGCTGCCGGGTGAGTGGCCACCGGTTCAGCGGTACTGGGCCAACTTCATCCGCAACGGCGATCCGAATGGCGCGGGATTGCCGCGCTGGCCGGCGGTGGGGCAAAAATCGTGGGAGGCGGCGGCGTATCTGGATATCGCGCCGGCCGGTGTCGAAGCGCGCAGGGGGTTACGGGCGGCGCAGTGCAGGTTGATGTACCGGGAGCGGGATTATCCGCAGTCGGCGACGGTACCGAATTAGGCGCTAGCGGCGCTTGCATGGCGGATTACGCTTCGCTCGAATTTACGTAGGGCGGATTAGGCGGAACGCCGTAATCGGCCATGCCTGCGCCGCCGACGGAGCCTGCATGGCCGATTACGCTTCGCTAATCCGCCCTACGTGATGTAGAAGATTTTTAGAGGGTCGTATCCTGATTACGGCGCCGGGCTGTCGGCGACGTGCGTGGCGCGCTTGCCCAGGCTTTCCTCTTGCGGACCGGGCGCGTCGAGCACCGGACGCAGGCGCGGCAGCGAATCGGGATAGTTGGCCGCCACGAAGGCGATGATCGCTTCGCGGATTTCGCAACGCAGGTCGAAGGCGGTGCCGGAATCCTGCGCGCTGATCAGCAGCCGCAGCTGCATGCCGCGGTCGTCGGCGTCCGTCACGTGCAGCACGCACACCCGCTTGTCCCAGCGCGACGACGCGTGCGTGATGCGCTCGAACTCGGCCCGTATCGCCGGCACCGGCACGCTGAAGTCCAGCCACAAAAACACCGTGCCGAGTATCGACGACGAGGTATGCGTCCAGTTCTCGAACGGATTTTCAATAAACCATTGCAGCGGCACGATCAAGCGCCGCTCGTCCCAGATCCGCACCACGACATAGGTGCCGGTGATGCGCTCGACCCTGCCCCATTCGCCTTTGACGATCAGCACGTCGTCCAGGCGGATCGGCTGCGAGAAGGCGATCTGCAGGCCCGCGATAAAGTTGCCCAGCACCGGCCGCGCCGCGATACCGGCCACCAGGCCCGCCACGCCGGCCGAGGCCAGCAGACTGGCGCCGAACTGCCGCGCACCCGGCAATGTCAGCAAGACAAACCCCAGCCCCACCAGCCCGATGATGAAGTTGGCGCTGCGGGTGAGCACGGCCGTCTGCGTCAGCAACCGGCGCGCGCGCAGGTTGTCGGCGGCGTCGACCGGATTGACGTCGGTGATGGTGCGCTTGATGGAATTGACGCAGGCGATCGCCAGCCAGGTCAGACAAATGATCAGCAGCACGCTGTTGATCCGCGAGATCGGCAGCAGCAACGGCATGTTTTCCGGCGCGCCCGTCAACACCAGGCGCAGCGCGAACAACGCCATGCACAGCTGGCTCGGACGGTAGCCGTACTTGATGGCGTTGGTGGTGTAAGGGCGGTTGCGCGCTATGCGGCGCAGCAGCATAATGCCCGCCCGATGCAACAGTAGAGCCACGGCAACAAAAATCACGGCGCTGACGCCCACCACTGCGGCGGCACGCCACGGACCCTCTTGCATATCGGAGAAATAGTCTAGTTCCATGGGCCTGATTCTAGGGGACTCTGCAATGTTGCGGCGCGCCATTTGCCCGCATGCGTGCGCTAGCGAACAAAGGTTTTTCCGCTATGAATGAAACAATAGAGGAGCTGAGGTCGATTGCCACGCATCCCGAAAAATTGATGCAGCGGTTGTTTTTCTATCCTGCAATCACACCTGAGGACTCCTCCAATGCTTTCACGCTCTGTAAAACTATCATTACGTTTCATGCTCCCCCTGGCGATCCTGCTGGGACTGTTCGCCTACATCGTCGTCCCGCTGATGGACAACCTGACCCTGCGCTGGTCGGTGCGCGATCTGGATAACCGCTCGCAACTTCTTGCCGCCACCTTGCAGGTGCCGCTGCGCGAGGATGTGCTGCTCAACGACAAGGCGCACATCAAGAAGCTGTTCGACGGCGCCATCGAAGACGAGCGCCTGTTCGCGCTGGGCTTCTGCGATCCTTCGGGCAAGCTGCTGTACAAAACCTCCACCTACCCGCAATCGTTGGGCTGCTGGGAAAAGCCGACCGACGGCAGCAAGCAAAAATCGCTGGTGCAATTGCCACGCGGCCCGGTACACGTGGCCGACACCGCGATCGAAGACAACGGCACCGGCCTGGGCCGTCTGATCCTGGTGCACGACATGAGCTTCATCGAGCGCCGCAGCGCCGAAACCACCAAGTACGTGCTGATTTTCTTCGCACTGCTGGGCGTGGCGATCGCCTTCCTGACCCTGCTGGTGTCGCACCTCAGCTGGCGCGGCTGGCTGGCCAGCCTGAACGACGTGCTGCGCGGCCAGCTGCTGCCGCGCGACGACAAATCGACCGCGCCCGGCGCGACGCCGCCACCGCCGCCACCGGAGATGGAGCCGCTGATCGGCGAGCTGCGCAGCCTGCTGGAGGAATACCACGAGGAACGCCAGAGCAGCAGCAGCAACAATAGCGCCGAATGGGCGCCGGAAAAACTCAAGGCCCTGCTGCAACAGGATCTGGCCGGCGACCAGGTGCTGGTGGTGTCCAACCGCGAGCCCTACATCCACGAGAAAAACAAGGATGGCACGATCCGCGTGCGCCGTCCGGCCAGCGGCCTGGTGACCGCCGTCGAGGCGGTGATGCGCGCCTGCTCCGGTACCTGGATCGCCCATGGCGCCGGCAGCGCCGACCGCGAGACGGTCGACCGCAACGACCACGTGCCGGTGCCGCCGAAAAATCCGAGCTACACCTTGCGCCGCGTGTGGCTGACGGAAGAAGAGGAAAAAGGCTACTACTACGGCTTCGCCAACGAAGGCCTGTGGCCGCTGTGCCATATCGCCCACGTGCGCCCCGTGTTCCGCTCGTCCGACTGGGACGAGTATGTCAAGGTCAACCGCCGCTTCGCCGATGCCGTCATCAAGGAAGCGCGCACCGACAACCCGGTGGTGCTGGTGCAGGATTACCACTTCGCCCTGCTGCCGCGCATGGTGCGCGAGGCGCTGCCGAAAGCGACCATTATCACGTTCTGGCATATCCCATGGCCTAACTCGGAATCGTTCGGTATTTGCCCGTGGCGCGAGGAAATTCTGGAAGGCATGTTGGGCAGCACGATCCTGGGCTTCCACACGCCGTTCCACCGCAAGAACTTCCTCGACACCGTCGACCGTTACCTGGAAACCCGTATCGAGCCGGAGGCGTCGACCATTTCGTACGGCAACGAGCTGACCCAGGTCGAGGACTATCCGATCTCGATCGCCTGGCCCGACTATCCGGACACGCAGCCAGTGGAACAGTGCCGCACCGAGATCCGCCAGATCCTGGGCGTGCCGGAAGACCACCTGCTGGCCTTCGGCGTCGACCGCCTCGACTACACCAAGGGCATCCTGGAGCGCTTCCAGGCGGTCGAGAGCATGCTGGAGCGCCATCCGGGCATGGTCGGCAAGTTCAGCTTCGTGCAGATCGCCGCGCCCAGCCGTTCGGACCTGGAGGAGTACATGAACTTCGAACAGCGCGTGCGCAAGCTGGCCGCGCGGGTCAACGACCGCTTCGGCAGCGACGGCTACCTGCCGATCATCCTGAAGATAGAGCACCACGAGCAATCGGAACTGCAACGCTACTTCCGCGCCAGCGAGGTCTGCATGGTGACCAGCCTGCACGACGGCATGAACCTGGTGGCCAAGGAATTCATCGCCGCGCGCGACGACGAGCGCGGCGCGCTGGTGCTGAGCCAGTTCACCGGCGCCGCCCGCGAACTGCACGAGGCCTTGATCATCAACCCGTACCACATCGAGCAGGGCGCCGAGGCGCTGTACCGCGGCCTGACGATGCCGCCGGTCGAGCAGCGCGAACGGATGCGCAGCATGCGCGACCGCGTGCGCCGCTTCAACGTCTACCGTTGGGCCGGCCACATGTTGCTCGACGCCGCCCGTCTGCGCAAGCGTGAAAAAGTGATGCAGAAGATCCGTTCCCACAGCCGCGGCAACCTGCGCCGGGTCAGTTAACCTAGCAGGTATAAAGACAAAGATGATGACACTCGAAACCAACCCGGCGGACACGACGAACACCGGCGCGTCCGCCGACAACCAAGCTTTCCTGCTGACCGACTGGCCCGATTGCAGCCTGTTCCTGGACTTCGACGGCACCCTGGTCGACCTGGCAGAAACACCGGACACGGTGGTGGTCGTGCCGGGCCTGGTGGAAGCGCTGGCCACTTTGCGTGACAAGCTGGGCGGACGCCTGGCCATCGTCAGCGGCCGCCCGATCGAGCAGATCGACGCCATGCTGGCGCCGCTCAAGCTGCCGGCGGCCGGCGTGCACGGCGCCGAACGGCGCGCGGCCGACGGCGAGCTGCACTACATCACGGTGCTGCCGCTCGACCATGCCCGCTCGCGCCTGCAACCGCTGGTGGCGCAATATCCCGACCTGTTGCTGGAGGAAAAACGCGGCGCGCTGGCCCTGCACTACCGCCTGGCGCCGGGGCTGAAGGAACTGTGCGAGCAGGTCATGCAAGAAGCGCTCGACGCCAGCCCCGGCATGGTACTGTTACATGGAAAAATGGTGCTGGAGCTCAAGCCCGGATCGAGCACCAAGGGCAGCGCCCTGGCCGCGTTCATGCAGGAAGCGCCCTTCAAGGGTCACAAGCCGGTGTTTGCCGGCGACGACACCACCGACGAAGCCGGCATCGCCTACGCCCAGCAAACGGGCGGCATGGGCGTGAAGATCGGCCCCGGTCCGAGCGCCGCGCTGCGCCGCCTCGCCTCGCCGCAGGAATTGCGCGCGCAGCTGGTGCAAGCGGCCACCACCCTGCCTCATGGAGACAAACAATGACCAGCACAGCAACCGATACCAATTCCGCCGCACACACCAACCCCAACGAGGCCGCGCCCGGCAAACCGGTGACACCAGAGGCGTCGCTGAACTGCGGCGTCATCGGCAACTGCTCGTACAACGCGCTGGTCGACCGCAGCGGCAACATCGTCTGGTGCTGCCTGCCGCGCTTCGACGGCGACCCGGTGTTCAACGCCCTGCTGGACAATTCCGAGAACGGCAGCGTCTGGAGCATCGAGCTGGAAAATTGCGTCAAGACCGAGCAGTTCTACGATCCCAACACCGCCGTGCTGCGCACCCGCCTGATGGACGCCGACAACCACGGCATCGAGATCACCGACTTCGCGCCGCGCTTCACCAGCCGCGACCGCATGTTCCGGCCGCTGATGCTGATCCGCCGCATCCGCATCCTCAACAGCGCGGTGCGCATCCGCGTGCGGCTGCGTCCGCGCTTCGACTGGGGCCGCGAGGCGCCCGAGATCACGCGCGGCAGCCACCACATCCGCTATGTCGGCTCGGACCAGACCTTGCGCCTGAACACCGACGCCTCGCTCAGCCACCTGCTGTCGGAGACCTGGTTCCTGGCCAACAGCTCGCTGAACTTCATGCTGGGGCCGGACGAAACCCTGAACGACGGCATCGAGGACGTGTGCCGCCGTTTCGAGAAGGAAACCATCAACTACTGGCGCAACTGGAGCCGCCGCCTGGCGCTGCCGTACGAGTGGCAGGACGTGGTGATCCGCGCGGCCATCACCTTGAAAATGTCGCTGTACGAGGACACCGGCGCCATCATCGCCGCCATGACCACCAGCATTCCGGAAGCGCCCGGCAGCGCGCGCAACTGGGACTACCGCTTCTGCTGGCTGCGCGATGCCTTCTTCGTGGTGCGCGCGCTCAACAGCATTTCCGAGGTCGGCACGATGGAGGAGTATCTGCGCTGGCTGAGCAACATCGTCGCCAGCTCCAAGGGCGGGCATATCCAGCCGCTGTACGGCATCGGGCTGGAGGAATTCCTGCCCGAGTCGACGGTGGATCATTTACCGGGCTATCGCGGGCACCAGCCGGTGCGGGTCGGCAACCAGGCGCAGGAACACTTCCAGCACGATGTGTACGGCAACGTGGTGCTGGGGGCGGCGCAGGCCTTCCTCGACCACCGTTTGCTGAACCGCGCCGGCGTGGCCGAGTTCGCGCATCTGGAGGCGGTCGGCGAGCAAGCCTTCCGGGTCCACGACCAGCCGGACGCCGGCATGTGGGAATTGCGCACGCGCGCCCGGGTACACACCTCGTCGATGCTGATGAGTTGGGCGGCATGCGACCGGCTGGCCAAGATCGCCAATGTGCTGGAGTTGCCGGAGCGCGCCGCGCACTGGCAGGCGCGCGCCGATCAGATCCGCGAACCGCTGCTGCGCGACTCGTGGAGCGAGAAGCGCCAGGCGTTCTGCGAGAGCCTGGGCGGCGAGGATCTGGACGCCAGCGTGCTGCTGATGGCCGAGGTGAACTTCATCGATCCGAAGGACCCGCGCTTCGTCAAGACCGTGGAGGCGCTGGAGAAGTCGCTGTGCGACGGTCCGTACATGCGCCGCTACGAGGCGCCGGACGATTTCGGCAAGCCGGAGACGGCGTTCAACATCTGCACCTTCTGGCGCATCGACGCGCTGGCGCGGATCGGCCGCAAGGACGAGGCGCGCGAGATCTTCGAGACCATGTTGAAGGCCAGGAATCATCTGGGGCTGCTGTCGGAGGACACGCACCCGGTCACCGGCGAAATGTGGGGCAATTTCCCGCAGACGTATTCGATGGTGGGCTTGATCAATTGCGCGATGCGCCTGTCGGCGCCATGGGACAGCGTGGTGTAAGCGGGCGTTGTCGGCGGCTCGCCGATGGCGGATTACGGCGTTCCGCCTAATCCGCCCTACGTGTCTCCGTGGCGGCGGATCGTGCGGTGGCATTGAATGAACCCAACGGCCACGACACGTGAATGGCCTCGGAAACACGTAGGGCGGATTAGCGCAGCGTAATCCGCCACGCGCCGCCAGCGGCATGTCCCAGGGCCAATCACGGCGCCCGCCCCAACCTGCCCAGGACCGCCTCGATCGCATCGAAATCCACCGGCTTGGTCAAATGCTCGACAAAGCCGGCCTCTTTGGACAAGGCGCGGTCGTTCTCCGCGCCCCACCCGGTCAACGCGATCAACGCCATGCCATCGAGCGCGGAATTCTTGCGCAGCGCCTGCGCCAGCTCGTAGCCGTTCAAATTCGGCATGCCGATATCGATCAACCCGACCTCCGGTATCCAATCCTCCACCACCTCCAGCGCCTCGATGCCGTCATTGGCCACACGGATGCTGTGCCCCTTGAACTCCAGCAAACTCGCCAGGGTCTGCGCCGCGTCGGCGTTATCGTCCACCACCAGTATCCTCAACATATCGGTGCGCAGCGGCGCCGCCAGTTGATCGTCCGCCGGATGCTCCGCTTCCAGCGCCACGCTCAACGGCAAACGAATCGTGAACGTGGTGCCGCCGCTATGCGTGCCGCCGCTGGCGACGCTGATACTACCGTCATGCATCTCCAGCAGCCGCTTGACCAGCGACAGGCCGATCCCCAGGCCGCCGTGCGACAAATCCATATTCCTGCCGACCTGGTTGAACATATCGAAAATGAACGGCTGCGACGCCTCCGGAATACCGACGCCGTTGTCCTCGACCGAGATGACGATCTGCCCGCCCTCCCGCACCGCGCTCAAATCGATCCGGCCGCCGGGCGGCGTGTACTTGGCCGCGTTGTTGAGCAGGTTGCCCAGCACCTGCACCATGCGGGTCGGGTCGACCAGCACCTCGATGTCCTCGTCGGGCATGATGACATACAGGCGATGGCGGGCGTTCTCGATCATCGGCGCGTTGGCCTCCACCGCCGACGCGACGATGCCCTGCAGCGAAACGCGCTCCTTCTTCAGATCGATCTTGCCGCCGTTGATGCGGGCGATATCGAGCAGGTCGTCGACCAGCCGCACCATGTGCGTGACCTGCCGGTCCATCATGTCGCGCATGCGCTCGACCATCTGCGGGTTGGCGCCGCTCAGCTTGAGGATATCGAGGCCGCTGCGGATCGGCGCCAACGGATTGCGCAACTCGTGCGCGAGCACCGCCAGGAACTCGGTCTTGCGCCGGTCCACTTCGGACAAATCGGCCGCCAGCCGGCGCAGGCGCGCCTCGTTCTCCTTGCGCACGCTGACGTCGGTGAACAGCAACGCCACCTTGCGGCTGTCGGCGTCGCCGACCCGGCTGGCGTAGCCTTCGAACCAGCGCCCGCTCGACTGCGCCTGATTCTCGAAGCGCACCGGTTGCCCGGTCACCGCCACTTGCGCATAGGTGTCGATCCAGTAAGAGCCGATATGCGGGACCACCTCCTTGATGGTTTTGCCGACGACATCGCCCAGGCCGTAGATCGCGATGCCCGCCGGATTCATCTCCAGCACCTTGTAATCGACCGCCTGGCCGGCATCGTTGAAGATCACATCGATCACGGAAAAGCCTTGGTCCATCGAATCGAACAGGTTGCGGTAGCGCTCCTCGCTGCTGCGCACCTGCTCATAGAGCTGGCGCAGTTGCTCGTCGTCGGCGCGCTCGCGGGTCAGCTTCTCGTTGAGCAGCGCCAGCTCGGCGTCGACCGCCCGGTTGATCACCCCGCGCACCTTTTTCCCGACATATATGAAAAAAACGCCGACCACCACGAACAGCGCCAGCGCGACCTGGTCGCGGTAAGAACCCACGTACAAGCTGCCCAGCGGGAGGAAAATCGAACAGCCGTAAAGGAAGCCGGCGAGCAGGACGATCGCGGCCGGACCGCTGCCCAGCACCACCGCCGCCAGCGCGACCAGCGGCACGAACAGCAGAAAGGGAATCCGGTTGCCGACGATGAAGGAGACGCCGATCTGCAACATCAACGCAAACACCGACAAGCCGACACCCACGACATAGCGTAGTCCAGGTGGAAGTTTATTTGCGGAAAGCAGCATTGGAAGTCCTTGGTTTTCCCTATCATACCAAGCGACAACCCCGACCAGTAAAACGACCTCGGCTTTAACGCCTATAGCTCAAGTTTTCGCCGCTGCGTCTTGCGATGACGCAAATATCATGCAGATTATTTCTTCACGGGCTGGGGTTTCGAGCCATGCCGGACCTGGGTCGCTTGCTTGAGCGCGGCGGCGCAATCGACCGCTTCGACATTGCCGGGATTGATCAGCGGCACCACCGCCGCCAGCGGATTGATGAGGCCCAGCGCCACGGCCGCGCCGGCCTTGAGCGCCAGCGGCCCCTTGGCCACGCCCACGTCCGGATTGGCGAAGGTGCCCCGGGCGTACAGCGGCGTGCGCAGCGAAATGATGCGCACGCCCTTGGTCTTCGGCTTGACATCGAGGTTCAGGCGCTCGTTGGCCAGGTCGATGCTGCCGGTGACGTCGATGACGGCTTCGTCGGTGTCGACGACGAAGCGCCGCGTTTGCGCCTGGCCCTTCTCGACGACGAAATCGCTGGCCACGCAGTTCAGCTGCACCTGCTTGTCGCCGAACAGTTTGACGAAGACGGCGTTGGCGATGTTCAGGCCGGCCGCCTCCAGCACGAACTTGCTGACCGAGCCCTCGCTGACGGTGGCGCCCAGTTCGCCGCTGGCGGTCGCCAGCATCGCCGACACGGAGTTGCCGGTGCCGGCCAGCGCGGCGTCGCCGTTGACCTCGCCCACGCTGGCCTGCATCGATTGCAGTTTAGGGAACAGCTGGCGGATCTTCAGGTGCCGCGCGGCCATCTTGATCTGCGCCTGGATCGGGTTCTTGCCGCCGTCCAAGGTGATGTTGGAGGTGACGTTGCCGCCGGCCATGCCGAAGTTCAGCGGCGTCAGGGTCAGCACCTTGTTCTTCATGCGGATACGGGTTTCGATGTCCTCCAGCGGGATATCATGCGTGCGCACCAGCTTCTTGCCGGTGAATTTGACGTCGGCGTCGAGCGCGTCCCACTTGGCGGTGTTGAACTGTTCGACCGGCAGCGCCTTGCCCGCCGGCTGGTTCGGCTTCTTGTCGCGCGCCACCTTGTCGGCGTTGCTCTCGGCGCCGATGGTCGGCCCCAGGTCCGCCAGCCGCAGCTGGTTGGAAGTCAGGGTGCCGGTCAGCAGCGGACGCGGCTTGCGCGGGCTGTAGCTCAAAGTGCCGTGCAGGTCGCTGGCGCCGACGGTGCCGGTGAAGTTGCGGTAGGTCCAGCTCCAGACGCCGCCCTCGTTCCTGCCGCCCAGGCGGCCCTTGGTCGCGTAGGCCGGCGTCTCCGGCAGCAGCACGCCGGTGAGCGGATACAGGTCCGCCATGCTGGCGCCGGCCAGCGACAGCGACAGATCGATGCCCGCCAGCGCGCGCGGATCGGTCAAGGTCCCCTCGATGGCGATCTTGTTCTTGCCCAGCATGGCGTTGGCCTGCACCGGGAATTTGCTGTGTTCGTCCTGCAGCGACAACACGGCGCCGGTCTTGCCGCCGCCGGTCACCGGCGCGCCGCGATACGTGCCGCCCAGTTCGAAGCGCATGCCGTAGTTTTTGGCGTCGGCGTCGTTCGTATCGATCGTGGTGGCCTTGGCGCGCAGGTCCAGCTTGATGCCGTCGTCGAGATAGCGCAGGCTGCCCGCGCGGAACGCCAGGCGCCGGATATCGACCTCCCACTCCGACGGGCCGTTGTCCTTGAAGGTCCAGGTGTTGCTGCCGTCGGCGCGGCGCTGGGCCGCCACCTCCAGCTTGTCCAGTTCCAGGTTGGTGATCACCACCTCCTTGTGCAGCAGCGGCAGCGTATGCATGGCGACGACGATATTGCCCACGCTGGCCAGGCGCGGGCCGGTGGTGGTCCACGCGGGATTGACGACATACACATCGCTGGCGCTGATTTCAGGGCGCGGCACATAGCGGCGCCATCCCTGCTCGGCCGGGTCGCCCTGGCGGAAGCGCACGTCCAGGTCGCCCTTGATGGCGAACTCACGCCCGATGGTCTGCGACACCTTGTCGTTGATGTAGGGACGGGCGCGGTTCCAGTCGAACGTCAGCACCAGGATGACGAGTGCCACCAGCAGCACCAGCAGTGCGGCAAGGAAATAGCAAAGAATGGTGAGGGGGCGCGATCTTCTCATGCGGTTCATGCTACGCCTCGATCAAACCGCGTTATGTGAACTACTCAACAAAACGGGCAAATCCGCCGGCAGGGCGGCGCGGGCGCTGGCCGCGTAGCGCAGCAAGGTGTCGCCGAAGCCGCCGCTGGCCTTTGGATCGCGGCGGGCGCTGGTCACCACGCGCGGCGCCGAGCTCCAGGCAAAGCGCGCGCCGCAGCGCTCCAGCGCCGCCACCAGTGCCACGTCCTCGCCGCACGCCAGCGCCTCGAAGCCGCCGGCGCGCAGATAGGCCGCCGCCGACACGCCAAGATTGGCGCCGTGGATGTGGCGGTGGCCGTCGGCGTCGGTGTAACCGAGGTGGAAGCGCCGGCGCAACGCCTCGGCGTCGTCCAGGTGCGGCGACCAATCGTCGACGGCGATGGTGCCGCAGACGACGTCGACGTCCAGGCCCAGTTGCACCGCCAGCCACGCCGGCGAGACGCGCGTGTCGGCGTCGGTGAAGGCCAGCCAGCGGGCGCCGAGCGCCAGCAGACACTCGGCGCCGGCCGCGCGGGCGGCGCCGACGTTGCGAAACGCGACCGCGATGCCGACGACGACGCAGCCGCCGTCCGCGCCTTGCAGCGCGTGGCGCTCGACGATGGCGCGCGAGCCGTCGCCGCAGCTGTCCAGCACCACGACGACGCGCACCGCCTCGCCGTCCAGCGCCGCATCGCCGGCGGCGACACGGACCGCCGCCAGGCACTGTTCCAGTTCGCGCTCCTCGTTGTGGGCCGGGATGATCACGCCGATCATCAGGCCAGCCCCTCCTGCTGCGCCACCGAATCGGCGCTCGCGGACCAGACGTCGAGCAGGAAGTCTTCCTCGCAGTGGCGCACCAGGCGATGCAGCCCTGGCGTCGCGTCGAACACGGTGTGCATGCTGTCCGTGTTCAGCCGGCGGTCGGCGAACGGCCGGCGCCAGTGGCACATGACCAGCGTGCCGCCTTCGGCCAGGCCCTCGACGCAGCACTGGCGCAACCGCAGCAAGGCCTGTTCGTCGACGTAGTAGGCCATCTCGCTGATGACGATCAGATCGAACGCCGCCTCGACCGGCCAATCCTGCGGGATATGCTGCTGGCGGATCGTCACGCGCGCGGCGTCGCTGGGCGCCTCGCGCAGCATGCGCCGGCGGGTCAGCACCACCGCCTCGGCCGACAGGTCGCTCGCCAGCAGGCGCTCGGCGCGGTGGGCCAGCGCCGCCGTCAGCTCGCCGTTGCCGCACGCCGGCTCGAATGCGCTGCGATAGCGCTGGCGCGGCAGGGACGCCAGCAGGATGTCGCGCTTGCGCTGCTCGTACCAGCGCTGGCGCACTTTCCACGGATCGGCGTCCTGCTGGTACAGCTGCTGGAAGTGCGCGAGCGGATCGAAGTTGGAAGGGAGTGAGGTCGTCATGTGAAGTAGATTTCGTAGGGATGCAGCAAACGCGCCAGCACATGCGGCGGCAGGATGGCCGGCTGGCCGGTGGAGGGATCGTCGTGCAGCTGGCTGGTGAAGCAGCCGGCCGCCTCGCGTTTACGCCGCACTACATCCTCGCCCAGCGCCAGGCGGCGCGCCCGGCGCCACGGCAGGCGCGCGTCGCCCGGCGCGGCCCAGTGCCAGCTCCAGACGGGCATCTCGACCAGGGTCGCGCGACAGGCGCCGGCGGCCATCGCGGCGGCCAGCCCGCACGCCTCGTGGTCCGGATGGCCGTCCTGGCGCCAGGTGACGAAGACCACGTCGTCGGGCCGCAGCATTTGCCTCAGCAACGTTTGCAGTTGTTCCAGCGATGCCGCGACCGCGCCGTCCGGAAGCCGGGCGCGCACGATCCGCGGCGCGGGTTTGTCGGGCGACGCCCCAAGCCCCGGCCCCAGGCCCAGCGCGCGCAAGGCGGCGTCGGTTTCGCGGGGGCGCAGGCGCGCCAACTGTTCCGGCGTCATTGTCGTCGAACCCGGATGGCTGGCCGCGCCATCGGTGACCGCCACCAGCACCGTGGGGCTGCCTTGCGCCGCCAGCAGTTGTAGTAGTCCGCCGCAAGCCAGCACTTCGTCGTCGGGATGCGGCGCGACGATGACGGCGCGGCGTCCCGGCGGCACCAGCGTGGCGACGGACACCGGCGGCAGATCCTGTAATCCGCCCCAGGCTTGCCAGCTGGCGTCGGGCGTGCCTTCGCCTTCGATGTGGCGCGCGGCGGCGTCGGGGCCGGTCATAGCGCCCATGGCGACCCCGCCGACTCGGACAACATGCGTCCCAGCGCCGCCAGATCGCGTTCGGCATGGCTCTGGCGCAGAAACACGGGCAAATCGGCCGCCAGGCGCGCGAAATGCGGATCGCGGCACAGCGGCGTGGCGCCCAGCGCGCGCGTGGTGTGCTGCAGCACCAGGGTGGCCGCCGCCTCGACGGCCAGGCGCGCGCGCAGCGCCAGCACGCCGGCGTCGGCATCCGGATCGGCGTCGATGGCGGCGGCCGATTCGCGCAGCACCGCCGCCGCGCCGGCCAGCGCGATGTCGACCAGGCCAAGCTGCGCCAGCCGATGCGGATCGGCCGCCCGGCGCAGCGCGGCGGTGCGCGCCGCCGCGTGCAGGGAATCGGCGATGGCTTGCGCCGCCCCGTACCAGCAGGCGGCGATGCCGGCGCCGCCGTGCCAGAATCCCGGACGCCGCACATACGACCCGGATGCGCCCACCAGGCGGGCCTCGGCATCGTCGAACACCACGTCGACGCTGGCGCTGCCGGCCATGCCGACGGCGTGCCAGCCCTCGGCCGTCACCGTCACGCCGGGTTGGCCGAGGGCGACGGCGGCCAGCCAGGGCATGCCCTCCCCGTCCCAGCAACTGACCAGCGCGTGGTCCAGCGTCGCGGCGCCCGAACACCAAAGCTTGCGTCCCGACAGGCGCACCGCGCCCCCTTCTGAACGATGCGCCACGACCCTGCCGTCGGGCGGTTCGGCGCACCAGACGCCCCACAGCGCATCCGGCGCGGCCGGCGCCCCCAGCTCGGCCAGGATGGCGAGGGCGTCGGTGTGGCCTTCATAGAGCTTGAGCAGGCTCAGATCGTGGCCCGCCACCTCCGCCAGCGCGCGCCAGCGTTGCGCCGTGGCGCCGCCCCCCGGCGGCGGCAGGCGGTCCAGCCCACCCGCCACGATGCGCCGCAGCAGCTCCCCGGCGGTGGCCGCGCCGCCGCGCTCGGGCAGCAGCAACCGGCGCAGCGCGCCGGGCATGTCGCTGCCGGGCGCGGGGGGCGGCGGAGGGGCGGACGGGGAGGCCGCGATGATCGATAACAGGGCCGGCATGACTATCCATTCGAGACGTTGTGGGAGACGTTCTCATCATGCTGCGGCGCCACCGGGCTGTATGTTCGCTCGGACACAATAGTCGCCAATCAACCGCGACACCGCGCTCCGCCGTGACGGGTAGAATGAAAGACCGGCGCTTCCCGCCCGACCTTTCCTTGCGTCATCATCGTCAATGAAACCACGTGAAATTATTGATATCTGGCACGACTTCCATCCCGCGGTGGCGGCGTGGTTCCGTGCCAGCTTCACCGCCGCCACGGAGGCGCAGCGGCGCGCGTGGCCGCTGATCCAGAGCGGCTCGCCGACCTTGATCGCCGCGCCGACCGGTTCCGGCAAGACCCTGACCGCTTTCCTGGCCGCCATCGACGCGCTGGTGCGCGAGAGCGGCGACACGCCCCTGCCGGACCAGACACGGGTGCTGTACGTGTCGCCGCTCAAGGCGTTGTCGAACGATATCCGCGTCAACCTGCTGGCGCCCCTGGAGGGCATCGACCGCGAGCTGGAGGCTATGGGGATGCCGCCGCACGGCATCCGCGCCGCCGTGCGCACCGGCGACACCACCCAGGCCGAGCGCAACGCCATGCGCCGCCGCCCGCCGCACATCCTGGTCTCGACGCCGGAGTCGCTGTACGTGCTGCTCGGCTCCGACAGCGGCCGCGCCATGCTGGCCGGCGTGCGCACCGTGATCGTCGACGAGATCCACGCCGTCGCCGGCGGCAAGCGCGGCAGCCATCTGTCGCTCAGCCTCGAACGGCTCGACGCCCTGTGCGGACGCCCGCCGGTGCGCATCGGCCTGTCGGCCACGCAAAAGCCGTTGTCGGCGGTGGCGCATTTCCTCGCCGGCGCGGGCCGCGACTGCGCGGTGGTCGACGTCGGCCACGTGCGCGCGCGCGACCTGGGGCTGGAGCTGCCGCCGGTGCCGCTGGAGGCGGTCATGCCCAACGAGGTGTGGGAACGCGTCTATGACCGGCTGGCCGAATTGACCGTCATGCACCGCACCACGCTGGTGTTCGTCAACACCCGCCGCATGGCCGAGCGCATGGCGCGCCACCTGGGCGAGCGCCTCGGCGCCGAACACGTGGCCGCGCACCACGGCAGCCTGGCCAAGGAATACCGGCTCGACGCCGAGCAGCGCCTCAAGCGCGGCGAGCTGCGCGTACTGATCGCCACCGCCTCGCTGGAGCTGGGCATCGACATCGGCGACGTCGACCTGGTTTGCCAGATCGGCTCCCCGCGCGGCATCGCCTCGTTTTTACAGCGGGTCGGCCGCTCCGGCCACCACGTCGGCGGCCTGCCCAAGGGCCGCCTGTTCCCCACCTCGCGCGACGATTTGATCGAATGCGCGGCGCTGCTCGACTGCGTGCGCCGCGATGAGCTCGACGCGCTGCGCATCCCGGTCGCGCCGCTCGACGTGCTGGCGCAGCAGATCGTCGCCGAAGTGGCCGGGCGCGAATGGCACGAGGACGAACTGTTCGACCTGGTGCGCGGCGCCGCACCGTACGCCGCGCTGGAACGGGCGCGCTTCGACGCCGTGCTGCGCATGCTCACGGAAGGCTATACAGGGCGCCAGGGCGTACGCGGCGCCTACCTGCACCGCGACGCCGTCAGCGGCACCGTGCGCGCGCGGCGCGGCGGCAAGCTGACCGCCGTCACCTCCGGCGGCACCATCCCCGACAACGCCGACTTCACCGTGGTGCTCGAGCCGCAGGGCCACAACATCGGCACCGTGCACGAGGACTTCGCCGTCGAGAGCCTGGCCGGCGACGTTTTCCAGCTCGGCAACACCTCCTACCGCATCCAGCGCGTGGAGGCGGGCAAGGTGCGGGTCGAGGACGCCCACGGCGCCGCCCCCAACATCCCGTTCTGGCTGGGCGAGGCGCCCGGCCGCAGCGACGAGCTGTCGGCCGGCGTGGCGCGCCTGCGCGGCGAGATCGACCGCCTGCTGGGCGAGAAGGAAGGCGCCGCCGCCATCGACCACGCCACCGGCTGGCTGTTCGAGCACCTCGGCCTGAACGAGGACGCGGCCGGCCAGATCGTCGACTACCTGGCCCGCGCGCGCGCCGCGCTCGGCGCGCTGCCGACCCGCGACACGCTGGTGATGGAGCGCTTCTTCGACGCCTCGGGCGGCATGCAGCTGGTGCTGCATACGCCGTACGGCAGCCGCATCAACCGCGCCTGGGGACTGGCGCTGCGCAAGCGCTTCTGCCGCACCTTCAACTTCGAGCTGCAGGCCGCCGCCACCGAGGACGCCATCGTGCTGTCGCTGTCGGACACCCACAGTTTTCCGCTCGACGAGGTGTGGCGCTACCTGCGCTCGGGCAGCGCCGAGCATGTACTGATCCAGGCGCTGCTCGACGCGCCGCTGTTCAACGTGCGGTGGCGCTGGAACGCCACCACCGCGCTCGCCCTGCCGCGCTACGCGGGCGGGCGCAAGGTCGCGCCGCAGCTGCAACGCATGAAGAGCGACGACCTGCTGGCCGCCGTCTTCCCCGACCAGGCGGCGTGCCTGGAGAACATCGTCGGCGAGCGCGAGCTGCCCAGCCATCCACTGGTCGACCAGACGCTCGACGACTGCCTGCACGAGGCGATGGACAGCGAGGGCTGGCTGGCCCTGCTGCGCCGCATGGAGGCGGGCGAGGTGCGGCTGCTGTCGCGCGACCTGCCGGCGCCGTCGCCGCTGGCGATGGAAATCCTCAACGCCCGGCCCTACGCCTTCCTCGACGACGCCCCGCTGGAGGAGCGCCGCACGCAGGCGGTCGTCAACCGCCGCTGGACCGATCCGGCCTCCACCGACGACCTGGGCGCGCTCGACGCCGGCGCCATCGAGGCGGTGGCCGCCGAAGCCTGGCCCGGCCCGCGCAACGGCGACGAGATGCATGAAGCGCTGATGTCGCTGGCCTGCGTCACCGAGGACGAGGCGCAGGCCGGCGACGGCTGGCGCGCGTTGCTGGCGGGGCTGGCCGCCGGCGGCCGGGCCACTCGTCTGCAAGGCGGCGGCGCCGACCTGTGGGTGGCGCTGGAGCGCCTGGCGTGCCTGCGGGCGGCCTACCCGGACGCCGTGGCCACGCCGGCGCTGGCGATACCGGAGCGCCTCGCGGCCAACGACGGCGACGAACCGTGGACGCGCGACGACGCGCTGGTCGAGATCCTGCGCGCGCGCCTGAGCGGCTTCGGCCCGCAACCGCTGGCCGCCATCGCCACCCCGCTCGGCCTGTCGGAGGGCGACGCCGCCATCGCGCTGGCCCGGCTCGAAAGCGAGGGCTATGTGATGCGCGGGCGCTTCACACCCGGCGCCACCGGCGAGGAGTGGTGCGAACGGCACCTGCTGGCGCGTATCCACCGCTACACCATCAAAAGCCTGCGGCGCGAGATCGAACCGGTCGAACGCCAGGATTTCATGCGCTTCCTGTTCGAGTGGCAGCACCTGGCCGAAGACGCGCGGCTGCGCGGCAGCGAGGCGCTGCCCACGATCCTGGCGCAACTGGAGGGCTACGAGGCGGCCGCCGGCGCCTGGGAAAGCGAGCTGCTGGCGCTGCGCATGCAGGACTACTCGATGCTGTGGCTCGACGACTTGTGCCGCGCCGGCAAGGTGGTCTGGACGCGGGTCGGCGCGCCCGCCAGCGCCGCCGGCGGCCCGGTGCGCGCCACGCCGCTGGTGCTGCTGCCGCGCCGCCAGCTCGGCCTGTGGCACGCGCTGCCGGCCGTCGCCGCCGAGGTGGAGGTGTCGCCGCGCGCGGCGCGCGTGCTCGAGGCGCTGCGGCGCGAGGGCGCGATGTTCTTCGACGAACTGTCGCGCGACGCCCGGCTGCTGCCGGTCGAACTGGAAACCACGCTGGGCGAGCTGGTGGCGACGGGGCTGGTCAACGCCGACAGCTACGCCGGTCTGCGCGCCATGCTGCTGCCGGCGAACAAGCGCGCCACCATGGACAAGCGCCGCCGCCGTGGCGCCGGCCCGACCATGGAGGAGGCGGGCCGCTGGGCGCTGGTACGGCGCGCCGACGGTGTCACCATCACCGAACGTTTCACCGGGTTGACCGTCGATGGCGGCGGCGGCGGCGCCGACGACGATGCGGCGGCGCCGCCCCAATCAACGGCGCAGGCGCGCAAGCCCACGCCGGCGGCGGCGCGCAGGCCGCGCACCGATCCGCAGACGCTGGAGCACATCGCCATGACGCTGCTGCGCCGCTACGGCGTGATGTTTTGGCGCCTGCTCGAGCGCGAGGCCGCGTGGCTGCCGCCATGGCGGGAACTGCTGCCGGTGTACCATCGGCTGGAGGCGCGCGGCGAGATTCGCGGCGGCCGATTCGTCGCCGGCCTGTCGGGCGAGCAGTTCGCGCTGCCCGAGGCGATTCCGCTGCTGCGCGAGATGCGCCGCCGGCCGCACGACGGCGGCTTCGTCGGCATCTCCGGGGTCGACCCGCTCAACCTGTGCGGCACCTTGCTGCCGGGCGACAAAGTGCCTGCGCTGGCCGGCAACCGCGTGCTGTTCCGCGACGGCCTGCCGGTGGCGGTCATCGTCGCCGGCAAATTCCGTTACCTGCAAACGCCCGACCCGGCCGAGCGCGAACTGCTGCACGCCCAGCTGGTCGCGCGCCGGTAACGCGGCGCCTGCCGCGGGCGCCGCCTAGGTGCGGTTGATCGAAACGCCGCCGTCGGCCACCAGGCAAGACCCGGTGGTGAAGCTGGACGCGTCGGAGGCGAGATAGAGCGCCGACTGGGCGATCTCCTCGGGCAGCGCCAACCGCTTGAGCGCGTGCAATCCTTCGACGAAGGCGAGCGCTTCCGGCGTGTTGCCGACCGAACGCCCCAGCGGCGTATCGGTGCCGCCGGGCAGCAGCGTGTTGGCGCGGATGCCGCGCGCCCCGTATTCGACCGCGATCACCCGCGTCAGGCCGACCAGGCCGGCCTTGCTGGCCGCGTAGGCGGCCATGCCGGGAAAGCCGACGCTGTGGCCGACGAACGTCGAGGTGAAGATGAGGGAGCCGCCGCCGCGCGCCAGCATCGCCGGGATCTGGTGCTTGGCGCCCAGGAAGGCGCTGGTCAGGTTGGTGTCGAGCACCTCGCTCCACGCTCCGGCGGACAGCTCGGCCAGCGGCAGGGCCGCGCCCAGGACGCCGGCATTATTGAAGGCGATATCGAGTCCGCCGAAGCGGCCGAGCGCCGTCTCCACCAGATCCCGCGCCAGCCGCTCGTCGCGGATATCGCCGGCCACGGCCACCGCCGCGCCGCCGCCGTGTCCGATCTCATCCACCAGCGCGTCGAGTTCGGCCTGCCTGCGCCCCGTCACCACCACCCGCGCGCCGTGCTGCGCGAACAGCTTCGCCGCCGCCCGGCCGATGCCCGAGCTGGCACCGGTAACGATTGCCACCTTGCCCGATAACCGATCCATGTCGACACCCTTTTTGAGTTGATAAGAATGGTCAGCATAGGAGGGCCGCGCGCGGCGCACTATCCGTTTATTGCTTTCGTTGTACGCGGTTGTGTCTGTGCGCAACCGCGCCATTCCGCAAACGTGTGACTTTCATCCAACGTTTTGATTTCCAACAAGAATCGTGCCGATCTGTTCCGTAGGGTTCGCTACGATGGCGGTTCAGCACCAGCTATCACAAAGGACACACATGGAATACTCGGACCTCAGCATCGCCATTCAGATCCGCATGCTTGCGGCGACCCGCCAAGCCGAAACCCTGCGCGCGCGCGGCAGCATCGAGCCCGATAGCGCCGACGCCAGGAAATGGATGGAGGAACACCATCTCCTGACGTTTGTTCCGCTGGTGATCCAGGAACTCAAACAGATCACCGAGATTATCAAGCAGGAATACTGACGGCCTCTTTCAGCCGATCATCGGATCGGTGCGGCTGGCCCGACCCGTTTCCACATGGCCGGCGACGCGGCGCAGCCATTGCGGATCGGCGTCGCAGGTGACGCTGAAGTCGTACCAGCCGAAGCTGCCCGCCAGCCCGCATGGCACCAGCAAGGTCTGGCCGGCCACCACGCGGTGACTGGCGGCCGGCGCGCCATAGGCGTTGTCGGTGATGGTGAAGCGGCAGGCCTTGCGACCTTCCAGATTCGACAGCACCAGGCTGATGTCGCCGCTGCTCCGGTCGCAGCGTGTCAACACTTCGGGACGCGCGCCGCCGGGGACGGCGAAACGGCCGGTGAACTGGCGCAGGTAGCCGTTGGCGCCGTGCGCACTGAGGTCATAGGCGGTGCCGGTCCAGTTCCACATTTCGTGGTCGATCTGCTTGCCCGCTTCGACCGTGTAATACCAGGGGCCGTCCTTGCGCACGCTCGAATACACAATGAAGGCCGCGCCGGCCTGGCCGCTGTTGGCGAAGCTTAGCTCGAACTGGCCGGCACCGGCCAAGCGCCCCTGCACCGACAATTCATACGGCAGCGCGCAGGCGGTGCGCGGCCCGCCGACGGCAGCGCGGGACTCCTGCCTGGGCAAGGTTTGCTCGGCCGGCGGCACCGGATACGGCTTGCCGGCGACGCGCCGGTCGGCCGCCGTCCTGGGCACGCTGGCGGGCCAGCCGCTGTTCGGCGTGCGGAAGTCGAAGGCCGACGTGAGGTCGCCGCAGACCGCGCGGCGCCACGGCGAGATGATGTCGCATCGAACCTTGTCGCGTGCCTGGCCGCGCGCCACCAGCCACTCCTCCAGGAAGCGCAGCTTGGAGGTGTGGTCGAACAGCTGCGAGCATACGCGCCCGCCTTTGCTCCATGGCGAAATCACCAGCATCGGCACGCGCGGGCCCAGTCCCACCGGCTCGCCGCGATAGGTCTCATGGACGCCGATGGCGGACAGGGTGGTCTTGCCCATGGCGGCGTTGAGCGGTGCCAGGTCGGAGGGCACGTGGTCGAAGAAGCCGTCGTTTTCGTCGTACATCAGCAGGAACACGGTCTTGGACCAGACCTCCGGATTGGCCACCAGCGCGGCCAGCAGGCGCGCGGTGATATTTTCGCCGGCGTTGGGTGAGTTGGGCGAATGCTCGGTGTAGTCGTTGGGAGAGCAGATCCACGACACCTGCGGCAGGCGGTTGTTGCGCACGTCGTCGGCGAAGGCGTTGACCAGCCAGTCGCCGGTGGTGCCGGAGGCGTTGGCGGCGGTGGAACCGGGCGCCAGAGCGCGGCCTTTGCGGTACAGCGGCGAATCGGCATCGAGGCGGGAGCCGTCGGCGTTGACGCGGAAGTTCTTGAAGTAGGCCAGGTAGTTGTCGCCGTAGTTGTCCCACTCCTGGTAGACCTTCCAACTGACCTGGTTCGCCTCCAGCACCTCGGCATAGGTGCGCCAGTTGGGCGCGCCGGCCATGACGCCGGGCGAGATGTCGTCCAGCGCCGGATCGCCGTTGAAGCGCTCCGCCTTGTCGACGTTATACAGCTTGCCCATATTGTCGATCCAGCCCTGGTTGCCGCCGGTGAGCGAGTACAGGCGGTTCGGATCGGTGGCGCCGAACACCGAGCAGTGATAGGCGTCGCAGATGGTGAAGGCGTCGGCCAGCGCGTAGTAGAACGGCAGGTCGGCCCGGTCGAAATAGCCCATGGCCTGCGGCGTCTTTTTCTGGACCCACGCGTCCCAGCCTTGCCAGCTGCTTTGCGATCCCTTCCACGAATGGTCGGTGCCGAGCGACAGCGCGCTGGTGTTGTTGGCGTCGAAATGGAAGGGCAGCACGTGGCCGCCCTTGCCGTCGGGCTGATACCATACCGGCCGGCCGTCGGGCAGCGCGATGGCGCGCGGATCGTTAAACCCGCGCACGCCCGACAAGGTGCCGAAGTAATGGTCGAAGGAGCGGTTCTCCTGCATGAAGATGACCACGTGCTCGACATCGGCCAGGGTACCGGTGGCGTTGTTGGCGGGGACCGCAAGCGCCTGGCGGATCAGGTCGGGAAATGTGGAGGCGGCGGTCAAGCCCGCGCCGGCGGCGGCGAGGCGGAGGAATTTGCGGCGGCTGATAGACATCGAAGACTTTCTGGTGCACGACAAGGACGTGCGGATCGAAAGATCATAGCCACCAAATATGACAGGCATATTGCACGCCAGACGACGCGTACATCTAAAACACGTAGGGCGGATTAGCGAAGCGTAATCCGCCAATGCTTGCGTTTCGACGGCTCACGCATTGGCGGATTACGGCGTTCCGCCTAATCCGCCCTACGTGATCCCCGGAGTCATCACTTTCACCAGCCGAACTTGAGCTCCATGCCCAGGTAGTTGGCGCTGCCGCCACCGGCGGCACGTAGGCTGTCGCCGGCCTGGAAATGCACCGCTTCGAGCGACGCCGTGACGTTGGGACTGACGACCCAGTCTGTGCGCAGCTGCGCGTAGGCGCCGGTCCAGCGGCTTCCCTGCCCCGCCGTGCGCGGCACGCCCGCCATGCTTTGCACGTAGACCGCGTCGCCCGTGGTCTGGCGCCATTGCAGGCCGACGGCCGTCGTGACGCTGAGCGCTTTCACCGGCTTGAGCGTGACCGACGGTTTCAGGTGAATCAGGTTGCTGTAGCCGGTCAGCCCGGCCAGCGAGAAGTAGTAGCCGTTGGCGAACAATGGATTGAAGGTGCCCAGCTTGCCATCGCCGGCGTGCTTGTCGCCGGAGGCCATGTCGAACTGCACGCCCACGCGCGGCGTCCAGGGCGACGCTGCGAAGGTGTAGCCGGCGATCGAGCCGATCGCCCATGACGACACCCGCTTGGCGCCCACCTGGCCGTTTTGCAGCATGCCCTCCACGTCCCAGTCGGCGTTGCCGGTCTTGCCGTTGTAGCGCACGTCGTAAACATCCCGGCGCTCGTCGCCCTGCGCGTCGAGGAAACGGGCGCCGTCGCGCCGGTAGCGCGAGTAGTAGCCGGACAGGTCGCCCGGCCCCAGTCCCTGCCGCTCCAGACGTATGCCGTTCAATGTGAGATGGCCGTTGGAATAGTCGTCGAAGTTGTCGACGCTGCGGTTCTGCACCGGCTGCGTGACGTAACCGATCAACCGCCATGGACCATGCTCCCAGTTGGCCCAGAGGCCATCGAACGCCTGACGCATATTCGGGCCGTCGCGCACGGCGATGAAGCGCTGCAGGTCGAAGGCCATTTCCTGCCGTCCCGCGCGCACCTTGATGGCACCATCGGCGGTGGGCACCACCACGGCCACGAACAGCTGCTCGACATCGAGCTTGTCCTTGTCCGGCGGCGCGATCGATTGCTTCTGAAAGGCGCGCGCGTCGACCAGTTGGCCGAACACCTGCACGTAACTGCCAAGCCTCAGGTCCGCGTGCACATTGGCGCGCTGGATCACGTAGCCGTCCGATGGCGCGCTGCCGGCGCCGAACAGCGGCGTGTCTATATGCTCATAGCGTTCGCGCAGGCCGCCACCGAGCGACAGATAGGACAGGCCGTCCGCGCCGAGCGGGAGGTATTTCAAGCCGTCGAGCGGCTGACGCGGCAGGCATGGGTCGGCCAGCACGTCCCAGTTCTCCATCCAGCGGTTGAAGCTGACCGACGGGCGTTTGACGTCGCATGCCGCCGGCGCGGAGGCATCTGCCCCCGGCGCCAACGTCTGCGCGCCGGCGGCGCCGCCGACGACCAGCGCCAGCACGCCGCCACAGCGGCGCAACGCCATGCTAGGGCGCGGCATCGTGGATCTCGCTGATATACCCGCCGGGGAACTGCAGCATGGCGCTGACATTGCCCTTGCTGGTCTTGTACGGCGGCGACAAAACAGTCACGCCATTGGCGGCCGCCTTGTTCAGGGTGGCCGCCATGTCGTCGACTTGATAGCCGGTGGTCTCCCGGCCGAATGGGAATGGCAATTTGCCGTCACTGACGAACACCGTCATCTTGCCGAATTTCGAGGTCAGGTGCACGCGGCGAATCCGCTCGCCCGCGCGGCCGATCTCGCCGCCGTCGACCTGCTCGTCGCTGGCCACCTTTGCATGTGCGAACTGCTTGAACTGGCCGATGAATTTGTCGGCCGAGACGCGCGAGACATACACACGGTTGTCCGGCACCGAATGCAGCGGCGCGTACGACGGCGCCTTGGTGTGCCAATACAGCTGCATGTTGACGCCGCCGGCCCACTGGATCAGCACATCCTTGCCGATAGGGTCGTCGAACGGTTCGACGGTGACGTCGGCGCCCGCCTCCACCGCCGCCTTGGTGGCGTCGTTGATGTCGGTGACCAGATAGCCCGTGCGTTCGGTGCCGAAGCCGTAAGGGATCGGCGTCTGGAAGGCGAACACCGACAGCATGCCCACCGGTGTTTGCACGTATTGCGACGCGGTCTTGCTCGGCGTCGGCGTGACGGTGAAAACCGCGCGCGGCGAAGCCTTGCCGCCGAAAGTGCCGACGAAGCTGTTGACGAAGGCGTCGATGTCGGCGTTTTGCACGTACACGTGGGTGGTGTCGTACTGCGGCGCGACGGCGACGTCCGGCGCGGCCATGGCCAGCGCCGGCAACGCCAGTGAGAAGGCCATGGCGTAAGCGGCGATACGGGTGCGGATGAAATGCGTAGTCATGTGAAGCTCCGAGAAATAGCGACGGACCGGGGCGGTCCGACCACGGGAAAAGCGGCGCTGTCGGCATCGACCGGGCCGGAATTCAGGTATCGGCAGTGGCGCGCTGGCGCGACTACTGCCGATTCACTATACGCAAGGCGCGTGTGGATTTGACCTCCCATCGGATCGGGGCGGTCCTATGCATTTCGTGTTGCTGCCATGGCGGCAAGCCCAAGCCGGCGCTAGCGCGCGTAGCTCACCACGTACTCCTTGCCGCCCTCCAGGGTCAGCTCATACGTCCCTTTGCCAAGGCTGCGGATGGCGCCCTGCCGGCTATGCGGCGTCTTGCCGCTGTTGAAGCGCAGTACGCCCTGGCCGCCGACGGTCGTCACTCTGATCTGCGTGTCGCTGGCGAACACCGCGATATCGCCCTGCGGCGTCGGCACCTTGCCTTCGATCCATTTGAGGCCGCCAAGCTTGGGCTCGACGACGTAGGTGGCGTACCCCGGGCCGGTCGGCCTCACGCCCAGATAGTATTTTCCCAGCAGGTAGACCGGGCTGGCGCCCCACGCATGGCACAAGCTCATGCCGAAGGCTTTGCCATACATCGCGTAGCGCTCCACGCCCTTCTGCTTGGGATCGTATTGTTCCCAGAAGCAGGTGGCGCCGTCGCGCAGCATGCCGCCCCAGTAATCTTTGATCTGGGTGGTGACATAGTCGTGCTGCCCGATCTCGGCCAGCGCGGCCAGTTCGTAAAAGCGCATGTAGGGCGTGGTGATGGCGGGAACCTTGTCGCTCATCAGCGCATTGCGCTTGACCGACTCGGTCTGCGCGGCGTCGAGGTAGCCGAACATCAGGCCGAACATATTCGGATGCCGGGTGACCATCCGGTTCACTTGCCCATTGACCCGGCTGTGGATGAAGACTTGTTTCTCCTTGTCCCAGAAAGTGGCCATGATCTTCGCCTTCAGCTCCGAGGCCAACTGGCGGTAAACCGCAGCCTTTTGTTGATCCTTCACCAGTTCGGCGCTGGCGGCCATCGACTCCAGGCTACGGGCGAACAGCAGCTGGATGACGCTCAGTTCGCCGTCCTTCGGCATGTCCGCCCAATCGACGAATACCCAGTCGCCCGGCAATCCTTCCAGCATGCCGTTGCCGTTGCGGCGGCTCAGGACGAAATCCATCAGCGTCACCATGCGCGGATAGACGCTTTTGACAAAAGCGGCGTCGCCCGTGTACTGGTAGTACTCCTGGATGCCGATGAACCAGTACAGCGAATAGTCCAGGATGGTGTTGATGTGCATGTCGACCGGATCGGCGCCCCTGAGGGCGCGCGTGGTGCGTTTCACCGTGTCGCCGTCGAAGAAGGAGTAGTAGTTCATCAGGTAGGTCTGCACCGCGTCGCCCGACCACACCCAATGATCGCGCTTGATGCCATCGAGGAAGAAGGCGCGCGTGTTCAATTCCAGCGTGCGGAGGGAGACGTCCCAAATCTTATTAAGCTCGGCGTCGGAGCTCTTGAAGGTGCCGCGCCGGGTCAACGGCAAGTATTCATACATCAGCGAGACGTCGTCGGCGCTCATGCCTTCGGCCAGCTGGATGTTGACGTAGCGGAGCGCACGCGATCGGTCGGAGACGAAGTCCCGGTTGCCGCCATCGACCGTGAAGTGGTCGAGCGTCTCGGATTGTTCGGGCGACAGCGCCTCCTCCTTCGATTCGCCGTAGTAGAAGGAGACCTTGCCGCTTCCCTTGAGGTTCTTCAGTTTGACGAAGCCGATCGTTTCCTGGCCAAAATCCACCAGCATGGAACGCGGGCCGCGCTCGATGCTGGCCGCCGGCACTTCCCTGGTCGCGAGCTGGAAGCGGGACGGGCGCTGGTCGGCGGCGTCGAAATTCCAGCTGCCGGCCAGCACGGCGTTGCTGTCCTCGGGCTGACGGTTGGGGGCGGCGGCAACCGTCCACGAAGAGTCCGAATGGATGGTCTTGCCTCGCACATAGATGGAGGGCGGCGCCGCCGCGTTGTGCACCTGCACGCTGATCAGGTGCTTGCCGGCCGGGACCAGGATGCGGCGCTGGTCGCCCTGGACGAAGCGGCCGTCGATGACGGTGGCGTGCGCGCCTTCGGCGTCGACGGTGATCTCCTCCGGCGCGTCCAGATCCACCCGCCGCGTGAAATGGATCAGCGGCTGGTGTCCATACAGACGCCAGAACGGCATGAAATAGGCATCGCGCTCGTTACGCTTGACCTGCAGCTGGTTGCTGAGCCAGATCTCGAAGTCGCCGGGATACCAGATCCACGTGGCCCGTTCCTGGGCGTGGGCGGTAAAGCAGGAAAGCGAGATCGCGATCCCGCAAATGATGGAAATTAAACGCATGGCGGTATCGCATCCTCTTCGGCGGCCGAGCGGTGAGTATAGCGACGTTCGTTTATCGATAACTTTCATCCTCGACACTCAATTAAATAATCACTCCCTTGAGCGAAACCTTGGCCGGCGCCATCGATTGACAAGTTGCCCATCCAAGTATACGCTGTATACATGAGTGAGCAAAACACATCAACCAAGATCCTGGCGGCGGCGCGCGCGCTGCTGGAGCGGGAAGGCGCCGACGAGGTCAGCATGCGCCGCGTCGCCGACGCCGTCGGCATCACGCCGATGGCGATCTACCGCCACTTCGCCAATCGCGATGCGCTGTTGAAGGCCGTCGCCGACGCGGCCTTTCTGGAGGTGGCGCAGGAATGGGCCACGCGAGCACGGCATCCGGATCTGATGCACGCGTTGCGACACTCGATGGAAAACTACCTCGACTATGCGCTGCGGCATCCGCATATGTTCGACTTCAACTTCTCGGTAGCGCGCGACGACGCGCGCCGCTTTCCGGAAGACTTCCGCGCCCGCTGTTCGCCCACGCTCAATGTGGTGGCCGACATGCTGACCGAAGCGATGCGGCAGGGCCTGCTGCGCGAAGGCGATCCGTGGGACATCGCCATGACCTTGTGGGCGCAGGCGCACGGCTTGATCGCCCTGTACCGCGCCGGCCGCTTCAGCTACGACGAGGAACGGTTCCGCGCCTTCTATCTGCAATCCATAGGAGTGGTGTTCGATGGCATCGTCCGCTAACCGTTCTGTCGTGTGGGCGGGAGCCGCCGCGACCATCCTGTCCGGCACCGCCTGGTGGTTTGGCACGGGGCTGCATCCGCAAGCTTGGCTGACCTGGCTTGCGCCATTGCCGCTGTTAATGCTCGCGCCGCGCGTGCGCTGGCAGTACACGGCGCTGGCCGCACTGTGCGCGGGCGCTTGCGCCGGTCTCAACCTGTGGCACTACCTGATCAAGGTCATCGGGCTTCCGCTGCCGGTGGGGGTGATCGCCGCCCTCGGGCCCGCCGTGACGTTCGCGCTGGCCTTGTTGCTGTTTCGCCGGCTGTGGCTGGTGCGGCGGTATGCGGCGGCGGCGGTGGCGTTTCCGTCGTTGTGGGTGGCGGTGGACTACGTGTCGTTTCGTGGTTCGCCGCACGGCACCTTCGGCAGCCTGGCTTACAGCCAGCTGGACGTGCTGCCGTTCGTGCAGGTGGCCAGCCTGGCCGGTATCTGGGGCGTTTCGTTCTTCCTGCTGTTCGGGCCTGCGGCGCTCGCCATCGGGCTGATGCCGGGGCCGGACCGGCGCCAACGGCTGCTGGTCACAGGCACGGCGTTCCTCCTGTTGGCGGCGGTGTTCGCCTTCGGCTTCGCCCGCTTGCAGGCGCCGGCGACCGGCAGCATGCGCATCGGGCTCGCCTCGATGCCGGGAAAACTGCGTCCGGCGGTGGATTCAGCTGAGGGGCAAGCCATGCTCGGGCGTTATCTGGCCGCCATCGATACCCTGGCGGCGCAGGGCGCGCAAGCGGTGGTGCTGCCCGAAACCGTGCTCGCCACGGACCAGGCGACGATTCCGGAATTTGCTGCCAGCGCGGCGCGCAACAAGGTGACGATCAACGTCGGCGTTGCCGTCAAGGATGCCGCGCGGGGGCAGCGCAATAGCGCGCTGGCCTTCGTACCCAATGCGGCGGCGCCGGTCGGCTACGCCAAGCACCATCTCATTCCAGGGTTTGAGGATCAATACAAGCCGGGCGCGGACTACGCCATGCTGCCGGGCACGCGTACCGGGCTGGCGGTGTGCAAGGACATGGACTTCCACGACACCGCCCGCGCCTACTCGGACCGGGGCGCCAACTTGTTGCTGGTGCCGGCGTGGGACTTCGCGGCGGATGGGCGCATGCACAGCCGCATGGCCGTCATGCGCGGCGTCGAGAATGGATTCGCCATCGCACGCGCCGCTTTGCGTGGCAACCTGACTTTGTCGGACGATCGCGGCCGCATCGTCGCGGAAACCTCGGACGAGCTTGGCGATGCCACCTTGATTGGCGAGGTGGCGTTGCATGATTCCCGCACCTTGTACGCGCGCTGGGGCGACTGGTTCGCTTGGCTCGCCATCGCCGCAGCCACGTTTGGCGGAGCGCTGGCAGTGTCACGCGGCAAGACCGCCTGATTCCACAAGGCATTCCTCCACACATCGCCAACACAAAGCACCGCGCACACGGTGATATAGCGTACAGAACAGCTTGCCACAACGTCGCACACTCGACCTCAGACTCACCACAAGAGGCGAAACATGCGACACAAGTTTGCCGGCGCGACCCCTGCCATCCTCGGCGGCCTGCTAATGGCCTACTCCGGCTTTTCCCATGCTCAACAAGGCGACGGCACGCGCGTCGCGATCGCCGCCGCCATCGTCAAACCCGACAAGGTCGATGCGACGCCCGAGCGCATCGCCGCCATCAAGGCGCCGGCCGGTTTTACGGTAACGCCCTTCGCCACCGGGCTGAAGAATATCCGCATCGTCGCCGTCGCCCCCGACGGCACCATCTACGTCAGCCGGCGCGACCAGGGCGACGTGCTGATGTTCAAGGACGCCAACGGCGACGGCCGCGCCGACGGCCCGCCCGTCACGGTGGCCAACCGCGCGGGCGCGCATGGCCTGGCGATCCGCGACGGCAAGCTCTACCTGGCCACCGTGAAGGAAGTCTTCGTCGCCGACATCCTCGGCGGCGGCAAACTTTCTCCGTTGAAGCTGATCATCGGCGATCTGCCGGACTCGGGCCAGCACCCCAACCGCACGCTGGCCTTCGGGCCGGACGGCATGTTGTATATCAGCGCGGGATCGACCTGCAACGTCTGCAACGAGAGCAATCCGGAAAACGCCACCCTGCTGCGCGCCACCCCGGACGGCAAGCAGCGCACCATCTTCGCATCGGGGCTGCGCAACACCATCGGCTTCGACTGGCACCCGCGCACCGGCGAACTGTGGGGCCCCGACCACGGCATCGACTTCCTCGGCGACGACGACCAGCCCGAAGAGCTGAACAAGTTGGAACTGGGCAAACAGTACGGCTGGCCACACGTGTATGCCGACGGCAAGATCTACCCGCAAAGCACGCCTGTTGGCGATATCACCAAGCCAGAGTGGAAGGCGCGCAGCGAGCCGATGGTGCTCGGGTACACCGCCCATGCGGCGCCGATGCAAATGCTGTTCTATCGCGGCAGCAATTTCCCGTCCGAGTACCAGGGGGACGCCTTCGTCACCATGCGCGGCTCATGGAACCGCAGCGCCCCGTCCGGCTACGAAGTGGTCCGGATCAGGTTCGCCGACGGCCAGCCCAAGTCGATCGAACCGTTTGTCACCGGGTTCCTGACGGACGGCGGAAAGACCCACATCGCGCGTCCGGTCGGACTGGCTATGGCCAAGGATGGTTCCTTGCTGATGGCCGACGATGCGAACGGGGTGCTTTATCGGATTGCCTACTCGGGCCAGGACAAGGGATCGGCCGTGCTTGCGCCGCCGCCGGCCGGTCCGATGCAACAGCAGGCGCAGAAAGGCAACAATGTGCCCCTCGCGCTGGCACGCGCGCCATCCAAGGGTGACGCCAAACTATCGGTGCGCAGTCCGGCATTCGCCGGCGGCGCGCCAATGGCCGCCAAGTACAGCGAATACGCAGACGGCGTGTCGCCGCCGCTGACCTGGGCCGCCGTCGAGGGTGCCAAATCCTACGTCGTCATCGCCGAAGACCCCGACGCGCCGCAAAAACCATTCGTGCATTGGCTGGCGTGGAATATTCCACCGTCGGTCACCACCCTGCCCGAAGGGTTGCAGGAGCAGCCCCGCCTGACAGCACCGGAGGGCGTACTCCAGGGCAGGAACACACGCGGTTCGCTCGGCTACTACGGACCCCGCCCGCCGGTCGGCGATGCGGCGCACCACTATCACTTCCAGGTATTCGCGCTCGATACGACACTGACGCTGCCGTTCGGCGCGGACCGCGACCAACTGCTTCAGGCGATCCAGGGCCACGTTCTGGCCAAGGGCGAAGTGGTGGGCCGCTATGCACAGTCGCAACAACCACCGAAGTAACCATCACCCCACCCACAGGAGACATTATGAAAACCACGCACTTTCTGACCGCATTGACCCTCGGCGTCGCCCTCGCCCATTCCGCCTCCGCCCAGACGATATCGAAAGCCGACACCGATCGCCTGACCGCCATCGCGCAAGCCAACATCGCCGAAGTCGAGGCGGGCAAGATCGCGCTGGAAAAGTCCACCAACGCCGACGTCAAGCAATTCGCGCAGTCGATGATCGACGACCACAGCAAAGGCCTCGAGGAAACCAAGAAAGTGGCCGCCGCTAAAAACCTGACGTTGCCGACGGAACCCGATGCGGCGCATAAAAAAATGGCCGAAAAACTCAAAACCCTGTCCGGCGCCGCCTTCGACAAGGAATACGTGAGCAAGGCCGGCGTTGCCGACCATGCGAAGGTGCACGCGGCGCTGAAACAGGACATCGCCAAGGCACAGGACGCGGACGTCAAGGCGTTGGCGACGAAACTTGAGCCGACAGTCGCGCATCACGGCGAGATGGCCAAAAAACTCAACGCCGCGATTAAGTAACGCGCACGTTTTACGAGCACAAAGGAAGGGGAGGACACCTCTTTTGAGCCATCCTGCGCGCAGCGGCGTGTGTCGCCGATCTTGAGTACGGGACAGGGAGGCAGGCGGGTTAGAATAAAAGCAATGTAACTGGCACAGATATTCAACTCAGCCACAGCATCCTGAAAGGTACGCACCCGATCCATGAACGATATCGCTCCCCGCAGGACGCTGCACATCGCAAAAAAGCTGATGTCGCTACTCGGTAAGTTCCAGATCACCGACGACGACGACAACATCATCTATGAGTGCGCGGCGCAGTGGGGATGGCTCAGGCGTAGCTGGCGCATTACCCGGAACGGCGTCGAAGTGGCGGTCGTCACGCAAAAGCTGTGGTCGTTGGTGCCGAAGTGGAATGTCGAAACCAACGGAGAGAGCTTCCGGTTGCGGGGTAAGTTCTGGAGCTGGCGGCGCCACATCACGGTGCAAGGCGGCCGGTTCGACGGGGCGGAGCTCAAAGGCGGTCTATTTGATATGAATTTCGAGCTTTCCTGGCGCGGGCAAGCGCTGGCCAGGGCGGAGGCAAAAATACTTACATTGAGGACGCGTCACAGCATCGAACTGTTGGACGGCTCGCCCCAGGCGGAGCTTCTCACCGCTATCCTGATGACCACGCTGATGATGCAGAAAGGCGAGGAAAAACACATGGGCGCGGCGGAGCAGGATCACAATCCGTCGATCTAACGGCAGGGCATCTATGCCACTGCGCTGGAGGGTCCAAGCCTCTTAACAGCCCATCCGTGGCAAGAATCTCCGTCACCGTCTGTTCTTCGATGGCATACACCCCACGCGCAGCGCGCCAGACCTCCCTCTTTATAGACAACTATAGAGGAATTATAGACCGATTATTTCTGCTGTCATCTGCGGGGGAACATGTAAAAACGCCCTGCAAATCAAAGACTTGCAGGGCGTAGGTACTTATTATTAAGGTCTGGCCTTAGAACGGAATGTCGTCATCCATATCCGAGAAGTTCGGCGCCGGCTTCGGTGCCGGACGTGGCGCCGGAGGAGCCATCTGCGGACGCGGAGCCGGAGCCTGGCGTTGTGGCGGGGCCGATTCGTAGCCGCCGCCATCGTCCATGCCGCCGCCATCGCCCATGCCTTGACGGCCACCCAGCATTTGCATCTGCTCGGCGATGATGTCGGTCGCGTATTTCTCTACGCCGTCCTTGTCGGTGTATTTACGGGTCTGCAGGCGGCCTTCAACGTAGACCGACGAGCCCTTCTTCAGGTACTGGCCGACGATTTCCGCCAGGCGGCCGAAGAACGAGATGCGGTGCCACTCGGTTTGCTCTTTCTGCTCGCCGGTGTTGCGGTCCTTCGATTTGTACGATGTCGCCACGGCAATGTTGGCGATCGCGTCACCGCTAGGCATGTAGCGAATTTCCGGATCGCGACCCAGATTGCCGACGATGATGACTTTGTTGACTGATGCCATTTATAAAACTCCTGAGTAACGACGGCCGCGCAGGGCGGGCTGTTTGTCTGATGCTAAACGACGATTATAGCATCGCCGCTGGCCCAAATCCGCTTCCTTGGCGGCGCTTGGCGGATTACGGCGTTCCGCCTAATCCGCCCTACGTGTCTCCGTAGCTGATCCGCAACCGTTTGCCGACGTTCGCTTTAGCGCGTTGAAACGGCGCAAGAAAATACTGGTATTATATACAGTGTCAAGCCCCGAGCGCGCGATGTAGATCAAGCCCGGCGCATATATACCCAAACCCGGCTATAGTTACGGGTTGACTCTAAAGGCCAATACATGGAACAGATCCGCATCCGCGGCGCACGCACGCACAACCTCAAAAACATCAATCTCGACCTCCCGCGCAACAAGCTTATCGTGATCACCGGCCTGTCCGGCTCGGGCAAGTCGTCGCTCGCCTTCGATACGCTGTACGCCGAGGGCCAGCGCCGCTATGTGGAGTCGCTGTCGGCCTACGCCCGCCAGTTTCTGCAACTGATGGAGAAGCCCGACGTCGATCTGATCGAAGGCCTGTCGCCGGCGATTTCGATCGAGCAGAAAGCCACTTCGCACAATCCGCGTTCGACGGTCGGCACCGTGACCGAGATCCACGATTATCTGCGCCTGCTGTACGCCCGCGTCGGCACGCCTTATTGCATCAACCATCCAGACCAGGCGCTGGCCGCGCAGACGGTGTCGCAGATGGTCGACGCGGTGCTGGCCATGCCGGACGATACCAAGTTGATGATCCTGGCGCCGGTGGTGGCCAACCGCAAGGGCGAGCACTCCGACCTGTTCGAGCAAATGCAGGCGCAGGGCTTCGTGCGCTTCCGCGTGCAAAGCGGCACCCACGAGGCGAAGATCTATGAAGTCGACGACCTGCCCAAGCTGAAGAAAACCGAGAAGCACACCATCGACGTGGTGATCGACCGCGTGAAGGTGACCGCCGAGATCAAACAACGCCTGGCCGAGAGCTTCGAGACCGCGCTGCGCCTGGCCGATGGCCGCGCCGTGGCGCTGGAGATGGACAACGGCACGGAGCACGTCTACTCCAACAAGTTCGCCTGCAACACCTGCGGCTATTCGCTGCAGGAGCTGGAGCCGCGCCTGTTCTCGTTCAATAACCCTATGGGCGCGTGCCCGGAATGCGACGGCCTCGGTCACATCGAGTTCTTCGATCCGAAGCGCATCGTCGCCTTCCCCAACCTGTCGCTGGCTTCCGGCGCGGTCAAAGGGTGGGACCGCCGCAACCAGTTCTACTTCCAGATGCTGTCCAACCTGGCGGCGTACTACGAGTTCGATCTGGACCTGCCATACGAGCAGCTGCCGAAGACCGCGCAGGAAGTGATCCTGCACGGCTCGGGCAAGACGCACATCCCGTTCACGTATGTGAATGAGCGCGGCCGCACCGTCGTCAAGGAGCACGCGTTCGAGGGCGTGGTGACCAATCTGGCGCGCCGCTACCGCGAGACCGATTCGATGGCCGTCAAGGAGGAACTGGCGAAGTTCATCAACGAGAAGAAGTGCCCGTCGTGCGAAGGCGCGCGTTTGCGCATCGAGGCGCGCTACGTGAAAGTCGGCACCGGCAAGCAGGAAAAGGCGATCTACGAGATCGCCGAGAAGCCGCTGCGCGAGACGCTGTCGTTCTTCGAGCAGCTGAAGCTCAAGGGCGCGAAGAAGGAGATCGCCGACCGCGTGGTCAAGGAAATCATCTCGCGCCTGAAGTTCCTCAACAACGTCGGCCTCGATTACCTGTCGCTGGACCGCAGCGCCGACACGCTGTCGGGCGGCGAGGCGCAGCGCATCCGCCTGGCGTCGCAGATCGGCTCCGGCCTGACGGGCGTGATGTACGTGCTCGATGAGCCGTCGATCGGCCTGCACCAGCGCGACAACGACCGCCTGATCGAGACGCTCAAGCACCTGCGCGACATCGGCAACAGCGTGCTGGTGGTGGAGCATGACGAGGACGCGATCCGCACCGCCGACTTCATCGTCGATATGGGCAAGGGCGCCGGCGTACATGGCGGCGATATCATCGCCCAGGGCACGCTAAAGGACATCCTGAAGAACAAGCAGTCGCTGACGGCGCAGTATTTGAACGGCACGCTGAAGATCGCGGTGCCGAAGAAGCGCCACGTCGCCGATCCGGACAAGCAGTTGGTCATCACCGGCGCCACCGGGAACAATCTGAAGAAGGTCAACCTGCACCTGCCGGTCGGGCTGATGACGTGCGTGACCGGCGTTTCCGGCTCCGGCAAATCGTCGCTGATCAACGATACGCTGTACCCGGCGCTGTCGCGCCACCTGTATGGTTCGCAAACCGAACCATCGCCGCACGACTCCATCAGCGGCCTGGAACACTTCGACAAGGTCATCGCCGTCGACCAGGCGCCGATCGGCCGCACGCCGCGCTCCAATCCGGCGACCTACACCGGTTTGTTCACGCCGATCCGCGATCTGTTCTCGACGGTGCCGGTGGCCAAGGAGCGCGGTTACAGCGCCGGGCGGTTCTCGTTCAACGTCAAGGGCGGCCGCTGCGAGGCCTGCCAGGGCGATGGCGTGATCAAGGTGGAGATGCACTTCCTGCCGGACGTCTACGTGCCGTGCGACGTTTGCCACGGCAAGCGCTATAACCGCGAGACGCTCGAAGTCCAGTACAAGGGCAAGAACATCACCGAGATCCTCGACATGACGGTGGAGGACGCGCACGAGTTCTTCAAGCCGGTGCCGCTGATCGCGCGCAAGCTGCATACGCTGCTCGACGTCGGCCTGGGCTACATCAAGCTCGGTCAGAGCGCGACCACGTTGTCGGGCGGCGAGGCGCAGCGCGTCAAGCTGTCGCTGGAGTTGTCCAAGCGCGACACCGGCCGCACGCTGTACATCCTGGACGAGCCGACCACCGGCCTGCACTTCCACGATATCGATTTGCTGATGAAGGTGATCCACCGCCTGCGCGACCAGGGCAACACGCTGGTCATCATCGAGCACAATCTGGATGTGATCAAGACGGCCGACTGGGTGGTCGATCTGGGTCCGGAGGGCGGCGCGGGTGGCGGCAAGATCATCGCCGCCGGCACGCCGGAGGATGTGGCCAAGAACCCGGCCAGCGTCACCGGCAAGTACCTGGTGCCGCTGCTGAAGTAATCAGCAGTAAGCCATGAAACGGGAGCTCCCTCTCTCACCGCTCGATCAGATGATCGACATCGTCGGCCGATTGGCGCGCGACGACGAGCGGTACGAGACGGTGATCCCGTTTTTGTCGTTGCTGCGGTCCTCGCGGCCAACGGCCGTCACGCGCGGGGTGCTCAAACCCTCGTGCTGCGTGATTCTTCAAGGCGGCAAGCGCGTGCACCTCGGTGCCGACGTTCTCGATTACGGTCCCGGCGAATATCTTGTGGTGTCGGTCGACCTGCCGGCCTCCGGACAGGTGCTCAACGCCACGCAGAGGCAACCGTATCTGCTGCTGAACATCGAATTCGATCCGCAGGAAATCGCCGCCATCGTGGCCGAGGCGCGCATCGCGATGGCCGATGACGCGCAGCCGGTGCGCGGCGCGTTTGTCGGCAAATCCGATGCGGGTCTGCTGGAAGCGTTGAACAAGCTGGTTCACCTGCTGGATGCGCCGGCGGCGGAGGCGGCATTTCTGGCGGTGGGTTTGAAGCGGGAGATCATCTACCGCCTGCTGACCGGGGAATACGGACGGCAACTGTATCAGAACGTGGTGCTCGATCAGCAGGATCGCGGCATCAGCAAGGCAATCGCGTGGCTCAAGGATAGGTTCGACCAGCCGGTCAAGGTGGAGGATCTGGCGCAGGCCACCAATATGAGCGTCTCCAGCCTGCACCACCGCTTCAAGGCGGTGACGACGATGGGGCCGATGCAGTATCAGAAGCAACTGCGCCTTCAAGCGGCGCGCACCTTGCTGCTCAATGGCGATATCGACGCCGGCACCGCCGCCTACAAGGTTGGCTACGAAAGCCAGTCCCAGTTCAGCCGCGAGTACCGGCGCCTGTTCGGCGCCCCGCCGATGCAGGATGTGAAAAAACTGCGCGCTTAACTAGCCGTCACCGTCCGCTTCTCGTCCGCCACCCAATCCTTGACGTGCTTTTCCAGCACGTCCATCGGCAGCGCGCCGGCGCCCAACACCTGGTCGTGGAACTTGCGGATGTCGAAACCGGCGCCCAGCTCCTTGCGGGCGTAGTCGCGCAGTTCGAGGATCTTCAACTGGCCGATCTTGTAGCCCAACGCCTGGCCCGGCCAGACGATGTAGCGGTCCGTCTCGCTCTGCACATCGACTTCCTCGATACCGGAATGGTCGTGGAAGAAGTCCACCACCTGCTGGCGGTTCCACTGTTTGTAGTGCAGGCCCGTATCCACCACCAGGCGGATCGCACGCAGCATTTCATCCTGCAGGTGGCCATAGTAGCTGTATGGATCCTTGAAGAAGCCCAGCTCTTCGCCCAGACGCTCCGAGTACAACGCCCAGCCCTCTGCGTAGGCGGTGTAGTTGCCCTGCTGGCGGAACATCGGCAGTCCCTCGATCTCCTGCGCGATCGCGATCTGCATGTGGTGGCCAGGCACGCCCTCGTGCAGCGCCGTCGTCTCGACGCCGATGGTGGAGCGGTCCTTGAATTCACCAGTGTTGACCATCACGCGGCCAGGGCGCTTGCCGTCCACCGAGCCTGGCATGTACGCGGCCGCGGACGCGCCCTTCTCGCGGAATTCCTCAACCTTGATGATCTCCACCTTCGCCTTCGGCAGCACGCCGAACTGCTGCGGCAACTGCTTGTACATCTGGTCCGTATATTTCTGATACAGGTCGATGATCTCCTGGCGCGATTTCGGATGCGTGGCCGGGTTGGCCGCCAGCGCCTTGTTGAAAGTCTTCAGGTCCTTGAAGCCCAGCTTTTGCGCCGTCTCCAGCATCTGCCCTTCGATGCGCGCGACCTCGGACAGGCCGAGTTGATGGATCTCTTCCGGCGACATGTCGGTCGTCGTCGAATTTTTCGCCTTGAAGGCGTAGCGCGCCGCGCCGTCCGGCAGCGACCACATGCCCACCTCCTTGCGGCCGTGCGGCAGGTATTTGGTCTTGGTGTAGACGGCCAGCTTTTTATATGCCGGGTTGACGTGGGTGCGCACGGCCGCCAGTACCTCCTTGCTCAAACGCGCCTTGTCGGCGGCCGAGAACTCTTTCGGGAACTTCTTCAGAGGCTCGGCGAAAGGCGACTTGGCTGGCGCCATCGCCGCCACATCCTCGCACTGCTTGACGATCTTAGGGATCAGGAATTGCGGCGGCATCAGCTTGTCCCCGACGCCCTTCTCCATCTGCACGCGCGTTTCGTCGAACAGCTTGGGTAGCGATTGCAGGCGCTTGATGTAGTCCTCGTAATCCTTGACGGTGTCGAACGGCAGCGCCGAGACGATCATCGGCGCGTCGATGTGGATGCCGGAGTTCTGCGCCAGCGGCATCTCCCAATCCTTGAAGCGGGCGCCGTCGACGTTCTGGCGCAACTGGCGCACCATCAGTTCTCGGTTCAACTGCTCCTGCAGCGGGAAGCCGCTGGTGTCGACCGCCTCGAAGCGCTTGAGGAAGTCGTCGCTGGCCTTGATGTCGGCCTCGATGTTCGCTTGCGAGAAGTCGGACCACTTGTCGTTGTAGCGCTTATCGCCCAGCAGCGACGCCCACTCCGGGCTGTTGCGCATCGTGTACTCCCACTGCTCCTTGATCAGGCTATTGAGGGCGGCGCGGCGGCCTTCGAGGTCCGGCGCGGCGTTCGCGGATTGGGCGTGGGCCGGGCCAAGCAGCAGGGAAAACAGCAGCGCGCTGGCGACGCCGAGGCGGGTGGTGGTCAGCTTCATCGGAGGACTATCCATAAAAAGGGTCGAGCATGCACTGTAAAGGAAGCGGCCGCGCCGCGGCGTCGTTTTGTGACGGATGGCGGAAACGCGGCGACGAAACGCATTTTCGCGCGACAGGCAGAATCAGGCAAAGATAGTGCAGGAACCGCACTAACGCCCGGGCGCCGGGCTTTCTAGAATGGGCGCACCTATTCCACCAAGTCGAAACAGGAGCCTAGCCATGCGCAACATCGAACATATCTACATCAACGGACAATTCGTCACCCCGCACGGGACGGAGATGGCCGATCTCGTCAACCCCACCACCGGCCAGTTGACCGGGCAGGTGCGCCTGGGCGACGTCGAGGACACCCGCCTCGCCATCGCCGCCGCCCGGGCGGCCTTCCCCACATTTTCCCGCACCACCAGAGAGGAGCGCGGCGTCTGGCTACACAAGCTGCACGACGCGGTGGCCGCGCGCGCGGACGATGCGGCGCGCGCGCTGGTCGAGGAGTACGGCGGCCCGCTCAAGACCAGTGTCGGCCGGTCGCGCTACACGGCCAAGATGTTTTTGGACGTGAAAAAGGTGATGGAGGATCACGCCTTCGTCAAAACCGTCGGCGTGTCGAAGGTGGTGCTGGAGCCGGTGGGCGTGGTCGGCATCATCACGCCGTGGAATTCGAGTGCCTGGTTCATCGCCAACAAGGTCGCCACCGCCATCGCGGCCGGCTGCACCGTGGTGGTCAAGCCGAGCGAATTGAGCGCGGTGCAGAACCAGATCCTCACCGAATGCTTCCATGCGGCCGGGCTGCCGCCGGGGGTGGTCAACATCGTTAATGGACGCGGCGACGTGGTCGGCGCCGAGATCAGCGCCAATCCCGGCATCGACAAGATCTCGTTCACCGGCTCCACCCTGGTGGGCAAAACCATCGCGCGGGCCGCAGTCGATACGATGAAGCGCGTGTCCCTGGAGCTCGGCGGGAAAAGCGCCAACGTGCTGCTCGACGACGCCGACTTCGACAAGGCGATACCGGCCGCGATCCAGGCCTGCTTCATGAACAATGGGCAGGCGTGCATCGCCGGCACGCGCCTGCTGGTGCCGGCGCACCGGCTGGAACAGGTCAAGCGGCTGGCGAAGGCGGCGGCGGAGGCGTTCACCGTCGGCGATCCGCGCGACGCCGGCGTGGCGCTGGGACCTATCGTCACCAGCAAGCAGTATGAGCGCGTGCAGCGGTATATTCGCCTCGGCATCGAGGAAAGCGCGGAGCTGCTCACGGGCGGACCGGGCAAGCCGCAGGGGCTGGAGGCGGGCTACTTCGTCAAGCCAACGGTGTTCGCCAACGTCACGCCGTCGATGACCATCGCGCGGGAAGAGATCTTCGGGCCGGTGCTATCGATCCTCACCTACGAGACCGAGGACGAGGCGGTCGCCATCGCCAACGATACGCCGTATGGCTTGCAGGCCTATGTCAGCTCGACCGACCTGACGCGCGCCAACCGCGTGGCCGGGCGACTGATCGCTGGACGGGTGCATATCAACGGCGTGCACGACGACTTGATCGCGCCGTTCGGCGGTTTCAAACAGTCGGGTATCGGCCGCGAGTTCGGTCCCTACGGACTCGATTCGTATCTGGAGCCGAAGGTCATCCTTGGCGAAGCAGCGCAGTATCCGGACTGAGGTCGAGCAGCTCGGGGACGTGATGGAAGATGCGCTGAGGGTGTTGAGCGGCCAGCGCGTCGACGTGGTTGAAGCCCCAGGCCACGGCGCCGAAGTCGATACCGATGTCGGCCGCCGCCTTGGCGTCGCGGATCTCGTCGCCGATCAGCATCGCGTGCTCCGGCGCGGTACCTGTGGCGGCGAGCACTTTGCGTATCTTGGACGGCTTGCCGAACAACGACGCGCCGCATTCCACATGGCTGAACAAAGCAAGCAACTCCGGCCCGAGAATGGCGCGCACGTTGCCCGGTGAGTTGGAGGTGACGATGGTCAGCGCCACGCGTTGCGCGTGCAGCGCAAGCAGCGCCTGATCGATGCCGGTGAAGAGTTTGATGTTGGCGATATCGTCGGCCATGCGGACGCGCATGAAGCGCGCGATGGCAGGCACTTTCCATAGCGGTACTGCGTGATGCGCCATGATCTGGCGGGCGTCGAGGCCACGCAGGACGTCCTGACGTTCGCGGTCGAGGCGTTTGAAGCCGTACTTGTCGGCGGCCTGGTCGAACACGCGCACGAAGCTGGGGAAGGTATCGGCCAGCGTGCCGTCGAAATCGAAGATGATGAGCTTGCTGGACATAGGAAACACGTAGGGCGGATTAGCGTAGCGTAATCCGCCAATGCATGCGCCGTCAACGGCTCGAAGATGGCGGATTACGGCGTTCCGCCTAATCCGCCCTACGTGGTTTCCCGTTCATTCATGCCGTTCGGCCGAATGAACGGTTTTTTGCTTAGTTCGCCAAGCGCTGTTCCAGCTCGGCTTTCACTGCGGTCAGTTCCTTCGGCAGGTGGTAGGCCAGCTTGGTGAACAGTTCTTCGTGCAGCTTGAGCTCTTCACGCCATGCGTCCTTGTCGATCGAGGTGATCGTTTCGAACTCTTCCGGCGAGAACGGGATGCCGTCCCACTTCAGGTCGCCAAAGCGCGGGGTGGTGCCGAAGATGTTTTCGATACCGCCGGCCGAGCCTTCGATGCGTTCCAGCATCCACTTCAGCACGCGCATGTTGTCGCCGAAACCAGGCCAGACGAAGTGGCCCTGGTCGTCGGTGCGGAACCAGTTGACGCAGTAGATCTTCGGCAGCGTGGCGGCGTTGACCTTGCCCAGCTTTTCGCCCAGGTTCAGCCAGTGCTGGAAGTAGTCGCTCATGTTGTAGCCCATGAACGGCAGCATCGCGAACGGGTCGCGGCGCACAATGCCCATCTGGCCGGCGGCGGCGGCGGTCGTTTCCGAACCCATCGTCGCGGCCATATAGACGCCTTCGACCCAGTTACGCGCTTCGGTGACGAGCGGCACGGTGGTCGAGCGGCGGCCGCCGAAGATGAAGGCCGAGATCGGCACGCCGGCCGGATCGTCCCAGGCGGCGTCGATCACCGGGTTCTGCGTGGCGGCGACGGTGAAGCGGGCGTTCGGGTGGGCGGCCTTGGTGCCGGAGTCCGGCGTCCAGTCCTTGCCCTGCCAGTCGATCAGGTGCGACGGCGCTTCCTTGGTCAGGCCTTCCCACCAGACGTCGCCGTCGTCGGTCAGCGCTACGTTGGTGAAGATGGTGTTTTCACGCATCGAGGCCATGCAGTTGAAGTTGGTCTTTTCGTTGGTGCCAGGGGCAACGCCGAAGTAACCCGCTTCCGGATTGATCGCGTACAGGCGGCCGTCGGCGCCCGGCTTGATCCAGGCGATGTCGTCGCCGATGGTGGTCACTTTCCAGCCGTCGAAGCTCGCCGGCGGGATCAGCATGGCGAAGTTGGTCTTGCCGCAAGCCGACGGGAAGGCCGCCGCGACGTAGTGCTTCTTGCCTTCAGGCGATTCGACGCCGAGGATCAGCATGTGTTCGGCCAGCCAGCCCATGCCGTCCTTGGCCGCGTCCTGGTGGCCCATGTTGGAGGCGATGCGCAGCGCGAAGCACTTCTTGCCCAGCAACGCGTTGCCGCCGTAGCCCGAACCATAGGACCAGATTTCGCGGGTCTCCGGGTAGTGGACGATGTACTTGGTTGGGTTGCATGGCCATGCCACGTCTTTTTGGCCGGCCTTGAGCGGCGCGCCCACGGTGTGCACGCATGGCACGAACTCGCCATCGGTACCCAGCACGTCATAAACGGCCTTGCCCATGCGCGTCATGATGCGCATGTTGACGGCGACGTAAGGCGAGTCGGACAGTTCGACGCCGATGTGCGCGATCGGCGAGCCCAGCGGGCCCATCGAGAACGGCACGACGTACATCGTGCGGCCGACCATGCAGCCGTCGAACAACGGGTTCAGGGTCGCGCGCATTTCGGCGGGCGCCATCCAGTTGTTGGTCGGGCCGGCTTCTTCCTTGGTGTTGGAGCAGATGTAGGTGCGGTCTTCGACACGGGCGACGTCGGTCGGATCCGAGCAGGCGAGGTAGGAATTCGGACGCTTTTCCTGGTTCAGCTTTTTCATGGTGCCGGCGGCGACCATTTCGGCGCACAGGCGGTCGTACTCTTCCTGCGAGCCGTCGCACCAGTAGATGCGGTCCGGTTTGGTCAACGCGGCGATCTCCGCCACCCAATTGATCAGTTTTTGTTGTTTGATGTAAGCTGGGACGTTCAATGTGGCAACGCCACCCATGACGGGCTGATTCATAGTACCTCCAATACAATTAAAATTCTTGGCCATTCGCTGGTCTCTACGCGGCAGGATCGTCGTCAGCTTGTGGCTTGCGCTCGGAAGCCCATTCGAAATGGGTCGGCGGGTCACGGCGGTCTTGTCGAAAGCGCCAAGTGTGTGCATTGGCGCGCAACTCTTTTTGGTGGGGAGTTGTTCATTTTTTGAGCGATTGTACACCCGTCAATAGGCGATTCGATCAAAAATGTAGGAGAATTGGTTGACTAAAGTAGTAAGCTATTCCGGTTCTTTCCGACACTGTTATTTCGCTACGGATTTCATCATAAAATCGGCTAACTCCCATGAAAATCGCTATTCTCGATGATTACCAGAACGCAACCGCCACGCTCGCCTGCTATGATTTATTGCGTGGACACGAGGTCAAAGTGTTCAATAACACAACAAAAGGGCTGGGACAGCTGGCAATCCGGCTCGCCCCGTTCGATGCCTTGGTGCTGATACGCGAGCGTACTACATTGAACCGGGCGCTCCTGAACAAGCTGCCGAACCTGAAGCTGATCTCGCAAACGGGCAAATTGGCCGGACACGTCGATGTGGCCGCCGCGACCGAATTGGGCATCGCCATCGCCGAGGGCGTTGGTTCGCCGACCGCGCCGGCCGAGCTGACATGGGCGTTGATCATGGCCGCCGCGCGCAAGATCGTGCCGTACGCGACCAATCTGAAGGACGGGCTGTGGCAGACCGCCTCCGTCAACCCGCAGTTGAACGGCCTGGGCGTGGTGCTCAGGGGACGCACGCTTGGAATTTGGGGCTATGGCAAGATCGGTCAGTTGATCGCCGGCTATGGCCGGGCGTTCGGCATGAAGGTGGTGGTGTGGGGCAGCGAGGCCAGCCGCGACAAGGCGGTGGCCGACGGCTACGCGGCGGCGGCCTCGCGCGAGGCGTTTTTTGCCGAGGCCGATGTGCTGAGCCTGCACCTGCGGCTGCATCCGGACACGCGCGGCATCGTCACGGCGGACGATCTGGCGCGCATGAAGCCGACGGCGCTGTTCGTCAACACCAGCCGAGCCGAGCTGGTGGCGCCCGGCGCGCTGGAGCAGGCGCTGAACAAGGGCCGGCCCGGCAGCGCGGCGATCGATGTGTTCGAGACCGAGCCGCTGGGCGCGGAGTCGCCGTTGTTGCGCATTCCGACCGTGCTGGCGACGCCGCACCTGGGTTACGTGGAACAGGACAGCTACGAGCTGTACTTCCGCCACGCGTTCCAGAACATCGTCGACTTCGCCGCAGGCAACAGCGACAAAATCAACAATCCCGACTACAAGGCCAACGCCAGGCTTTAAACCAGCCGCAGCACTACCGACAGGGGCCGGCGCGGCTTGCGCGGCCAGTTTAGTGCGGTAGTCGGCGAGCTGGCCGACGATGATGAAGGATGGGCGCGAAGTATGGCTGTGTCATGATTTTCGTCTGGAAAAATCAGCTTAGATGATGATATCCACCACGCCGCCGTCGACCCGCAGCGCGGCGCCCGTGGTGGCGGAGGCTTGTTCCGAGCTAACGTAGATGATCATGTTGGCCACCTCTTCCACCGTCGCGGCGCGCCGGATGATGGACGAGCCGCGATGGGCGACGACGAAGTCCGCCGCCACCTTTTCCAGACTCTCGCCCGACTGCTCGACCTGTTCCTTGAGCATCTCGGCCACGCCCTCGGACAAGGTCGGCCCCGGCAGCACCGAGTTGACTGTCACGCCGGTGCCGGCGAGGCGCTTGGCCAGGCCGCGCGAGACGGCCAGCTGCGCCGCCTTGGTCACGCCGTAATGGATCATGTCGGCAGGAATGCTAACCCCCGATTCGGAGGAAATGAACACGATGCGCCCCCAGCCGCGATCCGCCATGCCCTGCGCGTAATACCGCGACAAACGCACGCCCGACATCACATTGGTCTGGAAGATGCGGTCCCAGTCGCTGTCGGGCGTGTCGAAATAATCGCGCGGCTCGTAGATGCCCAGGTTGTTGATGAGGATGTCGAAGTCCGGATGCGCGGCCAGCAGGCGCGCGCCGTCCGCCTCGGTCGACAGGTCGCCGGCGAATCCGATGGCCTTGCCGCCGCCGTCGATATCGCCCAGGCGCTGCAATGCCGCCTTGACGCTGGCGTCGCTGCGGCCGTTGATGACGACCTGCGCGCCGGCGGCGAGGAAGCCCTTGGCGGCCGCGAAGCCGATACCGTTGGTGGAACCGGTAACCAATACTTTTCGATTGCTGAAGTTGATATTCATAGCGTCCACCTTGTTCATAAATGGTTGGAATCCACCCGGCTGGATGGCTTGCAACCATTGTATTTATGTTGTCCGCGCTTGATAATCCATTGGTTCAGCAAATTACTTTTTGAGATAATCGAAAGATGGACCAAATCGACGCCCTGCGCCTGTTGATCGAGGTGGCGGAAAAAGGCAGTTTTTCGGCGGTGGCGCGCAACCGCGCCATTGCCACCTCGACCGTGACCTTGGCGATCAACCAACTCGAGCAGGTGTTCGGCGCCAGGTTGATGGCCCGCTCGACCCGCCGCCTGACTTTCACCCACGAAGGCGAAAGCCTGCTGGTCGACGCCCGCCGTATCGTGGCCGAATGGGATGGCGCCGTGCTGCGGCTGCGCCAGGGCAGCGAGCTGTCCGGGCCGATCAAGGTCACCGCCACCAACGACTTCGGGCGCTCACAGCTGCGGCCGCTGCTGGATGCTTTCCAGCGGCGCTATCCGAAAGTACACATCAGCCTGATACTCAACGACAGCGTGGTCAACCTGATCGACGAGCACGTGGACCTGGCGCTGCGTTACGGCCCGCTGCAGGATTCGGGCTTGCAGGCGCGCTTGCTGCTGCGCGGCAGGCGGATGGTGTGCGCCGCGCCGGCCTATTGGGACCGCCACGGACGGCCTGTTCATCCGAGCGAACTGGCCGGGCACAATTGCCTGGTGCTGGCGCGCTCGGGCGCGCCGCTGACGGTGTGGAATTTCCGCGACGGCGGCAAGCCGTTCAGCGTGCGCGTGCGTGGCGACCGCCAGGCCAGCGACGGCGCCGTGCCGCGCGAATGGGCGCTCGAAGGCGTCGGCGTGATTCTGAAAAACCGCCAGGACATCCAGAAAGAACTCGACAGCGGCGCGCTGGAAAGCGTGCTGGACGATTTCGCGGCCGGGCCGATCGACCTGTACGCGGTCTATCCGGGCAGCCCGCCGAGCCGACGCGTGGCGGCTCTGGTCGATTTTCTGGTGGACTCGCTCAGGCCGGACCCGGCCGCAACCGGCGATGACGGCGCCGATCAGTCGGGAACGGACCCGCGTGCCCAGCTTCGGGGTTGATCGCCGAATTAATCGGTTTGTTCCGGCACTTCCGGCAAACCGGTGAGGTTGATGCGCGGCGTCGGCATCACATGCACCTTGTTCCACAGGCCGGCCCAGCCGGGCGGCCAACCGATCTCCGGTCCCGCGTACGGCGGCAAGGTCGCCCTCACCGGTATCACCGGCACCGCCGGCATGTCCGTCAGCGGTCCGCCGTCTGGACGCTGCATGTCCAGACTGTACATATACCCTGGCAGCAGCGCCTCGCACACGCTGTCGAACCACGCGGTGTGGTCCTCGTCGCGCCCCAGCGCCTGCGCCAGGCCCTGCGGATCGAACTTGGCCAGCGCATGGATCAGTTCCTCCGTGGTGGCGCCGGGCGAATCGCCCCAGCCCATCACAGGATTGACGTTGTAGTCGGCGCCGGAACCATACCAGCCCTCGCGCCACGAGCGCTGCATCCAGTCGCGCTGGCCGGTGAACAAATGCCAGCGCCAGTGCAAGCCGGACGGCTTGGGCCAGGAATACAAATAAAGTCTTTGATAACCCGCCTTGTGCAACGCGCGCACCACCGCCATCAGCCGCGCGTGGGGCATGCGGTCGGGCGGCGCGCGGCGGAACAGGATCGCCTCGCCGTCGGCGAACTGCACCTCGTCGGTGGACAGGTTCAGGTCGAGCGTGCGCGACTCGCTGCCGAAGCGGGCGGAGATCCAGCCGGTCAGCAGATTGACCGACGTGATGACGCCGTAGCCGCGATGGCGATGAAAAATAACAGTTCCCGGAGCGACGGCTTTCATGGTGTGGAGACGGACAAAAGAAACCAGTGTAGACATAGTATGCCCAACTTTCCAGCCCGTCGCGCCCTCTTTTTTGCGCTGCGGTGTGTCCGGGGGTTTGGGTTATGATGCAGGTCATTTTCCTCAGCTTGAGCTTTTATTATGACTTTGCGCATCCTCGCCACCGGCGGCACCTTCGACAAACATTACAACGAATTGAACGGCACCCTGGGCTTCGCCGAGAGCCACGTGCCGGCGCTGCTGGAACGCTGCCGCCTGACGGTCGATGTGGCCCTTGAAACTTTGCCGCTGATGGATTCGCTCGACATGGTCGACGCCGACCGCGAGCGCATCCTGGCCTCGTGCCGCGCCGCGCCGGAGAAGGCGATCGTGATCATCCACGGCACCGACACGATGCCGCAAACGGCCATGGTGCTCGGGCCGGCCGAGCTCGGCCAAACGATCGTGCTGACCGGCGCCATGATCCCCTACGAGATCGCCAATTCGGACGCGCTGTTCAACCTAGGCTTCGCCTGCGGCGTGGCGCAAACCCTGCCACCCGGCGTGTATGTGGCGATGAACGGCAAGATCTTCGCCTGGGATAACGTGCAGAAGAACAAGGCGGCCGGCGTGTTCCAGCCGCTGTAACGTCCAGACGAAAAAAAGCCGCGACATCCTGCGATGTCGCGGCTTTTTTTTACCAAAAAACTTAGGCTTTCGCTTCGCCGCCCAATGCTTCGACGACGTCGGCCATCAGCTTGTTCAGCTCGCCCGTCATCAGCATGAAGTCGCCGTCGAAACGCTCTTCGTCATTCTTGGTGCTCGATTCCTTTTCGGCGATCACGTCCAGCGGCTTGATGCCCTTGATCGCCAGCGACTCGGTCAGCACGAAGGAAATCTTGCTGTCCCACGTCATCGCCAGACGCGTGCACTGCTTGCCGGCGGCGATGTGGCGGCGCACCTCGTCCGCTTCCAAGGTGTGGCGCACGTAGCGCACGGCGGCCTTGCTCTCGCCGGTGGCGCGCAGCTCGGTGTCCATGTCGACCGTGAAGCCGGCCGGGGCGTCGTCCGCCTGCAGCCATTCGGTCATCACGCCGACCGGCGAGCGCTGCACGCGCAGGCTTTCCAGCGGCAGCTTATCGACGGCCTTGAGCAGCAGCTTGATCACTTCGTCGGCCTTGGCCGGGCTGGCCGCGTCCACCACCAGCCAACCATTGACCGGATCGATCCAGGTCCAGACGTTGCTGCGGATCGAGAACGCGCGCGGCAGCAGTTCGTCGGCGACGCGCTCTTTCAGCTCTTTCATGGCTTTCTTGCCAGGAGCGAAACCTTGCGCTTCTTCCATCTCGGCGGCGCGGGCCTTGGCGACCTGGTTGATAACGGTCGATGGCAGCAGTTTTTTCTCCGTGCCCAGCAGAATCAGCATTTGCTTGTTCACCACGTGCACCAGGCCGCCGTTCGGGCGCGGCGTGTCCCAACCCTGGCGCAGCAACTCGTTGCTGCTGGCTGGTACGAAGGAGTGGGGAGCGAGGGCGGCTTCCAGTTGTTCAGGGGTATAGGCCCAAGGGGCCGGCAGACGGTAAATCTGAAGATTCTTAAACCACATGAGTGAGTGCCTTGTTCAGTAATGCCAGGGGAGCGCCATTTTACACGGTGGCGGCCGCCCCCGACCGATTGTGGTGGGATTGAAACTATGCGAACAGGTCGCCCTGCACGCCGCGCCGGGCGTGGACCGCGCCTTCCGGCGGCGGCGGTTCGAGCGTGCTGGCCCGTACGCCCAGCAGCCGCAGGCGCCGCTCCAGCGGCACCCGCTTGAGGCATTCGCGCGCCGCGTGCAGGATGGCGGTCGGGTCGGCCACCGGATGCGGCAAGGTGACGTTGCGGCTAACGATCTGGAAATCGTCGAAGCGCAGCTTGATGCTGATCGTGCGGCTGACGTAACCCTTGCGCTTGAGGTCGTCCGCCAGCCGGTCGCACAGCGATGTCAGGATGCCGGACAAGGCGCCCCGGTCCTGGCGCGCGTGCAGGTCGCGCTCGAAGGTGGTTTCGCGGCTGATCGACTTGCTCTCGGAGCTGGTGGAGATTTCGCGGTGATCGATGCCACGCGCGGCCGTGGCCAGCCAGCCGGCGTAGTGGGCGCCGAAGTGGTCCTGCAACAGGCCGGCGTCGGCGGCGGCCAGCTGGCCGATGGTGTCTATGCCCAGCGCCGCCAGTTTCTCGGTGGCCTTGGGGCCGATGCCGTTGATCTTGCGCACGCCCAGCGGCCAGATGCGCGCGGGGATGTCGTCGTAGCCGAGGATGGTCAGGCCGTTGGGCTTTTCCAGGTCGGAGCAGATTTTCGACAGCAATTTGTTGGGTGTGATGCCGATCGAGCAAGACAGGCCGGTGGCGTCGCGCACGGCCTGCTTGATGCGCTGCGCCAGTTCGCGCGTTTCGCCCTCGACGCGGGTCAGGTCGATGTAGATCTCGTCGATGCCCCGGTCCTCGAAATCCGGCGCGATCGACGCCACGGCGGCTTTGAATAGCCGGGAAAAATGGCGGTAGGCGTCGAAGTTGACCGGCAACAGGATGGCGTCGGGCGCCAGCTTGGCGGCCTTCATCATGCCCATGGCCGAGCCCACGCCCAGCGCGCGCGCCTCGTAGGTGGCGGTGGTGATGACGCCACGGCCGACATAGTCGCGCAAGCGGGCGTAGCGGTGCGTGCCGTCCTCCTGCAACACCGGCTGGGCGTCGCGGCCGCCGCCGATCACCACCGGCAGGCCGCGCAGGTCCGGGTAGCGCAGCAGCTCCACGGAGGCGTAGAACGCATCCATGTCGAGGTGGGCGATGCGCCGTGGATATTCAATCATTTGCTAATGCTGCGGTGTTAGCGTTTATCTGAATCACGTAGGGCGGATTAGCGTAGCGTAATCGGCCAAGCACCGCCAGCGGCTCGTCGATGGCCGATTACGGCGTGCCGACTAATCCGCCTTACGTGTTACCCATCAAAACATGGATTACTGTGAATTCATACAGTATCCTCTGAAATTGCTCAGGCTGCAACCCCATGCCGTGCCCGGAACCACTCGGCGCTGGCCGCGTCGGCCGGGAAAAACGATTCCACCCGCAATTCATGCACCGTTACGTCGTGCGGCGTGCCCAGGGTGGCGATGGTGGTGAACAGGTTGAGCTCGACGCCGTCCTTGCGTATCGTCACCGGCAAAAACGGCAGCGCGCGGCGGTCGAGGTTGGGCGCCCCTCCCCTGCCCGCCACGCCGCCGATGCCCGGCAGCGCCAGCAACTCGTTCAACAGCGTCGTGGCCTCGCTGCCGGGGCCGTCGCTCATCGCCTCGCGCTGTATCCAGTGCAGCAGGTCGGCCGCGACCTCCTGCCAGTTGTGCAGGTACTGGCGCACGCCGCCGGGGTCGAGCATCAGCTTGAGCACGTTGACCGAGCCGTCGGTGGGCAGGATGGCGTCCACCGGCAGTCCCAGCAACCAGCGCATCAGGCCGGCGGCCGGGCCGTTGGCCATGGCCAGGTTCCACAGCCGGTCCACCACCAGCGCCGGATACGGCGCCTGTTGCGCCAGCATGAAATCGAGCGCTTGGCGCACCGCGTCGAGCTCCGGATCGGACAGCTTGCGCTCCTGATAGGCGGGTGCGAAACCGGCCGACAGCAGCATGACGTTTCGTTGTCGCAAAGGGATCTCCAGCACCATGCCCAGCTTCAGGATCAGCTCCTTGCTGGGCTGGGATCGTCCGCTTTCAAGAAAGCTGATGTGACGCTGCGAAATCTCGCCCTCGGTCGACAGGCGCAGCTGGCTGTAGCCGCGCTTGCCGCGCCAGTAACGCAGCGCCGCCGCGAAATCGCTGAAATACTGGTCCGGGGCGGCGGCTGTGTTCATGGCGTCTCCATCTTGTGGGCAAGTCGATAATGTAGCTCAGGCCGGCACCGCATTGAGGAAGCCCGTCACGCTGGCCAGGCGGCCGTCCCCGGCCACGTGGGCGACATCGGTGCCGTGCGCCACCGGCGCGGCGCCCGGCAGGCCCAGGGTCCACGAAAAGCGGACCACGTCGTTGTGACCGTCCGGCGTGCCGTCCAGTTCGAAGCGGTAGCCGGGGAACTGACCCTGCGCGCCGGCGATCATGGCGTCGATGCCGTCGTGGCCGGCGCCGCGCATCATCGGATCGACATAGCTGGCGTCGATACTAAAGGCGCGCGCCACCAGGGCCCGGCGAGCGGCGGCATCGCGTTCGTTCCAGACGGCCAGGTATTGGGTGGCGATGTCGGCGGGGGTAGCGGTATGGGTCATGATGATCTCCTTGAATGGTTGTGTCGAATCGACAGAACCCATTCTCCGGAAATCGCTATGGCGCGGCGATTACCTCCCAGGTAATCGGCATCTACAAACCAAGCAAAGAAGGGGGACTAAATTCAGTACCTAATTTGGCCTTCGGTGCTATCATCGCCTTACAACTTTGACGGAGGACGGTATGAATTTTTCGAACATTCAGCCCATTAGCTATTTAAAGACGAACACTAGCGACGTGGTCAAGCAAGTGCTGGAGACTCGTGACCCAGTGGCGATTACCGTCAATGGCAGAGTCCAGGCCGTTGTTCAAGACCCTGTTAGCTACCAGAAGACTCAAGACCAACTTGCTATGCTCCGGATTTTGGCACTCGGCAGAAAGCAAATTGAGGAAGGTAAAGTAATCGATCACGATGATGTTGTCGCTCTTCTGGAAGCTGAAGACAACGAAAGTTCATGACACAAATGAAAATCATTTGGACGCAATACGCCCTGAACGACCTGCATGACATTCGCTCTTATTTGAAGCAAAGCGAATCCCCTGCCTTCGTTAAGAAGGTGACTCAGGAGATTTTGGCTGAAGTCAATTCTCTTAAAGAGTGGAAAACTAAAGGCACCTTTGTGCCGGAGCTGGAAGACCTTCACTTGACCACCCACCGTCAACTCTTGGCTGGTCAGAACCGCATCATCATTGAGCGCGCAGACGACGATACCGTTTATGTTCATATGATTGCTCATACGAGCCGCGACCTTGAAGCTTTGATTCGCCGTCGCTTGCTTAGTTCTTAATTGCCAACAGGCGCCTTTCTCCCGCAAGTCCCGGCTAACGCCTCACGACGACCACCACCAGCATCGCGCCGATCACCAGGCTGGCGGCCAGCAAATAGATGCCGTTGGCCGTGCTGTGCGTGGCGTCCTTGATCGCGCCGACCAGATACGGGCTGACGAAGCCGGCCAGGTTGCCGACCGAGTTGATCAGCGCGATGCCGGCCGCCGCCGCAGCGCCGCCCAGCATGGCCGTCGGCAGGCTCCAGAAGATCGGAAACGTGCTCAGGATGCCTGCCGTCGCCACGCTCAGCGCCGCCATCGCGATGACGGTGTTGTCGCTGTAGACGGTGGCGACGATCAGGCCGAGCGCGCCGGCCAGCGCGGCCACCGCCGCGTGCCAACGCCGCTCGCCGCTGCGGTCCGAATGGCGCGCGGCCAGCACCATGACGACCGCCGCGACGAAATACGGGATCGCCGTCAGCAGGCCGATCGTGAAGACATCGTCGATGCCACTGTTTTTGACCAGCTGCGGCAGCCAGAAACTGACGCCATACAAGCCCATCACGAACAGGAAGTACACCAGCGCCAGCAGCCATACCTTACCGTTGCTGAACATCTGCGCGAGCGGCATGTGCTGTTGCTGTTTGCCGTCCTCGGCGATGGCTTGCTCCAGCTTCTGCTTGTCGCCTTCGCTCAGCCACTTGGCGGAGCGGATGCCGTCGTCCAGATAGAACAGCGTCCAGACGCCGAGCAGCACCGAAGGCACGCCTTCAAGCAGGAACAGCCACTGCCATCCGCTCAGGCCGTGAAGGCCGGCGAAGGTCTTCATGATCCAGCCCGACAGCGGACCGCCGACCACGCCGGCCACGGCCACGCCGCTCATGAACAGCGCCACCATGCGCGCGCGCCGGTGCGCCGGATACCAGTAGGTCAGATACAGGATGATGCCGGGGAAGAAGCCCGCCTCGGCCGCGCCGAGCAGAAAGCGCAGCACGTAGAAACTGGCGACGCTGTCGACGAACATCATCGCCGACGAGATCACGCCCCAGCTGACCATGATGCGGGCGATCCAGATGCGGGCGCCGGTGCGCGTCATCAGCAAATTCGACGGCACCTCGAACAGGAAGTAGCCGACGAAGAAGATGCCGGCACCGATGCCGTACACGGTGTCGCTGAAGCGCAGGTCCGACAGCATCTGCAATTTGGCGAAGCCGACGTTGACCCGGTCCAGGTAGGCGGCCACGTAGCACAGGAACAGGAAAGGCATCAGCCGCCAGCTGACGCGGCGGTACAGGCTGTCGAGGGGATCGTTGCTGCTGTCGTTGCGCCGCATGGGGTCTCTTTCTTATGGGTTCGTCGCGGCCATATCTTGACACCCCCCAAACGAGCTTGCGAGCAATTTTTCTAAATTATTTACAAAACCCCTTGCGGAACCGATAAACCAGCTTGTAGAATACGGCCTCGTTCAGCAGTTGTAGCAGTTAAATGAAACAACGCTGATAAGTTTTCTGGGTGCTTAGCTCAGTTGGTAGAGCGGCGCCCTTACAAGGCGTAGGTCGGGAGTTCGACCCTCTCAGCACCCACCAGAGAAAACGATAAAACGAATTAGGAGTGGTAGTTCAGTTGGTTAGAATACCGGCCTGTCACGCCGGGGGTCGCGGGTTCGAGTCCCGTCCACTCCGCCAACATTCCTTAAGGGCCCGATCTTGATCGGGCCCTTATTCATTTCCGCTTCAGAAATATTGCGTATGCTTATGCGCGATGACTCCCAACCTCCATCCCTATCTGCGCTTCCGCGCCCGCATGACGCGGCAAGCGCTGCTGCGCATCATCCCCGGCGTGTCCAGCTCACTGGAAATCATTCTGCTCGGCTTCGCCCCGGTGGTGATCGGACTGCTCGCCTGCATCGCCTTGCCGGGATTGTTCGCCGCCACGCTTCCATGGCCGCAGGCGCTGGCGCTCGTGCTTGCGCAAGTGCTGGTGGCCACCGCGCCGGTCTGGCTGATGCGCAAGCATCTGCATCCGGCCGAGGTCACGCTGTGGAGCCGCACCTTGCCGATCAGCCCGCGCTTGCGATGGAGTGCCGATGCGATGGTCGCCGGCATCATCGTCGGACCGGTGGCGGCCGCCTATGCGATCTCCACCGCGATCTGGTTTTATCAATGGCCCGACTGGCTGCGCCCGGTCGCGCCACAGGCGCTGGCGCTGACGGTGCTGTCGCTGCTGCTGGCGTGGCTGCTGTCGACGCTCATCCTCGCGCGACGCGTCCGCATGCCGGCAGCGCGCAAGCCCGGCCGCGCCCGGCCCGCGCCGACCAGCTATGCGCCCTGTGCATCGCGCGTGCCGAAGCCGCTGCACCTATGGCGCCAACTATTCTGGCTGCCCTTCTGGCGCGCGGACGAGGTGGTCGGCATTCAGCAGACCTTGCTGTTGCTGGGCGCGGCGCTCGGCATCACGGTCTGGATGTGGCACCCGCCGTTGGTGCCGCCAGCGCTCTGGGCAGCATGCGCGGCGCTGGCACTGATGCTGCTGACCGATCGCGGTGACAAGGCCGTGGCCGAGCAGATCGCGCGGCTGCGGCCGGTAGTGGCCGCCTGGCCCATGGATGCGGAGCGCCTGTTCCGCGCCGCGATCATGCTGTCGCTGCTGCCCGGACTGTGCGTGATGGCCTGGTTCGCCGCGCTGACCTTGGGCCGCGCCGCCGCCGGCTACAGCACCACCGTCGCCATCGTCTGGCTGTGCTTCGCCGCCATCGCGCAAATCGCCATCGTCGCGCTGCGCGGCCTGGGCGCGCGCGGCCGCACCGCGCTGGTGATCGGCGCCATCCTTATCCTGACCGCGATCGGAAGTGAACTATGGAATTGAACACCGTGCTGCACATCGACCAGCTGAACTTCGAGTTTGCCAGCCATCCGCTGTTCCGTCAGTTCTCGCTGCGACTGGGCGCCGGCATCACCTGGCTGCGCGGCGAAAACGGCGCCGGCAAGACCACCCTGTTGAAGCTGGCCGGTGGCGCGTTGACACCGCACGGCGGCGCCATCCGGCTCGACGGCATCGAGATCCACGCGCAACCGCTGGCGTATCGGCTCCAATGCCACTACAGTGGCGGCGACACCCCGCAACTGCCCTGGCTGACCGTGCGCGAAATCCTCGATCTGCACCTGTCGCTCTACCCCGCCACCGACGCCGCGCTGCTCAACGCCGAGCTGGCCGCCTTCCACCTGCCGCCGACACTGGACCAGCCGGTGACCACGCTGTCGCTGGGCCAGCACAAGAAAATGCAACTGGCGTTGGCGCTGGCGCTGCCGGTGCGCCTGTTGCTGATCGACGAGCCGTTCAACGGCTTGGATGTGGATGCCGTCGCCTACCTGCGCGCGCAACTGTCGGCGCCGGAGCGGCTGGCACGCCAATGCATCGTGCTGACCAGCCACCTCGATCCGGCGCTGCCGCTGGCGCAGACCGTTCAGCTCTAACGTCCTACGCCGTCACCTGCCCCAGCGCCGCGACAAACTGGTCTATCTGCGCCTCGGAAGTGAAGATCGACGGCGTCACGCGCACGCAGGCGCCGGAAGCGAGGCCGTCGCGCATGACGGTGAGTACGCGATGCTCCCGCAACAGACGCCGGGACAAGGCGAGATTATCGGCCACCGACGCGCGGCCCTTCAACCGGAACGATGAAATCGCACTGGTCAGGCGCGGATCGGCCGACGCCAGCAGCTCCATGCCCGCCATCCCGCGCGCAGCCTCGACCCAGCGGTTGCGCAGCCGGTGCAGCCTGGCCTGCTTGTTGGCGACGCCGATGCGCTGATGCAGATCCAGCGCCGCCGGCAAAGCCAGGTACGCGGCGAAGTTGACGGTGCCGGTATGCACGCGCGTGCGGATATCGTCACCGGCCTCCTCGCCCATGTACGGATCGATATCGGCCACGCGCCCGCGCCTGATGTAGACGGCGCCCACGCCGACCGGCGCGCCTATCCACTTGTGCAGATTGATGCCGACGAAGTCCGCCTGCAAATCCGGGATGCGCATGTCGAGCTGGCCGAAGCCGTGCGCCGTGTCGACGATGGCGTCGATGCCGCGCCCGCGCGCCATGCGGCTGATCTCGGCCACCGGCAACACCATGCCGTTGCGGTGGTTGACGTGCGTGAGCAGCATCATGCGCAGTCCCGGATGCCTGTCCATCGCCTGCGCGTAGCAATCGATCAGCGACTGGTACGTGGCCGGCTCCGGCATGGCGATGGACACCACCTCGACGCCGCGCCGCTCCTTGAGCCAGTGCACGGCCTTGATCATGTTGTCGTAGTCTACGTCGGCGCACAACACCACGTCGCCGGGGCGCAGCTTGTTGTAGCCGCCGATCAGCGCCAGCAGCGCCTCGGTGGCGCCGCGCGTAAAGACGATCTCGTCGCGCTCTACACCCAGCGCCTGGGCGGCGCGGACGCGCGCCGCCTCGTACTCTGCCGGAAATTGCACGCGGCCGTAGTAGGCGTTGCCGCGATTGACCTCAAGCGTGTGGCGATCGTAGGCCTCGGCCACCGGCCGCGCCATCGAACCCCAGTAGCCGTTGTCGAGCATCGCCACCTCGTCGGTGATGTCGTACAGGTCCGCCACCGACTGCCAGTAACCGGTATCGGCGGCCAGCGATTCCGGCCCCAGCAGCGGCCGTACAGGAAATTGCGGTGCCGGCGTGGCCGCCAGCACCCCGGCCGGCGCCAGCGGCAACAGCGCCCCGGCGCGCAGCAACGCGCGCCGGCTCAAATCAGGCTGGCTCAAAACTTCACCGTGTAGTCGATGTAGAGGTTGCGGCCATCGGTGTCGTACGGCGCGTTGCGCGAGTAGATCAGGCCGCGGCTGGCCTGGAACACCGCTTCGTCCGGATATTTATCGAGGACGTTGTCGACGCCGAAGCGCAGCGAGTGGTTCTTCGCGATCTTGTAGCTGGCCGCCAGATCGAGGAAACGCATCGCGCCGAAGCGCTGGAAGATGTCGCCGGTGGCGTTGCCGGTGCTGTCGGTCCAGGCGCCGTAGTGGCGCACGCGCGCCAACGCGCTCCAGGCGCCGAGGTCGTAGGTGGCGCCGATGGTCGCCTTCTGGCGCGGCAGGCGTTCCTCGAACACGGTGCGCTGGCTGGCGTTGGTGGCGACGCTGGAGCGGCCGCTGTCGACCTGGGTTCTGTTGTAGTTGAACGCGGCGGTGAAGTTGAGCTTGCCGTCGCCGACGCGGCTCAGGTAGTTGCCGACCACGTCGACGCCGCGCGTGGTGGTGTCGAAGTCGTTGGTGAAGTAGCTGACCGAGGTGTAGCGCAGCGGATTGGCGACGCCGGCCGGCACGGCGAACGAGGCCGATGTGCTGAAGCGGTCGCGCAGTTTGATGTCGTACAGGTCCACCGAACCGGACAGGCCGAGCGCCGTCTTCCACGTGAAGCCCAGCGACAGGTTCTTCGACTTTTCCGGCTGCAGCGGCTTGGCGCCCAGCGCGACGGCCAGCGGATCGCTGTTCGACAGGCGACCCGTCGTGAACACCAGCAAGGTCTTGGTGTCGAGACCCTGGCTGGTGCTATTGGTGTTGAGCTGGCCCGGCGTCGGCGCGCGGAAGCCGGTCGAGTACGAGCCGCGCAACGCGAAGTCCGGCGTCAGCGCCAGGCGCGCCGACAGCTTGCCGTTGAGCGTGTCGCCGAACTCGGAGAAGTCCTCGTAGCGCAAGGCCGCGCCGACCGTGATCATCGCGCTTAAAGGCGCCTCGACGTCTAGGTAGGCGGCGTAGCTGTCCTGCCCCCAGCTGCCGGCCTGGCGGTCGCTAAAGCCCGGCGCGCCGTTGGAATTGGCGTCCAGCCCGGCGGCCGCGCCCGGCCCCACCGCGTAGGACGCCGCGTTGCCGGCCCTGACCTTGTAGGTCTCGTTGCGGTACTCGGCGCCGAAGGCGACGTTAACCGGCTGGGCCAGCGCCGGCAAGCGCCACTCGTAGTTGAAGTTGGCGTTGACCAGCTTTTCCTGCTGCGTCAGGCGGCCCAGGTAGAACGAGGTCGGGCTGTCCGGGCCAAGCGAGGCGTTGATCGAGTTGTGCAGGCCGTAATCGATGGCGTTGGAGCCGTAAGACGCACTGACGTCCCACGCCAGCGCCTCGCTGAAGCGGCCACGCACGCCGGCCAGCACTTGCAGGTCGTCCTGCTCGTTGGTGTACTGCGGGCTGAAGCCGAGCGGATAAATGCCGCGCACGTCCCAGCCGGGGAACACGGCGCCGGTCTTGTAGACGCTGGTGCTGGTGTCGGGATTGCGCCAGTTGAAATCGGACGTGCCGTCGCTGTGGCCGTACAGGCCGTGGCCATACAAAACGGTGTCGCCGCCCAGTCCCAGGCTGGCGTTGAAGCCGATACGCTGGCTCTCCAGCTCCGGCTGGCCCCAGCGCTGCACCGGATTGGGCACGGTCAGATTCGGATGCGCGGCCTGGAAGGCGATCGCGTCCGGACGCTGGCGGGTGCGCGAGGTCGGGTCCGACTTCGCCGCCTCGGCGAACAGCAGCGCGCGGCCGTCGTCGCCGAAGGTGAAACCATACTTGGCGTTCAGTTCGTTGGACTTGCCGTCGCCTTCGCTGTATTGCGCGTGGCGCGCGGTCAGCTCGGCGCCGACCGAGTCGTCCAGGATGATGTTGATGACGCCGGCGATCGCGTCCGAGCCGTACTGCGCGGAGGCGCCGTCGCGCAGCACCTCGATACGCTTGATGGCGCTGGTCGGAATCTGCGCCAGGTCGGGCGCCTGGGCGCCACGCGCGCCGAGCAAGGCGCTGCGATGGAAGCGGCGGCCGTTGACCAGCACCAGGGTCTGGTCCGGCGACAGGCCGCGCAGGGTGGCCGGGCGCACGAACACCTGGCCGTCGGCCATCGGCAGGCGCTGCACCACGTACGACGGCACCAGCTGCGCCAGCACGTCGTTCAGGTCGGACGATTCGACGGCGCCGATTTCCTCGCGGGTGAACACGTCGACCGGCGCCAAGGTGTCGAACTGCGTGCGGTTGCTGCTGCGGGTTCCGGTCACGATCACCGATTGCTGCGTGCCGGCCACGTCGGCGGCCGCGACGGCCCCGGGACCCTGGGCATGGGCACCGGGCAGGACGTTGTACGCGCACAGCGCGGCGGCGATGGCGATTTGGCTGCGTTTGATATTCATGGGCTCAATCTGGTTAAGAAAAAAATAACGTCAACTTCCATTAATTTCATTCAAGTGAGATTAACTTCGTCGAAGCAAGCGGGCATGAGCTTACAAAACCAGTGTGTCAAGGGCATGACGCGGTGCATGCCTGAAATTTACGAGATGTGTTTAATTTGCAAAAATTTCCGCAACGGAAGGATTTAACAGGGTAAAACAGGCGACAATGTCTGCTTATGTGCAGCTATAACGCGTGATTGCGGCTGTTCACCCACTTTTGGAGTTGTGTCTCGATGTTCGGCTTTTTCAGGTCCCCCACGTTGTCGCCGCGTTTGTTGCGTCTGAAGGATTCGGCGTTGTTCGCCACGCTGACACCCCTCGAACTGAAAATCGTCGATGGCCTGATGCATGAGCGCCGCTACCTCGCCGACGAAATCATCTTCGACGAGGGCGAGGAAGGCCAGGCGTTGTATGTGGTGATGTCGGGCCGGGTGCTGGTCAGCCGCGAGGTCGGCGCCGGGCGCGAAGTGGTGGCCGAGCTGTCGGCCGGGGCCTTCTTCGGCGACATGGCGCTGCTGGACGACTCGCCGCGCAACGCCCAGACGCGCGCGCTGGAAAACTGCGAGTTGGCGGTATTCTTCCGCGCCGACTTCATGGGGCTGATGGAAACGGACGCCGTGATCGGCTACAAGATCGCGCTGGCCCTGGCGCGCCACATCGGCACCCGCCTGCGCGAATGGATGGGCGCCGCGCCGCACTTCGAGGCGCTATGACGTTCATTCCCACCCAACAGCGGGCCGGCCCGGTGGTCTGGTGCGGCATCATCGCCGCCACCTGCGCGCTGCTGTTCCTGCTGCAGCAGATGTTGTTCCTGGCCATCCCCTTCCTGTTCGGCATCGTGCTGTACTACATCCTGCAACCGCCGATGCAGCGCCTGATCCGCATGGGCGTGAGCCTCAACGCGGCGACCATGACGGTCGGCTCCGTGTTCCTGCTGGTGTTGCTGATCGCCATCGTGATCGCCGTGCAGTGGGATTCCGGCCCGTCCGTGTCGTGGCAGGACATGCTGGGCAAGTACATCAACGGCGGGCTGGAATTCGTGCGCCAGACGATGCTGTCGCTCGAGCGCGAGTTCCCCATCCTCAAGCAGGTCAAGCTGGCGCGCACGGTCAACAGCCGGGTCAACTCGTTCACCGGCACCTTCGTGCAAAAGCACCTGACCGAGATCCTGGTGTCGGTGGCGGCGTGGCTGCCGTCGCTGCTGCTGGCGCCGTTCCTGACCTTTTTCTTCCTGCGCGACGGCCTGCGCTTCAAGAAGTTCCTGGCGCGCGCGGTGCCGAACGCCTTCTTTGAAAAGACCTTGTGCCTGCTGCACGAGGTCGACCAGACCGCGCACCGCTACTTCCAGGGCCTGGTCAAGCTGACCCTGCTCGACACGGCGGTGCTGGCGCTGGGCCTGTGGGCGATCGGCGTGTCCTCGCCGCTGGTGCTGGGGCTGATCGCGGCGGTGCTGGCATGGGTGCCGTATGTCGGCTCCATCCTCGGCTGCGTGCTGGTGGTGATGGTCGCCTCGACCGACGCGCCCGGCGATCCGTCGGTGGCCTACCTGGCCATCGGCGTGTTCATCCTGGTGCGCCTGCTGGACGACTTCGTCTTCATGCCGCTGACCCTGGGGCGCAGCCTGCACATCCACCCGCTGATCACCGTGCTGATGATCTTCATCGGCGGCTATGTGGCCGGCGTGGCCGGGCTGATGCTGGTGCTGCCGCTGCTCGGCGTGGTCATGGTCGTCGGCGAAACGCTGGGGCGCCTGATCACCGATGCGCGCCTGCGCGCGCGCCACCGCAACGCCATCCACCTGCGCGACAAGCAAGCCAGCGTCGGCCTCGTCTCCTGAGGGTCAGGCCCCCGGCCGGCGCGCGCCTACGGCGGAATAGGGATTTCCCTACAAGAAAATAGTAATTGCCCTGCTGTGGTTACAGGCAGGCCTCGCTACTATGAACCGTCCCCCACCGTCCGCGCTGGCGGGCAGCATCACGCAACCGGCCAGACGCGTTGACCGTATGCGGCCGATCGTCGCGTCCTTCCCGGTATCTGAAAAACATGCTCTCGTACGCGCCATTTCCCATCGCCGTCAGCGTCGGCGTCGCATTGATCGCGGGCTACCTCGTCGTTCGCATGGCGCTCTGGAGGATCCGGCTGCGCCGCGCCGCCCGCGAGGCGGCGATCTATGTCGACATGCTCGCCCTGCTGCGCGACTTTATCGTTACCGTCCATGACATGGGCGACGGCGCGAAAGTGATCTATGCCAACGACGCCGCGTGCCGGCACTTCGGCGTCGACCGGGACACGCTGCTGACCTGGCGGCCGCACGACTGGGATCCGCATTTCGACCCGGCGCGCTCGGCGTGGGTGCCCGAGATGACCGGCTCGCGCGAATCGAGGTTTTTCGAGACCGAACACCGGATCGCGTCGGGAGAGCTGGTGCCGGTCGAGGTGACGTTGATTTGTCACGTGCTCAATGGCGTCCGCATATCGATCTGCTACAGCCGCGACATCCGCGCCCGCAAGGCCATGGAGGCGCAAAGTCTGCAACAACAGCGCGATGCCGCCGAGCAGGCCGGCTTACGCCGTCTGTCGCGCTACGTCGACAATACTCCAGGGTATTTCTATACCGTGGTTCTGCGGCCAGACGGCACCACCGCCATGCCTTTTGCCAGCCCGGGGATCCAGGATCTCTACGGTTTGTCGCCGGCGGACGTGGAGCACGACCTCGCGTCATTGAACGCGACGATACATGACGACGACCTGCCGAAAATGCTGCTCGCGATGCACGACTCGGCCCGCACGCTGTCGCCTTTTCATATGGAATTCCGGACGCGCCATCCGGAAAAAGGCGAACGATGGCAGGAGGCGCGGTCCAGGCCGCAGCTGGAGCCGGACGGCAGCTTCCTGTGGCATGGTTTCACCCATGACATCACCGAGCGCAAGCGTCTGGAGACGCTGCTGGCCGAGCGCGAGCACAACTTCCGCACGCTGGTCGAGAACCTGCCCGATCCGGTGTTCCGTTACGACCACGATTGCCGCCGCACCTATGCCAGTCCGGCGGCCGAACGACTGTCCGGCAAGACATCGGCCGAACTGATCGGGCGCACGCCCTACGAGGTCCCGCTGGTTGCCGGGCCGGACAACGAACAAATGATGGGCAATATCCGGCATGTCCTGGCCACCGGCGAGGCCGTCATCGGCGAGTTGCAATACGTGGGGCCGGATGGCCGGCCACGCCACTTCCAGAACCATTGCGGCCCGGAACGCGGCGCCGACGGCGGCGTGGCCGGTGTCATCACGATCTCCCGCGATATCACCGAGCACAAGTGCCTTGAAGCGCTGCTGCGCGCGCGCAAGGAGGAATTCCGGGTGCTGGTGGAAAATTCGCCCGACACCATCGCCCGCTACGGCCGCGACCACCGCCGCCTCTATGCCAACCCCGTCCTGGTGGCGGCGATGGGCGGCGACCTGGCGCGCATACTCGGCACCACCCCCGCCGAGTTCCCGGGCGGCCCGGCCGGACTGGAATACCAGCGGGTGATCAGCGCGGTGCTCGAGCACGGCAAAGAGGAAACGTTCGAACTGCGCTGGCAGGCGGAGGGGGGCGAGGCCTGCACGCAGGTGCGCATCAGTCCCGAACGCGACGCCGCCGGGCGGGTCGTGCAAGTGCTGGCCACCGGCCGCGACATCACGGAAATCGACCGCTACCGCCAGAAGATCCACCATCAAGCCCACTCCGACACGCTGACCGGATTGCCCAACCGGATGCTGCTGTCCGACCGCATCCGCCGGATCATCGCCGACACCACCGGCCAGGAACATCGGTTCAGCCTGATGATGCTCGATCTGGACCACTTCAAGGAAATCAACGACACCAAGGGGCATGGCGCCGGCGACGCCTTGCTCTGCATGGCCGCCGGGCGCCTGCTCGCCTGCGTGCGTCCCGCGGACACGGTGGCGCGCCTGGGCGGCGATGAATTCTGCGTGCTGTTTCGCGATGTGCGCGACGACGCCGATCTGCCTACGGTCGCCGGCAAGATCCTGCGCGCGCTGTCCGATCCGTTCGTCGTCGACGGGGAGGAATTGTTTGTCTCGTGCAGCGTCGGCATCGCCCGCTACCCCGAGGACAGCACCGATATCGACGCCCTGTACAAGTATGCCGACTCGGCCATGTACCACGCCAAGAGCATGGGCCGCAACAATTTCCAATTGTACAAACCCGAATTCACCGCGCGCGCGCAGGAGCGCATGGAAATCGAGACCGCGTTGCGCAAGGCCCAAAGACAGGGCGAGCTGGCGCTGTACTATCAACCGCAGGTCGCGCTGCGGACCGGCAGCCTGGTGAGCGCCGAGGCGCTGCTGCGCTGGCGGCGTCCCGGCCACGGCATGGAGATGCCCGACCGCTTCATCCCGATCGCCGAGGCATCGGGACTGATCGTGGGCATCGGCGAATGGGTCTTGAGAACGGCTTGCCTGGACGCGGTGCGCTGGAACCGGGACCGGGCGCGCGCCGTCCGGGTGGCGGTGAACCTGTCCACCCGCCAGTTCATCCGCAACGACCTGGTCGGCTCGATGCGCCGCATCCTGGCCGAGACCGGATGCGAGCCGGCGTGGCTGGAGCTGGAAATCACCGAGAGCCTGCTGCTGGAGGACAGCGGCGAGGTGGCCAACATGCTGGAGGAGCTCGACGACATGGGCCTGGGCATCTCGATCGACGATTTCGGCACCGGCTATTCCGCTTTGAGCTATCTGAACCGCTTTCCCGTCAGGCAAATCAAGATCGACCGTTCGTTCGTCAACGGTATTCCCGCCACGCGCGACAAGTGCGAACTGGTGAAGGCCATGTTGTCGATCTCGGCGGCGCTGCGCCTCGAATCGGTGGCGGAAGGCGTGGAAACCGCGGAGCAGGCGGCGTACCTGATGGCCCACGGCTGCGAGCTGGCCCAGGGTTACCTGTTCGGCAAGCCGATGCCGCTGGCCGAGTTCCAGGCGATGCTGGCCGGCGAAGAGGGGCGTCCGCCGACCGCCGGGGCGGTGGAAAACGTCCTTGCCGTAACACCTGCCGCGCGTCGGCTGATGCCCTCGTCGCCTTAGAGCCCCCTCCCCGGCCGCTTCGTCGGCCGATCCCAGTCTGCTTGCCGGCAATACCGGCCCGACCGCGCGCGCCGATTTCTATTGACTTTTGAATGAGAATCGTTATCATTCCGTTTCCCTATTTGAAATACCAGCAATCACAATCCGCCCCGCCCCACGTTTGCTCCAAACCAACAACAGGAATCAATGAACACGCACGCCCGCGCCCACCAGCGTCTCAAACTGAACAAACTCGCCCTCTGCGTGGGACTGGCGATGCCCTTCGTCGCCCAGGCACAGATCGCCGACCGGAACAGCGCCGTGCTGCCGCAGGTCGAAGTCACCGCCGACAAGATGGGTGACACCACCGAAGGCACCGGCTCGTACACCACGGGCCGCGCCCGCACCGCCTTGCCACTGAGCATGTCGCTGCGCGACACGCCGCAGTCGATCTCCGTGGTCACCCAGCAGCGCATCGAGGACCAGGGCCTGGTGTCGATCACCGACGTCATCAACAACGTCACCGGCGTCTCGGTCAACCAATACGAAACCAACCGCGCCGGCTTCACCGCGCGCGGCTTCGACATCACCAACCTGCAGATCGACGGCATCCCGACCACCTGGGAACAGCCATGGAGCTCGGGCGAAGTGGCCGGCAGCCTGGCCATCTACGACCGCGTCGAAGTGGTGCGCGGCGCCACCGGCCTGATGACCGGCGCCGGCAACCCGTCGGCCGCCATCAACCTGGTGCGCAAGCGCGCCACCAGCAAGGAACTGACCGGCTCGGCCGAAATCGGCTTCGGCCGCTTCAGCGAGCGCCGCGCGCTGGTCGACCTGTCGACCCCGCTGACCCAGGCCGGCAACGTGCGTGCGCGCGTGGTCGGCGAGTACCAGGAGGCGGACAGCTGGATCGATTCGGCCAGCGACAAGAAGAAGACCATCTACGCCACCGTCGAGGCCGACCTGACGCCGCGCACCCTGCTGTCGGCCGGCTTCAGCCGCCAGGAAACCGATCCGAAGGGGCCGATGTGGGGCGGCCTGCCGTTCTGGTACACCGACGGCACGCGCACCAACTGGCCGGTGTCGAAGACCTCGGCCGCCGACTGGGCCGACTGGCCGACGTCCTACAACAACGGCTTCGCCAACCTCGAACACAGCTTCGACAACGGCTGGAAGGTGCGCGCCACCTACGCCCACGGCGACCGCAAGAGCGACTCCCACCTGCTGTACCTGTCGGGCGTGCCCGACCGCGTGACCGGCCTCGGCATGTTCGCCTTCGCCGGCTCCTACGTCACCCACACCAAGCAGGACGACGCCGGCCTGCACGCCAGCGGACCGTTCGAACTGGGGGGGCGCAAGCACGAGGCGGCCTTCGGCTATATGTACTCGAAGCAGAAGTTCAACGCCAACAGCCGCGCTGCCGATTTCGGTACGCAGCCGTCGGGCGTGGGCGACTTCAACAACTGGAACGCGGCGGCCTACCCCAACCCGAGCTGGGGACCGGAAACCTTCTACGAAGGCGGCGTCACCAAGCAGCAGGGCTGGTACGGCGTGGCGCGCTTCTCGCTGGCCGATCCGCTCAAGCTGATCCTGGGCGCGCGCGTAACCAACTATCAGAAGGACGTCACGCTCAGCTACGCCGCACCGTACACGATGAAGTACGACAAGGAAGTGACGCCATACGCCGGCCTGGTCTACGACCTCAACGACACCTACTCGACCTATGTCAGCTACACCGACATCTTCCAGCCGCAAAGCCAGAAGAATTTCGACGGCGGCACGCTCGACCCGGTGGTCGGCAAGAGCTACGAGGGCGGCATCAAGGGCGAGCATTTCAACGGTCGCCTGAACACCTCGCTGGCCGTGTTCCGCATCAAGCAGGACAACCTGGCGCAGCAAGCCGGCGAGGTAACCCGCCCGGGACAAAGCGCTCCGGAGTTCTACTACCGCGGCGCCGAGGGCGCCACCAGCACCGGCTTCGAGCTGGAGGCGTCGGGCGAACTGGCGCGCGGCTGGAACGCCACCATCGGCTACACGCAGTTCAAGGCGGAGGAGGCCACGGGCGCCGACGTCAACAGCATCTATCCGCGCAAGCTGTTCCGCGTGTACACCACCTACAAGCTGCCGGGCCAGCTGAGCGGCCTGACGGTGGGTGGCGGCGTCAACTGGGAAGGCCGCACCTACACGGTCGACCCGTCGGCGCCGGCCGCCACCAACGGCTTGATCGAGCAGGATTCGTTCAGCCTGGTCAACCTGATGGCGCGCTATGACATCACCAAGCAGCTGTCGGCGCAATTCAACCTCAACAACGCGCTCGACAAGAAACACTTCGGCATGTTCGCCGCGTACGGCGCCATCACCTACGCCGCGCCGCGCACGGCCTCGATGACCTTGCGCTACCGCTTCTGATCGACCCGGACCGCGCCCCGGCGCGGTCCTTTTTGTACTCTAATTGTTGGAGGTTAAATTGCGCGCCTTCTGGACTTTGGTTCATCGCTACGCCGGCCTGCTCATGGCTGGCTTTTTGTTTATCAGCGGCGTCACCGGCGCCATCATTTCGTGGGACCACGAGCTCGACGACGTGCTCAATCCGCACCTGATGGAAGCCCACACGGCCGGCCCGGCGCAAGCATCGCTGGCGCTGGCGCGGCAGGTCGAGGCGCGCTACCCGGACGTGCGCGTGTCGTACATTCCGCTGCACGCGGAAAAAGGTGAATCGATCGCGCTCGGCGTCAGTCCGCGCGTCGATCCCGCCACCAAAAAACTGGCCGAGCCGGGCTTCAACCAGGTCTTTGTCGACCCCGTCAGCGGCGCCGAACTGGGCAAGCGCGAATGGGGCGCCGTCTGGCCGATCACCAAGGAAACCTTCGTCTCCTTCCTGTACCGCCTGCATTACACCCTGCACATACCCGAAATGTGGGGCATCGACCGCTGGGGCATCTGGCTGCTGGGCGGCATCGCCATCATCTGGACCTTGGACTGCTTCGTCGGCTTCTACCTGACGTTGCCGGTGCGTCGGCGTGGCGCCAACAACGCCGCGCGCGCCGTCGCCAGCGACGACATCGCCGGCGACAAGCCGCTGCCGGCCGGCAAATCGTGGTGGCAGCGCTGGCAGCCGGCGTGGAAGGTGCGCTGGAACGGCGGCAGCAACAAGCTCAACTTCGACCTGCACCGCGCCTTCAGCCTGTGGACCTGGGCCCTGCTGTTCATCCTCGCCTTCACCGCGTTCTCGCTCAACTTGTACAACGAAGTGTTCGCGCCGGTGATGAAGACGTTCTCGCAGGTCACGCCGACGCCGTTCGACACCCGCCCGATGGCCGACAAGCACCATCCGATCGACCCGCGCCTGGGCTACGCCGAGGTGATCGAGCGCGCCAGCAACGAAGCGATCAACCGCAAGTGGGCCGAGCCGGCAGGCGCCGTGTTCTATTCGCAGGAGTTCGGCATCTACGGCGTCAGCTTCTTCACGCCCGGCAACGACCACGGCACCGGCGGCGTCGGCACGGCCGCGCTGTATTACGACGGCGCCGATGGCCGCCTGCTGGGCGACCGCCAGCCGTGGACCGGTACGGCCGCCGACATCTTCCTGCAGGCACAGTTCCCGCTGCACTCGGGCCGCATTCTCGGCCTGCCGGGGCGCATCCTGATCTCGTTCATGGGCGTGGTCGTCGCCATGCTCAGCGTAACCGGCGTGATCATCTGGTGGCGCAAACGCGCCTCGCGGGTGACGGTGGCGCAAAAGCGCCAGCGCGGCATGCTGGTTGCGGAGTAAATACTCCGGGGTCAGGTCCTGATGCCGCTAAATTAAGCGTCCATCTAAATCACGTAGGGCGGATTAGCGCAGCGTAATCCGCCAAGCTCCGTCGGCGGCTCATGGCGGATTACGGCGTTCCGCCTCTTAAGGCCTACCGGCTAGGTAGGCCGCCTCTTCGATGGGCCCCCGGGGCGGATTGGCGGGCCTCGCCCGCTAATCCGCCCTACGAAAATCGCCTTACCTTAGCGGCATTGGGACCTGACCCCGGAGTTGCGGGGGCGAAAAAAAACCGGGAGCTTGCTCCCGGTTTTCATTGGATGCCGCGGTTGCTTACGCGGTCATCGCGTGCTTCTCGGCCGATTCCTCGACCACTTCCTCGTCGTCCGAGCGGATCAGGTGATCGAAGGCCGACAGCGCCGCCTTCGCGCCTTCGCCGGTGGCGATGATGATCTGCTTGTACGGCACCGTGGTGACGTCGCCGGCGGCGAACACGCCCGGAATCGAGGTCTGGCCACGGGCGTCGACTTCGATCTCGCCGTGGCGCGACAACGCCAGGGTGCCCTTGAGCCACTCGGTGTTTGGCACCAGGCCGATCTGCACGAACACGCCTTCCAGCTCGACCTTCTTCGCTTCGCCCGACACGCGGTCGTTGTAGCTCAGGCCGTTGACGATCTTGCCGTCGCCGTGGATCTCGGTGGTCTGCGCCGAGGTGATCACGGTGACGTTGGCCAGGCTGCGCAGCTTGCGTTGCAGGACCGCGTCGGCGCGCAGCTCGGCGCCGAACTCGATCAGGGTCACGTGCTTGACCAGGCCGGCCAGGTCGATCGCCGCTTCGACGCCGGAGTTGCCGCCGCCGATGACCGCCACGCGCTTGCCCTTGAACAGCGGACCGTCGCAGTGCGGGCAGTAGGCGACACCGTGGTTGCGGTATTCCTTCTCGCCCGGCACGTTGATCTCGCGCCAGCGGGCGCCCGTCGCCAGGATCACCGACTTGGCCTTCAAGGTCGCGCCGCTGGCGGTGGTGACCTCGATCAGCTTGCCCGGCACCAGCTTGGCGGCGCGCTGCGTGTTCATGATGTCGACTTCGTATTCCTTGACGTGCTGCTCCAGCGCCACGGCGAACTTCGGACCGTCGGTTTCCTTGACCGAGATGAAGTTCTCGATCGCCAGCGTGTCGAGCACCTGGCCGCCGAAACGCTCGGCCAGCACGCCGGTCTTGATGCCTTTGCGGGCGGCGTAGACGGCCGCTGCCGCGCCGGCGGGACCGCCGCCGACGATCAGCACGTCGAACACGTCCTTCTTGCTCAGTTCAGCGGCTTGGCGGGCGCCGGCGTTGGTGTCCAGCTTCGCCAGGATCTCTTCGACGTTGGTGCGGCCCTGGCCGAAATGCTCGCCGTTCAGGAACATCATCGGTACCGCCATGATCTGGCGCGCTTCGACTTCTTTCGGGAACACGCCGCCGTCGATGGTGGTGACCTTGATGCGTGGGTTAATCACCGACATCGCGTTGAGCGCCTGCACCACTTCCGGGCAATTGTGGCAGGTCAGCGAGATGAAGGTTTCGAAGGCGTAATCGCCGTCGAGGTTGCGGATCTGTTCGATGACGGCGTCGTCGAACTTGATGGTGTGGCCGCCGACCTGCAGCAGCGCCAGCACCAGCGAGGTGAATTCGTGGCCCATCGGGATGCCGGCGAAGCGTACGCCGATATCGGTGCCGGGGCGGTTGATGCTGAACGACGGCTTGCGCTCGGCGTCGTCGGTGCGCTTGACCAGGGTGATCTTGTCGCTCAACAGGACGATTTCCTGGAGCAATTCTTCCATCTCGCGGGCCTTGGCGCTGTCGTCGAGCGATGCGACGATCTCAATCGGTTGCACCACTTTTTCCAGGTAGGTTTTCAACTGGGCTTTGAGATTTGCATCCAACATGATTTTTATTCCTTTTTTACAAATATTTAGGCGTATGCCGGGCCGGACGCCCGGTCCGGCATCGCGGTAACTACTTGTGTGCTGCGTTGCTGTGCAACTTAGATCTTGCCGACCAGGTCCAGCGATGGGGTCAGGGTCGCTGCGCCTTCGGTCCATTTAGCTGGGCAAACTTCGCCTGGGTGGGAAGCGACGTACAGTGCGGCTTTGACTTTGCGCAGCAGTTCCGACGCGTCGCGGCCGATGCCGTTGTCGTGCACTTCCAGCACTTTGATCAGGCCTTCCGGATTGATGACGAAGGTACCGCGCAGTGCCAGGCCTTCTTCTTCGATCATGACTTCGAAGTTGCGCGACAGGGTGCCGGTTGGGTCGCCGATCAGCGGGTAGTTCACTTTCTTGATCGCGTCCGAGGTGTCGTGCCATGCTTTGTGCGCGAAGTGGGTGTCGGTCGACACGCCGTAGACTTCCACGCCCAGCTTGGCGAATTCAGGCTGGTGATCGGCCAGGTCTTCCAGTTCGGTTGGGCAGACGAACGTGAAGTCGGCTGGGTAGAACATCAGAACGGACCACTTGCCCTTCAGGGATTCGTCGCTCACGTCGATGAACTTACCGTTAGCGTATGCGGTTGCCTTGAATGGTTTTACTTGGGTATTGATCAGAGACATTGTGGTTTCCTCGTTGGGGTTGTGAATCATTGAGACGCCAGTGTACGGCTTTTTAGCCCATATGCAAAATTGATTGTTCCAATAGTTTCAATTTGTTTTAACTATGACGCATGCATATGGGATAGCTATTATCGCCGTTCCGGCGCGGCGCGGTGCGCGCCTTACTTTTTGGACATTCTTGCTCGTGGAACCGCCCGCCGAGCAGTCGGGGAGGCAGGTAGGGCGGATTAGCGCTAGCGTAATCCGCCAGGCTCCGTCGGCGGCTCATGGCGGATTACGCTGCGCTAATCCGCCCTACGTGGTTTAACTATTGGCAACGTCCAGGGTCGACGCGGACTTGAGGAAGGCGTCGAACTCCTCGGCCGGCATCGGCTTGGCGAACAGGTAGCCCTGCCCGTAGTCGCAGCCGGCGGCGGCCAGCAGCCCGCGCTGCTCGGGCGTTTCGACGCCCTCGGCGATCACCTTCAACCCCAGCTTGTGCGCCATGACGATGATCGCGCCAGACAAGGCCATGTCGCTCGAGTCGGCCGCCAGGTTGCGCGTGAACGAGCGGTCGATCTTCAAATAGTCGATGTCGAATTTCTTCAGGTACGACAGCGACGAGTAGCCGGTGCCGAAGTCGTCCAGCGCGACCTGGATGCCGGCGTCGCGCAGCTGCAGCAGCTTGTTGCTGACGGCCGTGTTGGCATCGAGCAGCAGCCCTTCGGTGATTTCCACCACCACCGATTGCCCCGGCAGCTCCAGCGCCCGCAGATGGTCGAGCCAGGCCACATAACAGCCGTCCTCGCGCTGGAACTCCAAAGGCGACTGGTTGATGCTGACCTGGAAATCCGGATGGTGCTCGCTGCGCCAGCGCCGCACCCACTGCGCCGATTCGCGGAACACCCATTCGCCGATGCCGGAGATCAGCCCGCTCGCCTCGGCCAGCGGGATGAACTCCAGCGGGCTGACAACGCCGCGCTGCGGGTGGTTCCAGCGGATCAGCGCCTCGGCCTTGTGGATGCGTCCGCTCTCCAGGTGCACGATCGGCTGGAAGTACAGCGCGAACTGCTCGCCGGCGAGCGCGCCGCGCAGGTCGTTGGTCAGGCGCATGCGGTTGAGCGCGGCCACCTGCAGGGTCGGCGTGAAGAAGCTGTAGCGGTTGCGCCCGGCGCCCTTGGCCGCGTACATGGCCTGGTCGGCGTGCTTGAGCAGGTCGCCGATGTCGAGCGCGTCGTCCGGGTACAGGGTGATGCCGATGCTGGCCGACACGAACGCCTGCTCCTGCCCCAGCGCGAACGGCGCCCGCAGGCTGTCGATGATCTGCTGGGCGATGCGCTCGACGCGGTCGGTCTGGCCCAACGTCGACAGGATCACGGTGAACTCGTCGCCGCCGAGCCGCGCCACGGTGTCGGACTTGCGCACGCAGGCGCTGATGCGGCGCGCCGCGTCCACCAGCAGGATGTCGCCCTGGTGGTGGCCGAGCGTGTCGTTGACTTCCTTGAAGTGGTCGAGGTCGATGAACAGCACGGCCAGGCTGGAGCGCTCGCGCCGGCAGACGACGATGTCGTGCGCCAGCCGGTCGTGGAACATGCGGCGGTTGGGCAGCTGCGTCAGGGTGTCGAAGTTGGCCTGCTGCCAGATCAGGGTCTCGCTCTGCTTCTTGGCCGTGACGTCCTCGATCATGCACAGGTGGTGCGGCTGGCTGGCCGCCTCCGTGTCGAGCACGGTGATCGACATGTCGACCCAGGCCATGTCGCCGTTGGGGCGGACCATGCGGCTGGTGGCCTTGAAGCCGGTCGATTGCTGCGCCGTCAGCATGGCCATCTGCGCCTTGATCAGGGCGGCGTCGTCCGGATGGGCGATGTCGAGCCACTTGCCGGCGCGCAGCTCCTGCTGCGAGCGGCCGACGATGTCGAGGTAGCGCAGGTTCAGGTCGCGGTATTCGTAGCTGACCGAGTCGATCAGCGCGATGCCCAGCGGCGAGGCTTCGAACATGGTGCGGAAGCGTTGTTCGCCCTTGCGGATGGCGTCGAGCGCGCGCTTGCGTTCGCGCGCCAGCAGACTGAAGTGGACGGCCGCCGCCAGCACCAGGGCCAGCGCGACCGCGCCCAGCACCCGGTACAGCCACACCAGGCTGCCGCGCTTGTCGTGGCCGTCGTACAGGAAGCCGTCGAAGCTGACCGCCTTGGGCAGCATGCCCAGTCCGGCGTAGACGTCGGCGATGTGGCGCCAGCGCTCCGGGTTCATGTAGCCGATCTCGACGAGCACCGGCTGCACCAGCCCCACCATCTGGCGCGCCTCGTACAGCAGGTGCTGGCGGTCGTTGCGGCGCGAGTACTTGTTCAGGATCAGGTCGACGGTCTCTTCCTGGTGGCTCATCGCCCATTGCCAGCCGCGCATGGTGGCGGCGCGGAAGGCGCGCACCCGCTCGGGATGGCTGGCGATCTCGCGCTCGCTGGTGAACAGGTTGTCGCCGTAGAAGTCGATGCCGACCGCGCGCGGGCTGTAGATATCATACGGAAAGCCGATCCGGTCGAACAGGTCGGGCTCGTTGGTCGTGTAGACGGCCATGGCGTCGACCCGGCCCTCGATCAGGTCGTGCGGATCGAAACTGGGCGCGACGCGCTGGATGCTGCCGACCGGCACGCCCTCCTTGGCCAGGTAGGCCAGCAATTCATCGGCGTTGCCGGCCTCGTCGGTGAGCGAGCCGATCATCGCCCGCTTGCCGATCACGCGGCGGATGTCGGGCTCGCCGCCGGACTGGCGCATCGCCAGCCCGTACGGCGAATGCTGGAAGATCACGCCCAGCACCACCACCGGCTTGCCGGCCAGCCGCGCCAGCAACAGGCTGCTGCCGGCCACGCCGTACTCGGCCTTGCCGGACAACACGTCGCGCTCGGCCTCGTTGCCGTCCGTGCCCTCGAGGATGCGCACGTCGAGCCCGGCGTCGCGGTAATAGCCCTGCTCGAGCGCCGCGTAGTAGCCGGCGAACTGAAATTGGTGCAGATGTTTGAGCCGCAGCGTGACTTTGTCCTGCGCGACGGTCGGCGCGGCGACCAGCAACAGCACAAGGAGGGAGAGGATGACGCGTATGCGGGATGGCACTAGTGTGGTCCTGGAGCGAAAGGGCTAGGCAAATTGTAGCCGCTCCACACCGTTTGTCGGTGCTTTATGACATGTCGTCGGTACAAAAAGCAACGGACGGACCGGCTCGCGCCGTCCGTCCGTTGCCCGCCAGCGCCCACCGATGGCGGCGCCGCGCATTGTGGCCTGGTGCGCTAGTTCGGCACGTTGACCGGCACCGGCGCGTATGGGGCGTTGGCGCCGTTGCCCAGCTGGCCTTCCACATTGCGGCCCCAGCCCCACAGCGTGTCATCCGCTTTCAGGCCGAAGCTGTGCAACATGCCGGAGGTGACGGATTTCCAGTTGGCGCCGGTCCCGAGCTGCAGCGGCACCGGGGAATCGGTGCCGCCGGTGCCCAGTTGGCCCTCGGTGTTGGCGCCCCAGCTCCACAAGGTGCCGTCGTTGCGCAGGCCGACGGTGTGCTGCGCGCCCGCCGACAGCTGCGACCAGTTGCCGTCGGTGCCGATCTGCACCGGCGCGGTGACGTCGGTCAAGGTGCCGGTGCCCAGCTGGCCGTAGGTGTTCTGGCCCCATGCATACAAGGTGCCGGAGGTGGTGATCGCCGTCGAGTGGAAGGCGCCGGCCGCCACCGAGGTGTACTTGAGCGTGCCGATCTTGGCCGGCGCCGTCACATCGGTGCGGCTGGCGTTGCCGACCTGGCCGTTCACGTTGCCGCCCCAGCCGTACAGATCGTTGGTGTCGCGCTGGATCGCCAGCGAATGGGTGTCGCCGGCGGCGATCGAGGCCCACAGCAGCACGCCGATCTTGGCCGGCGCGGTGCGGTTGCCGGTCAGGGCGGCGTCGCCGAGCTGCCCCTTGTCGTTGCGGCCCCATGCGTACAGGTTGCCGTTGACCTTCAGCGCCAGCGCGTGGGCCTTGCCCGCAGCCACCACGGCCCAATCCTTGGCCGTGCCGACCTGGGTCGGCACGGCGCGGTTGACCTGGGTGCCGTCGCCCAACTGGCCGTCCTGGTTGTAGCCCCATGCCCACATGGTGCCGTCGTTGCGGATCGCCACGGCGAACTGGTCGCCGACGGCCACCTGTTTCCAGGTCGGGCTGGCGCCGGCCACCAGCACCGGCGCGTTGCGGTCGATGGTGGTGCTGTCGCCCAACTGCGACTTGATGTTCGAGCCCCAGCTATAGAGATTGCCGTCGGCCTTGCGCGCGATGGTCTGGTAGCCGCCGGCGGTCACCCCCATCCATGGCGCCGTGACCGTGATGGGCAAGGTGCCGACCACGCTGTCGACCGTAGCGGTGACGTTCTCGGTGCCGACCGCCTTGGCCGTGAGCGAGCCATTGGTGGCCACCGCCAGCACCTTGCCATTGGTCGGCGCCCAGATCAGGCCGGTGGCGGCCGTCAGCGCCTTGGTGGTGCCGTCCGAATAGCTGCCGGTGGCGACCAATACCTTGGGCGCCGTGCCGACCGCGATCGTGGTGGCGTTGCCGGGCACGGTGATGGCGATGCTGCGCAAGGTCGGCGTGGTGGTGGCCGGCGGCGTCGCCGCCGAATCGCCACCGCCGCCACCGCCGCAGGCGGCCAACACCGCCAGCAGGGCGACCATCGGCACGTGCAGCAGGGACGAGAATTTAAAGTTTTTCATGATGTTCCAGTTTCACAGTGAAAGTCTGCGTTGCCGGCCGTCGGAGATGACAGCCATCCTCGACCAGTGTAGTCGCGACGACCCCGCCCGCATCGCTGGAGCAGGACCGAATTAGCCGTGCAATTTGACCGATGCGACTCCTTGACAGCATTTCAGCCGGCACGCGCACCAGGACTCGCTGCCCCGCCACGACATTCATGGCTAACCGGCTTGGGATCGCGGGCGCGGTCCATGGAAACAGGTCAGGACAACAACAGCTGTCGCCGTTTCATGAAGCTATGATATCGGCGCACTTGTACATCCGTGCTGCCATTGCCGAGGACAAGAGCACCGCGATCAAGCACTCTGCGGGCTGCTTCCAGATCGCCACTATCGATGTAAAGAAGCGCAGCATATAAAAACCGATCGCTGGATCCGGGCGCGCCTCCAAATTTAATATGGACTGGATATACGTCTAGATTCTCCAGAAAGATTGCCAACTGGCTCGCGCTGGCAATGCTGGATATGAACCGCTGGCCGACCGTATCTAAATCCTCGAAAAATCGCCTACTTCCAGCATCACTGACATAACTATAATCATTTCGATAATTTTCCGCATTTTGCGGATCGTCGTTCCAACGCAACCAGAGCAACTCGACAGCCGCAACCACTTCATGCGAATCCGCGCTTTTAACATGGTCATCAAAAATCAATCCCTTACATTGCAATTGCTGACCGACGCCACGCGAAGCAATAAGCAAGCCGCAACGGAACGTCACCCGATCCCAAATGGAAATCACAATCGTCACCGATACGTCAGCGGTGCTGTTATTCAAAAAGGTGCAGTGATTCTCGTCGTCATCAAGCGGACACAAAAAATACCCTCTCGAAGCCAACCCCGACATTAGAGTATCGTTATGACCAATCTTTTTTCTAAATGACATAGTTAGCATTCTAATTAGAATTACGCCGGACCGAATCAAAGCGCATGAAGATTATCCACCTCAATGCCAATCCCGCCCGCGTCGCGCTCAATCACCGTACATTCGAGGGATAGGTCGGAGCGCCCTTCCTCCACGGTCCAAAGATTAACATTTACGGACCAGGAAGGTGACACCGCATTTATTATTTCAACGATATCAAATTCATACAAACCCAAATCCGGCGCTGCGATCAGTTTCTTTCCGTACGTTGTTACAGCCGCTCGTAATAATTTCCCGGATAGCCGTCTTCCCTGCGTAGCCTCTTCAATCGACTTGTAATCTGCAGCGACCAACCATGAAACTATCTGCGTGACAGCGCCCATATGTTTTTCGTCGAATTTATTCATGAGCGGTTTCTTGAAATTTGGTAAGTATTTCTGAGGAAAAAAAAGCAGACCGGCCTTTCAGCGGATCTGCTGTTTTCACACGCCAGCTCGGGACGCCGACGCTATTTGCGTCCGCGCGGGGCGGCGGCCGGCGCGCGCGCCGGTTTGCCGCCCTTGGCCGGGGCCGACGCGGCCGGCTTCTTGACCTTGATGGTGTCGAGGATGGACGCGCGCACCTTGGTCTCGAGCGACTGGCGCGCCGTGAGCGAACCGGTCAGCGCGTTGGCGCGCTGGCCCTGGCCACGTTGTTGAGGCTGAGCCGACGCCACGATGCCGGATTTGGCACCCTTCTTGGCGGCGGCGCCCGGCAGCGGCAGCGCCGAGGCCGGGCCACGGCGGCCGTCGGTGCTCGGATTGCTGGTCGCCTCGCCGGCGGACCAGCTCGGGATCAAATGCTTGTCGCCGTTGCCGATCAAATCGCCACGGCCCATGGCCACCAGCGCCTCGCGCAGGATCGGCCAGTTCTCCGGGTCCTGGTAGCGCAGGAAGGCCTTGTGCGTGCGGCGGATTTTGCCGCTGCGGGCCGTCTCCACGGTTTCCGAATCGGCCGTCACCTTGCGCAGCGGATTCTTGCGCGTGTGGTACATGGTGGTGGCCATCGCCATCGGCGTCGGCATGAAGGTCTGCACCTGGTCGAGCTTGAAGTTGTTCTTCTTCAGCCACAGCGCCAGGTTCAGCATGTCCAGATCGGTCGTGCCCGGGTGGGCGGCGATAAAGTACGGAATCAGGTATTGCTTTTTGCCGGCCTCCAGCGAGAAGCGGTCGAACATTTCCTTGAACTCGTCGTAGGCGCCGATGCCCGGCTTCATCATCTTCGACAGCGTGTTCTCTTCGGTGTGCTCGGGCGCGATCTTGAGCAGGCCGCCGACGTGGTGGGTCACCAGTTCCTTGACGTATTCGGGCGACCGCACCGCGATGTCATAGCGCAGGCCCGACGAGATCAGGATCTTTTTCACGCCCGGAATGGCGCGGGCCTTGCGGTACAGCGAGATCAGCTTGCTGTGGTCGGTGCCGAGGTTGACGCAGATCGACGGGTACACGCACGACAGGCGGCGGCACGATTCCTCGATCTTCGGGTCTTTGCAGGCCAGGCGGTACATATTGGCGGTCGGCCCGCCCAGGTCGGAAATGGTGCCGGTGAAACCCTTGGTCTTGTCGCGGATGTGTTCGATCTCGCGCAGGATCGACGGCTCAGAGCGGCTCTGGATGATGCGGCCCTCGTGCTCGGTGATCGAGCAGAAGGTGCAGCCGCCGAAGCAGCCGCGCATGATGTTGACCGAGAAACGGATCATTTCCCACGCGGGGATGCGGGCCTTGCCATACGACGGATGCGGCGCGCGCGCGTAGTTCATGTCGTAGACGCCGTCCATCTCGTCCATGCGCAGCGGCAGCGGCGGCGGATTGATCCACACGTCGCGCTCGCCGTGCGCCTGCACCATGGCGCGGGCGTTGCCGGGATTCGATTCCAGGTGGAACACGCGCGAGGCGTGCGCGTACATCACCGGATCGGCGCTGACGGTCTCGTACGACGGCAGCCGCACCACGGTCTTGTGGTGCTTTTCCTTTTCCATCGCCTGGCGCTCTTCGCGGCTCATGATGCGGATGGTTTTGACGACTTCAACGGGGGCGACCGGCTGAGGCTTGGGCTCGACCATGGCCTCGTTGACTTCGGCCTCGCCGTTCGGCTTAGCGCCGCCGTTCTCGGTGGCGCACGACGAAGTGTTCTGCTGCACCATCATGTACGGATCGACGTGCGGATCGACCTTGCCCGGCGTGTCCATGCGGGTGCTGTTGTTGACGCCCCATTCCTCGCTCGGCAGCCAGCCGGCCGGCACCATGAAGGCGGTGCCGCGCAGGTCGCGGATGGTCTTGATGTCCTCGCCGGCGGCCATGCGGTGGGTCAGGTCGACCAGCGCGCGTTCGGCGTTGCCGAAGATCAGCAGATCGGCCTTGGAATCGGTCAGCACCGAGCGGCGCACCTTGTCGGACCAGTAATCGTAATGGGCGATGCGGCGCAGCGAGGCCTCGATCGAGCCGATCACGACCGGTGTGCCGGGGAAGGCTTCGCGCACGCGCTGGGCGTAGACGGTCACGGCGCGGTCGGGCCGCTTGTTCGGCTCGCCGTTGGCGGTGTAGGCGTCGTCGGAGCGGATCTTGCGGTCGGCCGTGTAGCGGTTGACCATCGAATCCATGTTGCCGGCGGTGATGCCGTAGTACAGGCGCGGCTTGCCCAGCGCGCGGAAGGCCTCGGCCGATGTCCAATCGGGCTGGCTGATGATGCCGACGCGGAAGCCTTGCGCCTCCAGCAGGCGGCCGACCAGCGCCATGCCGAAGCTCGGATGGTCGATGTAGGCGTCGCCGGTGACCAGGATCACGTCGCACTCGTCCCAGCCGAGCGCGTCCATCTCGGCGCGGGACATCGGCAGGAAAGGCGCGGCGGCAGCGCGGGCAGACCGCTTGGGGACGGTCGCAAATAAATTGGTAGGGGAGATCATATCGGACAGCATTGTACCGGAAATGCCATCCCTCCGCTCACGTGGCGCGGAAAATTCTTTTAGTATTCAACAACTTGTGACGAAAGCGCCAGTATTATCGGACGATAAACGCTGGCGCTTCGACACCGCCCGGGGTGGGCGGCGGCAAGCTTTAAACGCCGATGTTGGACAGCATGCGGCCCAGTTCGCGCAGCGCCGGCTCCAGTTTCGGGTGCTCGGCGGCGAATTTGGCCGAGATTTCCTGCGAGCGCTCGGCCAGGCCGAAGGTGGTGGTGCCGCCGTCGGGCTGTTCTTCCTTGCCGCGCTCGAGCAGCGCCTGGATGTCGCCATCCAGCTGCACCAGCAATTCCTGCAATTCGGCGTCGACCGGGCCGGCGTTGGCCAGGTTGGCCTGCAGGGTTTTGAGCGATGTTTTCAGATTACTGTCCATGATGCTTATCCCTCGTTGTTCAATCGGCAAATTTGGTGGTCACGTACAACTCTTCGACCTTGGTCCTTGCCCACGGTGTCTTGCGCAAAAACTTCAGGCTGGATTTAACGCTTGGATTGCTGATGAAACAATTGATGTCGATCCGCTGGGCCAGCTGTTCCCAGCCGTAATGCTTGTGCAAACGGGTGACGATGGCTTCCAGCGTTACGCCGTGCAGTTCGTTGCTCATGTGTTGCTGCTCATGGTTATATCTTACTCAAAAAATGAAAGGGCCGAAGCCGATTCTACACAAATCGGATTCGGCCTCGGGTTCCGGGTGGACGCGGGGGCTATCGGCGGCGCTTGGCGGATTACGCTGCGCTAATCCGCCCTACGTGTTTACGTGGTTTAGCTTGCTTCGCTGGCCTGGGTTTATTTTTCCGTCAGGCCACGGCGTTCCAGCAGCGGTTCGATCTTGGCGTCGCGGCCGCGGAATTCGCGGAACATTTGCATCGCGTCCATCGTGCCGCCCTTCGACAGCAGCATCTTGCGGAAGTAGTCGCCGTTTTTGCGCAGCATGCCGCCGTTTTCGTTGAACCATTCGACGGTGTCGGCGTCCAGGCGCTCCGACCACAGGTAGCCGTAGTAACCGGCCGAATAGCCGCCCGAGAACACGTGCGAGAAGTACGTGGTGCGGTAGCGCGGCGGCACCGGCGCGTAGTCGACGCCGGCCGCTTTCAACGATGCCGCCTCGAAGCCCAGCACGTCGGTCGGGATTTGCGTCGCGCCCAGCTGGTGCCATTTCTGGTCCAGGATCGACGCGGCCAGGTACTCGGTGGTGCGGAAGCCTTCGTTGAACTTCTTCGAGGCGATCACCTTGTCGAGCAGTTCCTGCGGCATGGCGGCGCCGGTCTGGTAGTGCTTGGCGTAGTTGGCCAGCACTTCCGGCTGGGTCGACCACATCTCGTTGACCTGCGACGGGAATTCGACGAAGTCGCGCGGCACGCGGGTGCCGGCGAAGCGCGGATACTTGACGTTCGAGAACATGCCGTGCAGCGCGTGGCCGAACTCATGGAACAGGGTGCGCAGTTCGTCGTAGGTCAGCAGCGTCGGCTCGCCGTCGTTCGGCTTCGGAATATTGAGATGGTTGGCCACCACCGGCTGCGTGCCCATCAGCGACGATTGCGACACGTAGGCGTTCATCCAGGCGCCGCCGCGCTTGTTGCTGCGGGCGTAGAAGTCGGCGATGAAAATGGCCAGTTGCTTGCCGTCGGCGTCGATGACGTCGAACACGCGCACGTCCGGGTTGTACACCGGCAGGTCCTTGCGCTCCTTGAACGACAGGCCATAAACCTTGTTGGCGGCGAAGAACACGCCGTTGGTCAGCACACTGTTGAGCTCGAAGTACGGCTTGAGCTGGTTCTGGTCGAAGTTGAAGCGCTCGGCACGCACCTTGTCGCTGTAGAACGACCAGTCGTGGGCGGCCAGCTGGAAACCACCCTTTTCCTTGTCGATCACTTGCTGGATCTCGGCGCCCTCTTTTTTCGCGTTGGCGACGGCCGGACGGGCGAACTCGGACAGCATCTTGTTGACCGCTTCCGGATCGTGCGCGGTCTGGTCTTCCAGCGCGTAGGCGGCAAAGCTTGGATAGCCCAGCAGCGCGGCCTTGTCGGCGCGCAGCTTGGCCAGTTGCAGCACCACTTGCGTGTTGTCGAACTTGCCGCCGTGGCTGCCGCGCGTCAGCGACGCGGCCATCAGGCGCTCGCGTGTGGCGCGGTTGGTCAGCACGGCCAGATTGGCCTGGCCGGAGGTGTTGACGACCGGGATGGCGAACTTGCCTTCCAGGCCGCGCTTGTTGGCGACGATGGCGGCGGCGTCGATCGCCTTATCGCTCATGCCGGCCAGTTCCTCGCGGGTGTCGACGATCAGCGCGGAAGCGTTGGCTTCTTCCAGCACGTTCTGCGCGAAAGTGGTTTGCAACTTGGCCAGCTCGGCGTTCATGGCCTTGAGTTTGTCCTTGTCGGCGGCCGACAGCTTGGCGCCGGCGCGCACGAAGTCGGTGTTGTAGCGTTCCAGCAGGTATTTCGATTCGGCGTCCAGGTTCAGCTTGTCGCGCTTGTCGTACAGCGACTTGATGCGCGCGTACAGCTTGCCGTTGAGGCGGATCGCGTCGCTGTGGGCGGCCAGTTTCGGCGACAGCTCGCGCTCGAGCGCCTTGAAGGTGTCGTTGGTGTTGGCACCGGACAGGTTGCCGAACACGCTGGACACGCGCGACAGCAGCTGGCCCGATTTTTCCATCGCGACGATGGTGTTGTCGAAGGTGGCCGGCTTCTTGTTGTTGGCGATGGCTTCGATCTCGGCCGCCTGCTGGCGCATGCCTTCGGCGAACGCCGGCGCGTAGTCTTCGTTCTTGATCTTGTCGAACTGCGGGTAGCCGTATTGCAGCGGGCTCACCTTGGCGAACGGGTTGCTGGCCGCCAGCAAGGAGGCGGGTTGGGCGGCGTGGACAACGCCGCAGATCGCAGTGATGCCGGCGGCGATGATCAGGTTGTTACGATTCATGGAAATCCTTTGATATAGCTGAATATAAATGGCCACGGTTCCACGTAGGGCGGATTAGGCGGAACGCCGTAATCCGCCAATTTATGAGCCGTCGACGGCGCATGCATGGCGGATTACGCTGCGCTAATCCGCCCTACGTGTTACCTAGGTATCCTCACGTTTACTTGCCGGTCAAGCCACGGCGCTCCAGCAACGGCTCGATGACGGGATCGCGGCCACGGAAATTGTGGAACAGATTCATCGCATCGTCCGTGCCGCCGCGCGACAGCAGCTTGGCGCGGAACCAGTCGCCGTTCTCGCGCTTCAAACCGCCCTTCTCCTTGAACCATTCGACGGTGTCGGCGTCCAGCTTCTCCGACCACAGGTAGGCGTAGTAGCCGGCCGAGTAGCCGCCCGAGAAGCTATGCGAGAAATACGTGGTGCGATAGCGCGGCGGCACCGGCGCGAAATCGACGCCCATGTCCTTCAGCGACTGCGCCTCGAAGCCCAGCACGTCGGTCGGGATCTGCGCCGGGGTCAGCTGGTGCCAGCGCTGGTCCAGCAGCGACGCGGCCAGGTACTCGGTCGTCATGAAGCCCTGGTTGAACTTCTTCGACGCGATCACCTTGTCCAGCAGTTCCTTCGGCATCGGCGCGCCGGTCTTGTAGTGCTTGGCGTAGTTGGCCAGCACCTCCGGCCACACGGCCCACATTTCATTGACCTGCGACGGATACTCGACGAAGTCGCGCGGCACGCTGGTGCCGGAGAAGCGCGGATACTTTACGTTCGAGAACATGCCGTGCAGCGCGTGGCCAAACTCGTGGAACGCGGTCTTGACCTCGTCGTAGGTCAGCAAGGTCGGCTCGCCGGCTGGCGGCTTGGGAATGTTGAGGTGGTTGGCCACCACCGACTTCGTGCCCAGCAACGAGGACTGCGAGATGTACTCGTTCATCCACGCGCCGCCCTGCTTGTTGCCACGCGCGTACATATCGGCCAGGAAGATGGCCAGTTGCTTGCCGTCGGCGTCGAACACGTCGAACACGCGCACGTCAGGGTTGTACACCGGCAGATCCTTGCGCTCCTTGAAGGTGATGCCGTACAGCTTGGTGGCGGCGAAGAACACGCCGTTGATCAGCACGTTATCCAGTTCGAAGTACGGCTTGAGCTGGTTCTCGTCGAAGGCGAAGCGTTGCGCGCGCACCTTGTCGGTGTAATAGGCCCAGTCGGCCGCGCCGATCTTGAAGCCGCCCTTTTCGGCATCGACCACGGCTTGCAGGTCGGCCGCTTCCTTCTTGGCGTTGCTGACGGCCGGCGGCGCCAATTCGCCCAGCAGCTTGTTGACGGCGGCCGTATCGTGCGCGGTCTGGTCTTCCAGCGAGTAGGCGGCGTAGTTGGCGTAGCCCAGCAGGGTGGCCTTCTCGGCGCGCGCCTTGGCGATCTTCAGCACCACCTGGCGGTTGTCGAACTCGCCGCCATTGGCGCCGCGCGACAGCGACACGGCCATCAGCCGGTCGCGCACGGCGCGGCTTTTCAGCACGGCCAGCGGCGGCTGGCCGCTGGTGTTGACCAGCGCGATCAGGAACTTGCCGTCCTTGCCCTTGGCCTTGGCGGCGGCGGCGGCCGCGTCGATCTCGGCGTCGCCCATGCCGGCCAGTTCCTCGCGGGTGTCGACCAGCAGCGCCGAGGCGTTGGTTTCCTTCAGCACGTTCTGCGTGAAGGTGGTTTGCAGGGTGGCGATGACGCCGTTGAGCGCCTTCAGTTTTTCCTTGTCGGCGGCCGACAGGTTGGCGCCGGCGCGGACGAAATCGGTATGGTAGCGTTCCAGCAGGTGCTTCGATTCGGCGTCCAGTTTCAGGTTGTCGCGCTTGTCGTACAGCGCCTTGACGCGCGCGTACAGCTTGGCGTTCAGATAGATCGCGTCGCCGTGAGCGGCCAGCTTGGGCGACATTTCGCTGTCGATGGCGTCGAGCTTGTCGTTGGTGTTGGCGCCCTGCAGATTGGCGAAGGTGGTCTGCACGCGCGTCAGCAGCGCGCCGGATTTTTCCATCGCGACAATGGTGTTGTCGAACGTCGCCGGCTTCTTGTTGTTGGCAATGGCGTCGATTTCCTTGAGCTGCAAGCGCATGCCTTCCGCGTAGGCCGGCAGGAAATGCTCATCCTTGATCTTGTCGAACGCCGGATAGTGGAACGGCAAGGTGCTGGCGGTGGCCAGCGGGTTGCCGGCCAGGGAGGCGGCCGGAGCGGCCAGAACAGTCTGGGAAAAAGCCAGGCCAAGGGCGGCGGCGACAACAAGCATCTGAGGACGGGACATGATCTGGATCTTTCAATAAGCGCCAAGAAAAATGCGGCGCGGCGAAGCGCGGCACGGAAGCGCAAGATCATATCAGGGTGACATACAGGCAGTCACCCGCAAAAAATGCTGCACTGCACTTGATTGGAAACCGGTACATTTTTCCGAAGAATGCTTTGTCGATATGCTCTTTACCTCGTGGACGGATGCCATCCGGCAATATCGACCGTAGAAAACGCAAGCCTCCATTTCCCTGTGCACAGCAAACAAATTGTTTGAATTGTTATTGGTTATATTAGTATTACGACATTCATTCAGGAGCCACTCCCATGCCGCGTACCCTGCTTGTCGCCGCCATGCTTGCCGCCGGGTCTTTCATCGTCTCCGGCGCCGCCGACGCCGCCGTGTCCGTGGCGGCATACAACAAGGTGGCGCCGCCGCCGGGCTTGTACCGCCTCGACCAGGACGGCACCATGCGCATGCCCGACGCCGATGCCAGCTTCCGGCAAAAGGAGGATGGCGCCACCGGCGACGTCAGCACCCGCACCAGCCAGGGCGGCCAAAGCCACGACCGGCAATTCAAGGGCAAGGGCCCGAACACTTTCTGCGTCAGGTCCAGCGCCGGCAAGCCGGTGGCGTTACCGCCGGAAATGGCGGCGGCGGCCTGCAAGAACATATCGGAAAGCGCCACCGACGACACCATCGTGCTTGAGTCGCAGTGCTCGATCGGCAAAATCAAGCTCACCATCCGCAAGCTGGGCAAGGACACCTGGGAGTACCTGCACGAAGGCGACGTCAAGGTGCATAACGGCGCGCCGGACATGAACGCCATGCGGCCGATGCTGGAGATCGCGGCGAAGAACGGCGCCACGCCGGAGGAGCGGGCGCAAGCCAAAAAGATGCTGGCGGATTTGCCGCGGCAGCAGGTGGAGATGCAGGGGCACTTGACCGAGGCCAAGGCCGCGCTGCTCGAAGAACAAGCCAACGCCAATTCGCCGGAAGAAGCCGCCGCCATCGCGCAGGCGCTGCAGGCGATGGAGCAAGGTGGTCCGCGCATGCAGACCAGCAGCCGCACGCTATGGACGCGTATCGGCAATAGCTGCGCGCAGTAAGCTTAGAACCTTAAGAGCGCATGGCCGCCTCGATGCGGCGGTCGGGCAGGAACCACAGTATCGCCACCAGCACGAGCAGCGTGAACGACGCCCACACCGCCACGAAGGCCAGCGGCACGGCGAGGAAATACAGCACCATCGACGCCATGCCCTTGCGGTCCTTGCCGATCGCCTTGGCCAGCACGCGGTCTTTCGGATTGCAGGAAATCAGCATGTGTTCAAGGATGAAGTACGCCACCGACGACAGGAACAGCGTGGCGGCATACAGCGCGACAGGCAACGGCGCGAAATGATTCTCGCCCATCCAGCCGGTGGCGAACGGGATCAGCGACAGCCAGAACATCAGGTGCAGATTGGCCCACAGCACGGTGCCGTTGACCACGGTCGAGGCGTGCAGCATGTGGTGGTGGTTGTTCCAGTAGATGCCGACGTAGACGAAACTAAGCACGTAGCTGAGGAACACCGGCACCAGCGGCTCCAGCGCCGCCAAGTCCGCGCCGTGCGGCACCTTCAATTCCAGCACCATGATCGTGATGATGATCGCGATGACGCCATCGCTGAATGCCTCAAGCCTGCCTTTGCCCATGTGATTCCCCGGTGTTTTTTTGTGGGCTGATTTTACAGGATGGCAGACGGCCTGGTGGCGTCCGGTCATCTCCCATCGGTTAGGTGCGCATGAGCTGGCATCGGAGGCCGAAATGCGACGCCGCCTTTGCCATGATGCGATCAAAGGTCCACAGTTCCGCATGGTATTCCTGGACTAAGGCCAAATGCAGTGCGTCGCCTGCGCGAACGCTTGTCTGCCATCCATCCAACATATGTGACGCCATACGATGGTCGTTGTCATCGACTGCAAGCCTAACCAACGCGGGTGCAACCACGTTCGCGAATACATCAACTGCCTTCTTGGCTGCACGCCTTGTTATTAGCTTGCGCCGAACCTGTATGCCCAATGCAGACAGTAACTCCACCTCCGTCCAGCTACTGTAGGCGAGGGTATCACCGGGACTGGTCATTAAGCGCTCGGCAAGCTGACTGCCTGATTCCGGGAGCAGGAAAGCGATCAAGACACTGGTATCGACATACCGCATCAGAAACGATCCGAGTCCCGCATTTTTCGAATGAATTCGGAGGCCGGCTCACCTCGGTAACGAATGCCGGCCCGGTGTTCAGCCAAGCTCGGAACTTGCTGGCGGGGAGGGTCACTTTTAACGATCTTGACGACCGCTTTTCCACGCTTCGTGATTGTCACGTGCTCACCACTTTCCGCCAACTCGATCAGCTTGCTAAGCTGCGCTTTAGCTTCAGCCAAAGAAAATGTGTACATAGAAACCTCATGACTATCTGGATAGTCATTTAATCATAGCACCGCGCGAAACCGACCGCACGGCCGGCTGTGGCGTTCGGAGCTGCGTCAATCGTGCGCTCTATGCCGGGCGTATATGACGGCGTAAAGTATTGATTGCTGCGGAGGAGACCATCATGAACAGCAATGAGCAGTCCCAGCAGGGCCAGCCTTACATCGCCGAGCAAATCACGCATCTGGAGACAGCGACCGACTATCGAGGCCAAGCCATGGGACTGCGCCACGAAATCTCGGCTGGCTTCGCCCGCATGGACATCCAGTTCGTTCGTGTGCACGAGCAATTAGCGAAGATTCGCACAACCGACTTCCGAATTCTGTTGAGCATCTGCCTGACCACTGCCCTTGGCACGGCGGCCTTGATCGTCAAGGTTTATGGTCTGCTGCCCTCTCCTTGACCGTCGATCATTGTGCCACCGAGTCCATTACCTCACCCATTAAAAATCACTGGCGGATTTCCGGCTCGACCAGTTGCGCCAGCAGCACCAGCGACTCCTGCCAGCCCAGATAACACGCCTCGGCCGGGATCACCGCCGGTATGCCTTCCTGCACCACCTTGATCTCCACGCCGCAGAACACTTCCCGCAAGGTCACGGTCGTCTGCATCTGGCCCGGCAGATTGGGATCGTCGAACTTGGCCGTGTAGCGCAGCAGCTCGTTCGGCACCAGTTCCAGGTATTCGCCGCCGAACGAGTGGCTGTCGCCGGTGGTGAAGTTGGTGAACGACATCCGGTAGGCGCCGCCGACCTCGGCATCCATTTGATACACCTTGGCGGTGAATCCAAACGGCGGCAGCCATTTGACCATGGCGTCCGGAGTCAGGAAGGCGCGGTACACCCGGTCCGGCGTGGACTTGAGGACGCGATGCAGTTGCACGGTATTGGTGGTCATAATCGATTCTCCTGAAAGAAATAGAGGACAGCCCTCAGATCATACGACGAACGACCAACGGCCGATTCGACATCGGCCCGCATATTTTTTCCCACTATCGCAGCGCTTCGGCGACGGCGTGGCGCGGGCTACCCGCTCAGGGTCACGGCCCGGCCCTGCGCCTTGGCCAGGTAAAGCCCGGCGTCGGCGCGGCGCAGCATGGCCTCGATGGTGTCCGCGTCCGACAGGCGCATGGCGATGCCGGCGCTGTAGGACAGCTCGAAATCGAGCGTCGGCAACACATGCTCGGCCAGCCAGTCGCGCAGTCGCCGGTCGTAGGCCCGGACGGCCGCGAGGTCGGCGCGATTGAGCAGCACGCAGAACTCCTCGCCGCCGTAGCGGCAGAAGACGTCGCCGGTGCGGCTGACCGCCCGCAGCGCCGCAGCGAAGCGTTGCAGCGCGCGGTCGCCGGCGGCGTGGCCGCGCGTGTCGTTCAGTTGCTTGAAGTGGTCGAGGTCGAGCATCAGCACACCCATCGGCTGCCGATAGCGCACGCTGATCGCCAGATCGACGCCAACCTGCGCCAGCCAGGCGCGGCGGTTGAGGGCGCCAGTCAGGCCGTCGACCGTGGCCAGGCGCTCCAGTTCGCGTGCGGCCTCGTCGCGGTGGGCCAGCAGAATGGCCGCCAGCGACAGCACCACCGTGATGTTGGCGACCAGCGCGAACACCAGGTTGACCACGTGCGGGGCGAAGAAATGCGGGAAGTCGACCGTGTAGAAGGCGCCCAGCGCGCCGCGCCAGGCCGTTACCACCATTTGCGCCAGCAGCGAGATCACCAGCAGCCAGCGCCAGCGTCCGACCGGCGCCTGCGGCCGGCGGCACAGCGCCATGACCACCATCGCCATCTGCAGGGTCAGCAAGCCGTTGGCCCAGCCGACGCGGAAGGCGTAGCTCGAAAAGCCGGCGCCGTAGCCCAGCGTCAGCAGCACGGCGATGATGGCCGGCGCGCGCGCGGTGGCCTGGCGGCCGCACCACAAGTCGAAGGCGACCGCGTTGAACGCCATGCCGCCGGCGATGCAGCCCATCGACAAGGTCGACAGCAAACGGTCCAGCCAGGCGCCCGGTTCGCACATGCTCGACAGCAGCAACAGCACCCAGCCGGTCGTTTGCAGGGCGACGCCGACCTGCGCGCGCCGCGCCGGCCGGTTGACGTGCCCCATGAAATACGGCAACGCGACCGCCATCGTCAACATGTTGAGCGTCATGGCGATGAGCAGGGTGGAGACGTCGATGTGCATGTAAAACCACGGGAGGGCGTGGCTGGATGCGACACGCGGGCCGATAGTATAACGCACAACCATCTGTTCCATCAGACAACTTTATGGGCATTGACACAACTAAATCCAGCTGATGCGTCTTCTTGCGGATGGGAACAAAAGGCCGAGCTCGGCTACACTGCGGTCTGCGCGTATCTACGACTTTTACCTACTACGCTTACCTACAAAAGGATTATCGATGGAAAATTTCCCGGAGTTGCTCGAGACATTGACGCAGCAGGAAAAGGAATTGCAATTCACCGTCTTCGGCAGCGATACCGCGCTGGCGCTGGGCTTGAAGGTGGTCGAGCTGGCCAAGGACAGGCAAAAGAGCGTGACGGTCAACATCACCGTCAACGGCCAGGTGCTGTTTCACCACGCAATGCAGGGCGCCTCGGCCGACCAGGCCGACTGGATACGCCGCAAGAACAATGTGGTGGCGCGCTTCGGCCGCTGCTCGTTCTTCATCGGCATCGACCACAAGCATCGGGGCGTGGCGTTCGACGAGATCAAGTATCTCGATCCGGCCGACTACGCGGCCCACGGCGGCGCGTTCCCGATCACGATCAGGAATGTCGGCATGATCGGCACGGTGACGGTGTCCGGCCTGCGCCAGGCGGAAGACCACGCTATCGCCGTCGAGGCGCTGCGCGCGGTGCTGGTTTAAAAGTTAATAGTGTGGCGGCGGCTCATGCGCGAGCGCGCCGCCGCTGTTGCCCTGCGCCTGGTCGCGCACGTGCTGGACCAGCGCGGCGCACATCTGCTCGAGCTTGTCGATCTGCTGTTGCTGCTCGTAGACGCGCTGGTTCAGCGACTCGACGATGTGTTCCTGGTGCGCCAGTTTGATTTCAATATCGATGAAGCGGTCTTCGGTGTTGCCCACGGCATGCTCCCTGCTGGAAAGCATGCATTCTAACCGCCATTCACGCCACTGCTTACTTTAAGTAGACGCCGCCGCACAGCACCATATCGTCTTCCGGCACGCAATACATGGTCTTGGGCTCGATCTTGCCGCTGGTGGGATTGGTGAACTTGTAATCCTGCCAGAACGGCTTTTTCTTCTTGGCCATCTCGACCCGCTCCTTGACGAAGAACTTGCCGTCGACGTCGCGGATTTCCATCAGGTTCTTGCCGATCATCTTGGGATTGGCGCCGTGCGCGCGCACCGTGCCGTCGAGGCCGTAGATCACGACATACAGGTCGCGGTCGACGAACTGGCCATCCTTCTTGCCGATCTCGGCGTAGGTTTTCTCGTTGCCGTTGGCCTTCCAGTACTTCAGGGCCTTGGCGACCATCGCCTCGGCCTCCGGCTTGGTGGCGAATTCCTCGGCCTGGGCGGCGGGCAGCAGCGCGCAGGAGAGCAGCAAAGCAGCGATAAGTCGGGTACGCAAGATGTCACCTCCAAAAGCATTTGGGACCAAAGTGGCCGGCAATCGATGCTAGCACATTGCCCAGGGACAACGCTCATTTATCGATGGTTTACGGCTTCACTTCCGGCTTGGGTGTGGTTAAAAGTTCCTTCATCCTTGCCAGCCTTTCCTTGGGAGTGATGATCTCGGACTCGACCGGCGCGGCCGTGCCGACGTCGAGCTCCATTTCTTTGATGAAACGCGACGGGTCGCAATGGACCTGTTCGCCGCCGCGCTTGCGTTTTTTGCACCACGTGATCTGCAAGGTGCGCTGGGCGCGCGTGATGCCCACGTACATCAGGCGCCGCTCCTCCTGCACGCGGGCGGCGATGGTCTCGGCCGGCGCGTCCGGGTCGCCCTTGTGCGGCAGGATGCCCTCCTCGACGCCCACCAGGAACACGTGCGGATACTCCAGCCCCTTGGACGCGTGCAAGGTGGACATGCGCACCGCGTCCGGGTCCTCGTCCTGGCCCTCGAGCATCGACATCAGCGCCACCATCTGGGTCAGTTCCAGCACGTTTTTCTCGTCGCCGTCGCGGTCCTTGCCGCCCCGCCCGCGCTCCTTGAGCCAGTTGGTGAATTCCAGCACGTTCTGCCACTTGCCCTGGGCCGCGCGCTCGTCGAACATGTCGTACAGGTAGGACTCGTAGTTGATCGCCTCCAGCAGGTCGTCGAGCACCTGGGCGGCGTTGTCGCCGCTGCCGCTCGGGCCGGGACGGCTGGCGCGCGACTCAAGGTTGTTGATGAAGTTGCAAAAGTCGCGCAGCGGTCCCAGCTGGCGATCGTTGAGCAGGGCTTCGATGCCGCCCTTGAACACGGCCTCGAACAGCGAACATTGCCACTGGCCCGAAAAGGTGCCCAAGGTTTCCATGGTCGACTGGCCGACCCCGCGCCGGGGCGTCGTCACGGCGCGGATGAAGGCCGGATCGTCGTCGGTGTTGGCCAGCAGGCGCAGGTAGCTGATGATGTCCTTGATCTCGGCCTTGTCGAAGAAGCTCTGGCCGCCGGAGATCGTGTACGGAATGCGTTCCTTGCGCAGGCTCTGCTCGATGATGCGCGCCTGGTGGTTGCCCCGGTACAGGATGGCGTAGTCGGACCACTTGTTCTTGCGCTGGAAATGGTCGGCCGAGATCATGATGGCCACCTGCTCGGCCTCCTGGTCGTCGTTGGCCATGCCGAGCACGTTGATCGGCTCGCCCAGGCCGTGCTCCGACCACAGCGACTTTTCGAACAGCTTGGGATTGTTGCCGATCACCGCGTTGGCCGCCTGCAGGATGCGGGTGGTCGAGCGGTAGTTCTGCTCCAGCTTGATCACCTGCAGGTCGGGGAAGTCGGTCTGCAAGGTCTTCAGGTTTTCCACCGACGCGCCGCGCCAGGCGTAGATGGCCTGGTCGTCGTCGCCCACGGCGGTGAACATCGGCTTCTTGCCGATACCGGTCACCATCAGCTTGACCAGCTCGTACTGGCAGGTGTTGGTGTCCTGGTATTCGTCCATCAGCAGGTAGCGCAGGCGGCGCTGCCACTTGTCGCGCACCGGCTCGTTGCTGCGGAACAGTTCCACCGGCAGCCGGATCAAATCGTCGAAATCGACCGCCTGGTAGGCCGACAGGGTCGCCACGTAGCTGGCGTAGATGCGCGCCGACTGCGCCTCGTCCTCGTCCTTGGCCTGCTGCAGCGCGATCATCGGGTCGACCAAGCCGTTTTTCCACAGCGAAATGTCGGTCTGGATGCGGCGCACCACCTGCTTGTCGGTGGTGATGGCCAGATCCTGGATCAGCGAGCCGCAATCGTCGCTGTCCATGATGGAAAAGCGGTCCTTGAGGCCGACGCCGTTGGCCTCCTGGCGCAGGATCTTGACGCCCAGCGAGTGGAAGGTCGACACCGTCAGCTGCTTGGCCTGCTTGGGCTGCTTGAGCAGCTTGGCGATACGCTCCTGCATCTCCAGCGCGGCCTTGTTGGTGAAGGTCAGCGCGGCGATGGTGCGCGGGTCGTAGCCCCGGTCCTCGATCAGGTGGGCGATCTTTTGCGTGATCACGCGCGTCTTGCCCGAGCCGGCGCCGGCCAGCACCAGGCACGGGCCGTCCAGATAGGTCACGGCTTCGCTTTGCGGGACGTTGAGGCCGAATTGTGGTGCTTTGGACATCGGGGGACGATCTGACGAGGAAATAGCCAGCCATTGTAGCAGCGCGATGCGCGCTCAGGGCGGCGGCCGGCGGGCCGGCGCGGGGCGTTTATGACATTTGCGTTACCATGTTGGCCTGGAGCGCAAACGCGCCCGCTTTTACACGGTTGAACTATGAAATTCGAACATTTAATTGAGATTAACGACCCGCTGAACCCTTTGATCGACACCCTGACCGTCGAACAACTGTGGGCCGGCCTGGTGCTGAGCGCCGAATCGCCGAAGTTGTTCGTGCCGCACCTGGACGATTGCGTCGTCGACGAGCGCACCGACAACGGTTTCCGCCGCCGCCGCCGCTTCGGCGAGCTGGTGGTGGAGGACCGCGTGGTGCTCGAACCGATGCGCCAGCTGCGCTACGAGGTGGCGCCGCAGCAGGACATCAGCCGCCAGAGCCTGACGGTGACCATCGAGACCCCGACCGCCGACACCTTGTACGTGCGCTTCCAGTACCAGGACGACCACGACGCCGCCACCGACGCCGCCAACGCCATGTACGACGAGTTCCGCAAATCGGCCTATCAGGAGTCCGACATCGACATGATCCGCGTGTTGCGCGACCTGGCCTCGCAGGGACGGCTCGGCGCCACGCTGAACTAATCTAAAGGGCCGCCGCGCGGCCCCACACCTGTTCCATGCGCAGCGGCGGCACGTTCAGCGCGGCCACCTGGGCATTGGTCAACACCTCGCGGATCGCGTGCGGCGGCATGCGCGTGTCGCGCTCGAGAAACACCTCCAGCGGCGCCCCGCGCGGCCCGAGCACCGATTCCACATGCGGCGTCGTCGATTGCAGTCCCCGCCGCGACACCACCGCCACCTCGCCGTTGATCAGCCGTACATAACTGCCGATGGGGTAAATACCCAGCTCGCGTATCAACAGCGACGCCAGGTTGGTGTGCAGGGTGGTCCGGGCTTCCAGCAGGATATCGCGCAGCGCCGCGTTGGCCGACATCGCCGGACGATAGCCGCGCTCCGACACGCGGGCACAATAGCGGTCGGCCAGGATCACCAGCTTGGCCAGCGGCGGAATCTGCGCCCCGGCCTTGCCGAACGGATAGCCGGTGCCGTCCTCGTTCTCATGGTGGTGCAGCACGCAGTCGACCCAGGCCGGGTCGGTGATGCCGACATCGGCCAGCAAGCGCGCACTGAGTGCGGGGTGGGCCAACACACGCGCGCGCTCGGCCGCGTCGAACACGGCGGCGCCGTCATGCCAGCGCTGCTGGTCCTCCAGCAAGCCCAGATTCATCGTCAGCGACGCCAGGGTCACGGTCATGATGTCCTCCGGCGGTCGCTCGCGGGCGCGGGCGAGCACCTGCGCGACGATGGCGGTGTCGACGCAGTGTCGCACCGGATACGGCGCCTGCCGCTGGTTGTGCAAGATGCTGGCGGTGGCGATATCGACATTCAGCGAGATCGCGTCGCCCACCAGGGTCGCGATCTCTTCGAGCTTTCGGCGCAGGCCGGGCGGCGCCGCGCGCCGGGCGATGGCCTGCTGCAGCCCCTGCAATTCCAGGCACGCCCCGGTCAACTTGCGCAGCACGGACTCCGGCCCGGTCGATTCCGGGCCCTGGTCGCTATAGTCTTCGAAATTGCCGCGTTCGATCAGATAGGCGATCTGATTGGCGCTGGCGATCATGTGTCCCTTGCGTACCAGCAGGGCGCCGGTGTCGCTGTACACATTCCACGGAATCAGCATCCCCAACTTCAAATCCGCCGCCGTGACCTTACGTATCTTCATCAAACCACTACCGGAACTATCGATTTAGCAGCATAAAGCTTCCGGATGGAAATGTGTGACTTTTTTTGTATCGTTGTGTGACAATCAAGGATCATGGCGCGGGGGTGCAATCGACGCAGGGATCGTCGTGCTTGGGCTCGTTCGCCAGCTGGTGCGCCAGGTCGCGCAAAGCGGTGCGCACGCCCTCCTCCACCACCGGATGGTAAAACGGCATGTCCAGCATGGCGCCCACGCTCAGCCCGGCCTGGGCGGCCCATGACAACAGATGGCCGATGTGCTCGGCGCGCGGACCGATCATCTCGGCGCCGAGGAAGCGGCCGCTGCGGAACTCACCGTAAACGCGCAGCATGCCCTTGTTCTGTAACATCACGCGGCTGCGGCCCTGGTTCTCGAACGACACCTTGCCCACCGCGAAGCGGCCCTTGTGCGAGGCGCACAATTCCTCGTGGCTGGCGCCGGCCGTGGCGATCTGCGGTTCGGTGAAGGCGATCGTCAGCGGCGTGCGGCGCAAGCCCGGCTTGACGTCCGGATAGCGCGCGGCGTTGTCGCCGGCGATGCGGCCCTGGTCGGCCGCCTCCGGCAGTTGCGGCCGTTCGTTGTCGGCGTCGCCGGCGATGAAGATCGGACTCTCCTGGCACTGCATCGTGTATTTGTCGTACAGCGGAATGCCGTGGTGGTCGCGTTTCAAGCCGGTGTGTTCCAGCTCCAGCTCGTGCACGTTCGGACGCCGCCCCACCGCGGAGAGCAGGTGGCTGAAGCGCTCGGTGCGCTGCTCGCCGTCCAGCTTGGTGCTGGTGACGACCAGTTGCTCGCCGTCGAGCTCAACCTTGGTCACTTTGGTTTCATAACGGATATCGAGCTCGACGCTCATGGCGCGGCGGGCCACCGCCAGCACGTCCGGATCGCTCAACTGGGCGATGCTTTCGGCGCGGGCGAAAATGGTCACGCGCACGCCCAGCCGGTGCAGCGCCTGCCCCAGCTCAAGGCCGATGATGCCGGTGCCGGCGATGGCGACCGATTCCGGCAGGTCGTCCCAATAAAACACGGCGTCGCTGTTGATGACGCGCGGACCGGCCGCCGCCCACTCCTCCGGCACGATGGGGGTCGAACCGGTGGCGATGACGAAGCGCTCGGCCTCGACCACGGTATGGTCGCCCACATGCAGCTTGTTTTCGCTGACAAAGCGGGCGTGGCCGTGCAGCTTGTCGGCGGCCGGATAACCGTCGACCGCTTCGACGACGAAGCCGACAAAGCGGTCGCGCTCGGCACGCACGCGTGCCATCACGGCCTTGCCGTCGATACGCACCGGCCCCGGGTGGACGCCGAAGGCCGGCGCCGCCTTCGCCGCGTGCGCCGCCTCGGCCGCCGCGATCAGCAGCTTGCTGGGCATGCAGCCGACCCGCGCGCAGGTGGTGCCGTAGGGGCCGCTCTCGATCAGCACGGCTTTCTTGCCGCCGGCCGTCGCGGCGCGGTAGGCCGTCATGCCGGCCGTGCCGGCGCCGATCACCGCAACTTCTGTTTTGATAGTCTTCATGGGCGGTTCCGATTGGTTTTCTAATTTTACTTTGGAGCAAAAGAGCATTAGTATTACTTATTGTATTTTAAATTTATAAGTAACACTTATGGCTCCACTAGACTATCGTGCGCTTGCCGTGCTGGACGCCGTCGCCAGCCACGGCAGCTTTGAAAAGGCCGCGACCGCGCTGGGCATCAGCCAGTCGGCGGTCTCGCAACGTATCAAGGCGCTGGAAGACGCCGCCGGCCGCCTGCTGATCGTGCGCGGCCAGCCGGCCGTGCCGACCGGGCTGGGCCAGCGCCTGGTCTCGCACCACCGCAGCGTCAAATTGATGGAAGCCGCGCTCGACATCGATCTCGGCAACAAGGTTAGCATGCCGGAGATTTCCCTGGCGGTGGACGCGGCCAGCCTGGCCACCTGGTTCCCGCTGAGCTTGCAACCGCTGCTGTCGCCGCCGCGTTGTCAACTCAACATCCAGCAGGCAACGCGCGACATGGCCCTGCATCTGGTGCGGGAGGGTAGCGTATTCGGCAGCATCGCCGCCGCCCAGCCGCACGGCGAGCACACGGCAAACGGTCCCGAGGTGACGCCGCTGGGCAAGCTGCGCTATATCTGCGTGGCCACGCCGGTGTTCGCCGGCCACTGGTTCGGCGACGGCTTCTCGATCGAGGCGGCGCGGCTGGCGCCGGCGGTGGTGTGCGACCGCGAGATGATGGCCGGCTTCCTGCGCGAGGCGCTCGACCTGGACGGCCCGTATCCGCACCACACGGTGCCGCTGTCGCCGGCCAGCGCCGAGTGCATCCACGGCGGCCTGGCCTACGGGCTGATGCCGCTGTCGCAGGCCACCCGGCCGCTGGCGGACGGCCGCCTGGTGGATCTGGCGCCGGGCAGGCACGTGGACGTGGCGCTGAACTGGCATGCGTGGAACCTGGATACGCCGTTCACACGCGCGCTCAGCGAGCAAATCATCGCCACCGCGCGGCGATTTTTGCTGCAGTAGCTGCTGCAACAGCGCGTGGGCGAAACCCTAGATATCGAGCGGATCGACTTCCAGCGACCATTTCACGCGGCTTTTCATTTCGCGCAGGGTCCACAACCATTCCTTTAAAAACGCCTGCAGCATCGGCCGCGACGCCGATTCGACCAGCAACTGCGCGCGGTCGACGTTGTGCACGCGGGTCATGCTCATCGGGATAGGATCGTTGATCGTGATGCCCGGATGCTCGACGCAATCGCGCGCGATGGTCAGGAATTCGATGGCGGTCGCCAGCTCCGGCGCCTCGGCCCGCAACAGCGCCTGGAACAGGTACGGCGGCAGCGCGGCCTGCTCGCGCTCCTCCAGCAGCGCCGACGCGAAGTGGTCGTAATCGTGGTGCACCACCGCGCCGTACAGCGGATGCTGTGGATAGCGGGTTTGGATCAGCACCTCGCTGATGCTGCCGCCCTCCGTCCGTCCGGCGCGTCCGGCCCGCCCCGCCACCTGCATCAGTTGCGCGAACAGCCGCTCGCTGGCGCGGTAGTCCTGCGAAAACAGCGCGGTGTCCGGATTGAGGATGCCGACCAGCGTGAGTTTCTTGAAGTCGTGGCCCTTGGCGACCATCTGGGTGCCGATCAGGATATCGACCTCGCCCCGGTGGACGGTGTCGAAGGCCTCCTGCGCGCTGCCCTTCTTGCGGGTGGAGTCGGCGTCGATGCGCAGCACCCGCGCCTCCGGGAACAGCGCCTGCAGGCCCTCCTCGACGCGCTGGGTGCCGCGTCCCAGCGGTTGCAGGTCGACGTTGCCGCAGGTCGGGCAGTGGCGCGGGATGCGCAGCTCCAGGCTGCAGTGGTGGCAGCGCAGCCGGTGCTCGGGACGGTGCAGCACCATGAACGAGGTGCAGCGCGTGCATTCGCTGATCCAGCCGCACGATTCGCAGCAGATCACCGGCGCGTAGCCGCGGCGGTTGAGGAACAACAGCGATTGCTCGCCGCGCTCCATGCGCTGCTTGATGGCGGCGATCAGGCCGGAGGTCAGGCCGTCCTTCGGCTTGTCGCGCTCCATGTCGATCAGCTTCACTTGCGGCAGCACCGCGTTCTTGACGGCCCGCTCGCGCAGTTCCAGCTTGCGGTAACGGCCCGACTGCGCGTGGTGCCAGCTCTCCAGCGACGGCGTGGCCGATCCGAGCACGATCGGAATCGCCAGCTGCCAGGCGCGCCACACGGCCAGGTCGCGCGCCGAATAGCGCAAGCCTTCCTGCTGCTTGTACGACGGGTCGTGCTCCTCGTCGATGACGATCAGCTTCAGGTTCGGCAGCGACGCCAGGATCGCCAGCCGGGTGCCGAGCACGATGCGCGCCCGGCCCTGGTGCGCGGCCAGCCAGTGCAGCATGCGCTCCCCTTCGGACAGGCTGCTGTGCAGGGTCGCCAGCATCACGCCGGGGAAGCGCGCGCGGATATTGCCTTCCAACTGGGGCGTCAGGTTAATCTCGGGCACCAGGATCAGGATCTGCGCGTCCACGTCGCGCGCCAGCACCTGCGCGCACGCCTGCAGATATACCTCGGTCTTGCCGCTGCCGGTCACGCCGTACAGCAACGTGGGCGTGAAACCCACGGCGCCGCCGATGGCGTCGGCCGCCTCCTGCTGCGAGGGATTGAGCACCGGCATGTTGAGCGGCGTGCCGTCGTGCGGGGCGTCGAGCTTGGCCAGCTTTTTCAGCGCCTTGTCCAGGGTCAGCGGGGTGGGCGCGCGCAGGTTCTTCGGCAAGCCAGGCAGGGCCACCTCGCCAAGCGGACGCTGATAGTAGTCGGCGGCGAAGCCGGCCAGCGCCAGCCATTGCGCCGACAGCGGCGCCAGCTGGCTGCGTATCGCCAGCGCGTCCTTCAATTTTCCGTCGGGTACATCGGTCTCGGCGGCGACGCCGACGATCAGCCCCATCACCTCGCGCGGGCCGAACGGGACGAACGCCAGCTGGCCGACTTGCGGCTGCTCCGCCGCATCGCAATACCAGCGGTAGTCGAAAATGGCATTCAGCGGCGTATCGAGCGCCACCTGAAGAATGCAATGGTGAAAGAGGCCCTGCATAGTTCCAATCACATGAAATTCGGTGCTGCGGAAGTATCCACAGTTTTTGTGGATAACTTTGTGGACAAGAGAATCTTAATCTCCGGAAACCAATCACTTAACAGTTGGAAGCCGCACGAACCGGGCAAATATTCGAATTTATTTTCTTTTAAAATCAAACACTTGGAAAAACCTTCCTAGGAGGCCGGGAAAACCGTTTTTTTCTCCGCAGCTGTGCATAAGTGAAGTATTTCGGTTTAATTTTTAACGATTTCGAACACTTTCCGGGGCTTTTTAATGGCTACCGGAAAGTACAACGTTCGGCCGATAACGACGAATTTTATACAGGCCCGGTCCAAACGGTTTGCGCGCTCATAACTTAGTTATCAAGCCTGCCATTTTGCCTAAAAATCGTGCAGCGCAACATAAACCTCATGCAAAACAACAACATTATGGCTAAGTCACGGTTTACTAAGTACTTTTATTTTTTATCCACAGTTTTTGTGGATAACTTTGTGGACAATGAAGAAATAAAGCTGCGGAAGCCCGACTTATGGGTTTACAACCAGTACCCCCCCTCATCCAGCAACCCGAAAATTACACTTACAAATCAACGACTTAAAACCAACTCCCCGGGGAGGAAAATAGTGCTGCCTGTTATTCTTGCACCAAAAAAAATTGTGCATAAGTCGGTTTGCTTTCCTCTGCGCACCAATGAAAATGGGGCACGCCCCATCGGAACGTGCCCCACGGGTTTGAGGTAGATCAAGACGCGCGCTGGGCCTTGCTGTAAGCGTGAACAGCATCCACCATGGCCGCCACATTCTCCGGCGGCGTGAATTGGGAGATGCCGTGGCCCAAATTAAATACGTGTCCATGGCCGTTTTCGGGCTTGCCGAAGGCGTCCAGCACCTTGTGCACCTCGGCGCGGATCTGCTCGGGGCTGGCGAACAGGATCGCCGGGTCCAAATTGCCTTGCAGACCGACCTTGTGGCCGACCAGTTTGCGCGCCTGCGCCAGGTTCACGGTCCAGTCCAGGCCGACCGCGTCGGCGCCGATGTCGGCGATCTGCTCGATCCATTGGCCGCCGCCCTTGGTGAAGACGATGGCCGGAATCTTGACGCCATCTTTATCGCGTTTGAGCAGCGATACCACCTGGCGCATGTAATCGAGCGAAAACGCCTGGTAGGCGCCGTCGGCCAGCGCGCCGCCCCACGAGTCGAAGATCATCACCGCTTGGGCGCCGGCGTCGATCTGTGCGTTCAGGTACTCGGCCACCGCCTTGGCGTTGATGGCCAGGATGTGATGCATCAGGTCCGGACGGTTGTACAGCATCTTTTTGATGGTGTGGAACTCGCGCGAGCCCTGGCCTTCGACCATGTAACAGGCCAGCGTCCACGGGCTGCCCGAGAAGCCGATCAGTGGCACGCGGCCGTTCAATTCCGTGCGGATCTGCGTGACCGCCTTGAATACATAGTCCAGCGACCCCAGTTCCGGTGCGCGCAGCGCCAGCACGTCGGCCTCGGTTTTGAGCGGACGCTCGAACTTGGGGCCTTCGCCTTCGACGAAATACAGCCCCAGGCCCATGGCGTCGGGCACCGTCAGGATGTCCGAGAACAGGATGGCCGCGTCCAGCGAGAAGCGGTCCAGCGGCTGCAAGGTGACTTCGGTGGCGTAATCGGGATTGGTGGCCAGGCCCATGAAGGAGCCCGCTTTCTGGCGCGTGGCGCGGTATTCCGGCAGGTAGCGCCCCGCCTGACGCATCAGCCATACCGGGGTGTGTTCGGTCGGCTGGCGCAACAACGCACGCAAGAAGGTGTCATTCTGAAGCGGAGCAAATTGTGGCATGAAAGGCAATCAAAAAGCGGGGAAAGGGCTATTATCGCACTCCGCGCCGATTTTTTTTCGCGGACGCTGGAACATTGCGCCCCCTTTCTCTATCATCCTAGCACCCCGCCCCGTCACCCAACACAAGCCCCCGGAGCCGCCATGACATCAGAAACATCAACCATCGCCGAATATGGCACCTGGCCATCGACCATCAGCGCCGAGCGCGTGGCGGCCGGCGCCACGCCGATGTCGTCGCTGACGCTGGGCGGCGCCGACGGCGGCGATATCTTCTGGCTGGCCGGACGCGCCGCCGAGGCGGGCCGCAACACGCTGCTGCGCCACCACGGCGCCGCCACCGACGAGCTGACGCCGGCGCCGTTCAACGTGCGCAGCCGGGTGCACGAATACGGCGGCGGCGCCTACGCGGTCGACGGCGAAACGGTCTATTTCTCCAATTTCGCCGACAACCGCGTCCACCGGCTCGATTTCACCGCCGCCGACGACGACGCGCAGCCCGCCCCGGTGGCGCTGACGGCGGCAGGCAAGCAGCGCTTCGCCGATTTCGTCGTCGACCGCGCGCGCGCACGCCTGATCGGCGTGCGCGAACTGCACGCCGAGGATGGCCACGGCGAACCGTCCAACACCATTTGCGCGATCGGCATCGGCGACGGCGCCGAAACGGTATTGGCGCAGGGCGCCGACTTCTATTCGTCGCCACGGCTGTCGCCGGACGGCCGCGCGCTGGCATGGCTGACCTGGGACCACCCGCGCATGCCGTGGGAAGGCACGACGCTGTGGCTGGCCGAATTCCAGGACGACGGCACGCTGGCGACGCCCGCGCGCGTGGCCGGCGGCGCCGAGGAATCGATCTGCCAGCCGGAATGGTCGCCGAACGGCCTGCTGCACTTCGTCTCCGACCGCAGCGGCTGGTGGAACCTGTACCGCCTGGGAGCGGACCGCCGAAGCGTGGAGGCCCTGTGCCCGATGGAGGCGGAATTCGGCTCCCCGCACTGGACCTTCGGTAACTCGATGTACGGCTTCCGCTCGGCATCCGAAATCATCTGCACCTATATCGACAAGGGCGTGAGCCGGCTGGCGCGCCTGCTGCCGGCCAGCGGCAAGCTCGAAGCGATCGCCAACCCGTACGAGGAAATCCGCGAACTGCGCGTGGCGCCGGGCTACATCGCCATGCTGGCGGGCGGCCCGTCGATTCCGCTGGAACTGGCGCGCATCGACTTCACAGAGGAGGGCGTGGAGATCCTGGCGCAGTCGATCGCCGACCTGCCCGACGAGGACAACCTGTCCATCCCCGCCAACATCAGCTACCCGAGCGCCAACGGCCGCACCTCGCACGCGTTTTTCTACGCGCCGCGCAACCGCGACGTGCGGGCGCCCGAAGGCAGCAAGCCGCCGGTGATCGTCATCAGCCACGGCGGCCCGACCGGCATGACCGTCAACACGCTCAAGCTGGCGACCCAGTACTGGACCAGCCGGGGCTTCGGCGTGCTCGATGTGAACTACGGCGGCAGCACCGGTTTCGGCCGCGCCTACCGCGACCTGCTCAAGGGCCAGTGGGGCATCGTCGATGTCGAGGACTGCGTGGCCGGCGCCCGGGCGCTGGTCGAGCGCGGCCTGGCCGACAACGACCGCCTGATCATCCGTGGCGGCAGCGCCGGCGGCCTGACGACCCTGTGCGCGCTGACCTTCCACGATGTGTTCAAGGTCGGGGCCAGCTACTACGGCGTCTCCGACCTGCAGGGGCTGGACGACGACTCGCACAAATTCGAATCGCGCTACACCGCCTACCTGATCGCGCCGCAGCCGCAGGCGCAAGCTCTGTACCAGGAGCGCTCGCCCATCAACCACACCGACAAGCTGGCGCGCCCGATGATCTTCTTCCAGGGCCTGGACGACAAGGTCGTGCCGCCGCAGCAATCGGAGATGATGGTCGACGCGCTCAAGGCGCGCGGCGTGCCGGTGGCCTATGTGCCGCTGGAGGGCGAAGGCCACGGCTTCCGCAAGGGCGAGAACATCGTGCGCACGCTGGAGGCGGAGCTGTACTTCTACCAGCGTATCTTCGGCTTGCACGATTCCTCGGCGGCAGCGCCGGTCCACATAGACAACCTGAAAGACTGATCCACGCATGGCCGACCCGAAGCTGCTTGCCGAATTTGACGCGCTTGAATTCAACGAAAAAATGATACTCGCGCTGCTCGCCCTGATCGGCGAGCCGGTCGGGCGCACCGCCATCCTCGATCATCTCGACAAGGCGCGCATCGAGGACCAGGACGGCAACCGCTACAACGTCGGCACGCTGGACGAATCGATGCGCAAGCTGGAGCGGCTGGCATTCATCAGCGTCGTCACGGGGCGCGGCTTCGTCTGCAACCCCAAGCTGCGCTGGCCGGCCATGCGCGCCTCGATCGGCACCCACGCGCTGGACGACCTGTGCGAGGCCTACGACGAACTGGTGCCGATGCGCCAGACCTGGAACAGCGTCGAGCCGCGCAGCTACCGCGCCGGCATGGCGCGCCTGCGCATGGGCCTTCTGCGCGGCCAGGCGCCGCAGCAGATCCAGCCGATCCTTGCCTTCTGCCTTGGCAGCTACGAGGCGGCGCAGCTGCACCCGATCGTCGACATCTTCGGCCGCCCGTTCGAGCCGGGCATGATCGCGCGCGTCCATCCGCTGCTGCAGGACGACGTGCTGGCGGTGCTGCTGGAAAACGCCAAACGTGAACTGCCCACCGTGCCGGTAATCCGCGAATTCTGCGAACAGCACCTGCAACGCCGGCTGGCGGCCAAGGACGACATCAGTCCCGAACTGCGCCTGGCGCTGGCGGAGGACGCCATCCTGTGCGGGCGCCTGGACGACGCCAAGCGCTATCTGGAACGCACGGCCGGCCCGCAAAGCCAGTTCCTGGCCAGTACCATCGTGCTGCTGCGCGGCGCCACCGGCGCGGCCTTCGTCGGCTACGAGGCGGCGCTCAAGCTGCTGCGCCGCGAAACCGGCAAACGCAAACACCTGTTCGCCGGCATCGGCGCCTACCTGTATCTGCTGTCGCTGTTGCGCAGCGAGGACCCCAAACATCAAAAAGCGGCGGACGCCTACCTCGAGATCGCGGTACGCATGCCGCCAAACTACGACGCCGCCATCCACCAGCAGATCGACATGCTGCGCCAGATCCGCGCCGGCACCATGCAAACCGACGTCGTCTCCGCGCTGCCGTGGGACACCGCCGTGCAGACGCAGTTGTTCCAGTGCCTGCTGTATTTCTGGCTGTCTTTGCCGCACCTGGGCGAGCGCCGCTTGCAGTTGCAGGAGCTGTTCGAGCTTGCCGAACGCGCCGGCTACCTGTTCATCGCGGCGCAAGCGGCCGCCCTGCTCGGCCACTTGGGCGACGTCGACCAGCAGCGCCACGCCAGCGCCCTGCGCACCCGCCTCGGCATCCCCGACATGACGGTGTGGTTCGAGCGACAGGAAGCGTGGCAGCGGCAGCTGTCGGCGCTGATCAATCTTCAGCAACCGGCGACGGCGGAAGCGGCCGGCGCCGCGCGCCTGGTCTGGCAGCTGACCTACGACAACCGCCACGGCCTGACCGATGTCGCGCCGGTCGAGCAAAAACGCGATGCGCGCGGCCTGTGGAGCAAGGGCAGGGCCGTCGGTTTGAAACGCCTGCGCTTCGAGCCGGAACAATTCGATTTCCTGACGCCGCAGGACGTGCGCGTATCGGAGGCGATCTCGGTGGCGCACCGCAGCTACCAGTCCAGCGGCCTGGCCTACGAGATCGATCCGCAGCGCGCCGCCTCCGCGCTGATCGGCCACCCGCTGCTGTTCTGGGCCGACGCCCCCGACACGCGCGTGGAAATGCTGGCCGGCGAGCCGGAACTGCTGATCAAGAAAAGCCCGGGCAACCTGGAGATCCGCCTGCACCCGCGCATCCCGGACGACAATTCCTTCGTCATCGTCAGCAAGGAGACGCCGACCCGCCTGCGCGTGGTCAGCATCCTCGACGAGCACCGCCGCATCGCCGCCATCGTCGGCGACAGTCTGACGGTGCCGGCGCACGCCGAGCAACAGGTGCTGCACGCGATCAGCTCCATCTCGTCGCTGGTGACGGTGCAGTCGGAGATCGGCGGCGCGGCGCCGGACATGCAGCAGGTGGAGGCCGACACGCGCCTGCACGTGCATCTGCTGCCGTACCAGCACGGGCTGAAAATGCAGATCCTGGTGCGCCCGCTGGCCAACGGCGCCTACTACGCGCCGGGCGCGGGCGCCGACAGCGTGATCGCCGATGTCGGCGGCAAGCCGGTGCAGGCGCGCCGCCAGCTGATCGACGAACGCGACGCCGAGCGTGAGCTGATCGCCAGGTGCCCGGTGCTGGAATCGGCCGAGCAGGATCACGGCGAATGGCTGCTCGGGCAGCCGGCGCTGTGCCTGCAATTGCTGGTGGAACTGCAGGAGCTGAAGGCCGGCAGCATCGTGCTGGCCTGGCCGGAAGGCGAGAAATTCCGCGTCACCGCCAAGGTCGAAACCAAGCAGGTGCGCCTGTCCATCAAGAGCAACAAGGACTGGTTCGCGGCCAGCGGCGAGGTGCAGGTCGACGAGGACAAGGTGATGGACCTGCGCACCCTGCTGGAGCTGATGCAGAAGAACCAGAGCCGCTTCGTCGAACTGGGCGAGAACCGCTACCTGGCGCTGACCGAGGAACTGCACCGCCGCCTGCGCGAAGTGTCGGCCTACGGCGAGCTGACCGCCGACGGCGTGCGCCTGCATCCGCTGGCCGCGTTCGCGCTCGAGGAGCTGGCCGACGACGTCGGCGGCCTGAAGGCGGACAAGCTGTGGAAGGAGCACATGCAGCGCATGGCGTCGCAGGCCACGTTCGAGCCGCATCTGCCAAGCACCCTGCAGGCCGAGTTGCGCGACTACCAGCTGGAAGGCTTCAACTGGCTGTCGCGCCTCGCGCATTGGGGCGTGGGCGCCTGCCTGGCCGACGATATGGGCCTCGGAAAAACCTTGCAGGCGATCGCGCTGATCCTGTCGCGCGCGCCGCAAGGCCCGACCCTGGTGATCGCGCCGACGTCGGTGTGCATGAACTGGATCAGCGAGGCGGCGCGCTTCGCGCCGACCCTCAACGTCAAACTTTTCGGCGCCGGCGACCGCGCGGAAACGATGTCCACCTTGCAGCCGTACGACGTGGTGGTGGCCAGCTACGGCCTGCTGCAACTGGAGTCGGCGCTGTTCGCCGGCGTGCAGTGGAACACCATCGTGCTCGACGAGGCTCAGGCGATCAAGAACGGCGCCACCAAGCGCTCGCAGGCCGTCATGGCGCTCAAGGGCGACTTCCGCATGATCGCCACCGGCACGCCGCTGGAAAACCACCTGGGCGAGTTGTGGAACCTGTTCCGCTTCATCAATCCCGGCCTGCTGGGCAGCATCGAGCAGTTCAACCTGCGCTTCGCCGCGCCGATCGAAAAGCCGCAGGACCACCGCGCCGAACTGGGCGCGCGCAACCGCCTGCGGCGCCTGATCCAGCCGTTCATGCTGCGCCGGACCAAGGCGCAGGTCTTGACCGAGCTGCCGTCGCGCACCGAGATCACGCTGGAAGTCGACCTGTCGAAGGAGGAGACGGCGCTGTACGAATCGCTGCGCCGCACCGCCCTGGAAAACCTGGCCGCCGTCGAGGGCCCGGCCGAGAAGAAGTCGATCCAGATCCTGGCCGAGATCATGCGGCTGCGGCGCGCCTGCTGCAATCCCAACCTGATCGCGCCGGAACTGGGGCTGGCCAGCAGCAAGCTGGCGGCGTTCGCGCACCTGCTTGAGGGCCTGCTGGAGAACCGCCACAAGGTGCTGGTGTTCAGCCAGTTCGTCGACCACCTGTCCTTGATCCGCGCGCACCTGGACGCCAACGATATCAGCTACCAGTACCTCGACGGTTCGACGTCGATGGCCGACCGCAAGAAGCGCGTCGACGCCTTCCAGGCCGGCATCGGCGACGTCTTCCTGATCAGTCTGAAGGCGGGCGGGGTCGGCATCAACCTGACCGCCGCCGACTACGTGATCCACATGGACCCGTGGTGGAACCCGGCGGTGGAGGACCAGGCCTCGGACCGCGCCCACCGCATGGGCCAGCTGCGCCCGGTGACCATCTACCGCCTGGTGGCGCGCCACACGATCGAGGAAGGCATCGTCGACCTGCACCAGCACAAGCGCGACCTGGCCGACAGCTTGCTGGAGGGCAGCGACGTCTCGGGCCGCATGTCGGCCGGCGAGATGCTCAACATGTTGCAGGAAGGCTTGAAAAAATAAGGTTTGCGGATGCCGCGTGAACTTTGCCGCGCGGCTCCCGTCTTACTGGCATGGCGCCGCGCGGCGCCACGTCACGTAAAGGGGAACCACGATGAAAACCATTGCAGAAGTCATGAGCCGGGACGTCACCAGCGTCTCCCCGGACGATACGATACGGCAGGCCGCCGAGATGATGGACGATCTCGACGCCGGCGCGCTGCCGGTCACAGAAGGCAACCGCCTGATCGGCATGATCACCGACCGCGACATCACCATCCGCGCCACCGCCGCCGGCCTGGGGCCGGAGGAAACCCTGGTCGCCGAGGTGATGAGCGAGGATATCTGCCACTGCTACGAGGACCAACGCATCGACGAAGTGATGCGGGACATGCGCGACATGCAGGTGCGCCGCCTGCCGGTGGTCAGCCGCGACCAGCATACCCTGATCGGCATCGTGTCGCTGGCCGATCTGGCCGACCCGGAGGCCGGGACCGCTCCGGAGGAAACCGCCGAAACCCTGCGCGATATCTCGTCGCCGACCGGCATGGGACAGCCGTCGGCGCGGCCGTAGGGGGACCGGGATTTCCCCGGCTGCCGCGTTTTGTCTTGTATCGAGCGCTCTCAAGCGGGCCGATTAGTGATAATCTCCAACGCTTCGACTTGGCCCGCTTGCCGCAGCGTGATGTGGACACGCGTGCCTTGTCAAAATAAACACAAGGCTGCGGACGATGATCAAGACAAAAATTGCACTGGCTGTGGTGATGGCGGCACTCGCCTTCACGCCGGCCGGCGCGGCGACCACCAACAAGGAAGCCAGCACCAGTACTAAAAACAAGAACGCCAAGAGTGGCAAGAGCGCCGGCAAAACCGGCACCAAAAGCGCAACCGCCGGCAAGGCTGGCAAGAACAGCAAGACAACCAGGAAGGATGGCAAGGGCGGCAAAGGCAAGGCCGTCGCCACGGCTGCGGCGACAACGGCGGTGGTCGCCACCAAGCCCGCCGTGGCCGCCGTGTCCGAACGGCGCCAGGACCGCTCGTTCGACACCCTCAGCAACCAGTTCCTCAACGCCCTGTGGCGCATCGATTCGGAAAGCGCGATCTACGCGGGCAAGTACGACACCGCCGCCACCTTGACCATTCCGGACGCGGCCACGCAGGCCAAGGAACTGGCCTTCATCGACGACTGGAAGCTGCGCTTCGGCAAAGTCAACGCCGGCCAGCTGTCGCCGAAGCAGCGCACCGACCTGGCGCTGCTGATGAACAAGCTCGATAGCGACCGCTTCCGCCTGACCACGTTGCGCGAGTTCGAATGGAACCCGGCCAGCTACAACGTCGCCGGTCCGCTGGACCTGATCCTGAGCACCGAGTACGCGGCCCAGCCCCAGCGCCTGCGCACCTTGCTCAAGCGCATCGCCAGCATTCCGGCGTATTACGAGGCGGCGCGCAACAATATCGTCAACCCGACCCGCGAGCACACGCGCCTGGCGATCAAGCAGGCGCCCGGCGTGCAGACCGTGCTGATCGAAGTCGACAAGGCGGCGCAGGCATCGATCCTGACGCCGATCGAGAAGCAGCAATTCACGCAGAGGGTCAACGCGGCGCTGACGGCGGTCGACGGCTACGTGGCCTTCCTGACCGAGATGGACAAGCTGATGGACACCAAAGGCCGTCGCACCTTCCGCATCGGCAAGGCGATGTATGAGCAGAAGTTCGCCTACGACATCCAGTCCGGCAGCACCGCCGAGCAGACCTATCAAAAGGCGTTGGCCGCGCGGGAAGATCTGCTGGCCAATATGGACAAGCTGTCCGACGACATGTGGGACAAGTATTTCGCGGGCGTGGCCAAGCCGGTCGACCGCTTTGCCAAGATCGGCATGATGATCGACAAGCTGTCGGCCAACCACGTGCGGCGCGAGGATTTCGTCAACGAGATCAAGCGCCAGATCCCGGTGCTGCAGGATTGGGTGATCAGCAAAAACCTGCTGACCCTGGACCGCAACAAGCAGCTCGAAGTGCGCGCGACGCCGGCCTATCAGGCGGGTGTGGCGGGCGCCAGCATCGACGCGCCGGGCCCCTACCGGCCGCAGGACCGCACCTACTACAACGTCACCCCGCTCGACGGCGCGACGGCGGAGGCGGCCGAGAGCAGCCTGCGCGAGTACAACCACTGGATCCTGCAGATTCTCAATATCCACGAGGCGATCCCGGGCCACTACGCGCAGCTGGTGTATGCCAACAAGTCGCCGTCGATCGTCAAGTCGATCTTCGGCAACGGCGCGATGGTCGAGGGTTGGGCGGTCTACGGCGAACGCATGATGCTGGAGTCCGGCTACGGCGACAACGCGCCCGAGATGTGGCTGATGTACTCGAAGTGGAACCTGCGCAGCGTGACCAACACCATCCTCGACTACAGCGTGCACGTGCTGGGCATGACGGAGGAGCAGGCGATCGACCTGCTGACGCGCCAGGCCTTCCAGACGCGCACCGAGGCGGTCGAGAAGTGGCACCGGGTGCAAGTGTCGTCGGTGCAGCTGACCAGCTATTTCAGTGGCTACAGCGAGATCATGGAATTGCGCGAGGAGCGCAAGAAAGCCTTGGGCGACAAGTTCAACCTGAAGGAATTCCACGAGCAATTCCTTAGCTACGGCAGCGCGCCCGTGCGGGTGATCAAGGGCTTGATGACGAAGTAGCCGGCACCGCATCGATGTTGCGAAACGTTGGGCGCCCACTGGGCCGCTTGCGAGCGCGCAAAGGCCTCATCCACCGATTCGATACGATGGTCGCTTGGCCCATGCGGGGCTGGTTCTGCTACGATAAAAGCCGGGAGTGATGATGACCATGCCGATCAAATTCGATACCCTTGAGTACGCCAGAAGGTTGGCGGAGGCCGGAATCCCGGCCGACCAGGCTGATGCCCATGCGCAGGCATTAAGCGAGGCGCTGGCAACGGCCAGCGTCACGCCGGCCGAACTGGTGCTGGTGAGAAGCGAGCTCTTGGCGAGAATGGATATGCTGAAGAGCGAGGTGTATGCGCGCATGGATCGGCTGAAGGTCGAAATCGATGCGCGATTCGACCAGCTGAAGATTGAAATCGATGCGCGATTCGACCTCTTCAAAAAGGAAATCGATGCGCGATTCGAGCGGCTCGAAGCGCGGCTCGACGGGGTGGAAGCGCGGCTCGACGGGATTGAAGCGCGATTCGAAGAGTTCAAGACCGAGCTTCACGCGTATATCGAGTCCAATGCGCGCCCGCTACGCTGGCTGCTCGGCATCGCGCTGGCGGGACAGCTGGTCACGCTCGGGCTGGTCGCCGTGATACTGACTCGCCTACCGGGCTGATCAGGACTGTTTTTCTTCCGGCGCCGTCGAGATGCGCACGAACAGCGGCGCCACCAGCAACCCCAGCTCGAACAGCAGACACATCGGGATGGCCAGCGAGAACATGCTGACCGCGTCCGGCGGCGTGACGATCGCCGCGATAACGAACGCGCCGACGATGGCGTAGGGACGAATCTCCTTGAGCTTGGCCACGGTCACAAACCCCATGCGCACCAGGATCACCACCACCACCGGCACCTCGAAGGTGGCGCCGAAGGCCAGGCACATCGACATGACGAAATCGAGATAGTTTTCGATGTCCGGCGTCACCGCGATCGATTGCGGCGAGAACTCGGCGATGAACTGGAACACGCGGCCGAACACCAGGAAGTAGCAGAACGCCACGCCCGACATGAACAGCAGCGACGACGAAATGACCAGCGGCGCGATCAGGCGCTTTTCATGCGCGTACAGGCCGGGCGCGACGAACGCCCACAACTGGTACAGCACCCACGGCAGCGACAGGATGATCGAAATCACCAGGGTCACCTTCATCGGCACCAGGAACGGCGAAATGACGCCGGTGGCGATCATCTTCGAGCCGACCGGCAGCGAGGCGATCATCGGCTGCGCGATGAAGTCGTAGATTTGCGCCGGTCCCGGCCACATCATCAAACCAAAACACACCAGCGCCACCCCGATCGACGCCTTGACCAGACGGTCGCGCAGTTCGATCAGGTGGGAAATGAAGGTTTCTTCGCCGGAGTTCGGTGTAGTCATTAGTAGAAGCTAGCGTTGGTATTGCCGCGTGGGCGGAAGCGGGCGACCCGCGCCGCGCCGGAGGTGACATGCAATTTGCCGCCATGGCGCTGCTTGTACCAGGCCGGAATGGCGGCGCTGCGCACCACCTTCTTGCGGCGGAATTCGCGCGCCTTGCGCGCCAGGTCGTCCGTGCTGACGCTGCCGTACGAGGAGGTGTCCGGTGTCGACGCCGGCGTGTCGTGCCAGGCGTTTTCGACTTCGGAGATATTCTGCGAAATCGAGTTTTCCACATCGCTCTTGATGTTCTGAGCGGCGTCCTGCACCGTCTTGTGAAGGTTTTTCAGTTCCTCCAGCTCGATTTCGCGCGAGACCTCGGATTTGACCTCGTTCAGGTAGCGCTGGGCGCGCCCGTACAAGGTCCCGGCCATGCGCGCCACGCGGGGCAGCTTTTCGGGACCGATGACGATCAGCGCAACCACGCCGATCACAGCAAGTTTGGTAAGACCGAGATCGATCATAGGATATGCGCGTAAGCCAGGGGCCCGGCGACAATTCGCGGGCCCGGAACGGCTTACTGCTTGTTCTTCTCTTTGGCGTCGACGTCGATGGTGCCTGGCGCCGCCGGTGTGACGGGCTTGTCTTCGTCGCCCTTGACGCCATCCTTGAAGCCTTTGACGGCCTTGCCGATGTCGGAACCCATATTGCTCAGTTTCTTGGTGCCGAAGACCAGCATCACAATCACCAGAACGATCAGCCAGTGCCAAATACTAAATGAACCCATCATATTCCCCTTGCAAGGCGCATGCGCCCAGATTATCCGTTGATTCAAGAACCGCGTGCGACAGTATAAGCGAACAGCGGCGTGTCATGTAGATGTCATGTGGCAAGCGATATAAACCACCGGTAGGCCGGACCGACACCGGCTTTTACCGCTGGCCGCGCCAGGGGTGCGCGCCACCGATCACGTGCACATGCAGATGGTACACCTCCTGCCCGCCGTCCGGCCCACTGTTGATCAGGGTTTTGTAACCACCGCCGGGCGTGCCGTCCGCATCGTAGCTGACCGCGCAGCCGAATTCCTCTGCCAGACGGGGGGCGAGGGCCAGCATCTTGCCCAGCAGTGGCGCCTCGTTGGCGCTGCAATCGGACAGGGTCGAGATGTGTTTCTTAGGAATCACCAGCAGATGCACGGGCGCCGCCGGATTGATATCCTTGAACGCAAGCAACTCATCATCCTCGTACACGGCCGTCGAAGGAATTTTCTTTTCGGCTATCTTGCAAAACAAACAGTTTTCCACAGCGACTCCATCAAAGTTTCGGACTTATTCCTTGCGCGCGGCTTTTTCGGCGAGGCCCGACACGCCTTCGCGGCGCGCCAGCTCGTCGAGCACCTGCTGCGGCTTCAGATCGAACTGGGCCAGCAGCACCAGCGTATGGAACCACAAGTCGGCCACTTCGTACAAGACCTTGTCGGCGCCGCCGCCGGCATGGCGCGCGTCCTTGGCGGCCATGACGGTCTCGGTGGCCTCCTCGCCGATTTTTTTCAGGATGGCGTCGTCGCCCTTGGCGAACAGCTTGGCGACGTAGGAGGCGGCGGGGTCGCCGCCGTTGGCCGGCTTGCGTGACTCGATCAGCTCGGCCAGGCGGTCCAGTTGTGTGCTCATGGTGTCTTCTTCGGCTTTGCCGCGTAAATATCGGACGGGTCTTTCAGCACCGGCTCGCTGTTCTGCCAGTCGCCCTCGAGCGCGTCGCCCTCGAACTTCTGGTAGAAGCACGAATGCCGGCCCGTGTGGCAGGCGATGCCGCCGGCCTGTTCGATCTTGAGCAGCACCACGTCCTCGTCGCAGTCGAGGCGGATTTCCAGCACCTTTTGCGTGTGGCCGGACTCCTCGCCCTTGTGCCACAGTTTCTTGCGCGAACGGCTCCAGTACACCGCCTCGCCCAGCTCGACCGTCTTGGCCAGGGCGTCGCGGTTCATCCACGCGAACATCAGCACGTCATTGCTGCCGGCTTCCTGGGCGATGACCGGCACCAGGCCGTTTTCGTCCCATTGTATCTTTTTCAGCCACTTGGCTTTGGCGAGGCTGCTCGGGGTGGTCGACATAATGCTATCCAGTGCTGTGATCAATTGGTCAGGCGCATCGGAATGCCCTGTTGTGCCATGAAACGCTTGGCTTCCTGCACCGTGTGGTGGCCGTAGTGGAAGATGCTGGCCGCCAGCACCGCGTCGGCCTTGCCCAGCTTGACGCCGTCGGCCAGGTCCTGCAGGCCGCCGACGCCGCCCGAGGCGATCACCGGGATGCCGATGGCGTCGGACACGCCGCGCGTCAGGCCCAGGTCGAAGCCGGACTTGGTGCCGTCGCGGTCCATGCTGGTGAGCAAGATTTCGCCCGCGCCCAGTTTTTCCATTTTGACAGCCCACTCGATGGCGTCGATGCCGGTGGCCTTGCGGCCGCCGTGGGTGAACACTTCCCACTTGCCGGGCGAGACCTGCTTGGCGTCGATCGCCACCACGATGCACTGCGAACCGTGCTTTTGCGAGGCGTCGAACACCAGTTGCGGATTGGCCACGGCCGACGAGTTCATGCTGACCTTGTCGGCGCCGGCGTTGAGCAGGCGGCGCACATCGGCCACCTCGCGCACGCCGCCGCCCACCGTCAGCGGAATGAACACCTGCGAAGCCACGGCCTCGATGATGTGCAGGATCAGCCCCCGGTTGTCGCTGGTGGCGGTGATGTCGAGGAAGGTCAGTTCGTCGGCGCCCTGCTCGTCGTAGCGGCGGGCGATCTCGACCGGATCGCCGGCGTCGCGCAGCTCGGTGAAGTTGACGCCTTTGACGACGCGGCCGTCGGTCACGTCCAGGCAGGGAATGATGCGTTTAGCGAGCATGGCAGCCTTATTCTTCCTCGTCGTCGATGAGGTCGCCGCTAAGCTCGTCGGCGCGCAACTGCGCCGAGGCCAGGTCGATCGTGCCCTCGTAGATCGAGCGGCCGCAGATGACGCCCTCGATGCCCTCGTCCTGCACCGCGCACAGCGCTTCGACGTCGGCCAGGTTGTGCAGGCCGCCGGAGGCGATGACGGGGATCTTGACCGCCTGCGCCAGCTTGACGGTGGCGTCGATGTTGACGCCGCCCATCATGCCGTCGCGGCCGATGTCGGTGTAGATGATAGCTTCGACGCCGTAGGCCTCGAATTTCTTGGCCAGGTCGATCACCTCGTGGCCGGACATCTTGCTCCAGCCGTCGGTGGCGACCTTGCCGTCCTTGGCGTCCAGGCCGACGATGATGTGGCCCGGGAAGGCGCCGCAGGCGTCGTGCAGGAAGCCCGGCTCCTTGACGGCGGCCGTGCCGATGATGACGTAGCTGATGCCGGCGTCCAGATAACGCTCGATGGTGTCGAGGTCGCGGATGCCGCCGCCCAGCTGGACCGGGATTTCGTCGAGGCCGTTTTCCTCGGCGTACTCCTGCACCACCTTCAGGATCGCCTTGACGGCGCCCTCGTTCTTCGGCTTGCCCGCGAAGGCGCCGTTCAGATCGACCAGATGCAGGCGGCGCGCGCCCTGCTTCAGCCAATGCAAAGCCATGTCGGCCGGATCTTCGGAAAATACGGTGGCGAGTTCCATATCGCCTTGTTTCAAGCGAACGCAGTGACCGTCTTTGAGGTCGATGGCAGGAATGAGCAGCATGATGGTTTTAAGTGTGAGAAGGTGAAAGGTTCGGGGTTACAAGCCAGGGCGATCAGGGATTCCAGTGAACGAAGTTCTTGTACAACTGCAGCCCGGTCGCGGCGCTTTTCTCCGGATGGAACTGTGTGGCAAAAATATTATCACGAGCGACGGCGCAACTGAACGGCGCACCGTAGACGGTGGTGCCGACGGTGTGCGCGCTGTGCTCCGGCTGGGCGAAATAACTGTGCACAAAGTAGAAATAACTGTTGTCGGCGATTTCGCTCCACATTGGGTGGGACGCGTTTTGCCGGACTTGGTTCCAGCCCATTTGCGGCACCTTGAAGCGCGAACCGTCCTCCTGCAACCGGCCGTCGAGCTGGAAACGCACCACCTTGCCCGGCAGCAGGCCCAGGCCGGCGGCCCCGCCCTCCTCGCTGGCGTCGAACAGCATCTGCTCGCCGATGCACACGCCCAGCAGCGGCTTGTTGCGGGCGGCCACCATCAGCGCCTCCTGCACGCCCGACTCGCGCAGGCTGCGCATGCAGTCCGGCATCGCGCCCTGGCCCGGCAGCACGATGCGGTCGGCGCTTTCGATATCGGCGACCTGGCCGGAGATCAGGACGTCGGCCTCGGGGGCGACGGCGCGCAACGCTTGCGCGACCGAACGCAGATTACCCATACCGTAATCAACTACGACAATTTTTTTCATGATGAGTAGGTGGTTCGCTAAGCCTTACAGGCTGCCCTTGGTCGAAGGAATGGTGCCGGCGGCGCGCGGGTCCAGCTCGGACGCCATGCGCAGCGCGCGGCCGAAGGCCTTGAACACGGTTTCGCATTGATGGTGCGCGTTGGTGCCGCGCAGGTTGTCGATGTGCAAGGTCACCAGCGCGTGGTTGACGAAGCCGCGGAAGAATTCCAGGGTCAGGTCGACGTCGAAGGTGCCGATCATCGCGCGCGTGAACGGGATATGGTATTCGATGCCCGGCCGGCCGGAGAAATCGAGCACCACGCGCGACAGCGCCTCGTCCAACGGCACGTACGAATGGCCGTAGCGGACGATGCCCTTGCGGTCGCCGATGGCCTTGGCCACGGCCATGCCCAGCGTGATGCCGACGTCCTCCACCGTGTGGTGGTTGTCGATGTGGATGTCGCCGGTGGCTTCGACGTCGAGGTCGAACAGGCCGTGGCGCGCGATCTGGTCCAGCATATGGTCGAGGAAGGGCACGCCGGTGTTCAGCTTTTGCTTGCCGGTGCCGTCGAGATTGATGGAAACGCGGACTTGCGTCTCGTTGGTGTTGCGGATGATTTCTGCGGTGCGGTTCATGAAAGACTCGGTGGCGGTGATTTAAGCTGCAAGCGATGCGAGGGATGCCGACAGGGCATCCAGGAAGGCGGCATTCTCTTCCGGTGTGCTGACCGTGACACGTAAACAATTGGCCATCACGGTATCCATTTTACTCATATTTTTAATTAATACCTTGTGAGACAGTAGTTTCGCATAGGCATCATCGGCATTTGGCACCCGAATCAAGATAAAATTCGCCGCCGACGGAAATACCTCGACCCCCGGCATAGCGGCCAGCGCGGCCATCAGATCGGTCCGTGCGGCGCGCAACGCGGCCGCCTGCTGGTTCAGCACCTCCAGATGGTCGAGCGCGAATTCGGCCGCCGTCTGGGTCAATACGTTGATGTTGTAAGGAGGCCGCACTTTGTCGAATTGCTCCAGCAATTTGGGCGCGGCGGACATGTAGCCGAGGCGGATGCCGGCCAAACCGAGCTTGGACACCGTGCGCATGACGATCAGATTGTCGAATTCCGGCAGGCGGTGCATGAAGGTTTGCTGGGCGAACGGCTCGTAGGCCTCGTCGACCACCGCCAGGCCGAAACCATCGAGCGCCTTGATGATGGTGACGATATCGTCGTCCGAGAACAGGTTGCCGGTCGGGTTGTTCGGGTACGACAGGAACACCAGCGCCGGTTTGTGCTTTTCGATCGCCGCCAGCATGGCCGGCATGTCGAGCGTCAGGTCGGCCTTGACCGACACGCCGACGTAGTCCATGCCGGCGAATTTGGTCGAGCGCGAATACATGACGAACGACGGCGTCGGCGAGATGGCGACGGCGCGGCGGTCCTGGTGGGCGCAGGCCATGCAGAGGATCGAAATCAGTTCGTCCGAGCCGTTGCCCAGCATGACGTCGTAGCCGGCCGGGATGCCCAGCTTGGCGCGGATGCGTTGCTTGGTGCTTTCGTAGGAGGCCACCGGATAGCGGTTCAGGGTGACGTCGGCCAGGCGTTGGGCCAGTTCGCGCGTCAGATGCTCGGGCAGGTGGTAAGGGTTCTCCATCGCATCCAGCTTGATAAAACCGCTCGCGTCGGCGACGTGGTAGCCATTGACGGCGCGCACATCGGAACGGATGGTGGTGTTGATCAGGGTGTCGATGGAAGACATCTTACGTGGGCTCCTAGGTGGTTGTTGCGGTGCGTTTCACCGCGGGTTTTTTACTGCTGCGGGGGACGGGCTTCTTTTTTTCGGGCGGTGGCGGTAAATCCGCCGCCGCGATGCGTTCGGCGATGATGGCGCAATAATCGGGATTGAGCTCGAAGCCGACGAAATTGCGTCCGCAGCGCTTGGCGGCGATCGCCGTCGTGCCGCTGCCCATGAACAGGTCCAGCACCACGCCGTCCGGAGGGCACGAAGCCTTGAGCATGCGCTCGATGATCTCCAGCGGCTTTTGCGTCGGATGGTCGGCGCGCTCGGGATGCTCGCGGTGCAGACGCGACACGCTCCACAAATCCTTGGGGTTGTAGCCCACTTCGAGCCATTTGGCGCCGACGAAGATCGAGCGCGAACGGGCTTTCTTGGTCTCGGCGTCGTACGGGATGCGCACGGCGTCCAGATCGAAGTAGTAGTCCTTGCGGCGCACGAAGAAGCCGATGGTGTCGTGCACCGACGAATAACTGCGCACGCTGCCGCCCATCGACGGCACCCGGCGGTCCCAGATAATCTCGTTCATCATCGTCATGCGTTTTTTCAGCAGCACGAAGATCTCCGGCGAAAAGCGCCAGGTCAGGAAGATATACAGGCTGCCGTTGGGTTTCAGCTTGGGCAGCGCGGCGTCGATCCACTGCTCGGTCCAGCGCAGGTACTCCTCGACCGTCTGCGAGTCGGAATCGTTGCCGTAGTCCTTGCCCAGGTTGTAGGGCGGATCGGTCAGGATCAAATCGATGGAACCATCCGGGATGCGCGCCAGTCCGGCCAGCGCATCCTCGCAGAAGACCTGGTTGATCCAGGTCTCCTTGCTTTCCATGGCCACGGCCACGGTCATCGCGGCGTCTTCAAACGCAGTTCGGCGCTGCGGGCGTGCGCCTGCAGGCCTTCGCCGTAGGCCAGTTCGGCAGCGACCTTGCCCAGCGTTTGCGCGCCCGCTTCGCTGACCATGATGACCGATGAACGCTTCTGGAAATCGTAGACGCCCAGCGGCGACGAGAAGCGCGCGGTGCGCGACGTCGGCAGCACGTGGTTCGGGCCGCAGCAGTAGTCGCCCAGCGACTCGGACGAGAAGCGGCCCAGGAACATGGCGCCGGCGTGGCGGATCTTGTCGGCCCACTGCTGCGGATTCTCGGCGGAGATTTCCAGGTGCTCGGCGGCGATCGAATTGGCGATGGCGCAGGCCTCGTCCATGTCGCGCACCTTGACCAGCGCGCCGCGGTCGGTCAGCGAGGTGCGGATGGTTGCCTGGCGCGGCATCGTCGGCAGCAGCTTGTTGATGCTCTCTTCCACGCGGGCGATGTAGTCGGCGTCGGGGCACAGCATGATGGCCTGCGCCAGTTCGTCGTGCTCGGCCTGGGAAAACAGGTCCATCGCCACCCAGTCCGGATCGGTGGTGCCGTCGCAAACGATCAGGATTTCCGAAGGACCGGCGATCATGTCGATGCCGACGATGCCGAACACGCGGCGCTTGGCGGCGGCCACGTAGGCGTTGCCCGGACCGACGATCTTGTCGACCGGTTGTATCGTTTCGGTGCCGTGGGCCAGCGCGCCGACGGCCTGCGCGCCGCCGATGGTGATGACGCGGGTGACGCCGGCGATGGCGGCGGCGGCCAGCACCATCTGGTTCTTCACGCCGTCCGGGGTCGGCACCACCATGATGATTTCCCCGACGCCGGCGACGTGCGCCGGGATCGCGTTCATCAGCACCGACGACGGATAGGCGGCCTTGCCGCCCGGGACGTAGATGCCGACGCGGTCGAGCGGGGTGATTTTCTGTCCCAGCACCGTGCCATCGGGCTCGGTGTAGGTGAAGCCTTGCAGCTCCTGCTTCTGGCGCTCGTGGAACACGCGGATGCGCTGCGCGGCCACTTGCAACGCCTCGCGCTGCGCGGCCGGAATCGCGGCCAGCGCGGCCTGCAATTCGGATTCGGGAATGTCGAAGGCGGCCATGCTGGCGGCGCCGCCGTTCGGAATGCGGTCGAAGCGGTTGGTGTATTCCAGCACTGCGGCGTCGCCGCGCGCCTTGACGTCGGCCAGAATGCCGGCGACGGCGCGCTCGATGGCGTCGTCGGTGCCCGCTTCAAACGCCAGCAGGGTGTCCAGTGACTTTTTGAAATCGGCTTGGGTGGAATCGAGCTTGGTGATTTGAATCGGCATGATGGAATCCGTGGTTACAGCTTGTTCATAACTTCGAGGCGCGTTCGAACGCTTCGATGATCGGTTGCAGACGCTGGCGCTTGAGCTTCAACGCGGCCTGGTTGACGATCAGGCGCGACGAGATGTCCATGATGGCTTCGACTTCGACCAGGTCGTTGGCGCGCAACGTGTTGCCGGTGCTGACCACGTCGACGATGGCGTCCGACAGGCCGACCAGCGGCGCCAGCTCCATCGAGCCGTAAAGTTTGATCAGGTCGACGTGCACGCCCTTCTTGGCGAAGTGCTCGCGCGCTGTCTGCACGAACTTGGTGGCCACGCGCAGGCGCGCGCCCTGGCGCACGGCGGTCTCGTAATCGAAGCCGTTCTTGACGGCGACCGACATGCGGCAGGCCGCGATGTTCAAGTCGATCGGCTGGTACAAGCCCTCGCCGCCGTGCTCCAGCAACACGTCCTTGCCGGCCACGCCGAAGTCCGCCGCGCCATGCTGCACGTAGGTCGGCACGTCGGTGGCGCGCACGATGATGACGCGCACGTCGGGATCGTTGGTCGACAGGATCAGCTTTCGCGAGGTCTCGGGGTTCTCGGTGACGGTGATGCCGGCCGCTTCCAGCAGCGGCAGGGTGTCCTCGAAAATCCGTCCCTTCGACAGCGCCAGGATCAGCTGCGAATTAGCTTGGAATGCGCTCATGTTTACTTAATCCGGGTTACTTGATGCGTTTAATGTTGGCGCCGACGGCGGACAGCTTCACTTCCATCTGGTCGTAGCCGCGATCGAGGTGGTAGATGCGATCGATCAGCGTCTCGCCGCGCGCGGCCAGCGCCGCGATCACCAGCGAGGCCGAGGCGCGCAAGTCGGTCGCCATCACCGGCGCGCCGACCAGCTGCGCGACGCCCTTGATGAAGGCGGTGTTGCCGTCGGTCTCGATGGACGCGCCCAGGCGGTTCATCTCCTGCACGTGCATGAAGCGGTTCTCGAAAATGGTCTCGGTCACGCGGCTGGCGCCGGTGGCGATGGTGTTGACCGCCATGAACTGCGCCTGCATATCGGTCGGGAAGCCGGGGTATTCGGTGGTGCGGAAGGTGACAGGCTCCGGGCGCTGGTCCATTTGCGCGCGGATCCAGTTGTCGCCGATGGTCATCTTCAGGCCGACTTCGCGCAGCTTGTCGAGCGCCGCGTCCAGGATGTCGACGCGGGTGTTGCGGATCGTGATGTCGCCACCGGTGGCCGCGACGGCGCACAGGAAGGTCGCCGCCTCGATGCGGTCGGAGATGACGGCGTGTTTTGCGCCATGCAGCTCGGCCACGCCCTGGATCACCAGGCGGTCGGTGCCGATGCCTTCGATCTTGGCGCCCATGGCCACCAGCAGGTTGGCCAGGTCGGTCACTTCCGGCTCGCGCGCGGCGTTTTCCAGGATCGTCTCGCCTTCGGCCAGGGTCGCGGCCATCAGCAGGTTCTCGGTGCCGGTCACGGTGATCATGTCGGTGACGATGCGCGCGCCCTTGAGCTTTGCGCACTTGGCGTAGATGTAGCCGGCGTCGATGGTGATTTCGGCGCCCAGCGCCTGCAGCCCCTTGATGTGCTGGTCGACGGGACGCGAACCGATCGCGCAGCCGCCCGGCAGCGAGACCTTGGCCTCGCCGAAGCGTGCCAGCAATGGGCCGAGCACCAGGATCGAGGCGCGCATGGTTTTCACCAGCTCATACGGCGCTTCCAGCTTGTCGATCGCGGAGCCGTTGAGGGTGACGGCGTCGCCATCCTGCTTGACCTGCAAACCGGTTTCCTTGAGCAGCTTGAGCATCGTGGCGACATCGTGCAGGTGCGGCACGTTGGTCAGTTCCAGATCGCCGGCGGTCAACAGGCCCGCGCACAGGATGGGCAGCGCCGCGTTCTTGGCGCCGGAGATGTTGATGTCGCCGTGCAGGCGGTTGCCGCCTTGGATGAGGAGCTTGTCCATGCTTATCCTTTGTATTCTTCAGGGGTGAGGGTTTTCATCGACAGCGCGTGGATCTCTTCGCGCATGCGGTCGCCCAGCGCGGCGTAGACGATCTGGTGGCGCTGGATCGGACGCTTGCCGGCGAACGCCGGGGAGACGATGACGGCCTGGAAGTGCTGGCCGTCGCCCTCCACTTCGAGGTGGGTGCATTCGAGGCCGGCCGAGATGTAGCCGTGGATCAGTTCTGGAGTGGTGGTCATGATGAATCCTTAAATAACGACGCTTAGTGGCGTAAACGATAGCCGCTGCGCAGAAGACGAATGGCGGCCAACGACAGCACCACCAGGAAGGCCGAGACGATGGCAAGGCTGGTCCATGGATTGGTGTCGGACTGGCCGAAGAAACCGTAGCGGAAGCCGTCGATCATGTAGAAGAACGGGTTCAGGTGCGACACCGTCAGCCAGAACGGCGGCAGCGAGTGGATCGAGTAGAACACGCCGGACAGGAACGTCAGCGGCATGATCAGGAAGTTCTGGAACGCGGCCAACTGGTCGAACTTCTCGGCCCAGATGCCGGCGATCAGGCCCATGGTGCCGAGGATGGCGGCGCCCAGCAGCGCGAACACAATGATCCACAGCGGCGCGGTGAATGACATGTGGGCGAAGTAGGCGGTGGCGGCGAACACGCCGCAGCCGACCACGATACCGCGCACCATCGCCGCCAACACGTAGGCGGAGAAGATCTCCCAGTGCGACAGGGGCGTGAGCAGCACGAACACCAGGTTGCCGGTGATCTTGGACTGGATCAGCGACGACGACGAGTTGGCGAAGGCGTTCTGCAAAACGCTCATCATCACCAGGCCGGGGATCAGGAACGAGGTGTAACTGACGCCTTCATACACCTGCACACGCCCTTCGAGCACGTGGCCGAAGATCAACAGGTACAGCATAGCGGTCAGGATCGGTGCGGCGACGGTCTGCGTGGCCACCTTCCAGAAGCGCAGGGTCTCCTTGTAAACCAGGGTGCGGAAGCCGCTTGAGATGAAGTTCATACGGTTCCCTTGTCCATGATCTGCAGGAAGATGTCTTCCAGGTCGGCCTGTTGCAGCTGCATGTCGTCGATGACGGCGCCGGACTCGCGCAGGCGCGCCAGGATGGCCTCGACCTCCGAATACTCGTTGATGCGCAGGCTGTATTTACGTCCGTGCTCGGAAGCTTCCGGGTGCGTGACCAGGTGCTGCAAATCGGCCGGCAGCTCGCCCCGCGCCATGTTGACGATCAGCTGCGAACCGGAGATGCGGCGGATCAGCGCCGCCATCGTGTCCAGCGCGACGACCTTGCCGCTTTTGAGCATGGCCACGCGCTTGCACATCGCTTGCGCCTCTTCCAGGTAGTGGGTGGTCAGCACCACGGTGTGGCCCTCGCGGTTCAGGCGCGAGATGAACTTCCACAAGGTCTGGCGCAGTTCGACGTCGACGCCGGCGGTCGGCTCGTCGAGCACGATGACGGGCGGCTTGTGCACCAGCGCCTGCGCCACCAGCACGCGGCGCTTCATGCCGCCCGACAGCGCGCGCATATTGGTGTCGGCCTTGTTGGTCAGGTCGAGGTTGTGCATCACCTCGTCGATCCAGGCGTCGTTGTTGGGCAGGCCGAAGTAACCCGACTGCAGGCGCAGCGTTTCGCGCACGGTGAAGAACGGGTCGAACACCAGCTCCTGCGGCACCACGCCGAGCTTGCGGCGCGCCTCGCGGAAGTCGCCGGTGACGTCATGGCCGTGGATCGACACCTTGCCGGCGTCGGGCCGGATCAAGCCGGCGATGATGGAAATCAGCGTGGTTTTGCCGGCGCCGTTGGGGCCCAGCAGGCCGAAGAACTCCCCCTCCTCGATCGAGAGGGAGACGCCGCCCAGTGCCTGGAGCGACTTGTAGCGCTTCTCGACATTCGTTATTTGGATCGCTGTCATGCTTGACTTATCAGTTGTGTGCGGCGGCGTGGACCGGCGCGGGATGCGTATTGATGCCTAACGGCGGAAGGTAGACCAGGCGCCACGGCTCTTAGGCGGTGGCAACGTTCAATTATATTGGAAATCTGGTTCGGCAGAGCCGGATGGGCAATAACCGGGGGTAACTCAGGGAGACAGCGGGCGGCGGGGTGGGGCGGGGGTCAATGATGGTGGTGCAGGTCGGCAGGCACGTCGGCCTGGCCGGCGCAGGCTTGCGCGGGATCGCTTTGCTCGGGGAAGACCAGCGCGCAGACGCCGTACAGCTTGGTCAAGCTTTGCAGCGCAGGCGGCAGGTTCTTCAGTTCCAGCTTGACGCCGGCCTCGCTGGCGGCGCGTTGCCAAGCCAGCAAGACCGAAACGGCCACCGAATCGACCGTCAACACGTGGCGCAAATCGAACACCGTCTGGCCGGCCTTGATGGCGGCCAGGCCGCGTTCCAGCGCCGCGGTGGCGTTGAGCACGGTCAGGGACGTGAGCGATTGCAGGTTGTCGGTCGGTTCGGACATGGTCGTTATCTTAGGAAAAACGTCGCGGAGACGTTATTTTGCCGTAGTTTTCAAAGGTTTGCTGGCCAGCGACTGGTTTTTCGCGGTCAGGGTCTTGATCAGGCCGTCGATGCCGCCCTTGCTGATCTCCGACGCGAACGTGCCCTTGTAGGTCTCGACCAGCCAGGCGCCCATGACGTTGATGTCATAGATCTTCCAGCCGGCGGCGCCCTTGGCGACGCGATAGTTCAGCGTGATCGGCTCGCCGCGGGTCATGTTGACCTTCGAGCGCACTTCCACCTCGGTGTCCGACGGGTCGGCGCGCAGCGGCTGGAAGTCCACGGTTTCGTTCTTGATCTGCGACAGCGCGCCCGAGTAGGTGTAGATCAGCAGGGTGCGGAACTGCTCCGACAGCTGCTTTTTCTGCTCGGGGGTGGCGTCGCGCCAGAAACGGCCGGCCGCCAGCGAGGTCATGCGGTCCGAGTCGACGTACGGCAGGATCTTGGTCTCGACCAGCTGCATGACTTTCTTGGTGTCGCCGGCCTGGATCGCCTTATCGGTCTTGGCGGTCTCGATGACGTCCTGGCTGATGCGCTTGACCAGCGCGTCCGGCGCTTCGTTGGCGGGACCGGCGGCGTGGGCGTTGAAGGCCAGCGAGACGGTGGCGATGGCTAACAGTTGTTTGAACAATTTCATCTTTTATCTACCTATGTGGGTTCTTCGGGGTCACAGGCTGGCGTCGCTCGCAGCCGGCGTACCGGATGTTAACTCCTTGGGCGCCGATTCGGATGACACGGTTGCGGAATTTTCCGCAGACTTCGTCTCGGCGGGGGCCGGCGCGGCCGCCTGCGGCGTCACCGGCGCGGCCGGCGCGGCGTCGGGCTTGGCCGCCGGGGCGCCCTCGTCGGCCGGATCCTGCTTCTTGGAACTATTCGGGTTGCCGTCCGGATGGATCAGGCTCTCGCGGCGCTGCAGGTAGCCGTCGCGGATGAACTCGTAGCGGTCCAGCGCGGCGTCTTCCAGCATGCTGGTGGCGTCGAGCAGGCTGGCGCGGGTGTCGACCAGGTTGACGCCGGTGCCGATGTTACGCAGGTAGACCGGGGTTTTGTACGACCAGATGTTGCCGGCGAAATCGGCCGGCAGCGCCACGGTGTCGCGCACCGTCGACGGCCCCAGCAGCGGCAGCATCAGGTAGGGACCGGACGACACGCCCCAGGTGCCCAGCGTCTGGCCGAAGTCTTCCTTGTGCTTTTGCAGGCCCGCCTCGGAGGCGATGTCGAACAGGCCCAGGATGCCCAGGGTCGAGTTCAGCGCGAAGCGGGTGACGTCGGTCATGCCGGCCTCGCCCTTGCCTTGCAGCAGGTTGTTGACGGCGGTCCAGGCGTCGCCCAGGTTGCCGAAGAAGTTGCCGACGCCGGTTTGCACGAACGACGGCGTAACGTCGCGGTACACGGTCGCAACGGGCTTCAACGCGTAGGTGTCGACGGTGTCGTTGAACGAGAACACGGCGCGGTTGTAGCTCTCGTACGGATCGCGCGGGTTGGGACCGGCGCAGCCGGCCAGCATCACGGTGACGCCCAGCGCCAGCGCGGCCTGACGGAAGTGTTTCGGGGTGCTAGACATTTATTCTTCCTTTTTTCCTTCGGCGGCCTTGCTGTAGATGAACTGATTGATCAGGTCTTCCAGCACGGCGGCCGATTGGGTTCGTGCGATTTTGTCTCCGGCGGCGAGATTATTCGTGTCGCCGCCGGCCTCGATGCCTACGTATTGCTCGCCCAGCAGACCGGCCGTCAGAATTTTGGCGGAACTGTCCTTAGGGAATTTATAACCTTCTTCCATATTCAAGGTTACCAGCGCCTGGTAACTCTTGTCATCAAACTTGATCTCGCCCACGCGGCCGATCACCACGCCCGACGCCTTGACCGCCGCCTGCGGACGCAGGCTGCCGATGTTGTCGAACTTGGCCGTGATCGGATAGGTCTTGCCAAAGGACATGGAACCCATGTTGCCGGCTTTCAGCGCCAGGAACATCAGCGCGGCCACGCCGATGACGATGAACAGACCGACCCAGACATCCAGTGATTTACGTTGCATAGCTATCCTCGCGTAATACTACTAAGTATTCTTTATAATGTTTTATTTGCTGAACATCAAAGCGGTCAGCATGAAATCGAGCCACCAGATCATCAGCGATGAAATCACGACCGTGCGGGTGGTGGCGCGCGCCACGTCTTCCGGCGTCGGCTGGGTCTGATAACCCTGGTACAGCGCGATAAAGGTGATGGCGATGCCGAACACCACGCTCTTAACGAAGCCGTTGAAGATATCCTTCCAAATATCGACGCCGCCCTGCATCTGCGACCAGAAGGCGCCCTCGTCGACCCCGATCAGCTTGACGCCGACCAGCCAGCCGCCCATGACGCCGACGGCGCTGAACACCGACGCCAACAGCGGCACCGAGATCACGCCGGCCCAGAAACGGGGCGCGAGCACGCGCTGGATCGGGTTGACGGCCATCATTTCCATCGCCGACAACTGCTCGCCCGCCTTCATCAGGCCGATTTCCGCCGTCAGCGAGGTGCCGGCGCGGCCGGCGAACAGCAGCGCGGTGATGACCGGCCCCAGCTCTCGCGTCAGGCCCAGGGCCACCAGCAGGCCGAGCGACTGCTCGGCGCCGTATTTATTCAGTGTGTAATATCCCTGCAGGCCCAGCACCATGCCGACGAACAGGCCGGACAGGGTGATGATCAGCATCGAATAGTTGCCGATGAAGTGCAGTTGCTCGATCAGCAGGCGCGGGCGGCGCAGCAGGCCGGGCGACAAGCCCAGCATATTAAGGAACAGGCGCGCGCCGTAACCGATGCTTTCGATGTAGTCGCGCAGCGGCGCGCCCAGCTGGGACAACCAATTTCTTACAGTCATGCTTTCCCCCCCAGGCCCAGATCATCGGCCAGGGACTTGCCTGGATAGTGGAACGGCACCGGGCCGTCCGCTTCGGCGTTGACGAACTGGTGCACGTACGGATCGGTCGACACCATCATGTCGGCCGGCGTGCCGTGCGCGACGATCTTGCCCTGCGACAGGAAGTAGACGTAGTCGGCGATGGCGAAGCATTCCTTGACGTCGTGCGACACCAGCACCGTGGTCGAGCCGAGCGCGGTGTTGAGGTTGCGGATCAGGTTGGCGGTCACGCCCATCGAGATCGGGTCGAGACCGGCGAACGGCTCGTCGTACAGGATCAGTTCGGGGTCGAGCGCGATCGAGCGCGCCAGCGCGACGCGGCGCGCCATGCCGCCGGAGATCTCGGCCGGCTTCAGTTTGGCGGCGTTGCGCAGCCCGACCGCGTGCAGCTTCATCAATACCAGGTTGCGGATCAGCTCTTCGGGCAGATCGGTGTGCTCGCGCAGCGGGAAGGCGACGTTTTCAAAGACGGTAAGGTCGGTGAATAGCGCGCCATGCTGGAACAGCATGCCCATTTTGCGCCGCAGCAGATACAATCCGGCGGTATTCAACTTGTGCACAACCTGGCCCTGGACTTTCACCTGGCCTTTTTGCGGGCGGATCTGGCCGCCGATCAGTCGCAATACCGTCGTCTTGCCGCTGCCCGAACCGCCCATCACTGCGATCACTTTCCCGCGCGGGAAATCCATCTGGAGGCCCGACAGAATCGAGCGCTTTCCATAGGAAAAGTGTAAATCACGGATTTCGACAAGATTAGGCACGACTGAACTCATTATTTTTAATGCCGTATTGTAGTGCAGAAAGGTTAATCTCTGCTGGAGACGGCCCGATTCCGGGCCGTTGGCGCTCTGGTGCGTGGCAGATAATACAACACTACTGAATCTCAAGTCAGCAATTTACACCAAGCATGAAATGTTACATTGCTGCGGCGCGGTAGCCAGTGTGCGGGCAAAACTCTTACCGGATTCTGACTGGCGCCGGATAAATAACCGTGCGGACAGGCACATTGGCCGCGATGTAGGCGCATCCCGGCCGGGCCGGGCTGAACAGAACCGTTCAGCCGCCGTTCATGCGCTCGAACAACGCCTCGCCCATCTTGCGCGAGCCCGCCGACAGGCCGACCAGCACCTCGTCGCGCCCGTCCTCCAACTGGAGCAGCGCCTCCGTGGCGAACGCTTCCGGCGACATCATCGGCTGGCCGCTGGCGGCGCCACTGCGCGTTCCCCCGCCCAGGCCGGTGTCGACGATGGGCGGCGCCATCTCCACCACGCGCACCCCGGTGCTTTTGAGCTGGTGGCGCAAGGTGAGCGTAAACGAATGCATGGCCGCCTTGGTGGCGCAATAGATGGGGATGTCGGCCAGCGGCGCGAACGCCAGGCCCGAGCTGACGTTGACGATCGCCGCCGTCGGCTGCCGCAACAGCAGCGGCAGCAGCTCCCCGACCAGCCGCACCGGCGCGGTGAAGTTGGTCGCCACCTCCTGTTCCAGATGGTCGAACGCGCCGGCCTCTTGATAGTTCCGGCGGTATTGCACGCCGGCGTTGTTGATCACCACGTTCAGTGCGGGATGGTTGGCGCCCAGCCAGTCCACCATCGCCCGGCGGCTGGCGTCGTCGGTGATGTCGCAGACGCGGGTGATCAGGGCCGGCACTTGCGCCTGCGCCTGGCGCAGCGACTCTTCGCCGCGTCCGCAGATGATGACCCGGTTGCCGCGCTCGGCGAGTTGGCGCGCCAGCGCGAAGCCGATGCCGGCGGCGGCGCCGGTGATGAGTATGGTGTTAGATGTCAGATGCATGTCGGGGCTCCTTCTTTGGTTGTAAACGGGAAGGTGTGCCGACGAAGACGAGGGTTTTCCGCGGGCACACCTGTACCACCGGCAAGCCGGTGCAGGTGTCGCGGATACCCTGTTGGGAAAAGCAGCCGCCCCGGGGGAGGGACGGTGACCGGGCTACCATCGGGTCTGCGCTCTTTCGACGGAGAAAATGGTAGCACGCCGCCTCCCGCGCGGCAAGCCGCCCGCCGCCACAAAAAAACCGCAGGGGTCAGTGCCGACATTCGGACACGAACTAATGCTTAGGAGGTCGGCTGTCTTTCTACGGCTCGGCTTGTGTCCGAATGTCGGCACTGACCCCGGGGGGTTACAGGGCGGCAGGAAGCTGCTCGACCAGCGCGTCGATCGCCAGCCGCAGGCGCAGCGGCATGTGCGACGTGCCGGGCCAGACGGCATAGCAATCCATCGTCGCGCTTGGCAGGTCGTCGAGCACGCCCACCAGGCGGCCGTCGCGCAGGCGCTCGCGCACCAGCCATTCGGGCAGCCAGGCCAGGCCCAGCCCGGCGGTGGCGGCGTCCGCGATCGCCTCCAGGTCGTCGAGCTGCAGGCGCGAGGAGAGCGGCGTGTCGACGATGCGCCCGCTGGCGTCGGCCAACTGCCAGACGTTGATGCGGTCGCCGCGCCGGTACTGCAGGATGCTGTGCGCGGCCAGCGCGGCCGTGTCGCGCGGCACGCCGCGGGCGGCCAGGTAGGCCGGCGACGCGCACACGCGCTTGCGCTGCACCACCAGCTTGCGCGCGCGCAGCCCGTCGCTGTCGGCACCCAGCACGCCGCTGCGGATGGCGAGGTCGAAGCCTTCGGCCAGCACGTCCACCGGGCGGTCGCTAAAACTCAGGTACAGGTCCAGCGCCGGGTGCCGGCGCGCCAACTCCAGCAGGATGGGCGCCACGCAATGGCGGCCGAACAGCACAGGCATCGACACGCGCAGCCGGCCCGCCACCTCGCGCCGGCCGGACAGCATCTGCGCCTCGGCCGCCCGCATCGCCGCCAGCGCGCGCAGGCAGTGCTCGTGGTAGATCTGGCCATCCTCGGTCAGGCTTTGCACCCGCGCGGCGCGGTGGAACAGGCGCGCGCCCAGCCGCGCCTCGAGCCGCGCCATCGCCTTCCCTACCGCCGAGCGCGTCAAGCCCAAGTGCTCGGCGGCACGCGCCAGCCCGCCCAGGCGCACCACCTCGACGAACACGGTGATGCCGTCGAGGCGCTCCTGGCCCGCCGGCAGCGCGTCCAGTTGAATCATCGGGGAATTTAATTCTTCTTTCATCGGAATTTATCTCTACCAAGGATCGTATTTTTCTACTTTAGCATAGCGCCTAGCCGTCGCGGCGGTGTTCCCGGCCGCCGGCCTCTTTCTGCTGATCAAGGAGCCACACCATGAAACTGCTTTGCCTCGACATCCCCCAGCCCGGCGCCACGATGGAAAAATACCAACCGCACATGCTCGACGAGGCGCGCCACGCCTGGCAGCTCTACAAGAGTGGCGTCGTGCGCGACATGTATTTCCGCCAGGACCGTCCTGGTGTGGCCATCATCGCCGAATGCGAGTCGGTCGAAGCGGCCCGGCAGGCGCTGCGCGAATTCCCGCTCGCCAAAGCCGGACTGATCGACTGGGACGTCATCCCGCTCGGTCCCTTCCTCAACTGGGAAATGCTGTTCGCACCCGCTAACGCTTAATCAAGGAACCCCATGGCCACCAACGCAAGCGACATCAAGCCCGTCCTGTTCGTCGTCAGCAGCAATGCCGTCAAGGGCGCGACCGGCATCCCCACCGGCTACAACCTGGCCGAAGTCACGCACCCGCTGGAAAAACTACAGGCTGCCGGCATCGCGGTGGAGTTCGCCTCGCCGAAAGGCGGCGACGCCCCGCTCGACGGCCTCGAGGACATGAGCGACCCGGTCATCGCGCGTTACTGGGCCGACGCCGATTTCCGCCACGCCATTTCGCACACGCTGCCGCTGGACGACATCGATCCGGCGCGCTATTCGGCCATCTTCTTCGCCGGCGGCCACGGCACGATGTGGGACTTCCCGGACAACGCGGCCGCGCAAAACGCCATCCGCGCGATCGACGCGGCCGGCGGCATCGTCTCGGCCGTCTGCCACGGACCGGCGGCGCTGGTCAACGCCCGCCGCGCCGACGGCACTCTGCTGGTGGCCGGCAAGCGCCTAGCCGCCTTCACCGACGACGAAGAGGAGGAGGTGCAGTCGACCCACGTCGTGCCGTTCCTGCTGGCGAGCACCCTCACCGAACGCGGCGCGCACCATCAGAACGCCGCCAACTGGGCCGACAACGTGGTCGTCGACGGCCGCCTGATTACGGGTCAAAATCCGCAATCGGCCGCCAGCCTGGGCGTGGCGCTGCGCGACGCCTTGTTGACGTAACGCGACAACCTGGAGGGCGCGATGAAACTGATCTGTGTTGAAGAGCATGTACTCGATCCGGCCATCGGCGCCGCCACGCAACAACTGGCCCTGGCGCAGGCGCCCTATCTGCCGGACTGGGGCAGCCGGGTGACCGACGGCGTGCACGTGGCCCACCCCGGCCGGCCGCACGTCATCGCCGCCAGCGACTCGACCCGCAAGGGGCTGGAGATGGGCGCGGCGCGCCTGGCCGACATGGACGGCGCCGGCATCACCATGCAGGTGCTGTCCTATGGCGGCTTTCCGCAGCTGTTGCCCGACGCGCAGTCGATCGATCTGAACCGCGCCGCCAACGACCGGCTGGCCCAGGCCGCGCAAGCGCACCCGACGCGCTTCGCCGGCTTCGCCACGTTGCCGTGGCAGGCGCCGGAGGCGGCGGCGCGCGAGCTGGAGCGGGCCGTCAAGCAGCTCGGCCTGAAGGGCGCGCTGATCAACGGCCGCCCCGGCGACGGCTTCCTCGACGACCCGCGCTACGCGCCCATCCTCGCCGCCTTCGACGAACTGAAGGTGCCGTTGTACGTCCATCCCGGCCTGCCGCTGCCGGCGGTCCAGGCGCCCTACTACGGCGGCTTCGAGCGCGAACTCGGCGCGCGGCTGGCGATGTTCGCCTGGGGCTGGCACAACGAGGCCGGCATCCAGGTCGTGCGCATGCTGCTCGCCGGCGCGTTCGACCGCCACCCGGGACTGCAGGTGATCAGCGGCCACTGGGGCGAAATGGTGCCGTTCTTCCTGCAACGGCTGGAAGACTCGATTCCGCAGGAAGCTTCCGGCCTCGCGCGGCCGATCGCACAAACCTATCGTGAACACGTCCACGTCTCGCCCAGCGGCATGCTGACGATGCCGCACTTCCAGTTCATTCATGCGATGATGGGGGCGGAGCGCATCCTGTACTCGATCGACTATCCTTATCAAAGCCTGGACGGGGCGCGCGATTTCATCGAGCGCCTGCCGGTGAGCGACGCGGACAAGGCGCTGATCGCCCACGGCAACGCCGAGCGACTGCTGGGGCTGTGATCCGATTGAGAGGAGCGTCCATGACGCAAGCAATGGAAGACCGAGCCGCCATGGCAAGATCGGTCAGGCGGCGCACATGCGTGTTCTGCATCGCGGCGGCCGCTCTGCTTCCCGCCGGTCCGATGGCGGTCGCCGGGAACACCCCTGATGCGAAGGAGAACCCCGTGCCCCACATCCGCTGGTCGGAGCTGCAGATCGACCCGGCCCAACTGGATCGCTTCGCGGTGCAGGCGAATGAAAATATCCGCCAAACGCGGCGCACGGAGCCGGGAGTCACCGCGTTTTACTCGGCCGCCGAAAAAGATCGGCCGGATCGCGTGCGCGTGCTGGAGATTTATGCCGATGCCGACGCCTATCAGAACCATCTGCACACACCACACTTTCAAAAATTTCATTCCGCCACAAGCCGGATGGTGGTCGAGCACAAACTTTTTGAAGCCGTTCCCGTGAAGCTCGGCGCCAAGCCGGGGTTGCCGCCGGCAGGCGTTCAGGTGCGCATCGCCGAGCTGGTCATCGATCCGGCAAAGCTCGACGCCTACAAGGCGGCTGTGGTTGAAGAGATCGACGCTTCGATCCGCGTCGAACCGGGCGTCTTCGCGATCTACGCGGTGGCCTTGAAAGACCAGCCGAATCACCTGCGGTTCTTCGAAATCTACGCCGACGAGCAGGCCTACCAGCACCACCGCGCGACGCCGCACTTCCAAAAATACGTCAACGCGACGCAAAGCGCGATCACGGCGCGGCGCCTTATCGAAACCGTGCCAACCGGAAAATAAAAAAACCGGGCAGCGAGCGGGGATCACCCACTCGCTCCCGGCTGGGAAGCAAACCGTTCCGCTGCCTACAGATTAACGTGGCAGGTCGGAATAGCCCATCAGGAACTCGTCGACCGCGCGCGCGCATTGGCGGCCTTCGCGGATCGCCCACACCACCAGCGACTGGCCACGGCGCACGTCGCCGGCGGCAAACACTTTAGGCGCGGAAGTCTTGTAGCAACCCTCGCCATCGGTGGTGGCCTTGGCGTTGCCGCGCGCATCCTTGTCGATGCCGAACGCGTCAAGCACGTTGGCGACCGGCGACACGAAGCCCATCGCCAGCAGCACCAGGTCGGCCTTCATTTCGAATTCCGAGTTCGGCACTTCGGCCATCTTGCCGTCTTTCCACTCGACGCGGCAGGCGATCAACTTCTCGACCTTGCCGCCCTTGCCTTCCAGGCGCTTGGTGGCGACCGCCCAATCACGCTCGCAACCTTCCTCGTGCGACGACGAGGTGCGCAGCTTGGTCGGCCAGTACGGCCACACCAGCGGCTTGTTTTCTTGTTCCGGTGGCATGGGCATCAGTTCGAACTGGGTCACCGAGGCGGCGCCGTGGCGGTTCGAGGTGCCGACGCAGTCGGAACCGGTGTCGCCGCCGCCGATGACGACCACGTGCTTGCCGGTGGCCTTCAACTGGTCCTTGACCTTGTCGCCGGCGTTGACCTTGTTTTGCAGCGGCAGGAAGTCCATCGCGAAATGCACGCCCTTCAGCTCACGACCCGGCACCGGCAGGTCGCGCGGCTGTTCGGCGCCGCCGGCCAGGATGACCGCGTCGTATTCTTTTTCCAGGTCTTCCGGGAAAATGGTTTCCTTGGCCCAGTTATTGACGTTGGCCGGGAAGTCCTTGCCCACCAACACGCTGGTGCGGAACACGACGCCTTCGGCTTCCATCTGCTTGATACGGCGGTCGATATGCGACTTTTCCATCTTGAAGTCTGGAATGCCATAGCGCAGCAGGCCGCCGACGCGGTCGCTTTTCTCGAATACGGTGACGGCGTGGCCGGCGCGCGCCAGCTGCTGCGCCGCCGCCAGGCCGGCCGGTCCGGAACCGACCACGGCCACTTTCTTGCCGGTCTGTTCGGCCGCAGGCTGCGGCACGACCCAGCCGTGTTCCCAGCCTTCGTCGATGATCTTGTGCTCGATCGACTTGATGCCGACCGGATCATTGTTGATGCCCAGGGTACAGGCCGACTCGCACGGCGCCGGGCAGATGCGGCCGGTGAATTCCGGGAAGTTGTTGGTCGAATGCAGCGTGTCGAGCGCTTCGCGGTAGTTGCCGCGATAAACCAGATCGTTCCAGTCCGGGATGATGTTGTTGACCGGGCAGCCCGTGTTGCAGAACGGGATGCCGCAATCCATGCAGCGCGCGCCCTGCACCTTGGCCTGCTCGTTGGTCAGGGGGATGACGAACTCGGCGTAGTTCTTCAAACGCGCCGCTGGTGGCAGATAGCCCTCGTCCTGGCGCTGGAATTCCATGAAACCGGTGATTTTACCCACGATAAATCCTTAAATATGTTCGGTCAGAGGTCGACTGCGGCTCAGGCGGCGATCGGCTGGACGGTGGCGGCTTCGTTCGCCACGTCCTCGGCCATCTCGGCCAGGGCGCGTTTGTATTCGCTTGGGAATACCTTGACGAACTTGCTGCGGCCATCGGCCCAGTTGTCCAGCAACAGACGGGCGCGCGTGCTCCCGGTGTGCTTGAAGTGACGCTCGATCAAGCGCTTCAGGATCACCTCGTCCGCTTCCGCGCCGTTGTCCTTGTGCTGGATGTGCCATGTGGCCTTGTCCGCTTCCTGCTGCTTGGCGGTCAGCACCGGCTCCAGGGTCACCATCGCGGTGTTGCAGCGCGATTCGAAATCGCCGTCCGGGTCGTACACGTAGGCGATGCCGCCCGACATGCCAGCCGCGAAGTTGCGTCCGGTGCAGCCCAGCACGACGACGGTGCCGCCGGTCATGTATTCGCAACCGTGGTCGCCGGTGCCCTCGACGATCGCCGTGGCGCCCGAGTTGCGCACCGCGAAACGCTCGCCGGCCACGCCGTTGAAGAAGGCTTCGCCGCTGATCGCGCCGTACAGCACCGTGTTACCGATGATGATGTTGTTGACGGCCCAGCCGCGGAACTCGGTGTTCGGACGCACGATGATGCGGCCGCCCGACAAGCCCTTGCCGACGTAATCGTTGCCTTCGCCCACCAGGTCGATCGTGATGCCGTGCGCCAGGAAGGCGCAGGCCGATTGACCCGCCGTGCCTTGCAGCTGGATGTGGATGGTGTCGTCCGGCAAACCGGCGTGGCCGTAGCGCTTGGCCACTTCGCCCGACAGCATGGTGCCGACGGTGCGGTTGACGTTGCGCACCGGCGAGATGAACGAGACGCGCTCGCCCTTCTCCAGCGCGGCCTTGGCTTGCGCGATCAGCTTGTGGTCGAGCGCCTTGTCGAGGCCGTGATCCTGCTCCATCGTGTGATAGATCGAATGGCCGTCCTGCACTTCCGGCTGGTAGAAGATGGCGCTGAAGTCCAGGCCCTTGGCCTTCCAGTGCGTGATCGCCTTCGATTTGTCCAGCAGGTCGACGCGGCCGATCAGCTCGTCATAGGTGCGGATGCCCAGTTGCGCCATCAGCTGGCGGGCTTCCTCGGCGACGAAGAAGAAGTAGTTGACCACGTATTCCGGCTTGCCGGAGAACTTGGCGCGCAGCACAGGGTCCTGCGTGGCGACGCCGACCGGGCAGGTGTTCAGGTGGCATTTGCGCATCATGATGCAACCCTCGACCACCAGCGGCGCGGTGGCGAAGCCGATTTCATCGGCGCCCAGCATGGCGGCGATGACGACGTCGCGGCCGGTGCGCATCTGGCCGTCGGCCTGGACGCGGATGCGGCTGCGCAGGCCGTTCAAGACCAGCGTTTGCTGCGTTTCGGCCAGGCCCAGCTCCCACGGCGTGCCGGCGTGCTTGACCGACGACAATGGCGAAGCGCCCGTGCCGCCGTCATGGCCGGCGACCACGACGTGGTCGGCCTTGGCCTTGGTGACGCCGGCGGCGACGGTGCCGATGCCCACTTCCGACACCAGCTTGACCGAGATCGAGGCGCGCGGGTTGGCGTTCTTCAGATCGTGGATCAGCTGCGCCAAGTCTTCGATCGAATAGATGTCGTGGTGTGGCGGCGGCGAGATCAGCCCCACGCCCGGCACCGAGAAGCGCAGCGTGGCGATGTATTCCGACACTTTATGGCCGGGCAGCTGGCCGCCTTCGCCAGGCTTGGCGCCCTGGGCCATCTTGATCTGGATCTGGTCGGCCGAGTTCAGGTAGGCGGCGGTGACGCCGAAACGGCCCGAAGCCACCTGCTTGATGCGCGAGCGCAGCGAATCGCCTTCCTGCAATGGAATGTCGACCACCATCTGCTCTTTGCCCATGACCGAGGCCATGGTCTCGCCCTGCTTGATCTTGATGCCTTTCAGCTCCATCGTGTAGCGCGATGGATCCTCGCCGCCTTCGCCGGTGTTGGACTTGCCGCCGATGCGGTTCATCGCCACGGCCAGGGTCGCATGCGCCTCGGTCGAGATCGAACCCATCGACATCGCGCCGGTGGCGAAACGCTTGACTATTTCCTTGGCCGGCTCGACTTCCTCCAGCGGGATCGCCTTGGTCGGGTCCAGCTTGAACTCGAACAGGCCGCGCAAGGTCAGGTGGCGCTTGCTCTGGTCGTTGATGATCTGCGCGTACTCTTTATAGCTGGAGAAGTTGTTGCTGCGGGTCGAATGCTGCAGCTTCGCGATCGCGTCCGGGGTCCACAGGTGGTCCTCGCCGCGCACGCGGAAGGCGTACTCGCCGCCGGCGTCCAGATGGTTGGCCAGCACCGGATCGTCGCCGAAGGCCAGGTTGTGCAGGCGCAGCGCCTCCTCGGCCACTTCGAACACGCCGATACCTTCGACGTTCGAGGCGGTGCCCTTGAAGTACTTGTCGACCAGCGACTTGTTCAAGCCGACGGCTTCGAAGATCTGCGCGCCGCAGTACGACATATAAGTGGAGATGCCCATCTTCGACATCACCTTCATCAAGCCCTTGCCGATGGCCTTGGTGTAGTTGTAGACGGCCTTGTCGCCGGACATGTCGCCCGGCATGCCGTGCGCCAGCTCGACCAGGGTTTCCATCGCCAGGTACGGGTGGATCGCTTCGGCGCCGTAGCCTGCCAGCAGCGCGAAGTGGTGGGTCTCGCGGGCCGAACCGGTTTCGACGACCAGGCCGGTCGAGGCGCGCAGGCCCTTGCTGACCAGGTGTTGATGCACGGTCGATGTGGCCAGAAGCGCGGGGATGGCGACACGATCGACGCCGATCGAGCGGTCCGAGACGATCAGGATGTTGTGGCCGGACTTGACGGCGTCGACCGCTTCCGCGCACAGCGAGGCCAGGCAGGCTTCAATGCCTTCCTTACCCCAGCTCAGCGGGTAGCAGATGCTCAGCTCGTACGACTTGAACTTGCCGCCGGTGTGCAGGCTGATGCCGCGCAGACGGGCCATGTCGTCGAAGCCCAGGATCGGCTGCGACACTTCGAGGCGCATCGGCGGGTTGACGTTGTTGGTGTCCAGCAGGTTCGGTTTCGGGCCGATGAACGACACCAGCGACATCACCATCGCTTCGCGGATCGGGTCGATCGGCGGGTTGGTCACCTGGGCGAACAGCTGCTTGAAGTAGTTGTACAGCGGCTTGAGCTTGTTGGACATGACGGCCAGCGGCGAGTCGTTGCCCATCGAGCCGGTCGCCTCTTCGCCGGCGGCGGCCATCGGCGCCATCAGGAACTTCAGGTCTTCCTGGGTGTAGCCGAACGCCTGCTGGCGGTCCAGCACGGAAGCGACGGCTTTTTCGCCCGGCGCGGCGCTGTACTTGACGCGGTTGTGCGCCAGCTGGCTTTCGCTCAGCTTGATCTCGTTGAGCTTGATGCGCACGGCGTTGATCCACGCCTTGTACGGCTTGGCGTTGGCGTAGGTGTCTTTGAGCTCTTTATCGTCGATGATGCGGCCCGCTTCCAGGTCGATCAGGAACATCTTGCCCGGCTGCAAACGCCATTTCTGGATGATTTTCGACTCGGGAATCGGCAACACGCCCGATTCCGACGCCATCACCACCAGATCGTCGTCGGTGACGATGTAACGCGCCGGACGCAAACCGTTGCGGTCCAGGGTGCCGCCGATGTAGCGGCCGTCGGTGAAGGCCATGGCCGCCGGGCCATCCCATGGTTCCATCATCGCGGCGTGATATTCGTAGAACGCACGGCGATTGTCGTCCATCGTGCCGTGATTCTCCCAGGCTTCCGGGATCATCATCATCATCGCCTGGGCGATCGGATAGCCCGCCATCAGCAGCAGTTCGAGCGCGTTGTCGAAGCAGGCGGTGTCCGACTGGCCTTCATAGATCAGCGGGAACAGTTTCTGCAGGTCTTCGCCCAGCACGGCCGACTTCATCACGCCTTCGCGCGCGCGCATCCAGTTGAAGTTGCCTTTGACGGTGTTGATCTCGCCGTTGTGGGCGATCAGGCGGTACGGGTGGGCCAGCGGCCATTCCGGGAAGGTGTTGGTCGAGAAACGCTGGTGCACCAACGCCAGCGCCGACACGCAGCGCGCGTCCTGCAAGTCCTTGTAGTACACGCCGACCTGGTCGGCCAGCAGCAGGCCTTTATAGACGATGGTGCGGGCGGACATCGAGGCGACGAAGAATTCCTTACCGTGCAGCAACTTGAGCGCCTGGATGGCGTGGCCGGACGATTTGCGGATCACATACAGCTTGCGTTCCAGCGCGTCGGTCACCATGATGTCGGCGCCGCGGCCGATGAAGATTTGGCGAATGACCGGCTCTTTGGCACGCACGGTCGGCGACATCGGCATGTCGCAATCGACCGGCACGTTGCGCCAGCCCAGCACGACCTGGCCCTCGGCGCGCACCGAGCGCTCGATTTCCTGTTCACAGGCGATGCGGGATGCGTTTTCCTTCGGCAGGAACACCATGCCGACGCCGTATTCGCCCGGAGGCGGCAGTTCCACGCCTTGCTTGGCCATCTCGTCGCGGTAGTACTGGTCCGGGATCTGGATCAGGATACCGGCACCGTCGCCCATCAGCGCATCGGCGCCGACGGCGCCCCGGTGATCGAGGTTCTTCAGGATCAGCAGACCCTGTTCGACGATGGAGTGGCTTTTATTTCCCTTGATGTGGGCGACGAATCCGACGCCGCAGGCATCGTGTTCATTGGAAGGATCGTACAGACCTTGGGCTTTCATGTGGCTTCTCCGCTGGCAATTAGGCTAATGGAAACTAGAGTAGTGCAATGCAGCGTAAAAGACAACCATAACAAATAGGGTCGGAGTCGAATTAAATTTTTTGAAGTTGCTAAAAATTTTAATTAGGGACAGAGTGAAACCGCATAAAGAAAAACCGCAGGAACGTCAGCTTCCTGCGGTTTGGCCGAATTAGCTCAGGCGAAGTCGGTCTTGATTTTGAAGGGACGGCCCCGTTTCGCCGGCAGGACCTGGCGCTTGACCTTGTTCTGTAATGCCGTCTTGAACTGGTCCGACCCCAGCGGCCAGCCCTTGAGCAGCGCCTTGCTGATCGAGGCGATCTGCTCGTCCGTCAGCGGCGGCTCGCTCATGGCGGTGTATGCCGCCTCGCGCTGGAAAGGCGTATTGCCAAGCGCCCAGAACTGCGCGTGGTCGACCACCAGGCCGTCCGAGCGGATGCCGGCGTGATGACAATAGCTGGACCAGGGATAGTCCTCGGCGCGGCTGACCATGCCGTTGCGGACCGGGTTGAACTCGATATAACGGCTGCACAGCATGAAATATTCGTCCGCGTCGATCAGCGAGGTTTTGTAGCGTCCGTTCCACAAAGTTCCACTGCGGCTATATTTCTGGTTGAAGTAGGGGACGTAATAGCGGCCGATCCACTGCATCATCTGCCCCAGGCCGTTTTCGTCCGACGGCGTGACCAGCAAATGCAGGTGGTTGGGCATCAGGACGTAGGCGTGGACCGCTACCTTGTGATTCTTGGCGGCGGTGCGCAGCCAGCCGTGGAAAGCCTGGTAATCCTCGGCATCATGGAAGATCAGCTGGTCGTTATTGCCGGTCTGGATGACGTGGTGCGGCTGGGAGGGGACGATCAGGCGGGGGAGACGGGCCATATTAGTTGAATGTAGAGCCGCCCGAGATACACGTAGGGCGGATTAGGCGGAACGCCGTAATCCGCCATGGATGAGCCGCTGGCGGCGCATGGCGGATTACGCTGCGCTAATCCGCCCTACGTGTTTCCTAAGTTAATCAGGCGACGGTGGGCGAAGCGCAGATTCTACACCACTCTGTCCCCGATTATTCACGCGCGCAGCAAAAGCGGCGCGACTCTGTCCCTGTTTTTACCGCCGGGGCGGGACAGCTGGAACACGCTGACCACCTTGGCCAGCGCGCCGCTCTGCTCCTCCAGCGCCGCCGACGCCGCAGCCGCCTCCTCCACCAGCGCCGCGTTCTGCTGCGTGACCTGGTCCATCTGCGCGATGGCGCGGTTGATCTGCTCGATACCGGCCGTCTGCTCCACGCTGGCGCTGGTGATTTCACCGATGATATCGGTCACGCGGCCGACGTTGGCGACGATCTCGCGCATCGTGGTGCCGGCCTCGGCCACCAGCTTGGCGCCGGTCTCCACCTTGTTGACCGAATCGCTGATCAGGGTTTTGATTTCCTTGGCCGCCGCCGCGCTGCGCTGGGCCAGGTTGCGCACCTCGGACGCCACCACCGCGAAACCGCGTCCCTGCTCGCCGGCGCGCGCCGCCTCGACCGCCGCGTTCAAGGCCAGGATGTTGGTCTGGAAGGCGATGCCGTCGATGACGGCGATGATATCGACGATCTTGTGCGCCGACGCGTTGATCTCCGACATGGTGTCGACCACCTGCCCGACCACGTTGCCGCCCTTGACGGCCACCTCGGACGCCGACAGCGCCAGCGTGTGCGCCTGGCGCGAGTTGTCGCCGTTCTGCTTGACGGTGGCGGTCAGCTCCTCCATCGACGACGCCGTCTGCTGCAGCGAGCTGGCCTGCTGCTCGGTGCGCGCCGACAGGTCCAGGTTGCCATGGGCGATCTCGCCGGAGGCGGTGGCGATGGTGTCGGTGCCGCTGCGCACCTGGCCGACGATGTCGACCAGGCTGGCGTTCATGTCCTTCAGCGCCTGCAGCAGCAGGCCGGTCTCGTCCTTGCCACGGACATCGATCTTGCTGCTCAAGTCGCCGGCCGCCACGGTTTGCGCCACCGCCACCGCCTGGTGGATCGGGCGCGTGATCGACACCCCGATCACATAGGCGAACCAGGCGCCCAGCGCCAGCGCGCCGGCCGCCAGCGCCAGCAGGAAGTGCTGGCCGGAGCGGTACTGTTTCTGCACGTCGGCGGCCAGCTCGCGGCCGACGTCGGCCTCGTACTTGCCGATCTTGGCCACGCTGCTTAAATACGCGGCGAACTGCGGCTCGAGCCGGTCGTCGGCCAAGCGGCGGGCGGCCTCGATGTCGCCGCTCTTCTTCAGTTTGAACATGGCGTCGCGGCTGGCCGCGTAATCCTTGCGCACCGAGGCGACGGCGGCGAGCAGCGCCTTTTCCTCGTCGCTGACGAGCATCGGTTCGAGTTGTTTCTGGATGGCGTTGACGCGCGCCCGCGTGGCGGCGGCTTTCTCGGTGATCGCGGGGGACTCGGCCGTCTCGGTGTTGCGGGCGAAGGCCAGCACGCCGATGCCGCTGATGCCGATCTGGTTGTGCCACTCGGCCGTCAAGCGCTCCTTGACGCTGGCGCTGCCGACCATTTCCTCGGTCAGGTCGCCGACCGACTGCAGGCGCCAGATGCCGGCCATGGCCATGCCAACGATGAGCAGCATGACCAGCCCGAAGCCGCCAGCCAGCCGCACCCCTATTTTCAAATCGGTGAAACGCATCGCAGTACTCCTCAAAAAAACAGCGGTTGAGGAGTCATACTACGATGACGATGCCCTACGGAAACTCACAAATTCTCACAATGCACTGAGCGAGATCAAATAAACAGTTTTGATCAGGACAGCTTGAAGCCGGCGAACTGTTTTGATCAGGACAGATTAAAAGCTGGCCGAGACGCCGTAGCACCGGTCTCGGATTTCATATTCCACCAAAGCGAAAAAATTATCTCAATATTAACACTCAAAGCGGATTTAACCTCCACGATCAACACCGCCATGCTCTATCTGCTAAGACGACTCATCGGACTCACGTCTTTTTCTTGACTCTTGACAAAACTCCGATCCAGAAAAAGATCACAGCGCAGACAATGTAAAATGCGACAAAACCATAAAATGGCCCAGGTTGTTGCGCCAATTTATAAATAGACGATCCAGCGCCACGCGACTCTACGACAACCTCGCCCAGCATGATCGCGTAACCAGCGTAAACTCCTGTAGCGATACCGCCCAAAATACAAAGCCATGAAACAAACCACATTGCTCGATCAAAAATAGTTGTCTTGACGTTGTTCATCAAACTCTCTCCTAAAGACCAGCATTCTTTCAATAGTCTTTTGGGTCGAACCCACGGCCGCGTCTGATGCGACTTTACCCACCGCCTGACCCGTAGTTTCTCCCATATTCACGGTAGCGCCAAAATTAGCTGAGGTCCGTGTCGTGTCGGCGAGGTGGGAGTTAACCCCGCCACTGCTGCTTAACCGTCCAAGCATGCTAGCTGCAGCATTGTCAACTTTAGCACCGATCACTGCACCTACTGCTCCCCCGATTGCACCAGATACAGCTTTGGCACAACTAATGCTATTCCCACTTGCGCCATCCGTAGCTGCAGAACTGAGCGCCCCGGCGCCAGCGCCGACGGCCGCGGTCCGAGCAATAGCTTGGGCCGCAGTTATTGTCCTTGGATTGCCTGCTGCGCCAACTTCCCACCAATTCCACCAGTAAGGCCGGCGCCTGCTCCAGAAAAAGCTGCACCTTTATAGTCGATCGAGCTCCACGATTTATTTTCTATGAAGTGCTGCGCGCCCACATCAATCGCAAAGCCGATTCCGAACCCAACAGCGAGCTGAATGAAACGGCCATCAGGATCAACATACTTATACGGTTGTATTCGCATAAGCATATCGATTAAAGCCCCCGCCCGTATTTGAGTCCGTCAGCACCGGATCGGTGCTCATAAACCGCCCCGCCAGCGGATCATAATACCGCTGCTCATGTACACCAGCCACGTGTCGGCATCGTTTACGTGGCCGGTGAAGCCGATGGTGGTCGGCACCGTGCCGCCGGCCGTGCGGCCGTACGGCTCAGAGTGGGTGCGGCTGGTCACCGTCCTGGCCGCGTGGGTGCGGGCGACGGAGCTGCTCAGGGCGTCCGTGTGCACGAAGGCCGCGCCTGCGGCGATGACGTTTCGATTCTGGTGCAGGAGGCAACTTGCAAGAAGATACTTATTTTTTGCATTGTTACGTTTGGAGAGAAAGCACGCGCCGTGTCCGTGCTAGTAACTTGCAAATTGCCCGTTACGGACACATCGGTAAGTTGTACCGTTGCGGCACCTGCGGAGCGCGCATAAGAACCGCAGGGCGACTTACGGTGGGCTGTCAATGTTACCGGCATAAGCGGCACCATCAACATCCGTTTTATCAGGACAGATTGAAGCTGGCCGAGAGACTGTAGCCTTCGCCATAGGCGCTGCGCAGCGGCAGATCCTGGCCCAGCCCGGTGCGCGCCTTTTTGCGCAGGCGATACACCAGCATGTCGACGCGGCGGCCGGCGTCCGGATCGTCGCCGCCGATGCCGGCAACGATGACCTGGCGCGGCACCGGCCGGGTGTTAATCGTCAGCAGATGCAGGAAATTGCATTCCTTTTCCGTCAGGGTGATGGCCATGCCCTGCAGTTCGAGCTGGCGGGCGCTCACCCGCAAGGTCCACTTGCTCGGCAGCGGAATGGTTTCCTGCGGACCGACGCGGCGGTCGAGCGCCTCGATGTGCGCGGCCAGCTCGGGGAATTTGATCGGCTTGGTCAGGTAGTGGTCGGCGCCGAGGCGCAAACCGAGGATGCGGTTGTCGAAGGCGACGCGGCCGGTGAGCACCAGCAGGCCGATCTGCGGGTAAAGCTGGCGCATGCGCGGTATGACGTTGAAGCCGTCCTCATCGGGCAAGCCCAGGTCCAGCACCACCACTCCCACGTTTCCCTGGCTTAGGGCCGTCCACATATCGCTGGCGTTGTTAGTGATGTGCACTTCGTGTTGTAGCTCAATCAGGAACTCCGCCATTTCTTCGGCGTAGTCCAGATTGTCTTCCACGATAAGTATTTGCGTCATTGATGCGCCATTTGATCGATTGTTGAGCGTTGCGCCCGTACTGCTTCAGCTTGTATGCGGGGAATTATCACTGTTGCCACCCGCTCGCGCAAGGCTTTTCCCGGGGACGGTCGCTACCGGCAGCCAAATCCGAAATTCCGCGCCGCTTTCAGAAACATTTTGCACGGTGACCGTGCCGCCGTGGACATCGGCGATCGCGCGTGTCATATACAAACCAAGGCCCGAGCCGGGCACGCCAGAGGCGTTGCTGCCGCGGTAGGACTTGTCGAAAATTTTTTCCATTTCCGCTTCCGGCACGCCGGCGCCGCCATCGCGCACGAGGAACTCGACACCGCCCTCCTTGGCAATTTTGCCCAGCAATTCTAACGGAGTATTCGCATCCGTGTATTTGATGGCATTGTCGACCAATATTTCCAGGCACAGGCGGATGCCGGCGGGGTCGCAGCGCATCCATTGCGGCAACGCTTCCACGCGCAAATCGACGCGGCTGCGTCGGCTGCGGGCCTGTTCGGCGACCGATTGCAGCAGCGCCGCCGGCGAGATCTCGTCGGGCTGGCGCGCGCGGCCGATGCTGGCCATGCGCTCCGGCGACAGGTACTCGTCGAGCATCGCCAACATGCGGTCGACCGCCGTCTGTATCTTTCGGTAGCGCTTGCGGGTGCCTTCGTCGTGATGGGCGCCGGTCATCTCCAGGCGCTGCACGGCGCCGTCGATGGTCGACAGCGGCGTGCGGAATTCGTGCGACAGCATGGAGGCGAATTTCTTCTGCTGCTCCGCCAGTTCGCGGCGCGCCGTCAGGTCGCGCACCACGCCGACCACGGTCACCGGCGCGCCGGCGTCGTCGAGGATCAAGGTGGAATCGATTTCGACCGGCACCACGCGGCCGTCGGCGTGCGCCAGTTCGGTCTCGCGCACCAGGTGGCGGCGGCTGGCGTCACCGGCCGCGAAGCGCGCCAGGCGCGGGGCCAGATCTCCCAGCAGACCGGCCGCCACGGTGTCGGCGGTGGCCAGCGTGTAGCCGAACTGGCGCTCGGCTGCGGGACTGAGCCAGGTCAGCCGCAGCGTCGCGCAATCGGCCATCCAGCTGACTTCGGTGCTGTGGTCGAGCAGCAGGCGGTAGCGTGCCTCGTTGGCCCGCGACAGCGCCAACGCCGCCCGCAACTCGTCGACCGTCGACATCCGCTACTCCACCAGCGGCGCGAAGATCTGTTGCAGATCCTCTTGCGTGAGCGCCATTTTCTGCGACTCGCCCTCGGCCAGGATCGATTGCGCCAGGTCGGATTTTTTCTGCTGCAGCACCTGGATCTTTTCTTCCAGGGTGCCCTTGGCGATCAGCTTGTAGACGAACACCGGCTTGTCCTGGCCGATGCGCCAGGCGCGGTCGGTGGCCTGGTTCTCGGCCGCAGGATTCCACCACGGATCGTAATGGATCACCGTGTCGGCCGCCGTCAGGTTCAGGCCAACGCCGCCGGCCTTCAGGCTGATCAGGAAGATCGGCACCGCGCCCTGCTGGAAGGCCGCCACCTGCGCGCTGCGGTCCTTGGTGTCACCGGTCAACAGCGCGTACGGGATGTCGCGCGCCTCGAGCTCCTGCTCGATCAGCTCGAGCATGCTGGTGAACTGCGAGAACACCAGGATCTTGCGGTTTTCCTCCAGCAAGTCCTCGACCATCTGCATCAGGTCGATCAATTTGGCCGAGCCGGCCGTCTGCTTCTTCGACGGCAGCGACTTGACCAGGCGCGGATCGCAACACACCTGGCGCAGCTTGAGCAGCGCCTCGAGGATCACGATCTGGCTGCGCGCCACACCTTTGCGGTCGATTTCCTCGCGTACCTTTTGGTCCATCGCCAGGCGCACGGTTTCGTACAGATCGCGCTGGGCGCCGGTCAGCTCGACCTTGCGCACCATCTCGGTCTTCGGCGGCAGCTCCTTGGCGACGTTGTCCTTGGTCCGGCGCAGCAGGAAAGGCTTGATGCGGCGGTTCAGCAAGGTCCGGCGCATCGGATCGTCCTGGCGCTCGATCGGGTGGCGGAACACGCTGTTGAAGCCCTTCTCGTCGCCCAGCAAACCCGGCAGCAGGAAGTGGAACTGCGACCACAGCTCGCCCAGATGGTTTTCCAGCGGCGTGCCGGACAGGCACAGGCGGTGGCGCGCGCGCAGCAGGCCGGCGCTTTGCGCGGCTTTGGAGCGGGTGTTCTTGATGTAATGCGACTCGTCGAGGATGACCAGGTGGAAATCGTGCTCGCGCAGTTTTTCCTCGTCGCGCGGCAACAGCGCGTAGGTGGTCAGCACCAGGTCGGCCCCGTCGATCTGGTCGAACTGGCCCATGCGGTCCTTGCCCTGCAACAGCAGCACGCGCAGGCTCGGCGCGAAACGGGCCGCCTCCTCCTGCCAGTTGCCCATCAGGCTGGTCGGCGCGATCACCAGCGCCGGCGCGGTCAGGCGGCCGGCCTCTTTTTCGATCAGGATGTGGGCCAGGGTTTGCACCGTCTTGCCCAGGCCCATGTCGTCGGCGAGGATGCCGGCGAAGCCGTATTCGCGCAGGAACTGCATCCACGACAAGCCATCGGTCTGGTAGTCGCGCAGGGTGGCCTGCAGGCCGGCCGGCGTAGCCACTTTCTTGACTTCACCGAACTGGTTCAGGCGCGCGCCCATTTCGCGCAGCTCGTCGCCGCCGTTCCAGTTCAGTTCGACGTTGCGGGCCAGCTCGTCCAGACGCGCGGCGTCCAAAGTAGCCATGCGCAACGACGTCTTGATCTTGTCGCTGAAATACAGCTCGCCCAAGGTAGACAGGATGGGCTTGATCCGCGCCCACGGCAGCGCCACGCGCGCGCCGTCGGCCAGGGTGGCCAGCATCTGGTCCTCGTCGCCGTGGCTGGCGATGGCCTTCGGATTGAAATCGTTGGGCGCGTTGCGGATCAATTGCACCAGCACGGGCAGCAGCGGCACGCGCTCCTGGTTGACCATGATGCCCAGCTCCAGTTCGAACCAGGCGCGGCCGCCGTCGGCCGGGTCTTCAGTGACGTCGGCGTACCAGTCGCCGACTTCCATGACGTCATAGCGGTACTTGGTGGTCTTCTCGACTTTCCAGCCTTCGTCCTTCAGCGCGGTGATGCCGTCGCGGGCGAAGCGTATCCACTCGGCTTGGCTGGGCAACAGCAGCCCGCCTTTGACGCTGCTCAGCGGCAACGCGGTCGGCGCCTGGAAACGGCGCTCGTTCAGCAGGGCCAGCGCCTGTTCCTCGGCGGCGGCGTCGCGCTGGATGATCTCGGTGACCTCGCCCTTCTGGCGCACCACGCGCTGCGACGGGTCGAAGGAGACGCGCTCGCCGTCGTAATCGAACGACAGCACGGCGAAATCGTGCCAGCGCTGCAGCGAGCCGTCGGCCAGCATCGCCGCGTCCAGGGTCAGCACCGGGCGCGGCTTGACGTCGTCGCGCACCCGCTGCGGCAATGGCTGCGGCAGCGGCATCAGCTGTTGCAGGCCGTGGGCCAGCAACAGTTGCGACACGCGCATCTTGTCGTTGGCCGTCAGCAACGGCGCCTGGGCCACCAGCGCCTGCAGGTCGGCCAGCGGAATCGAGGCGCCGCCCTGGTTCAGTTGCAGCACGCCGCACGACAGGTTGTCGATGTACCACGGTGGATCGGTCGGCAACATGTAATCGACCTGGTCGGCGCCGTTGCTGGTCGCGCGCGCGCCCGGCGGCGGCTGCACCTGCCAGCCGAGGCGCAGTCCCTTGCCCTCTTCGCGCCAGGCCAGATTGGCTTCGCGCAACACGCCACCCTTGAGCGGATACACCAGGCCGTTGCCGACGTCGGCCCACGAGTTTGCCCACAGCAATTTATCCTGCTCGGCCAGCATCTGCAGCAGCGCCGCGCCGATCTTGCCGCGCGGCTCGGTGGCCGAGCCGGTCTGCGAATTCTGGCCGCTGCGCATGGCGACAAAGAAACGGATCAAATCCTCGTCGCCGGGCGCCAGGAAGGTCGGCGGCGCCGACAGCAGCGAAAACACCTCGCTGACCGGAGTGGCGGCGGCGACGTCGCCGTTCGAGCGCAGCCGCGCCTTGTACAGGCACAGCGCCACGTGGCGGCCGCCGCTGGTGGGCGCCATCACGTAGATCAGCCGGTACTGGGTTTGTTTCGGATCGCTATCGACCGGCGGCGCGGTCAGCTTGGCCTTGGGATGCGCGGCGGCGTCCACCCGTTGCAACCAGGTGGCCACCGCGTACGACAATTGGTTCGCGGGCGGCGGCGGAAGGCGCGTTGAAATAGCCGGGGCCGCGGGAGCGGCTGGCTTGGCGGGAACCTCGTCGGTGGCGTCGTCGCGGGTAAAATCCATAGGTCGCATGTTGTTCAAAGATGGTTCAAAAACGGCAACAGGCGATATTATCCGCCATACACGCGTTCGTGTTTGCGGATTCTTTTGAAAAACCCGCGTGCTTATGTGCCTTTGGTGTCTTTAGACGCCTCAAACACGGTTCAATATTTGCGGATCGGCTATATCTTCGTCCATTTGGACTGTCAAGACTGGCACAATCGCGCCGATTGCGTATCATTCCGGGCTTGACCGCTAAGGAATGACCCACATGCTGCCTTCCATCGAACAACGTCTTGCCCTCGAACTTGCCGCTAAACCGGTCCAGGTCGCCGCCGCCATCGCCCTGCTGGACGAAGGCGCCACCGTGCCCTTCATCGCCCGTTACCGCAAGGAAGCCACCGGCGGCCTCGACGACATCCAGCTGCGTCTGCTCGAAGAGCGCCTGCGCTACCTGCGCGAGCTGGAAGACCGCCGCGCCGCCATCGAGGCATCCATCACCGAACAGAACAAAATGACACCAGCCCTATTAGATGCTGTCATGCATGCGGAAGACAAGACCCGGTTGGAAGACTTATATCTTCCGTACAAACAAAAACGCCGCACCAAAGCGCAAATCGCCATCGAAGCGGGCCTCGCGCCGCTGGCCGACAGCCTGCTGGCCAACCCCGAACTGACTCCCGAAACGGAAGCCACCCGCTTCCTGCGCGAACCGTTCACCACCGCCGACGGCAACAATCCCGGCGTCGCCGACACCAAGGCCGCGCTCGACGGCGCCCGTCAAATCCTGATGGAACGCTTCGCCGAGGACGCCACCCTGCTGCAGTCGTTGCGCGAATACGTACAAGAGCATGGCATCGTTGAATCGAAGGTTATTGAAGGAAAGCAAGACGAAGGCGAAAAATTCGCCGATTACTTCGATTATTCGGAAACCATTGCGACCGTGCCCTCGCACCGCGCGCTGGCGCTGATGCGCGGGCGCCGCGAAGGCATCCTCGACGTCACCCTGCGGCTCGATACCGAAGCGGAGAAACCGAAGTGGGACGCGCCGCACAATCCGTGCGAAGGCCGCATCGCCGCCCGCTTCGGCATCAAGAACCAGGGCCGCGCGGCCGACAAATGGCTGGCTGACACGGCGCGCTGGACGTGGCGCGTGAAAAGCTTCATGCACCTGGAGACCGAATTGATGGGCGCGTTGCGCGAGCGGTCCGAACTGGACGCGATCAACGTCTTCGCCACCAATTTGAAAGCCTTGCTGCTGGCCGCGCCGGCCGGCCAGCGCGCCACGATGGGCCTGGACCCGGGCCTGCGCACCGGCGTCAAAGTGGCGGTGGTCGACGCCACCGGCAAGGTGGTCGACACCGCCGTCATCTATCCGCACCAGCCGAAGAACGACTGGGACGGCTCGCTGCACACCCTGGGACGCCTGGCCGCCAAGCACAACGTCTCGCTGATCTCGATCGGCAACGGCACCGCCTCGCGCGAAACGGACAAGCTGGCGCAGGACCTGATCAAGCGGCATCCGGAACAGAAGATGACCAAGATCGTCGTCTCGGAGGCGGGCGCCTCGGTGTACTCGGCGTCCGAATTCGCCTCGCGCGAACTGCCGGACATGGACGTCTCGCTGCGCGGCGCCGTCTCGATCGCGCGCCGGCTGCAGGACCCGCTGGCCGAGCTGGTCAAGATCGACCCGAAATCGATCGGCGTGGGCCAGTACCAGCACGATGTCTCGCAAACCCAGCTGGCGCGCTCGCTCGACGCCGTGGTCGAGGATTGCGTCAACGCCGTGGGCGTGGACGTCAACACCGCGTCGGCGCCGCTGCTGGCGCGCGTGTCGGGGCTGTCGACGTCGGTGGCGCAGGCCATCGTCTCGTACCGCGACGTCAAGGGCGCCTTCGCCTCGCGCGCCGCGCTCAAGTCGGTGCCGCGCCTGGGCGACAAGACCTTCGAGCAGGCGGCCGGCTTCCTGCGCGTGATGGGCGGAGAAAACCCGCTGGACGCCTCGGCGGTGCACCCGGAATCGTACCCGCTGGTCGAGAAAATCCTTGGCGACATCAAGAAGGACATCAAGGCCGTCATCGGCGAAACCGCGCTGATCAAGTCGCTCAGCCCGGCCAAGTACGCCGACGACAAATTCGGCGTGCCGACCATCACCGATATTTTGAAGGAGCTGGAAAAGCCGGGGCGCGATCCGCGTCCCGAGTTCACCACGGCCACCTTCAAGGATGGCGTCGAAGAGATCCGCGACCTGCGTCCGGACATGATCCTGGAAGGCGTGGTCACCAACGTGGCCGCGTTCGGCGCCTTCGTCGACATCGGCGTGCACCAGGACGGCCTGGTGCACATTTCCGCCCTGTCGAACACCTTCGTCAAGGACCCGCACACGGTGGTCAAAGCCGGCCAGGTGGTCAAAGTGAAGGTGCTGGAAGTGGACGAAAAGCGCAAGCGTATCGCTTTGACAATGCGCCTGACCGACAGCGCCCCGCAGGCCGGCGCCCAGCCGCAGCAGCGTAGCGACCGCACCGACCGCAAGAGTATGGGCCAGCACCAGAAGCAAACCGCCCGCGCCGAGCCGATCGGCGGAAGCATGGCCGCCGCGTTCGCCAAACTGCGCGGCTAGGGAGAGTGTCGGGGCCAGACCCCGACATTGGCCACCTACATCGACTTTCGTCTAAACCACGTAGGGCGGATTAGCGCAGCGTAATCCGCCATGTGTGCGGGTCGGCGGCTCGTCGATGTCCCATCGCGGCGTTTCCGCCAATGTCGGCGCCAGTCCCCGACATTGGCGGCTTTACAACGAACGCCGCAGGACAGAGATACGCCGGGCCAACCCGGCAAGGCTATACAAATTTATCGCCAGGATCGCCAGGGAAACCCCGCTTAACGCGGTGAAAAAAAGGTTGTCCCCCGTCAGGTTAGCCCAGTCCCTTTTGAAAAACACCAAGCAAAACAAGGCCAGCGCGGCATGCGGCACCATCATGCGCCGATATCTGCGTACCTTATCCTCGGTATCGGTGAGAATTTCCACCGTCTGCCCGGGCCGCAGCGGCTTGCGCCAGCAGAGCTGACCGCCACTCACCGTCACGTATTCCCAGCCGGCGTCCTCCAACAGTTGCTGATATGTCAGATCGCCCAAGTCGGCGCCCACATCCCAGCGATAGGCCACGTCGGCGGGCGCGCCGCGCTCAAAGGTGTGGATGCCCAGCCAGTTCAGCGCGCGCAGATGCAAGCCCCGCGCCGCCATCCGCTGTAGCCATTGCCCATGCGCCTCGTCCTGCCAGGCAAACCAAACCTTGAACTTTCTTACCAACCCCACTTTGCTCGCTTCGTCCACACAACCTCCGTCAAGTCGTCTACAGCAACGCCCGCGCGTTACCGACCATGATTTCCAGTCGGCGCACCTGCTCGCCGAGCACCGCCCGCCCCAGTTCGGTCAGCGCGTACACCTTGCGCCGCTCCGCTTCCGCCACCTTGACGATGAGCGCCTGTTTTTCCAGGGTGCCGAACACGCCGTACAAGGTGCCCGGCCCCAACGTGACGTTACCGCCGCTCATCGCCTCGACCTTCTGCATGATGGCGTAGCCGTGCAGGGGCTCGTTCAGCGCCAGCATCACATAGAAGGTCGCCTCCGACAGCGGCAGGTATTTCGAGCATTCAGCGTCAGCCATCGCACATCCTTGTATCGTTACCCGGTATATCGAGACTCGATATACCGATACACGACATATTAGCGCGGTTTTTCGCCATGTCAAGTACGCGGGGGCCGCATTTCTTATAAAATGTGCGCACCTAATACTTATTTACACTGAGGCAGCTATGAGCGACGTACAAACCTGGATCAAAGAAACCGTGACCGGCACCCCGGTGGTGCTGTTCATGAAGGGCACCGCCCAGTTCCCGCAATGCGGCTTCTCCGGCCGCGCCATCCAGATCCTGAAAGCCTGCGGCGTCGAGAACATCGCCACCGTCAACGTGCTGGAAGATCCGGAAGTGCGCCAAGGCATCAAGGACTACTCGAACTGGCCGACCATTCCGCAGCTCTACGTTAAAGGCGAGTTCATCGGCGGTTCGGACATCATGAACGAGATGTTCGAGTCCGGCGAGCTGAAAGCCCTGCTGGATGCCTGATCGCCCCCGGCCATTCGTGGCCCGGCGGATAATCATCGCCATCACCGGCGCCACCGGCGCCGTGTATGGCGTGCGTCTGCTGCAACATTTGCAACACACTCCACTCGTCGAGACGCATCTGATCGTCTCCGACGCGGCCGTCCTCACGCTGCACCAGGAAACCGGCCTGCAGCGCAAGGAAGTCGAATCCTACGCCCACGTGGTGCACAAGGTGCGCGACGTCGGCGCGTCGATCGCCAGCGGCTCCTTCCAATCCGAAGGGATGATCGTCGCGCCCTGCTCGATGAAGACCTTGGCGTCCGTGGCGCACGGCCTGTCGGACAACCTGATCGCGCGCGCGGCCGACGTGGCGCTCAAGGAGCGCCGCCGGCTGGTGCTGATGGTGAGGGAGACGCCGTTCAATCTCGCGCACTTGCGCAACATGACGGCGGTAACGGAGATGGGCGGCATTATCTACCCGCCGCTGCCGGGCTTTTATCACAATCCGCAAAGCATTGCGGAGATGGTGGACCACACCGTGGGCCGGGTCATCGACCTGTTCGGCATCGAGCACACGCTGGCCCCGCGCTGGGCCGGTATGAAACCAGCCAGCCCGTCCAACGAAGATGGTGCCGGTCCCGCCTAGCGCTTATCGAACTGCGATCCGCTGGCTTTTTTCAAATCCCTGGCTTCCTCCACCATGCGGCGATGGGCGATGCGCTTGCGCATCACCTCGGCATGCTGGGCGGCGGTCATCGGAGGGACGGTCATCAAATCTTTTAGCTGCGCGACATTGCTGTAGTTACTTTTCATAGGACGGCTCAAAAGCTTGGCTCCGAAGTAAATGCTGCGGTTCAGCGGCGCTGACTCCCCATTGTGCCTGAAATCCATGTCGAAACGATGACAATTCGCAAAGGGGCCCAAAATAAAAAGTCACCACTTCAAATGCAACTTTTCCGAACAAAAACTGGTGAAATCATGAAACTAGTTTCACACCGCATCCGTCCGAAAAGTCGCCACAAACAGTCGATATAACTCCGTACCAGTACTTAAAATGACTACTTTTGGTAGTTCACCCGTACCAGCATGCGAATAAATTCGCGTGCGATTTGCCGATGATGCTCGTCCAGGCGCTGTAAATCGGCGATTAATTTGACGTCGGCCGACTCGAAGCGGGACACGCCGGTGCCGTTTTCGCCGGCCGGGGCGCCCGCCTCGGCGCCGCCGAAGCGCAGCCACTCGGCGGGCACACCCAACCACTGCGCGATCATGCGCAGCTTTTCCTGGGTCGGGATGGCCTCGCCCACCAGCCATTTGCGGGCCGCGTGGACTGTGATCGGTCTGCCATCAAACCGAATATTAAATTCCCTGGCCAGCCGTGTGGGGCTGTCGGGCGAGTAGTGGGCGTTCTTAAGAGCCTGCTGCAAGCGCTGGCTAAAGCTTTCGCGTTCATTGGAAGAGTTCATAGGTGCACTATTTCACGTTGCGTCATGAAAGTCAGTCTCTTGAAGACGAGCGCTGAAGGTGACGTGATGGGATGTCGAAATTGGCATTCTATCCTCTGTAAGCGCGGATGCCGGCACGCAGGCCGACCAAATTATGTTTGGTCGGCCACTGCAAAAGAGGCAACTTCTCGCTCTCTCTTATGGGGGTGGTGAAGTTGCAAATCTTATCACTAGTTGCCCGGCGAAAGCCATACCACTTTTGCGCGGAAGCGTATGATCGCGCCGGCCCGGGATCGACGTCGCACGATACCAGTAGGCCACAGTTGGCGCCGATCGCCGCCGATAGCCGCCGGCCGGGCGCCAGGCGCGCTACAATATCCATGACGTTGACGTAAACGGAAATCGAACGACCTACCGCCCTGAACCCGATGCCTACCTATACCATTACCGAACTGGCCCGTGAATTCGACATCACGGCGCGCGCCATCCGCTTCTACGAGGACCAAGGCTTGCTGAGCCCGTCCCGCGAAGGCGCCGGCGGCCGCAGCCGCGTCTACACGCCGCGCGACCGCACCCGCCTCAAGCTGACCTTGCGCGGCAAGCGCCTCGGCCTGTCGCTGTCCGAAATCAAAAGCCTGGTCGACATGTACGAGACGCCCAAGGACACCAGCGCCCAGATGAACCGTTTCCTCGGCGTGCTGGCCCAGCACCGCCAGACCCTGGAACAGCAGCGCGAGGACATCGAAATGTCGCTGGCCGAGATCACCGCGCACGAAGACGAATGCAAACGCCTGCTGGCGGCCCAGCAAGAGGCCAAAACCGCCTGACATACCCGACGCCTACTTTACGTGAACCGTATATGAGCTTTACGTTTACGTAAACGTCACTCCGAGGTATGATTACCGTTCAAATCAAACCAGAAGAATGAGGATGACATGCTCCATCTCCCAGGCCTGACCTTTGACCACGGCGAAGACATCGCCGCCCTGCGCGAAACCGTGCAACAGTTCGCCGCCGCCGAGATCGCCCCGCGCGCGGCCGAGATCGACCGCAGCGACCAGTTCCCGATGGACCTGTGGCGCAAGATGGGGGAGCTGGGCGTGCTCGGCATCACCGTCGGCGAGGAATACGGCGGCGCCAACATGGGCTACCTGGCCCACATCGTGGCGATGGAGGAAATCTCGCGCGCGTCGGCCTCGGTCGGCCTGTCGTACGGCGCCCACTCTAACCTGTGCGTCAACCAGATCAAGCGCAACGGCACCGAGGAGCAAAAACAAAAATACCTGCCGAAGCTGATTTCGGGCGAACACGTCGGCGCGCTGGCGATGTCCGAGCCCAACGCCGGTTCCGACGTCGTCAGCATGAAGCTGCGCGCCGATTTCAAGGGCGACCGCTGGGTGCTCAACGGCACCAAGATGTGGATCACCAACGGCCCCGACGCCGACGTGCTGGTGGTCTACGCCAAGAGCGACCTCGACGCCGGCGCCAAGGGCATGACCGCCTTCCTGATCGAAAAAGGCTACAAGGGGTTCTCGGTGGCGCAAAAGCTCGACAAGCTGGGCATGCGCGGCTCGCACACGGGCGAGCTGGTGTTCGAGGATTGCGAAGTGCCGGTCGAGAACGTGCTCGGCGGCCTGGGCAAGGGCGTCAACGTGCTGATGTCGGGCCTGGACTTCGAGCGCACCGTGCTGTCCGGCGGCCCGCTGGGCATCATGCAGGCGTGCATGGACGCGGTCGTGCCCTACATCCACGACCGCAAACAGTTCGGCCAGGCGATCGGCGAATTCCAGCTGATGCAGGGTAAGATCGCGGATATGTACTCGACCATGATGGCGTGCAAGGCCTATGTCTACGCGGTCGGCCAGGCCTGCGACCGCGCCACCACGCCGGAGGCGGTGCGCCAGCTGCGCAAGGACGCCGCCGGCGCCATCCTGTACAGCGCCGAGAAGGCGACCTGGATGGCCGGCGAGGCGATCCAGGCGCTCGGCGGCAACGGCTACATCAACGAGTATCCGGTCGGCCGCCTGTGGCGCGACGCCAAGTTGTATGAGATCGGCGCCGGCACCAGCGAAATCCGCCGCATGCTGATCGGCCGCGAACTGTTCGCGGAAACCCGCTAGGCGTTGCGCGCGTTGGCCGGACCGGCGAACAAGTTCAGAGTCGACGCGTAAAGGTGAGGGCGACCATGACCCAGGCTGCATTCCCAAAACTGCTGCGCTCGCAGATCGCGTTCGACATCGCGCGCACGATCCGCGACGGCTTCGACAAGCACTACCGCTTGTTCCGCCAGACCAGCCGGCAGGCCAAGGAGCATTTCGAGCGCGGCGCCTGGGGCGCGGCGCAGCAGGCCGCGCGCGAGCGGATCGATTTCTACGACCGCCGCGTGCAGGAATGCGTGCAGACGCTGGAGGACGAATACAGCCAGTCCGACCTGACCGACGAGGTTTGGCGCGAGCTCAAGCTCCACTACATCGGCATGCTGTCCGACCACAAGCAGCCGGAGCTGGCGGAAACCTTCTTCAACTCGGTGTGCTGCAACATCCTGCACCGCAGCTACTTCCACAACGAATTCATCTTCGTGCGGCCGGTGGTCTCGACCGAATACATCGAGACCGAGGAACTGGCGCCGACCTACCGCGTCTACTATCCGGGCACGGACGGTTTGCACGTCACGCTCAAGCGCATCGTCACCAACTTCCAGCTCGACGCCACGTTCGCAAACCTGACCCGCGACGTCGAGCAGGTGGAGGCGCGCCTGCAGGAGCTGTTCGGCGCCGGACGGACCGAGCCGAACAACCAGATCCAGGTGCTGTCGAGCCTGTTCTTCCGCAACAAGGGCGCCTACATCGTCGGCAAGGGCATCAACGGCAACAAGGAATATCCGTTCGTCGTGCCCATCCTGCACAACCGTGGCGGCGAACTGATACTCGACACCGTGCTGTTCGACCAGGAACTGATCACGATCTTGTTCTCGTTCACGCGCGCCTACTTCCTGGTGGACATGGAGGTGCCGTCGGCCTATGTGCAATTCCTGCGCACCCTGCTGCCGCGCAAGCCCCGCAGCGAGATCTACACCATCCTCGGCCTGCAAAAGCAGGGCAAGACGCTGTTCTACCGCGACTATCTGCAACACCTGAAGCATTCGTCCGACCGGTTCGCGATCGCGCCCGGCATCAAGGGGCTGGTGATGCTGGTGTTCGCGCTGCCGTCGTTCCCCTACGTGTTCAAGGTCATCAAGGATTTCTATCCGCCGCCCAAGGACACCACGCGCGCGCTGATCAAGGAAAAATACCTGCTGGTCAAACACCACGACCGGGTGGGGCGCATGGCCGACACGCTGGAGTATTCCAACGTCGCCTTCCCGCGCCAGCGCTTCACCGAGGAGCTGATCGCCGAGTTGAAACAGTTCGCGCCGTCCTTATATGAGGAGGAGGGCGGGAAGATCATCATCAAGCACCTGTACATCGAGCGCCGCATGGTGCCGCTGAACATGTGGCTCGGCAACGCCGACAAGGACGGCAACGACGCCCAGCTCGAACACGGCATCCTCGAATACGGCAACGCCATCAAGGAGCTGGTCGCCGCCAACATTTTCCCCGGCGATATGCTGTACAAGAACTTCGGCGTGACCCGGCACCAGCGCATCGTGTTTTACGATTACGACGAAATCGAATACATCACCGACTGCAATTTCCGCGACATCCCGGAAGCGCGCAACGAGGAGGACGAGATGGCGTCGGAGCCGTGGTATCCGATCGGCAAGCACGACGTCTTCCCCGAGCAGTTCGGCCGCTTCCTGCTGGGCAACGCCAAGATCCGCAAGTATTTCATGAAGCACCACGCCGACCTGCTGACGCGCGAATATTGGCAGGCGCGCAAGCAGCGCATCCTCGACGGCGTCGTCGAGGACGTTTATCCGTATCCGCAGCACATACGTTTCTTCCACGAGAACCAGTCCAACATTCCGGCGGTATCGATCCCGGTGCCGCCACCCTTTATGGAGACTCTAGAAAATGAATGATCCTATCGTCATCGTCGGTGCGGCCCGCACCCCCATGGGCGCCTTCCAGGGCGACTTTTCCGGCAAGGCCGCGCACGACCTGGGCGCGGTGGCGATCGCCGCCGCCGTCGAACGCGCCGGCATCGACGGCAAGCTGGTCGAACACGTCTACTTCGGCAACTGCCTGATGGCCGGCCAGGGCCAGGCGCCCGCGCGCCAGGCCCTGTTGAAAGCCGGCCTGCCGGCATCGACCGGCGCCGTCACCCTGTCAAAAATGTGCGGTTCCGCGATGCAGGCCGCCATCTTCGCGCATGACCAGCTGGTCGCCGGCAGCGCCGAGGTGGTGATCGCCGGCGGCATGGAGTCGATGACCAATGCGCCGTATCTGATTCCGAAGGCGCGCGGCGGCTACCGCATCGGCCACGGCATGATGTTCGACCACATGATGTACGACGGCCTGGAGGACGCCTACTCGCGCAACGAGAAGACCGGCGAAGGCCGCTCGATGGGCACGTTCGCCGAGGAATGCTCGGCCAAGTACGAATTCACCCGCGAGGCGCAGGACAACTTCGCCATCGAATCGGTCAAGCGTGCGCAGGCGGCGACCAACGAAGGCTGGTTCAAATGGGAAATCGCGCCCGTGACCGTCACCAGCCGCGCCGGCGACACCGTCATCGACAAGGATGAAGGCCCGCTGAAGGCCAAGATCGAAAAGATACCGACCCTGCGCGCCGCGTTCAAGAAGGACGGCACCATCACGGCCGCCTCGTCGTCGTCGATCAACGACGGCGCCGCCGCGCTGGTGATGATGCGCGAATCGACCGCCAAGCAACTGGGCGCCACCGTCATCGCCAGGATCCACGGCCACGCCACGTTCGCGCAGGAACCGAACCTGTTCACCACGGCGCCGATCGGCGCGATCGAAAAGCTGTACAAGAAAATCGGCTGGGCCAGCAAGGACGTCGACCTGTTCGAGATCAACGAGGCGTTCGCCGCCGTGCCGATGGCCGCCATGCGCGACCTCGACATCCCGCACAGCAAGATCAACGTGCACGGCGGCGCCTGCGCGCTGGGCCACCCGATCGGCGCTTCCGGCGCGCGCATCATTGTCACCCTGATCGGCGCGCTCAAGCGCACCGGCGGCAAGAAGGGCGTGGCCGCGCTGTGCATCGGTGGCGGCGAGGCGACGGCCATGGCCATCGAGCTGGTGTAACCGTATGGCCACCGCACTGATCATTGGCGCCTCGCGCGGCATCGGACTGGAACTGGTTAAACAGTACCTGGCCGACGGCTGGCGCGTGATCGCCACCGCCCGCAAGGCCGAGGACTGCGCCGCGCTCGGCGCGCTGGGGGCCGAGCCGCACCAGCTCGACGTCACCAACGTCGAGGCGTGCGCCGGCATCGGCTGGAAGCTCGACGGCGAGGAACTCAACGTCGCCATCCTGAACGCCGGCGTGTACGGCCCGCGCCACGACGGCTTCCCGCTGCAGACCGATTTCGATTCCGTCATGCACACCAACGTGCTGGCGGCGATGCGCCTGCTGCCGATCATCGCGCCGATGGTGGGCGCGGCGCGCGGCAAGCTGGCGGTGCTGTCGTCGAAGATGGGATCGCTCAGCGAGCGCAGCAGCGCCAGCGGCTCGCTGTACCGCGCCAGCAAGGCCGCGCTGAACTCGGTGCTGATCGACACGGCGCTGGTGTTCGGCAAGCAGGGCGCCACCTGCGTGGCCTTCCATCCGGGCTGGGTGCGCACGGAGATGGGCGGCGAGGGCGCCGACATCTCGGTGGAGGAAAGCGCCGGCGGCATCCGCGCCACGTTGGCGGCGCTGCCGGCGTCGGAGCGCGCCGTCTACCGCAACTACGACGGCAGCGAGATCGGCTGGTAAGAAAGCCGGCGGCAAAGGCGAACCCGCACAGCCAGGCGGTGTGCGGGTTAAAAATTAAAAAGACGAGACGACATGATACTGACCGAAGAACACGAAATGATCCGCGACGCGCTGCGCACCTTCGCCCAGGAGCGCCTGGCGCCACAGGCCGCGCGCTGGGACAAGGAACACCATTTCCCGAAAGAGGAACTGAAGGAACTGGCCGCGCTGGGCGCCTTCGGCGTCGCCGTGCCTGAGGCGCTGGGCGGCGCCGGCATGGACTACGTCTCGCTGGCGCTGGTGCTGGAGGAGATCGCGGCCGGCGACGGCGGCACCTCCACCATCATCTCGGTCAACAACTGCCCCGTGTGCAGCATCGCCATGATGTACGCCAACGACCGCCAGAAGGAGCAATGGCTGCGCCCATTGGCGCAAGGCGACATGCTGGGCGCCTTCTGCCTGACCGAACCGCACACCGGCAGCGACGCCGCCGCGCTGCGCGCCACCGCCACGCGCGATGGCGGCGACTACGTCATCAACGGCGTCAAGCAATTCATCACCAGCGGCAAATACGCCGACGTCGCCATCGTGCTCGCGGTCACCGACAAGGCCGCCGGCAAGAAGGGCATCAGCGCCTTCTGGGTGCCGACGTCGGCGCCGGGCTACACCGTCGCCGGGCTGGAGCAAAAGATGGGACAGCACTCGTCGGACACGGCGCAGATCCTGTTCGAGAACTGCCGCATCCCGGCCGAGAACCTGATCGGCGAAGAGGGCCAGGGCTACAAGATCGCGCTGTCGGGGCTGGAGGGGGGCCGCATCGGCATCGCCTCGCAAGCGGTCGGCATGGCGCGCGCCGCGTACGAGGCCGCGCTGACGTATGCGCGCGAGCGCGAAAGCTTCGGCAAGCCGATTTTCGAGCACCAGGCGGTGCAATTCCGGCTGGCCGACATGGCCACGCAAATCGAAGCGGCGCGCCAGCTGATCCGCCACGCCGCATCGATGAAGGACGCCGGGCTGCCATGTTTAAAGGAAGCGGCGATGGCCAAGCTGTTCGCCTCCGAAATGGCGGAAAAAGTCTGCTCGGACGCCATCCAGGTACACGGCGGCTACGGCTACGTCTCCGACTTCCCGGTCGAGCGCATCTACCGCGACGTGCGCGTGTGCCAGATCTACGAAGGCACCAGCGACATCCAAAAGCTGCTGATCGCCCGCGCACTGTAAAAACAAGTCCGGGGTCAGGCCCTAATGCCGCTAAGTTAAGCGTTCATCTAAACCACGTAGGGCGGATTAGCGCAGCGTAATCCGCCAAGCTCCGTCGGCGGCTCATGGCGGATTACGGCGTTCCGCCTAATCCGCCCTACGAAAATCGCCTTAGCTTAGCGGCATTAGGACCTGACCCCGGATTTGCGGACGAAAAAAAAGCCCGTATCTCAACGGGCTTCGTTCCAATGTATTACCAATGCTTTAATCGTGCCGTCGTCCAGTGCTATCTGCAAAGTGACTTCAGCGTTTCTCGGACGCCCATGCTATCTGCGTGGTGCCTCCAACGTGTAAAACGACCAATGTATTCGAAACTACAACTCCAGGTAGCGCCATTTGCAATCCGCTCTTACACATATCAGATTACTGCGCTTGCCTTGGATGTGGGACTGTTCGCTTGGAAACCAAGAAACCTCAACCACGAACGTAGTGTAACACAGATGTTTGTGCGACGCACAAATTATTTCATTTCTGTCGCTTCCGTGGTCATCGGCGTCGGATTGCGGCGCGGCTTGTGGCGGCACGCCCGTTCGAACTCGGAGATCACTTGGGCGCCGAACAGCAGCAGCGTGGCGCCGATTTCCAGGCTGAACATGACGATGATGGCCGTCGTCATCGAGCCGTACACCACGTTCACCTGCGACAGCGTCGAGAAATACCAGACCAGGATGTGGCGCGCCAGCTCCCACAGCAGCGCGGCCGTCACGCCGCCGATCAGGGCGTGCGACAGCGACAGCCGCCCCACCGGCATGACCAGATAGATGGCCGTCAGCACCAGCACCTCGCCGCCCAGGCCCAGCATGTACAGCAGCGCGCCCGACACGCCCTCGAGCGACCAGTCGTAGCCGAACAGCCGCACGCTTTCCTCGCCCATCACTTGCAGGCTGCCGGCCACCAGGGTGACCAGGAGCATGCCCACGCCCAGCGACAGGATGAAGCAATAGGGCATGATGGCCGAAATCAGAAAACGCCGGCGCTTGATCTCGACCCGGTGCTTGAAGATGACCGACATGGCGTTTTCCAGCACCGTGAAGGCCAGCGAGCTGAAGAAAATCATGCTGACCAGCAGCACGCCGCCGACCACGTCGCGGTGTTCGAGGAAATGCCCGACCTCGGTGACGAACGGTTTCGATTGCCCGGGCACCAGGTAGTTCAGATAGCGTCCGACCGTTTCCAGCAGCACATCCTGGTCGATCACGTGCGACAACGCGACCACCACCAGCATCAGCAAGGGAACGATGGACAGCAGCGAGTAATAGGCCACCGCGCCCGCCAGCAGCAGGCCTTGATTGGCGCGAAAGCCCTTGAGGCATTGCACCAGGAAGTCCATGGGGTGCGTCAGCACGTAGGCCAGGCCCCGGCGATTGAGAAATTTCATTTATCCATTGTACGCGGCGGTTCAGCGCGGGGTATGTGCGTCTACGTCCAGATAACGCCAGTTGGTGAATTCCACCGGATGGCGCGTGTAATGTTTAAGCCATGGCTGCCGCACATCGGCGGAAATGGGATGCGTCAGCAGCACCCATGGCGTGTACGCGTGTATGATCTGCGCCATTTCATCATACAGCCTGGTGCGCTCCGGGGAATCCCCCATCGTGCGGGTTTGCTCATAGCGCTCGTTGTAGGCGGGCAGGTTGAAGCGGGCGTAGTTCGGCCCCGCCTTGTTCGGGCCGTACAGCAATTGATAGAAATTGTCGCCGTCGGGGAAGTCGGCCACCCAGTTGGTTTCGAACATCATCACCTTGCCCAGGCGCGAGGCTTTGATGATCTCGGTCTTCTTGTCGCTCTTGAAAGTGACGTTGAGGCCGATCGCGTTCAGATTCTTGCGCCACAGCTCGTCGCGCAGGCGGCCCACCATCGACGGCTCGGTGTGCATGACCAGGGTCAGCGGCTTGCCGTCGGGCAGGGTGCGGAAGCCGCCCGCTCCCTTTTTATAGCCGTGGCGGTCCAGCAGCGCGTTGGCCAGCGCCGGATCGTAGCCGACCGGGCTGCGGTAGGCCGGATCGTAGCCCAGCACGTTCGGCGGCAGCGGCGTCTCGGCGCGCAGCGCCAGGCCCTTCTTCATCTGCGCGATGTCCTCGGCGCTGTTGTAGCTGAGCGCGATGGCGCGGCGCAGCGCCACCTTGTCCTTGCCGTAGCCGCCGATCAACGGGTCCTCCATGTTCATCCACATGTAGTAGGTTTGCAGCACGGGGAAGGGCGACAGCACCAGCCCCTTGCGGGCCAGTTCCGGCCTCAAGGTCGGCCTGGCGTCGTCGGTCAGCACCATTTCCTTCATCGATTCGGGCAACTGTTCAAGGAAATCGAACTCGCCGTTCAAAAAGCCCAGCACGCGCGACTGGTATTCCTCCATGACCTTGATGTCGACCCGGTCCACCAGCGGCAGGCGCCGGCCCTGAAAGACCATCGGCCGAAAGTCGCGGTTGGTCAGCAGCGAGATCTGGTCGCTGCGCTTCCACGTGCCGATCTTGAACGGCCCCGTGCCGACCGGGTGGTTACCGACCTGCACGCCGTACGCCTCGACCACCTCGCGCGCCACCACGCCCGTCGCCGGAATCGCCATGTAAAACAGGAAGTTGGGATCGGCGGCGTTGAGCCGGATGCGCAGTGTGAACTTATCCACCGCCTGCAGGCCGGCGATATCGCCGTCGTAGCCGAAGCGGGCCTTGAGCGCCGCGTCGCCGACGATTTTTCCTTCGAGCAGGAAGCTCCATGGCGATTTGAGCGCCGGATCGTACAACCGCTTCAGGCTGTAGACGTAATCCCGCGCCGTCACTTGCCGCCGAGCGCCTTTGAACGCGGGATCGGCTGTGAAATAGACGTCCTGGCGCAGATGGAAGGTATAGGTGAGGCCGTTGTCCCCGACCGTCGGCATGGCCGTCAGCGTATTGGGCTGCAATTTGACGGGGCGGGCCAGATAATCGTAGCGCAACAGCGGATCGAACAGGTTTTCCAGCAGGCTAAGGCTGGCGATGTCGGAGGCGACCGCCGGATCGAGGCCGGTTTCGCCGGTACTAAGGAAAGCGCGCAGCACTTTGGGCGCGGACGTGGCCTGCACGGTTTGCGCTCCGGCGGTCCACACCGTCCCCAGCCCGACCACCAGCGCCAGCAAGGCCGCTGCATAACTTTTCAGCATGGCATCCATTTCACATCGCATACGTAAAGCGGCAGCTTATAACTTTTTCCGCGTGCCGACCCGCTATACTTTGCCTGTCGCCCACAGTTTCAAGAAAAATCGAACATATGTCGCTCAATTACATCTGGTCTGGCTTCTTCCTCGTCGGGTTCGCCGCCGCGCTGGCGCAGTACCTGTTCATGGGCGACACGGAAATTTTCAAGCGCATCATCGACGGCACGTTCGAGTCGGCCAAGAGCGGCGTGATGGACATCGCGCTGCCGCTGGCCGGCGTGATGACCCTGTGGCTGGGCATCATGAACATCGGCGAGAAGGCCGGCGCCGTCAACCTGCTCGCGCGCGTCATCGCGCCGTTCTTCTCGCGCATCTTCCCCGGCGTGCCCAAGGACCATCCAGCCACCGGCCACATGCTGATGAATTTTTCGGCCAACCTGCTGGGACTGGACAACGCGGCCACGCCGTTCGGCCTGAAGGCGATGGAAAGCCTGCAAACGCTCAACCCCAGCAAGGACGAGCCGACCGACGCCCAGATCCTGTTCCTGGTGCTGCACACCTCCGGCCTGACCTTGATCCCGGTGGCGATCATGGCGCAGCGCTCGATCCTGGGCGCGGCCGACCCGTCCGACATTTTCATTCCGTGCATGATCGCCACCTACGTCGCCACGGTCACCGGCCTGATCGCCGTGGCGATCCGCCAGCGCATCAACCTGTTCGACCGCGTCGTCCTGAGCTGGCTCGGTTGCAGCACTGCCGCCATCGTCGCGCTGATCTGGTATTTCACGCAGGTGCTCACGCGCCCGGAGATCGAGCTGTTCTCCAAGGTCTTCAGCAACCTGATCCTCATCGGCGTCATCGGCGGCTTCATCATCGGCGCGCTGTGGAAGAAGGTCAACGTCTACGAAGCCTTCATCGAGGGCGCCAAGGGCGGCATCCAGACCTCGCTGACGGTCATCCCGTATCTGGTCGGCATGCTGGTGGCCATCAGCGTGATCCGCAACGCCGGGCTGTTCGGCTTTGTCGTCGAGGGCTTCAGCTGGCTGTTCGGCGCGCTGGGCTTCAACACCGATTTCGTGCCGGCGCTGCCGACCGCGCTGATGAAGCCGCTCAGCGGCAGCGGCTCCAAGGCGATGATGATCGACGCCATGCAAACCTATGGCGTCGACTCCTTCGTCGGCCGCCTCGCGTGCGTGTTCCAGGGCTCGGCCGACACCACCTTCTACATCGTGGCCCTGTACTTCGGCTCGGTCGGCATCCGCAAGACGCGCTACGCGATCTCGTGCGGCCTGATCGCCGACTTCGCCGGCGTCGTCACCGCCATCGCGGTCGCCTACGTCTTCTTCCATTGAACGGATTAGCCATGCTTCGTCGTCTTATCCTCGCCAGCGTCGGTGCGTTCATCGCCGCCGGCGCCGTCCACGCCGCCGACCTGCCGGAGCCGGTCGCGCGCCTGATGCAATCGGCGCAAATCCCGCCGGAGGCCGCCGGCATCGTCGTGCTGCGCGGCGACACCACGCTGATCTCGCACAACGCCCGGCAAAGCATGCAGCCGGCATCGACGATGAAGCTGTTCACCACCTTGGCGGCGCTCGAGCGGCTGGGGCCGGTGTTCCGCGGCCGCACCGAATTGCTCACCAGCGCACCGGTCGTCAACGGCGTGCTGCAGGGCGACCTGATCCTGCGCGGCGGCGCCGACGCCGACTTCAACGAGGATGTGCTGGGCCACATGCTGCGCGCGCTGCGCAACCAGGGCATCAAAAGCATCAAGGGCGACATCGTGCTGGACCGGCAACTGTTCCAGCCGTCGCGGCCCGACCTCGGCCAGCCGCAGTTCGACGAATATCCATGGGCGTACTACAACGTGGTGCCCGACGCGCTGCTGGTCAACACCAACCTGCTGAAGGTGGAGATGCGCTCGGTCGGCGGCAAGCTGTCGCTGGCGATGATGCCGGACATGGACCAGGTCAGCGTGCGCTCGGAGATGGCCACCAGCGACGCGCCCTGTCCGGCGTGGGAGAACGGTTGGCGCAATCCGGACTTCAAGCGCAACGGCGACAAGATCGAGGTCGTGCTGCACGGCAGCTTCCCCCGCGATTGCGTCAAATCGATCAGCATCAACGTCCTCGACCCGCACGATTATCTGGCGCGCCTGGTGCGCCTCACCTGGCAAAAACTGGGCGGCAGCCTCAAAGGCGAGGTGCGCGAGGCGAACGCGCCGACGCCGTTGCCTTCGCCGCAACCGGCTGCCACCGCCTCCAACGCCGATACCGACGCCACCGCCGCCACGAACGTGCCCATCGCGCCGCCGGCGGCCGTGGCCGCGCCGGCCACCACGCCGGTGCTGCGCCTGCTGGCCGAGCACGTCGCGCGGCCGCTGCCGGAAGTGCTGCGCGACACCAACAAAAACTCCGACAACACCTTGGCGCGCACCATCTTCCTGAGCCTGGGCAGCCTGGAAGCCGATCCGGTCCTCGGCAGCCGCCCGCTGCCGCCGGACGCCGCCCAGCCCAACACGGCCGCCCGCGCCGAGGCGGCGATCCGCGCCTGGCTGCAACAACACGCCATCGACGGCGACGGCCTGGTGCTCGACAACGGCTCCGGCCTGTCGCGCACCGAGCGCGCCACCCCGGCGCAGGTGGCCGGCGTGCTGCAAGCAGGCCTGAAAAGCCTGTGGATGCCGGAGTTCCTCTCCAGCCTGCCGATCGCGGCCACCGACGGCACCATGCGCCGGCGCCTCAAGGACAGCCCGGCGGCGATGCGCGCGCGCATCAAGACCGGCAGCCTCAAGGGCGTGATCGCCATCGCCGGCTACGTGCAGGACGCCAACAACCAGCCCGTCATCGTGGTCGCCATGCTCAACGACGAGCACGTCGCCAACGGCGCCGGCCGCGCCGTGCTCGACGCGCTGATCGACTGGGTGGCGCGCTCCGGCGTGCCCGCTGGCGGCGTCCCCGTCGTCCCCAACGCTGCCTACGCGCCGAGCGCGCCTTCGGCCACCAGGTAATCGATCATGGCCCGCACCTTCAGCGCCAGGTGCGGGCCGGGCATGTAGACCGCGTGCACGGTGCCGGCATACGGCTCGTCGAACGTCCAGTCCGCCAAAATCCGCACCGCCCGCCCCTGCGCCAGCGCCGCCCGCGCGGTGAAATCGGGCACCAGGCCGATGCCGCCGCCGGCCTCCACCACCGCCATCAGCGCCGCGCTGTTATTAATCGTCAAGCGCGACGGTACGCGGATGCTGGCGATCTCCGGGCCATCAATCCCCTCGCGCCGCATGGTCCAGGCCGCGCCGAAACGCGCGTAGCCCAGATAATTGCAGCGATGCCGGGGCAACTCCTGCGGCGTGGCCGGCGTCCCGTGCGCGGCGACATATTGCGGCGACGCCATCAGCACATAGCGCATCGGCCCCAGCGGCCGCGCGGCCAGTCCCGGCGCCAGGTCGGCCGAGATGCGGATCGCCAGGTCGATGCCCTCCTCGATCAGATCGACATTGCGGTCCACCAGCGACAGGCGGACATCGACCTCCGGGTACCGGTCCAGAAACGCCGGCAGCAATGGCGCCAGCCATAGCTGCCCCAACACGACCGGCGCGCTGATGCGCACCACGCCGTTGGGGCGGGCGCTGTAGCTGCCGGCCAGCGCGTGGATCTCGCGCGCCGTGTTCACCATGCGGACGCAGGCGGCATGCACCTGCTCGCCCAGCTCCGTCAGCGACACCGAGCGCGTGGTCCGCTGCAACAGCCGCCCGCCGATATAGGTTTCCAACCGCGACACGTGGCGGCTGACGGCCGACGTGGTTAGCCCCAGCTGGCGCGCGGCGGCGGAAAACCCGCCACTGTCGACCACCTGCGCGAAAATCGCCATTTCCTTCAGCATTTCCATAAGCCAGCCACCTCACCGTTGCACCTGCATCAATAATGCTTTGCATTTTAATCGGATTGTGGATTTTTTATATGGTGGCATACTTGCATCCGAGCTATCGACAAGGAGGCAATCATGGAACAACGCAATTTAGGCAATCAAGGGTTGACGGTATCGGCGCAGGGGCTCGGCTGCATGGGTATGAGCAACACCTATGGCCCGGCCGACCAGACCGAGGCGGTCGCCACCCTGCACCGCGCGATCGACCTTGGCGTTAATTTCTTCGACACCGCCGAGCAATACGGTCCCTATGAGAATGAAGCGCTGCTGGGCCGCGCCTTCGCCGGGCGTCGCCGGGAAGTCATCCTCGCGACCAAATTCGGCTTCGACATCCGCGACGGCAAGACCGTCGGCGTCACCAGCGACCCGGCCGGCATCCGCACCAAGGTCGAAGGCTCGCTGCGCCGGCTGAACACCGACTACATCGATCTGCTGTACCAGCACCGCATCGATCCGCTGGTGCCGGTGGAGGAGGTGGTTGGCGTGATGGCCGATCTGGTGAAAGAGGGCAAGGTTCGCTATCTCGGGCTGTCGGAGGCGGGCGTGGCCAACATCCGCCGCGCGCACGCGGTGCACCCGATCAGCGCGGTGCAGAGCGAGTATTCGTTGTGGGAGCGCAACCTGGAGGCGGACGTGATACCGGCGCTGCGCGAGCTGGGCATCGGGCTGGTGGCGTTCAGCCCGCTGGGACGCGGCTTCCTGGCCGGCACCGCCAAGCGCGCGGAGGAATATCCGCCGAGCGACTTCCGCCATCTGGACCCGCGCCTGCAAGGGGAGAATTTCGACCGCAACATGCAGGCGGCGGCCATCGTCCGCGAGCTGGCCGACGCGCGGCGGGTCACGTCCGGGCAAATCGCGCTGGCGTGGGCGATGCACAAGGGCGACGACATCGTGACGATACCCGGCACGCGCCGCCGCATGTATCTGGAGCAGAACGTGGCCGCCGCCGAAATCGCACTCGACGCCCGCGAGATGGGTGTACTCGACAACGCGTTGAAACAGGTCGCCGGGCCGCGCTATAGCAAGGAGCGGATGGCGATGGTGGACCGGTAAAAACAGAGTTCCTTAGGGACTTCGGCGGGGGGATGCCCGAAAAAGCCGGATTTACTAAACGTGACTAATCCTCTCTAACCTTTACTACTCCGTGCTATCTCTTACTAAAATTGCTGGCGGCACAGCTAAAACCTACTAAATTATCGAGACACCTAAGAAATAGTATCGACTAGTGCTTTTTAGTTTGCGAGTAGTAGCAAAGAACGCGAAATAGCGAGCGATATCGAAAGGTAGTAAGAACTAGCAGGTTTTAGTAAAAGCCGAAAAAAGCATGTCCCTCCCTCGCGGCGGCGCGTGGTTTTACAATACGCGCGCGTAGTCGCGTCGCACCTTCAGCCGATCGCCGCAGTCGAAGTGCCACCATTCGCTGTTGATGCCGACGAAGCCGGCCTGGAACATCGCGCCCCGCAACCAGCGGCGGTTTTCGATGTGCCGCGCGCTCAACTCGCCTCTTGCCAGCAACAGCGCTTCCTTGGCCGGGTGCGAGCGCTCACTCAGGTCGTCAAAACCGGTCCCCATGTCGAGTTCCCGACCTTGCGCGTCCACCAGAGTCACGTCCAGCGCCATGCCGAACGAATGGATCGAGCCGCGCGCCGGGTCGGCGATATAGCCGAGCAGATCGGTTCCCTGCAGCGTTTGCCAAAGTTGCTCTTGCACCCGTTGTGGGCGCAGGGCGTCCAACACTAATAACTTGTAATCCGGACGGCGCGCCCCCAGCCATGCGACCGCCCGCTCGAGCGCGGCCGCCGCATCCTTATGCAGAAAGGAGCAGTCCAACGGCGAATAGAGATCCCTGCCGACAAAGTTGTCCGGCGTGGCGTAGCGCAGATCGACGGCGATGCCCTGGATGGTGTCGAGACGACGGAAATCTGCGTGGCCGGCAATCGTTTCGCAGTGGATGGGAGACGTCATTGCCGGCACCGGTGGCTTATTGGGACTCGACAGGCTCGGTGACGGGCACCGGTTGCGGAGGCACGGCCGGGGCCACCGGCGTTGGCACGGGCGCGACCGGCGCAGGCGTTGTGGGCAACGGCGTGACTGGCGCTGGCGAAACCGGCGTTGGCATCACGGGCGCCGGCGAGACAGGCGCGGGTGTCACGGTCTGGGGTGTCGCAGGCGCGGGCGCCGCAGGCACCGGCACCGCCGGGGCAACAACCGCCGGCGCGGCCCCCGCACCCTGCGCAGGCAAGGCCGGCAGCGGACTAGTCAACACATCGAGGATCGCCGCCGTCTCCGCATCCGGCATGCCGTCGAACAACGACTGCCGATACTTCGACTGGAACACCGTCAACACATTGCGCGTCGCCTGATCGAACTGCCCGGTCTGCGGCACCGCGTAGCCGTGCTGCGCCAGCTTCAGCTGGAACCACAGCACATCCGGCAACTGCTGCTGATACCCCGGCAGGCGCGCGGCCACGCGGCTCGGCTCGGGCCACGTAACCAGCCCGGCGTCGGCCAGCTGCTTCCACGGGAACATCGGTCCCGGGTCCTGCTTGCGCTGCGGCGCGATATCGTTGTGGCCGAGAATATTCTCCGGCTTGATGCCATGGCGCTTGACGATATCCTTGAGCAGCAAAATCAGCTGGTCGATCTGCGCCTGCTTGAACGGATACCACACCCGTCCCTGCGGCGATTCGGTGAAGCCGGGATTGACGATCTCGATGCCGATCGACGCCGAATTGAGCTGGTTGTAGATCTTCCAGCTGCTGATGCCGGCGTGGTTCGACTGCCGCGATTCATCCACCAGCGCGTAGAAGAACGGCTGCTCGGTGTCGGTCAGCAGGTAGTGCGCGCTGACATCCTGCTGCGTCAGTATCTTGATCGAGCGCGGCAGGTCCGACACCGTGTAGTGCAGGATGATGTACTTGACCCGGTCGCTCTGTCCACGCGAGGTCAGGCTGCGGTCGATGCGCGGCTCGCTCGGCGGCACGGTGGCGCATCCGGCCAGCAACGCCATCATGGTGGACAAAACGGTCAACGGAACGATCTTCATGGGCAGTCTCGGCAGCGGTTCAATTCAGTGAGTTTAGAGCAATACGGGCCGCCGCGTGGTGCGCTTGTGTTGCGCGCTGCGTCAGCGACAGGTCGGCCGGCAGCGCCGCGCGCATCGTTTCCGCGATCAGCGGATGCAAGGTGGCGGCGCGTCCGGCCAATGCGATAGGGCGCGGCCCGTAGCGGCGCACCAGCGCCAGCGCGATGCGCGCCAGCTCGCGGCCGGCCTCCTCGAGCAGGCCACGCGCGACCGGGTCGGCGTCGGCGCTGGCGGCGACGGCCAGCGCCAGCCGTCCGATCGCGCCCCGCTCCTGGCCATAAATGAACTGGCGCGACAAGGCCCAGTCGCTGCCGCCGACATGGTCGAACACCGCGCGCGCCATGGCCGAGCGCCGCCACGCGCCGGGCTCCTCGTCCTCCAGGCGCCAGATGTGGCGCATCGCCTCGCGCGCGATCCAGAAGCCACCGCCGCCGTCGTCGAGGGTCACGCCGCGTCCGCCGGCGCGGTGGAACTGGCCGTCGGCGGCGATCCAGGCGGCGATCGAGCCGGTGCCGGCGTACACCAGATAGCCCTCGCCCGGCGCGAAGCCGTCCAGATAGGCGATTTCGATATCGCTGCGCACCGTGACCGTGGCCGGCGCGACGTTCAGCAGTTCGGCCAGCCATTGCGCAGGCAGGCCGGCGGCGCCGTCGAAACCGGTCAGGCCGGCGCACACGGCCACGGGCCGGCCGGCGGCCAGCGCCTGCGCCGCCAACGTGGCGAAGACGGCGCGCGCGGCCTCGCGGCCGGCGTCATTGCCCATCAGCGTGGCGGACATGCCGCCGACTGCGCCTTCGGCGACGATGACGCCGGCCGCATCGGCCAGCGCCCAGCGCGTCTGCGTGCCGCCCGCGTCGATGCCGAGGCCGAGGTTGCCCATCGTCAGCCGCGCTTGTAGACGCCGATGCGCGGGCTTTCGTTGCCCAGCCGGTCGACGGCGCTGACCACCACCGCCTCGGCCGCCTGCCCGGCCGCGTCGTCCGCCAACAGCAGCACCGCGCGCGACGCGGGCGCCACGGCGAAGCGCCACTCCGTGCCGTAGCGGCTCCAGATCGCATAATGCGTCACCGGCTTGCCGTCCCCGGCCGCCAGGCGCAGCCCCACACCCTGCGATTCGCGCCGGGCGGTGGCGCTCGGCGCGGCCGGCGCCTCGGCCCCCAGCCACGGCGTGGCCGGCGACAGCGCCGGCGCCTGGTAGGTGCGCGCCTTGAGCTGGTCGGTGATGCCCTTGCGGTTCTCCATCAACGCGGCGATCGAAAAGTGCAGGTGGCCGCGGGCGCCGGCGCGGCTGCGCGTGACGCCGATCTGCTTAACGATCTCCTCCGGCGCGAACGTCTTGGCGGTGTTGTCGATGCGGCTGGTGTAGAGCCCCGGCCAGACGTGGCGCGCGCGCGTGTTCTGCGCCAGCCAGTAGTCGAGCAGCACGTCGAACGCCTGCGGCGCCTGCGCCACCGGCCAGTACAGCTGCGGTGCAAGATAGTCGAGCCAGCCGTTGTTGAGCCACAGCTCGGCGTCCGCGTACAGCTTGTCGTACTGGCTGAAGCCGACGATGCCGGCCGGGCGCCGGTCCGGGCGGCCGATGCCGAACGGGCTGATGCCGAAGCGCACCCAGCTCTTTTCCTTGTGAATGCCGATGTACAGCGCCTGGACCAACGAATTGACGTTCTGGCGCCGCCAGTGCGGCCGGTCCAAGGTGCCGCCGCCCAGCAGATAGCGCTGCCACGACGGCTGGTCCGGGAATTCCAGCTCCTGCTTGCCGCCCGCGCCGCCCCCGTCCAGCGCCACGCCCTCGGGGCCGGCCGCGTTGGGCGTGTCGATCGGATACGGATAGAAATAATCGTCGATATGCACGCCGTCGATGTCGTAGCGGCGCACCACGTCGAGGATGACGTCGAGCGTGCGCTGCGAGGCGGCCGACTCGCCCGGGTCCATCCACAGATAGCGGCCGTAGGTCTTGACCGCCTCCGGGTTGGTGTTGGCGATGTGGTTGCGCGCCAGCGCCGACTTGGCCGTCGCGTGGCGGGCGCGGTAGGGATTGAACCACGCGTGCAACTCGAGCCCGCGCGCGTGCGCCTGCTCGATCCAGAACTGCAGCGGATCGTAGCCGCCCTTGGGCGCGCGGCCCTGCTGGCCGGTCAGGAACTCCGACCACGGCTCGAGCTCGGACGGATAGATGGCGTCGGCGCTCGGGCGCACCTGCAGCACGATGGCGTTCAGGTTCAGCGCCTTGCAACGCTCCAGGATGGCGACGGCCTCGGCCTGCTGCTTCTCCGAACTCAGGTTGCTGCGGCTGGGCCAGTCGATGTTGGCGACGGTCGACACCCAGGCCGCGCGGAACTCGCGCGGCGCCGGCGGCGGCATGTTCGGATCGAACGGCGGCGCCGGCGGCGGCGCGATGGCGCCGGGCTGGCGCGGCGCGCCGGGCGGCGGCGGGGTGGCGCCATCGGCGCCGGGCGCCGTCGGCGTGCTTGAACAACCCTCCAGCAGCGCCGCCATGACGCCGGCCACGCCGGCGGTCAAGGTCAGCCGTTTCTTTGCATTAAAAACCAAAACCATTCCCCGATACAGTTGAGCCTAGTATTGTAATACCGGGCACGCGTGTTTCTTATCGCTTATTTCTTACCGAATTCAGCCGGGATGGTCACCCTGGCCGTCATAAAAAACGCCGGCAAGGTCGAAATACATGCCCAGATGAAAAAGTTTTGGTAACCGAGGTGGTCCTGTATCCAGCCGCTGACCATACCCGGCAACATCATGCCCAGCGCCATGAAACCGGTGCAGATCGCGTAATGGGCGGTCTTGTGTTCGCCGTCGGCCACCAGAATCATGTACAGCATGAAGGCGGCGAAGCCGAAGCCGTAGCCGAACTGCTCGACCGCCAGGCAGGCCGAAATGAGCACGATATCGGTCGGCAACGCCGTCGCCAGGTAGACGAACACCAGGTCCGGCACGTGCATGATGAACACCATCGGCCACAGCGCGCGCTTGAGTCCAAAGCGCGAAATGACCACGCCGCCGGCCAGGCCGCCCAGCACCAGCGCGCACACGCCGATGGTGCCGTAGACCAGGCCGAACTCCGACGTCGTCAAGCCCAGGCCGCCCTGGTCGCGCGGATCGAGCAGGAACGGCGCCGCCATTTTGAGCAGTTGCGCCTCGCCCAGCCGGTACAGCAGCAGGAAGCCGAGGATGGCGCCTATGCCCGGTTTCTGGAAAAAGCTGCGGAAGGTGTTGATAAAATCGGTCCACAGCGCGCCGCCGCCGGCATGGCTGCGGTCCGAGTCGGGACGCGGCAAAACAAAATGGTGGTAGGCGCACAGCAGCAGGAACAGCGCCGACATCACGCCGAACACCACCGACCAGGCCCAGGCCGGATCGCCGCTGGACTTGATCAACTCGCCGGCCATGTAGACGATGCCGCCCTGGCCGGCGATCATCGCCAGCTTGTAGAAGGCGCTGCGCACGCCGACGAAGGCGGCCTGCTGGCGCTGGGTCGGCAGGCCCAGCATGTAATAGCCGTCGGAGGCGATATCGTGGGTGGCCGAGCTGAACGCCATCAGCCACAGCACGGCCAGGCTCAGCGCGAAGAATTGCGGCAGGTGCAGGGTCAGCGCCACGCACGCCAGCGACGCGCCCGTCGACAACTGCAGCAGCACGATCCAGCGCCGCTTGGTGCCGACCAGCTCGACCAGGGGCGACCACAGCGGCTTGATCACCCACGGCAGGTACAGCCAGGCGGTATAGAACGCCAGATCGGTGTTCGAGATGCCCAGGTTCTTGTACATCACCGTCGACAGCATCATCACCGCGACGTAGGGCACGGCCTGGCTGAAGGAAATGCTGGGCACCCAGCTCCACGGGTTGCGTTGTTGCGCTGACTTCATACTTCCTTTCGCGGCGGCCGCTGCTGTTATGCTCACGGCAGTTACCATACGCACACAACGCCCAGAACGCAACCGAACCGCGCCAAATCATGTACCTGCTGACTTTTTTGCTGATCTTCCTGTCCTACCCGCTGATGTTCCTGATGGTGACCATCTTCCTGTTCGGTCCATTGAACATGTATCTTGGCTACCGCGCCTACCGGGGCACGCTGGCCAAGCGTCCCGGCCTGAACTTCGGCGGCAAACTGTGGGCCGCGCGGGCGCTGCTGGCGGCGGCCGCCTCGTTCGCCTTCCAGTGCTACATCGTCGCCACCGGGTACAAGGCATGACCCGCACCTCGGAAAGCACGGAACACCGCACCACGAAAAACCACGGAAACACGTAGGGCGGATTAGCGCAGCGTAATCCGCCATGGGTGGGCCGCCGGCGGCGCACGCAGTGGCGGATTACGGCGTTCCGCCTAATCCGCCCTACGTGTCTCAGGAGCTTTTCACAGATCCCTGCCACGTCACAATATCGCGGCCCGGCCCCGCAGCCGGCTGGCATCGGTGGCCGGCGCCTCGCCATACAGGCGCCCATACTCGCGGCTGAACTGCGACGCGCTGTCATAGCCGACCTTAAAAGCCGCCTGCGCCGCGTCCATGCCCTCGGCCACCATCAGCCTGCGGGCCTCCTGCAAGCGCAACCGCGCGCGGTACTGGATCGGGCTCAAGTGGGTGATCGACTTGAAATGCGCATGCAGCGACGACGGGCTCATACCGGCCTGCTCGGCCAGGATATCGATTGTGATCGGCTCGCGGTAATGGTCCTTGATCCAGCCGATGGCCCGCGACACCTGGTTCAGGCTGCGGTCGCCGGTGGCGATGTGATGCATCACGGCGCGCGCCGGACCGGTGGCCAGCCGGTAGATGATTTCCTGCTCGATCAACGGCGCCAGGGCCTCGATATCGGCCGGCGTGTCGAGCAGCTCCACCAGCCGGGTGAACGCATCCACCAGCCGCGGCGTCGTGTCGTGGACCGCCAGCCCGCGCACCGGACCAGATATCCCATCCTGCCGTGCGGCGGCGTCGACTTTCAACGCCAGCTTGGTCAACTCCGGCCGGTTGAACCGGTAATACACGCACAAATAAGGCCGCTCCGGCGTGGCCTCGGTCACCGCGCCGACGGCCGGCACGTCCACCGCCGCGATCAGATAGCGTGCGCTGTCGTAATTCAATATCTGCTCGCCCGCCAACACCTGCTTGCTCCCCTGCGCCATCACGCAAATCGAGGGTTCGTAGACCGCCGGCATCGGGGTGGTCGGCGTGGATGAGCGGATCAAGGTCACGCCGGGCAGGGCGCAATCGTGCATGCCATCGGCGGGCGCGTGGCGCAGCATCAATGAGGTCAGTTTTTCAAGCATGATGGTGAAGGAGTAGTGGTCCAGGCCGCTACCGCAGCGCGGCGCGCACGTCGCCCTGCGCCGCCTCCAGCAGCGCCTGCGCCTGCTCGACGCCCAGCTTTTTGAGGAGCGCGACAATCGCCACTTTAACCTGGAAATGGCATTGCTCCAGCACGCCGCGCGCGGCGTCGGCGTCGGCGCCGGTGGCGTGCATGGTCAGCAGGATGGCGCGCTCGACCAGCTTGGTGTTATTGGCCTGCACATCGACCATCAGATTGCCGTAGACCTTGTGCAGCCGCACCATCAACGCGCTCGACAAGGTGTTGAGCACGATCTTTTGCGCCGTGCCCGCCTTGAGCCGGGTGCTGCCCGAAATCACTTCCGGCCCCGTGTCGAGCACGATGCCGACGTCGGCCCCGGCCGCCAACGGCGTGCCGGCATTGTTGGCGATGCCCACCGTCAAGGCGCCCACCGTGCGCGCCGCCTGCAGCGCGCCCAGCACATAGGGCGTGGTGCCGGACGCGGCCACCAGCAGCACCACGTCGTTAAAGCCCGGATACAGCAGCCGCAGGTCGGCCGCGCCCTTGGCGCGGTCGTCCTCGGCGCCCTCGACCGCCTCGAACATCGCGCCCAGGCCGCCGGCGAGCAGGGCCACGGCGCGCTGGTGCGGCCAGGAAAAAGTAGGGAACAGTTCGACGCTGTCGAGGATGCCCAGCCGGCCGGAGGTGCCGGCGCCGACATAGATCAGGCGCCCGCCGCCGGCGATGCGCGGCGTCATCGCCTCGACGGCCGCGCCGATGGCCGGCGCCGCCGCCTGCACCGCCCGCACCGCGTGCGCCTGGTCGTCGATCAACGCGTCGACCAGCAAGTCCACCGGGTACCGGTCCAGTTCGGGGTGCTGCGTACTCGGCGTCTCGGTTTTCAGCATAAATAAAGAGAGGGCGGGGTCAGGTGGCGCGGCGCATCTCGGCGACGAAGTCGTAATGGTCGCTATGACAATATGAATGCGTCAACTCCATCGCCTCGCCCGATTCCAGATAGGCGATACGCGTAATGTACAACACCGCCTGCCCCTCGGGCACGCCCAGCTGGCGCGCCAGGTCGGCCGAGGCGTTCATCGCGCGGATGTGCTGCAGCGCCCGCACCGGCGACTGGCCGATGCTGTCCAGATACTGGTACAACGAGGCGCCGACCGCGTTCGGGTCGTTGAGCACCGTCTGCGGCAGCACGCTGACCTCGTAGGCCATGACCACGTCGTCGGCCAGCCGCAGGCGCTCGAGCCGCGCCACCTTCGAATACGGCGACAGGCCCAGGCTCAGTTGCTCCTCGGGCGTGGGCGTGACGATCGCCCGCTTGAGCCAGCGCGAGCCCGGCACGTGGCCGCGCTGCTGCAACTGCTCCGAAAAACTGGTCAGGTTCGACAACGGCTGCTCGATGCGCGGCGCGATGTAGTTGCCCGAGCCGCGCCGGCGCACCACCAGGCCCTGGTCGACCAATTGGTCGATCGCCTTGCGCGCGGTCACCCGCGAGACGTTGAGCAACTCCGACAACGCCCGCTCGGACGGCAGCGCCTGGTCGACCTGGTAGCGGCCGTTATGCACATCGTCGCTCAATTTCCGCGCAATCTGCATGTACAGCGGCGAACTGTCGTTGGCGTCCGCCTTGAATTCAAAACCACTCTGGCTCATTTGTTTCTCCTAACCCCTCTAGTGTAATAGCGATACGCAAGCCCGTGCGCCCGCGAGGCTGTAAAAACGCGATATTTAGTGCCGCCGGCGTAACTCGCGGCGGTGCGCGGGCGGCCTATTTGGCGGATAATGCTGGCTTGTCACACCAGCCCGTCCTGCCATCCATGTCCAAGAAGTCCGCCGCGCCAGCCGGCTGCCCTTGCGGCGGCCCGTCCCTCGCGGCCTGCTGCGGCCCCTATATCGCGGGCGCCGCCATCCCGCCCACCGCCGAAACGCTGATGCGCTCGCGCTATACCGCCTATGGCCTGCGCGACGAGCCCTACCTGCTGGCCACCTGGCACGCCAGCACCCGCCCGGCCGAGCCGATCATGAGCGACGAAGAAAAATTGCAATGGCTCGGACTTGAGGTAAAATCTGCTTTACGTTTACGTCAACGTAAAGCAGAAGTTGCACCTGATGCAATAGATCCGAACCGCGACACGGTCGAATTCGTCGCCCGGTTCAAGGTCAACGGCAAGGCGCAGCGCCTGCACGAGATCAGCAACTTCGTGCGCGAGCCGGCCGAGGGCGGTCCGCGCTGGTTCTACGTTGACGGTAGTTTTCCCGAATAATCATCACGACGCGTGCGAGACCACGCGCACAAAGGAAAAACAATGCCGCAGATCGAAAGCAAGCTCAATCCCCGCAGCGAGGACTTCAAGGCCAACGCCGCCGCCATGCGGGCCGTCGTCGACGACCTGCGCGCCAAGGTCGCGAAAATCGCCGCCGGCGGCGGCGAGGCGGCGTCGGCCAAGCACGTCGCCCGCGGCAAACTGCTGCCGCGCGACCGCGTGCAAATGCTGCTCGATCCCGGCACGCCCTTCCTCGAACTGTCGCAGATGGCCGCCTACGGCATGTACCAGGACGCCACCGGCGCCGACGCCGCACCGGCGGCCGGCATCATCACCGGCATCGGCCGCGTGGCGGGCCAGGAGTGCGTCATCGTCTGCAACGACGCCACCGTCAAGGGCGGCACCTACTACCCGATGACGGTCAAGAAGCACCTGCGCGCGCAGGAGATCGCCGACCAGAACAACCTGCCGTGCATCTACCTGGTCGACTCGGGCGGCGCCAACCTGCCCAACCAGGACGACGTCTTTCCCGACCGCGACCACTTCGGCCGCATCTTCTACAACCAGGCCAACCTGTCGGCCAAGGGCATCCCGCAGATCGCCGTCGTCATGGGGTCCTGCACGGCAGGCGGCGCCTACGTGCCGGCCATGAGCGACGAATCGATCATCGTCAAGGACCAGGGTACGATCTTCCTCGGCGGTCCGCCGCTGGTGAAGGCGGCCACCGGCGAGGTGGTGACGGCCGAGGACCTGGGCGGCGGCGACGTCCACACCCGCCTGTCCGGCGTGGCCGACCATCTGGCGCAGAACGACCTGCACGCGCTGTCCTTGGCGCGCACCATCGTCTCGAATCTGAACCGCACCAAGCCGCGACAGGGCGCGTTGCGCGAAGCGGAAGAACCGAAATACGCCACCGGGGAACTGTACGGCGTGATCCCGGTCGACACCCGCAAGCCGTTCGACGTGCGCGAGGTGATCGCCCGCATCGTCGACGGCAGCGAGTTCGATGAATTCAAGGCGCGCTACGGCACCACCCTGATCTGCGGCTTCGCCCACATCTTCGGCATGAAGGTCGGCATCATCGCCAACAACGGCATCCTGTTCTCGGAATCGGCGCTGAAGGGCGCCCACTTCATCGAGCTGTGCGCGCAGCGCAAGATCCCGCTGGTGTTCCTGCAAAATATCACCGGCTTCATGGTCGGGCGCAAATACGAAAACGAAGGCATCGCCCGCAATGGCGCCAAGATGGTCACCGCCGTCGCCACCGCCGCCGTGCCCAAGTTCACCGTCATCATCGGCGGCAGCTTCGGCGCGGGCAACTACGGCATGTGCGGCCGCGCGTTCTCCCCGCGCTTCATGTGGATGTGGCCCAACGCGCGCATCTCCGTCATGGGCGGGGACCAGGCGGCGTCGGTGCTGGCCACCGTCAAGCGCGACGGCATCGAGGGCAAGGGCGGTTCGTGGTCGGCCGACGAGGAAGCGGCCTTCAAGCAGCCGATCAAGGACCAGTACGAGCACCAGGGCCACCCCTACTACGCCACCGCGCGCCTGTGGGACGACGGCGTCATCGACCCGGCCGACACCCGCATGGTGCTGGGCCTGGGCCTGTCGGCCGCGCTCAACGCCGAAATCCCCGACACCAAATTCGGTGTCTTCAGGATGTGACGACGACCATGCGCCATCGACTGCAACCCCGTCACCGTCTGGCCGCGATGCTTTGCGTCCTGGCGTGCGCCCGCGCCGGCGCGCAGGAGCACACGCAGGTGACGATGCTGCAGCCGCTGACGGCGCCCGGGCAGTCGCTGCCGCTGGTCGACAAGCGCATGGGCGAGCAGGTGGTCGACGTCCCCGCCACCATCGGCGGCGACACGATCACCCTGCAAACGACGATCTTCAAACCACCGGGCAACGGCCCGTTCCCGGTGCTGTTCATGAACCACGGTAAATCGGGCGGCGCCGACGCCCACCAGCAGGAACGCGCGCGCTACGTCGTGCTGTCGAAGCAGTTCATCCGGCGCGGCTACGCGGTCGTCATCCCGATGCGGCTCGGCTTCGCCGGCTCGGGCGGCATCTACGTCAACTCCCACTGCCGGGCCGAGAAAAACGGCGACGACCAGGCCAATTCGCTGTTCTTCGCCATGCAATACGCGATGAAGCAGCCATGGGCGGATCAAACCCACGTGCTGCTCGCCGGCCAGTCGCACGGCGGCCTGACGGCCATCGCCGCCGGCAGCCACAATATCAGCGGCGTGCGCGGCGTGATCAACTTCGCCGGTGGCGTCAACAGCCGCTCCAAATGCGACTGGCAGGGCGCGCTGGTCGACGCCTTCAAGGCCTACGGCGCGCGCAGCAAGGTGCCGACCCTGTGGTTCTACGGCGCCAACGACGCCCACTTCGGCCCCAAGCTGGCCGAGGATCTGTACGCGGCCTACACCGGCGCCGGCGGCAAGGCCCAACTGGTGGCCTTCGGACCGTTCAAAAAAGACGCGCACACGATGGTGCTGAGCGGGGACGGCGTGCCGATCTGGCTGCCGGAGACCGAACGCTTTCTCAAATCGATCGGCATGCCGACCGAAATCAAGTACGCAATCAAGGAGTAGGCATGGCTTTCAACACACTTGGCATCGCACACGAAGGAAAAACCGCCACCGTCACGCTGAACCGGCCGGACACGCGCAACGCCTTCAACGAAGAGACCATCGCCGAACTCACGCGCGCCTTCCGCGAGCTTGGTGCCGACGACGACTTGCGCGCGATCGTGCTGGCCGCGAACGGCCCGGCCTTCTGCGCCGGCGCCGATTTGAACTGGATGAAAAAAATGGCGGGCTACACGCACGCCGAAAACCATGCCGACGCCCTGCAACTGGCGGAGATGCTGCGCACGATCTACCTGTGCCCCAAGCCCGTGGTGGCGAAGGTGCAGGGCGATTGCTACGCCGGCGGCATGGGCCTGGTGGCCGCCTGCGATATCATCGTCGCGGTCGACGAGGCCAACTTCTGCCTGAGCGAAGTGAAACTGGGACTGATCCCGGCGACCATTTCGCCCTACGTGATCAAGGCCATGGGCGAGAACGCGTCGCGCCGCTACTTCCTGACGGCGGAGCGCTTCTGCGCGCGCGAAGCGCTGCGCATCGGCTTCGCCCACGAGGTGGTGGCCGCCGACGCGCTCGACGCCAAGGTGGCGGAGATCGTCAAGTCGCTGGTCAACAACAGCCCGAACGCGGTGCGCCAGGCCAAGGCGCTGGTGCGCGACGTCGTCGGGCAAACCGTCGACGACGCGCTGCTGGCCGATACCGCCGAACGCATCGCGCATATCCGCGCATCGGAGCAGGGCCGCGAAGGCGTGGCCTCGTTCCTGGAAAAGCGCAAGCCGAACTGGCTGACGCATTAAAGAAATCGGAGTTTCCTTGCAAGACAAAACACAAAGCGAATGGGTGGCACGCAGCCTGCGCAGCGTATGGCACCCATGCACGCAGATGCAGCACCACGCGCAGTTGGACAACCCTGTCCCATTGATCCCGGTCAGCCGGGGCAAGGGCGCGTGGCTGTACGACCACGAAGGCCGCCGCTACCTGGACGCGATCAGCTCCTGGTGGGTCAACCTGTTCGGCCACGCCAACCCGCGCATCAACGCCGCGCTCAAGGACCAGCTGGACACGCTGGAACACGCCATGCTGGCCGGCTTCACGCACGAACCGGTGATCGAACTATCGGAAAAACTATCGGCGCTGACCGGCCATGTGCTGGGCCACAGCTTCTACGCCAGCGACGGCGCCTCGGCGGTGGAAATCGCGCTCAAAATGAGCTTCCACTCGTGGCGCAACAACGGCAAGGCCGGCAAGCAGGAATTCGTCTGCCTCAAGGGCAGCTACCACGGCGAGACCATCGGCGCGCTGGCCGTCACCGACGTCGCGCTGTTCAAGGACGCCTACGGCCCGCTGCTGCGCGCCTCGCAGACGGTGATGTCGCCGGACGCCCGCAATGCCAACGCCGCAGAAGGTGAGACGGCGGAAGACATGGCGCGCCGCGCCGCCGACGACGTCGAACGCCTGTTCGTCGAAAAGGCCGACAAGATCGCCGCCATCATCATCGAGCCGCTGGTGCAATGCGCCACCGGCATGGCGATGCACGACCCGCTGTACCTCAAGCTGGTGCGCGAACTGTGCGACCGCCACCAGGTGCACCTGATACTCGATGAAATCGCCGTCGGCTGCGGCCGCACCGGCACCTTCTTCGCCTGCGAGCAGGCCGCCATCTGGCCGGACTTCCTGTGCCTGTCCAAGGGCATCAGCGGCGGCTACCTGCCGCTGTCGCTGGTGATGACGCGCGACGACATCTACCAGGCCTTCTACAGCAGCGACGTCACGCGCGGCTTCCTGCACTCGCACTCGTACACCGGCAACCCGCTGGCCTGCCGCGCCGCGCTGGCGACCTTGCAAATCTTCGAAGAGGACGATGTCCTCGAGACCAACAAGGCCAAAGCGGCGCGCCTGACGGTGGCGCTGCAACCGCTGGCGCGGCACAAGCAGGTGCGCAACTTCCGCCAGCGCGGCATGATCTGGGCCTTCGACGCCATCGGCGCCTCGCCGGACTTTTCGCGCCGCTTCTTCGCCACGGCGGTCGAGCATGAATTGCTGATGCGCCCCATCGGCGCCACCGTCTACATGATGCCGCCGTATATCCTGAACGACGTCGAAATCGATGGCCTGGCCGCCAACACGCTGGCCGTGTTCGACAAAACGATGGCGGGCTGACGATGAAGCTTCTGAATCAACTCACGCAGCAGTTGCGGGCGCTCGACGAGCAAAGCCTGATCCGCAAGCGCCGCACCGTCGACACGCCCTGCGGCGCCCGCGTCTCGGTCGACGGCCGCCAGCTGCTGGCCTTCTGCAGCAACGACTATCTGGGCCTGGCCAACCACCCCAAGCTCAAGCTCGCGCTGCAGGAAGGCGCGGCGATCTATGGCGTCGGCAGTGGCGCCTCGCACATGATCAGCGGCCATGTCCGCGCCCACGCGATGCTGGAGGACCGCCTGGCCGAATTCGTCGGCGCGCACCTGGAGTCTGCGCGCGCGCTGACCTTCTGCACCGGCTACATGGCCAACCTTGCCGTCATCACCGGCCTGACCGCCGGCGACCGCGAGGCCGAGATCTTCTCCGAATCGCTCAACCACGCGTCGCTGATCGACGGCGCCCGCCTGTCGCGCGCCAAGGTCGCCGTCTACCCGCACGCCGACCTGGAGGCGCTGGGCGCCATGCTCGCGGCCAGCAACGCCGCTACCAAGCTGGTAGTGACGGACAGCGTCTTCAGCATGGACGGCGACCTGGCACCGCTGCCGGCCCTTCTCGCGTTGTGCGAACGACACGGCGCCTGGCTGGTGATCGACGACGCCCACGGCTTCGGCACCCTGGGCCACCACGGACGCGGCGCGCTGGAGCATTTCAACCTGCGCTCTCCCTACCTGGTCTACATGGGCACCCTGGGCAAGGCCGCAGGCGTCGGCGGCGCCTTCGTGGCCGCGCACGAGACGGTGATCGAGACGCTGATCCAGAAGGCCCGGCCCTACATCTTCACCACCGCCACGCCGCCGGCGCTGGCGCACGCCCTGCTGACCAGCATTGAGCTCATCGAGGGTCAGGAAGGCATAAAACGGCGCGCGCACCTGGCCGCATTGGTGGCACAATTGGACGATGGCCAGGTTGGGCTCAAACTGCGTCGCTGGCGGCGTTTGCCGTCGATGACGGCGATCCAACCTATCCTGATCGGCGATAATGCCGAGACCATGCGCGCCGGCGCGGCCCTGTACGAACGGGGGCTGTGGGTCGGCACCATCCGTCCGCCCACCGTCGCACCAGGCACATCGCGCCTGCGGGTGACGCTGTCGGCGGCCCATAGCAGCATGGAAGTGGCGCAGTTGATAACCGCGCTGAATGATTTGGATGCCCCCGGAAAGGACGTCAGATGAGTCTCGATGATCCCGTCATAGCAGTCGACATACCGTCCGACGCGCCAGCGGTCGACGATGTACTGGAGCAGGAGCCCGAGGTGCGGCCGGCGGTGCTGGCCGGCGGCCTGCCGCCGCGCTTTTGCTGCTTCGTCACCGGCACCGACACGGAAATCGGCAAGACCCTGGTCTCCTCGGCGATGCTGCACGCGCTGGTGAAGGCGGGCGTGCGCGCCTGCGGCATGAAGCCGGTGGCCGCTGGCGCGGAGCTGCGCGACGGCGAGTGGCACAACGACGACTGCGACCAGCTGGCCGCCGCCGGCAACGTCCACCTGCTGCCGACCATCACCACGCCATTCCTGCTCAAGGAGCCGGCCGCGCCGCACATCGCCGCCGCACTCGAAGGCATCGTCATTTCGCCGGTACCGATCCTGGCGGCCTATGTCGAAATCAACGCCGCCTCCGACGCCGTGGTGGTAGAAGGCGTGGGCGGCTTCCGCGTGCCGCTCAACGACGAATTCGACACCGCCGACCTGGCCGAGCAGCTCGCGCTGCCGGTGGTGCTGGTGGTCGGTCTGCGGCTCGGCTGCATCAGCCACGCGCTGCTGACGGTCGAGGCGATCGAATCGCGCGGCCTGACCGTGATCGGCTGGATCGCCAACGAAACCCAGGCCGACATGGCCTTCGCCGACGAAAACGTCGCCGCGCTGGCGCAGCGCATCGACGCGCCGCTGCTGGGACGCATCCCGCGCCTGGAGCACCCGAGCGCGGAAGCCGCCGCCGCCCATATCGATTTTACCGAGTTGCCCAACTGGCCAACCCGGAACAAACTTTGAACGAAGAAGGAAACACGATGTCCCTAACCACTCTCCAAGAACCTAAAACCGTCGCCCTGCACCGCCCGACCGCCGCGATCACCCTGCCGCCGGCGGCGACCTGGCCGCTGGAAGACGTGATGGCGCTGTTCGACCTGCCGTTCAACGACCTGATGTTCAAGGCCCAGCAAACGCACCGCCTCAACTTCCCCGACGGCGACGTCGAACTGGCCACGCTGTTGTCGATCAAGACCGGCGGCTGCGAGGAGGACTGCGGCTACTGCCCGCAGGCGGCGCGCTACGACACCGGCGTCGAGGCCAAGAAGATCCTCGACATCGACACGGTGCTCGACGCGGCCCGCCAGGCCAAGGACAACGGCGCCACCCGCTTCTGCATGGGCGCCGCCTGGCGCAGCCCGAAGGAACGCGACATGGACAAGGTCGAGGAGATGGTGCGCGAAGTGAAGGCCCTCGGCCTGGAAACCTGCGCCACGCTGGGCATGCTGGAGGAAAGCCAGGCGCAGCGCCTGAAGGACGCCGGCCTGGATTACTACAACCACAACCTGGACACCGCGCCCGAGTTCTACGACAACGTCATCTCGACCCGCGAATACCAGGACCGCCTGGACACCCTGGGCCGCATCCGTGAAGCGGGCCTGAAGGTCTGCTGCGGCGGCATCGTCGGCATGGGCGAGACGCGCCTGCAGCGCGCCGGCTTGATCGCGCAGCTGGCCAACCTGAACCCGTATCCGGAATCGGTGCCGGTCAACCACCTGGTGCAGGTCGAAGGCACGCCGCTGTACGGCATGGATCCGCTGGACCCGTTCGAATTCGTGCGCACCATCGCCGTCGCCCGCATCACGATGCCGAAGGCGCGCGTGCGCCTGTCGGCGGGGCGCCGCCAGATGGGCGAAGCGGTGCAGGCCATGTGCTTCATGGCCGGCGCCAACTCGATCTTCTACGGCGACAAGCTGCTGACGACCGAGAATCCGGAAGCGGAGGACGACCGCAACCTGCTGGCGAAGCTGGGCCTCAAAACCCGTGGCGCCGTGCTGGATTCGGCGCCGAAAGAGAAGTGCGGCTGCTGATTGACGATCACGTCGAACCGTAGGGCGGATTAGGCGGAACGCCGTAATCCGCCATGAGCCGCCGACGGAGCTTGGCGGATTACGCTGCGCTAATCCGCCCTACGTGATGTAGATTTCGGCACGTACCCAGGCCGGGATCGGGATCGAAAACAAAATTTGGGTACGCCCCCCAGGACCGGACCGGGGTTAAAAATATAAAACAGAGGGAGACAAAAATGTTCACCAAAATCCTGATCGCAAACCGTGGCGAGATCGCCTGCCGGGTCGCCGCCACCGCTCGCCGCATGGGCATTAAAACCGTCGCCGTCTACTCCGAGGCCGACGCCAACGCCAAGCACGTCGCCGTCTGCGACGAAGCGGTGCTGATCGGCCCCGCCGCCGCCAAGGAGAGCTACCTGTGCGGCGACAAGATCATCGCCGTCGCCAAGGCCACCGGCGCGCAGGCGATCCATCCCGGCTACGGCTTCCTGTCGGAGAACGCCGCCTTCGCCGACGCCTGCGCAGAGGCGGGCATGGTCTTCATCGGCCCGCCGGCATCGGCGATGCGCGCGATGGGCTCCAAGTCCGCCGCCAAGTCGCTGATGGAGAAGGCCAACGTGCCGCTGGTGCCGGGCTATCACGGTGAACAGCAGGACGCCGACTTCCTGCACACGCAGGCCGACAAGATCGGCTACCCGGTGCTGCTCAAGGCCTCGGCCGGCGGCGGCGGCAAGGGCATGCGCGTGATCGAGAACTCGGCGCAGTTCAAGGACGCGCTGGCCTCCTGCAAGCGCGAGGCGATCAGCTCCTTCGGCGACGACAAGGTGCTGGCGGAGAAATACCTCCAGCGTCCGCGCCACATCGAAATCCAGGTCTTCGCCGACACCCTCGGCAACTGCATCTACCTGTTCGAGCGCGATTGCTCGGTGCAGCGCCGTCACCAGAAGGTTTTGGAGGAAGCGCCCGCGCCGAACATGACGGTCGAACGCCGCGCCGCCATGGGCGAGGCGGCGGTGGCCGCCGCCAAGGCGGTCGGCTACGTCGGCGCCGGCACGGTGGAGTTCATCGCCAACCAGGACGGCTCGTTCTACTTCATGGAGATGAACACCCGCCTGCAAGTCGAGCACCCGGTCACGGAGATGATCACCGGGACCGACCTGGTGGAGTGGCAGTTGCGCGTGGCCGCCGGTGAACCGCTGCCGAAACAGCAGCACGAACTGGCCATCAACGGCCACGCCATCGAGGCGCGCGTCTACGCCGAGAATCCGGAAAAAGGCTTCCTGCCGTCGATCGGCACCCTGCGCCATCTGGCCACGCCGGACGCCGTCTCCTTCGAGCTTGGCGGCGCGGCCAGCGTGCCGGCCGGCGTGCGCATCGATTCCGGCGTGCGCGCCGGCGACGCCATCTCGCCGTTCTACGACCCGATGATCGCCAAGTTGATCGTCTGGGGCGCGGACCGCAAACAGGCGCTGGCCCGCATGGCGCAGGCGCTGTCCGAATACCAGGTGGTCGGCCTGGCGACCAACATCGCCTTCCTCAAGCGCCTGGTCGAAGGCCAGGCCTTCTCCACCGCCGATCTGGACACCGGCCTGATCGAACGTAATCAGCACAGCCTGTTCCCGGCGCCGCAAGCCGCGCCGAAAGCCGCGCTGGCCCTGGCCGTGGTGTCGTTGATCGCCACCGAAAAGCAAAGCGCCGCCGCGCAATCGCGCGCCAACCCCGCCGATCCGTGGGGCCTGGCCCTGGGCTGGCGCATGAACCAGCCGTACCTGCGCGCGCTGTCGTTCAGCGACGAATTCGCCAGCGACCAGCCCTACACCGCCCACGTCAGCTACCGCGCCGACGGCTGGCTGTTCAGCGTGGGCGCGGGCGCACAGCCCGAAGCCCTCGGCCTCACGTCCGAGGGCGCCGACGGCTACAGCATCAAGCTGGGCGACCAGGCGGTGCACGGCGCGGTGCGCCGCGACGGCGACGTGCTGCACGTCTTCACCGGCGGCGCGCACTACCAATTGACCTACAACGACCCGATGGCCCACGCCGGCGAGACCGAGGCCGAAGGCGGCCGCCTGACCGCGCCGATGCCGGGCAAGGTGGTCGCGGTGCTGGCCGCCAAAGGCCAGGAAGTGAAGAAAGGGGACGCCCTCGTCATCATGGAAGCCATGAAAATGGAACACACCATCGCCGCGCCGCACGATGGGGTGGTCGATGACATCCTCTACGGCGTTGGCGACCAGGTGGCCGATGGCGCACCGCTGCTGGCGTTCAAGACGGCGTAAGAGAGATCAGGGAGATCATCATGCGCATTCTTCTACATCGCGCGGACGGCAAGACCGAGCCGTGGATCAAGGACTTCACCAAATTCCTGCCCGAGGCGGAATTCGAGATCTGGCACGCCGGCGAAACCAGCCAACCCTGCGACTACGCGGTGGTGTGGTCGCCGCCCGAAGCCATGCTGCCGGAACTGGCGCAGGTCAAGGCGATCTTCAACACCGGCGCCGGCGTCGACGCGCTGCTGCGCTTCGGCGACGCCATTCCGCGCGAGGTGCCCATCATCCGCCTCGGCGACGCCGGCATGGCGGTGCAGATGGCCGAATACGTCACGTACTCGGTGCTGCGCTACTTCCGCCGTTTCGACGAATACGAGGCGCAGGCGCGCTCCGGTCTATGGGCGCCCTTGCCGCAACATACCAAGGGCGACTTCCCGGTCGGCGTGCTGGGCATGGGTGTGCTGGGCACGCGCGTGCTCGAGGCGCTGGCGCCGTTCGGCTTCCCGCTGCGCGGCTGGAGTCGCAGCGAAAAACGCGTACCGGGCGTACAGTGCTATCACGGCAGCGATGGACTGGACACCTTCCTGCGCGGCAGCCGGGTGCTGGTCTGCATGCTGCCGTTGACGCCGGAGACGTCCAACCTGGTCGACCGCACCAACATGGGCAAGCTGCCGGCCGGCGCCTTCATCATCAACGTCGCGCGCGGCGCGCACATCGCCGAACCGGACCTGCTGTCGCTGATCAAATCCGGCCACATCGCCGCCGCGACGCTGGACGTGTTCCGCAATGAGCCGCTGCCGGCGCAGCACCCGTTCTGGCAGGAGCCGCGCATCACGATCACGCCGCACATCTCGGCGCTGACCCTGCGCCGCGAAAGCGTGCAGCAGATCGCCGAGAAAATCCGCAAGCTCGAAAAGGGCGAACCCGTCGCCGACATCGTCGACCGCAACCAAGGATATTGAAGATGAACAGTTTGCCCCGGCAAGTGAAGATCGTTGAAGTGGGACCGCGCGACGGCCTGCAAAACGAAAAAGCCAGCGTGCCAGCCGCCGTCAAGATCGAGCTGGTGGACCGCCTCACCAGCGCCGGCTTCCAGAACATCGAGGCGGCGTCCTTCGTCTCGCCGAAGTGGGTGCCGCAGATGGCCACCAGCGCCGAGGTCATGGCCGGCATCGCGCGCAAGAGCGGCGTGATCTACTCCGCGCTCACGCCCAACATGCAGGGCCTGACGGCGGCGCTGGCCGCGCGCGCCGATGAAGTGGTGATCTTCGGCTCGGCGTCGGAGGCGTTCTCGCAAAAGAACATCAACTGCTCGATCGCCGAATCGATCGCCCGCTTCGTGGACGTCGCCAAGGCGGTCAAGGACAACGGTCTGCGCCTGCGCGGCAGCATCAGCTGCTCGTTCGGCTGCCCGTACCAGGGCGACGTGCCGCTCGACGCGGTGGCCGACGTGGTGGGCCGCATGCGCGACCTGGGCTGCGACGAGATCGACATCGCCGACACCATCGGCGTGGCCACGCCGCGCAAGACCCAGGCGGTGATGGAGCGCGCGATCCGAGAGTTCCGCGTCGACGGCCTGGCGGGGCACTTCCACGACACGTACGGGCAGGCGCTGGCCAACATCTACGCCAGCCTGGAGGTGGGCATCTCGATCTACCACTCGTCGGTGTCGGGGCTGGGCGGCTGCCCGTACGCCAAGGGCGCGACCGGCAACGTCGCCACCGAGGACGTGCTGTACCTGATGCAGGGCCTCGGGATCGAGACCGGCATCGACCTCGATATCGTGGTCGACGCGGGCCAGTTCATCTCGCACTTCCTCGGCCGCAAAGGCGCCAGCCGTGCCGGCAACGCCATCGCCGCCAAGCGCGCGAACTAAAAATCAAGCTATCGGCGGCTCACACATGGCGGATTACGGCGTTCCGCCTAATCCGCCCTACGTGTCTCCGTGGGTCATTTGTGCTCGCGTCACGAGGAGACACGTAGGGCGGATTAGCGCAGCGTAATCCGCCATGTGTGATCCGCCGCGACTACATCTGGCGAAACTGACGAGCGAAAGCCTCGCTCACGGCCAACCTCTCCGGACGTCCCTTCAAACGAATCTCCATCGCCGCGCCGTCGCGGTCGATACGCTCGATGGCCTCCAGATTGACGATCGCCCCGCGGTGCACCTGCGCGAACTGCCCCGGGTCCAACTGCTCGATCAGGCTTTTCAACGGCACCCGTATCAACGCGTCGCCGGTGGCGGTCACCACCCGCGTATACTTGCCGTCCGACGTGAAGAACTGCACATCCTTCACCATCACCAGCCGCACCGAACTGCCGGCCGACGCCTTGATCCACTTCAGATAAACCGGCGCCGCCGCCTTGCCGAACAACCGCTCCCAAACCTCCGGCGCCACCACCCGGCTCTCACGGCTCTTCAACCGCTTCACCGTTTGCAGCAGGCGCGCCGCTGAAAGAGGCTTGACCAGATAGTCTGCGGCGCCGGCGTCGAAGGCGTTGAGCGCATGTTCCGCATACGCCGTCACAAAAACGATCTGCGCCGATTCCGGCACATGCCGCGCCACCTCCAGCCCGTTCAAGCCTGGAATCTGGATATCGAGGAAAACAATATCCGGCCGCAGCGCCTCCAGCATCGCCACCGCCTCGATGCCGTTTTCCGCCTGTCCCGCGATCTCCAGCTCGGGCCACAGCATCGCCAACTGGTCCGCCAGCTCGGCGCGCAGCAGCGGCTCGTCCTCGACGATCAAGGCGCTGGTCATGCCGCCTCCCGCACTGGCAACGGCACCGACAGCGTGGCCTCGACGCCGCCATCGTCCAGCGCTTCCACCGTCAGCGACGCCCGCTCGCCATACAGCAGCTGCAAGCGCTCGTGGATGTTGGCCAGGCCGAGCCCTTGGCCCGGCTGGTCGCTCAGGCCCGCGCCGTTGTCGCGTACCGTCAACCGCAGCGCGCCGCCATCGACGGTGGCGCGGATCAGCAACTCGCCGGGACGGGTCGCGCTTTCCAGCCCATGTTTTATCGCGTTCTCCACCAGCGAAATCAGCATCGCCGGCGGAAACGGCAGCGCGCGCACCGCGTCATCGGCGTCGATGCGGAAGCGCAGCCGCTCACCCATCCTTATCTGCATGATGGACAGATAATCGCCTGCCAGCGCCAGCTCGCGTCCCACGGTGGAAGACGCGGAGCGCATGTCCGGCAGCGCGTTTTGCAAATAACCGACCAAGTGATCGAGCATCAACTGCGCCGTGTCACCGTCGGTGCGGATCAGGTATTTGAGGTTGGCCAGGGTATTGAACAGAAAATGCGGCTCCGCCTGCGCCTGCAGCGCCGACAGTTTCGCGTTCAGGGCCGCGCGTTCCAGCTCGTGCTCGCGCCGCGCCAGTTGCAGCGTGTGGTGGCGGCGTTTCAATTCGGCGCGCAGGCAATCCGCCACCGTTTGCACCTCCCGCCAAGCTTCGCCCTTTTGTGTCTGGAAGAACGACAACCCAAAACGGCGCCGAACGTGGACCTGCGCCTGTTGTCCCGGCTCGCCGGTCACCCGTACCTCCATGCTTTGCCAGAGCCGCATCATGCGCGACGGCGCCAGCAAAATCCGGCCCTTGAAAGACTGGTGCCAGAACGCGGCGGGACCTGAATATCCGAGCGCCAGGCCAAGCGCGAGGCCGGACAGCGTCTCGGCGCATAAATCATAGGTACTGAGCGGGTCGAGCGGCGAGGGCAGCATCAGGTGCGGACGCGACGAGATCATCTCCGGCGTCAACGCGATGCCGGCCTCGCGCAGCCCCCGGAGGTAATGCAAGGCCATCGAAATGGTCGCCGGACAAAAACCGGCGAAGATCGCAAGCGCCGGACCGAAATAGAGCCAGTTAACGGCGTCGGGCGCGCGGCCCAGCGACCAGAAAATGAATATCACGGGAAGCACCAGGCACACGGCGATGAGCAGCGCGGTCACCGACAGATAGCGCAACAGCGTTTGCAGCAAATATCTGCGCACCAGCCGTGCGTCGTGCTCGACGCGGGACACTTTGGCGTTGAACGGCAAATTGGACGACATCATGGCACCACCTCCGGTTTGAACTGAAGGCATTCTAGCGAGCGGACTTGCGTGCCGGGCACCCATGCGACCGACAGCCGAATTTGCGGGATGAATACGGTTTAAAAATGGAAAACAAATGGAAAAACCCCCGTTTGACGTTGCCATCAAACGGGGGTTTTAGATTCTGGTCGGAGTACAAGGATTCGAACCTTGGACCCCCTGGTCCCAAACCAGGTGCGCTACCGGGCTGCGCTACACTCCGAAGAAGCAAGATAATACAAGCTGCCCCAGTATCCGTCAAGTGCCCCTATTAAAATCATTATGTACCACGACCGGTTTTTTTCAAGGTAAGATCCCGGAGGTATGCATAACTTAACTAAAAAACCATGAGCGCGAGCTTGAACCTGGGCGAGCCGGTGCGGCTGCGGCGGCCGGGCATGGTGTGGGGCGTCGCTGTTTCGGTGGTTTTGCATTTCCTGTTGATCTTAGGCTACCGGCTGACGGCACCCCAGACGCCGGCCGAGCTGCCGCCAAAGGAAACCATGACGGTGTGGCTGGTGCCGCCGCCCAGGCCGCCGGCGCCGGCGGTCGTCAAGCTTGAGCCGCCGCCGGTCAAACAGGTTGAGCCACGCGAGCGAGAAAAGAAAGTAGAGGTGGTCCGCGCCAGCAGGCCGGCGCCAGCGGACACGGCGGAAGACAAGCCGTCGCAGGCCATCACCTTGCCGGCGCCGACGCCGGCCAGCAATCTGCCCGATCCGCTGTATCCGGAGCGGCAGCAGCCGCAAGCCAAACAGTTTGATATGAACGCGGCGCTCAAGACGGCGCGCAAAGTGGCGAATGAGAAAGATCCGGCGCGGGCGGGATTGCCGGTGGCGCAGCTGGATGACCATCCGCTTTATCCGGAGCAGACGGCAAGCGAGCTGGCGACCAAAATGGAGGGGGCCAAGCGTAAAGACTGCCTGACCCAGCCGGGTAACTTGCTGACGCCGCTATTTTGGTTGTTGGAGAAGAAGGATCATGGGTGTAAGTTTTGAGGGTGGGTTGCTCATAGATGGCCGATTACGGCGTTCCGCCTAATCCGCCCTACGTGGAACTCCTCGATGCGTGCTTCGCGATCTCCGATTAATCTTCTTCTTTTAACTGCAACGCGCGGTCGTAGAGCGCGTTTTTCTTGCGGCCGGTGATTTGGGCGGTCAGGTTGGCGGCCTGCTTGACGGAGCACTCCGTCAGCAATATCTTCAGGATCCGCTCGGCCTCGACATCCTGCTCGTCCTCGGCCGCCGGCGCGCCGGCCAGCAACACGACGAATTCGCCCTTTTCGCGGTGCGCATCGGCCTTGATCCACGCCTCCGCCTCCGACAACGGGCAGCGGTGGATTTCCTCGAACATTTTGGTCAGCTCGCGCGCGAACACAACCTCGCGCTCCGGCTCGAACGCGGCCGCCAGCGCGACGGCGCAATCCAGTATCCGGTGCGGCGCCTCGTAGAACACCATCGTCGCCGTCACCGCGCGCAATGTGCCGAGGAAATTCTCGCGCTGCTTGGCCTTGGCCGGCAGGAAACCGACAAAATAAAATTGATCATTCACCAGCCCGCTGGCCGACAACGCCGTCACCGCCGCCGACGCCCCCGGCAGCGGCAACACGCGCAGCCCGGCGGCCCGCACCGCGTCGACGATGCGCGCGCCCGGATCGGACACGCCCGGCGTGCCGGCGTCCGACACCAGCGCGATGCGTTCGCCAGCCTGCAGGCGCGCGATCAGGGTCTCGGCCACCTCGCGCTCGTTGTGCTGGTGCGCGGCGACAAGCGGCTTATGCAGCCCGAAACGTGTCATCAACTGCGCCGTGTTGCGGGTATCCTCGCAGGCGACCGCGTCGACCAGGCTCAAAACGTGCAACGCGCGCAGCGTAATATCGGTCACATTGCCGATGGGGGTCGCCACGATATACAAGGTTGCGCTAGGATAGGCCTGGTGCGCCGTTTCACCCAGCACGGGTAGGGTGGAAATGGCGCGGAAATCTTGGTCGGTCATTGGGGGTCGAATGAAAAGTATGAGGTTGTCGCTGCGGTGTGCGGCTATTACGACGATTGCGGCGGTCACGGCCGTCGCCTTGAGTGGATGCGGCAGCACGCCGATACCACCCATGGCACCCATTATAAGCGCAACCCCGCCGCCGCCCGCCCCACCTCCACCGCTGCCGAAGCCGCCACCCGAGCCGACGCCGCCGGCGGCCGAAACCTTCGCCATCGACCTGCCGGGCGGCGCCGCGCCCGGTGCCACCGGCAACCGCGCCGCCGGCGACCAGCCGGAGGGCCGCGTGGCCGACGAGCGCGCGCTGCCGTCCAACGCCCCGATCAACATGGCGCTGCTGCTGCCGCTGCGCTCCGAAACCCTGGGCGCGGCCGCCGAATCGTTGCGCGCCGGCTTCATGGCCGCCTGGGAGCGCGACCGCGACAACATCACCGTCACCGTCATCGAAACCACCGACGTGCCGCAGGACATCCTGTCGACCTACGCCAGCGCGGCCGAGCGCGAGGACATCATCGTCGGTCCGCTGGCGCGCTCGGCCGTGGCGGCGATCGCGTCCAGCCCGTTGGTGAGCAAGCCGACCATCGCGCTGAACTATCCGGAGGGCTACGGCAGCGCCGGCGCCGCGCCGCTGCCGCCGAAGATGCTGGCCATGGGCCTGTCAATCGAGGAGGAGGCGCGCCAGGCCGCGCAGTGGGCCGCCGCCGAGCATCCCGGCGCCAGCGCGATGATATTGACCACCAGCTCGTCGTGGCAGCGCCGCATCGCCGCCGCCTTCGCCGGCCAGTGGCAGCGCATCGGCCAGCCGGTGCGCATGGTCGAGCTCAACGCGCCCAACGGCTACCTCAGCGATCCGGACCTGGTGCAGTTGCGCGCGCGCCTGGCGCAGGATCCGCCCGGCCTGCTGTTCTCGGCCATGGGCGCCGACCAGACCCGCCAGTTGCGCAGCGCGCTGAGCGCGCCGGTGACGACCGAGCCGACCAATCCGACCATCAGCACCGCCGACGCCATGCCGGCCCAGCCGCCGGTGCCGCTCAGCTCGTTCAGCGCGCTGCCGGTCTACGGCACCTCGGCGCTCAATCCGGGCACCACCATGGCCTTCGCCGGCCCCGAGCTCGACGGCGTGCGACTGCTGGACCTGCCGTGGCAGGTGCAACGCGACCACCCCGCCGTGATGGTCTATCCGCATCCGGTGCAGGCGGGCACGGCCGACATGGAACGCCTGTACGCGCTGGGCATCGACGCCTACCGCGTGGCCCGCGAAATCAGCCGCCATCCGGTCGGCCGCTTCCACATCGACGGCGTCACCGGCCGCCTGACGGTCGATTTCGGCTCGGGCACGTCCAGTTTCGAGCGCGTCGAGCAGCCGGCCATCTACAAAAACGGCGTGCCGCAGGCCGTCGCCCGATGAGATCGCCATGTCGCCGCCACGGCAACCCGCCAGCGGGCAACCCACAGAACAGCAGCGGCTGGGCCGGCTGGGCGAGGACCGGGCGCTCGACCACCTGACCGGCCAGGGCTTGACCCTGGTCGAGCGCAACTTCCTGTGCAAGGTCGGCGAAATCGACCTCATCATGCAGGAGAAGGGCGGCCTGGTGTTCGTCGAGGTGCGGCGCCGCGCGGCGGCCGGCTTCGGCGGGGCGGCCGCCAGCGTCACCCCGGCCAAGCGCCGGCGCCTGATCAACGCCGCCCAGTATTACCTGCTGCGCTACCCGCATCCGCCCCCGTGCCGCTTCGATCTGGTTGCTATCGATGATGAAACATTGTCATGGATGCAAAACATTCTGGAGTTGTAAGCATTTTTAACACAGCTTGTCCGACTCGTTAAGGGACTGCACTATAATCAGCACACTATGAATAATCAACGCATCCTGGCGCACTTCCACGAAAGTGCCGAAATCAAAATCCAATCCGCCACCGTCCTCGCCCCGCATCTGGCGCAGGCGATCGAACTGATGTTCTCGGCGCTGTCCAACGGCAACAAGATCCTGGTGTGCGGCAACGGCGGTTCGGCCGCCGACGCCCAGCACTTCGCGGCCGAGCTGGTGGGACGCTTCGAGCGCGAACGCTTCCCGCTGCCGGCGATGGCCCTGACCACCGACACCTCGATCCTGACGGCGGTGGCCAACGACTACAGCTACCGCGAGATCTTCTCCAAGCAGGTGCAGGCGTTCGGCCAGGCCGGCGACATCCTGCTGGCGTTCTCGACGTCGGGCAATTCGGCCAACGTGATGGCGGCCATCGAAGCGGCGCTGGAGCGCGAAATGCGCGTGGTGGCCATGACCGGCAAGGGCGGCGGCGCCATCGGCAAGATGCTGACCGACGCCGACGTGCACATCTGCGTGCCGGCCGACCGCACCGCCCGTATCCAGGAAGTCCATCTGGTATCCATACATTGCATTTGCGACGGCATCGACGTCGCGCTATTCGGAGGAGATGTGAATGACTAACCCAGGTGCTATCTGGAACAAGATCCAGCGCCCGCTGGTCCTGAGCGTGCTGTGCGCTGCGATGATGACCTCGTTGACCGGCTGCATCGCGCTGGTCGCCGGCGGCGCCATCAGCGGCACGCTGGCCGCGTCGGACCGCCGCACCTTCGGCGCCCAGACCGAGGACACCACGATCCAGATCAAGGCCGCCAACAAACTGCGCAACATCGTCGGCGACGCCGGCCACACCAACGTCAACAGCTTCAACCGCCGCGTGCTGCTGACCGGCGAAGTGCGCGACGAGGCCATGAAAGCGGCCGCCGAGCGCGAAGTGCGCAGCGTCGAAGGCGTGATCTCGGTCACCAACGAGCTGGAAATCGCCGGCCCGGCCAGCTACACCTCGCGCTCCAACGATGCGCTCATCACCACCAAGGTCAAGGCCAGCCTGGTCGACGCCAAGGATATCTCGGCCAACTCCTACCAGGTCACCACCGAGCGCGGCACGGTCTACCTGCAGGGCCGGGTGACCCAGCGCGAAGGCCAGATCGGCGCCGACATCGCCCGTGGCGTCAGCGGCGTGAACAAGGTGGTCAAGGTGTTCGAGTACATCTCCGAGGACGAGTACAAGCAGTACCAGGCCACGCCGGCCCCAGCCCCTGCGGCGGCCCCGGCCAACGCCGACACCGGTGGCGCCACCACCCACTCGGTGCAGTAACGCGTCTGTAAAAAACGGCTCGCGGGCGTCGTCTGGGATACCGGTCTATAATGGCCACACCCTCTTCGGCGCCCGACTCCATCATGCAAGATACGCTCACTTCCGCTGCTCCTTCCCCAACTTCGTCGTCGCGCGGCTGGATCAAGCCGGTGCTGGCGGCCGTGGTGATCGCCGCCATCGGCTTTGGCGGCTATGTCTCGCTGAACAAGCGCCCGGTCGCGCCGGACGTCGGCTTCGTCACCATCAAAGGCGAGAAGATCTCCCCCGACGCCTTGCGCGGCAAAGTCTACATGGTCAATTTCTGGGCGACGTCGTGCACCACGTGCGTGGCCGAAATGCCCCAAATGGTCGAGACCTACAACAAGTTCAAACCGCAGGGCATGGAATTCGTCGCCGTGGCGATGAGCTACGACCCCGCCAACTACGTCATCAACTACGCCGAAACGCGCCAGCTGCCCTTCAAAGTGGCGCTGGACACGGACGGCTCGGCCGCCAAGGCCTACGGCGACGTCTCCATGACGCCGACCACTTTCGTCGTCGGCAAGGACGGCAAAATCCTCAAGCGCTATCTAGGCAAGCCGGATTTCGACGAGCTGCACAAGCTGCTGGCGACGTCGCTCAAGGGCTAGGCGCCATCCCCCGCCGGCGCTGGCACAGCGCTTGCATGCTCCATGACCATCCCAACCCGAGGAGCCGTCATGGACCGCCAACAAGTCACGCATAAAATCCTGTCCGTCAAAGTCGCCCGCAAAATGCTGTGGGGCGACATCGCCAAAGAGATCGGCCAGAGCAAGGAGTGGACGACCGCCGCGCTGCTCGGCCAGATGACGTTCAACCGCCAGCAGGCCGACACGGCGCAGCGGCTGTTCGACCTGACCGACGAGGAGGCGGCGTGGCTGCAGATCGTGCCGTACAAAGGCTCGCTGCCGTCGGCGGTGCCGACCGATCCGCTGATCTACCGCTGGTACGAGATCGTCAGCGTGTACGGCACCACCATCAAGGAATTGATCCATGAGGAATTCGGCGACGGCATCATGAGCGCGATCGATTTTTCGATGGATATCCAGCGCGAGGAAGACCCCAAGGGCGACCGCGTGCAAGTGGTCCTGAGCGGCAAATTCCTGCCCTATAAATCCTATTAAACCCGGATACACATGGATGCCGCGCCGGATGCTCACGGATACGCGGCGGATGCTAACGGATACGCGGCGGATAAAACTCCGGAAACACGTAGGGCGGATTAGGCGGAACGCCGTAATCCGCCATCTTTGAGCCGCCGACGGCGCATGTATGGCGGATTACGCTGCGCTAATCCGCCCTACGTGTTTTAGAATTCACCAAGGTTGCGTCGGCCGCAGCCAGCCATCAAAAACCGGCCTGCACCGACACGTACACGCCGTGCTGCTTCTTCGGATTGAAAATGGTGATGTCCCCCAGCTCCGCGTAGGCCGCCGTCACCGAAAAATTCTTGGTCGGGAACCAGGCCACGAAGGCGTCGTAATACGCCTTCTCGTCGTCGACGGTCAGGTTGCGCGGCTTGCGCCGGTACTCGGCGCCCACCGCCAGCTTGCGCGTGACCAGATACGCGGCCGAGAACTCCGGCATCAAGCGCCGGCCGTCGCGCAGGTCGCCGCCGAATCCCAGCAAGCCCATTTGATTGGCGTTGGTCGACCGTAAGGTGGCGTTCAGCAGCAAGCTTTGCTCGAACAGGATCTTGGTGGCGGCGACGTAGTAGTCGTAGCCATGATCGTCCTTCGCCCCCAGCTGCGTCACCTTGGTCACGCCCAGCGCGCCAAGGCCACCGATGCCCTTGTTCTTCTTGTACATCGCGCCGACGGCGATCTGCGGCAGCCAGCTATCCTGTTCGTAGACGGCGTCGCCGGCGACTTTCACCTTCAAGCCGACGATATCCTGCTGGATCGCCAGCCGGTCGAGCGGCGCCAGGCTACCCTTGAATTCCTCGTTGGCCAGCGAGATCTCTACCCGGTCCGCGATCCCCATCGCCACGCCGTAGCTGGTCAACTTGTAGTCCTGCGTTTTGAGGTAGGTGTAGTGCGCGTTCGCGCCCCAGCTATCGCGCGTGCCGTAGCCGGAGATCAGCGCCCACGGCACGATGCCGCCGCCGCCCGCGCCTTCGACCTGGCTGACGCCACCGGTGGCGAGGAACTTGCCCATGTCCGGCATCGCCTGCGCGGCCGCGCCGCCGAAGGCGCAAGCCGTCGCCACCGCCGCGACGAGATTTTTCAAAGAATGGTTGTTCACTGCGAGGCTCCCGGCCGGATCATTTGGTCACGATGGCGCGCTGCATCGGCGCCAGCTTGGCTATCAGCTTGTTCGCCACGCTATTGGGCACGTTGTTGCGCTCCATGGCGATCTGCAAATCCTCGGTCAGCGCGTTGAACATCGCGTTGGTGATTTTCAAATCCTGGTGCACGGTCGCCATGTCACGCTCGGTGCCGACGCCGTCCATCGTCTTGTCGCGGTATTTGCCGGTGTACTTGCAAGGGCCGCCGGCGAACTCGCAGAACTGCTCCTGCAAGCGCACATTGAGCTGCTCCATGTCGAAGTCGGCGAAGCTGTCCTTGATGCGCGGATCGGCTAGCAGCAGCGGAATGAAGGTGTCGACGATCTTCTTGATGCCTTCCTTGCCGCCCAGGCCCTGATACACCTTGTCGTCGGTGTACGGCGTCTGCGCGAACGCCAGCGAGGAGGCCAGCAACAGGCCCAAGCCGATACCGGCCATCTTCGTGAATCGACTCATTTCATATCCTTGTGCGAGGGCTTCGTCCCCGCACAATTTATCAGCTATTTCGGGAACAGAACCATCTGTGTGCAACGGAACAACGCTATCGTTTTACCAGTGGCCTGGCTGGTCACCACCGCGTCCCACACCTGCGTGGTGCGGCCCAGATGGACCGCCTTCGCGGTCGCGACGACCACGCCGTCGCGCGCGGTGCCGAGGTGGTTCGACTTCAATTCGATGGTGGTGAAGTTCTGCGCGCCTTCCGGCAGATGCGCGAAACAGGCGTAGCCGCAAGCGGTATCGGCCAGCGTGACCACGCTGCCGGCATGCAGGAAACCGTTCGGCGCCAGGTGCTTGGCCGCGACCTCGAACTGCGCCACCAACTCGCCTTCGCGCACCGCCGTGATGACGATGCCGAGGTGGGACGGCAGCGTCTCCTGGCCGAACTGGTTGAAGTACTCGGGCGTGAATTTTTGAGCGTCCATTGCCAGCCTTTCAAATTTGAATTTAGCTGGCAATGATAACAATTTTTGCAACTTAAGGTTCGTGTCGAGGTCGCAGAACCGGAAGCGCGCAAGTTACAAAAACGCGCTCACATTGACGTTAAAGCGGTCCGCCAGGCGCTTCGCTAACACCCGGCTTATCCCTCGACGGCCTGCCAAAATATCACTCATCAAAGTAGGTGAAGCAATGTCACTTAAGTCTTTCTGCTTCAAGCCGTTTTCCTCCAATAAATATCGGAGCACTTCTTTTGGTTCAGCAACGGGAACCATGACGTGCTCGTCCTCCCATCGCTGCATCAACTCCATTGTTAACTCAAGCATCGAGAAGAGGGGATGACTTTCATCATCCCCAACTTCGTCCGACAGCGCGTCGGTCAGGACATGCATACGCTCAAAGTCGGCGGGACTACGAATCGGCCGTAACAAGGCGAGATTCTGTAATGCAGTCCATGCTTTTTCCAGCTCAGACATGGCATCGCTCGATTGGTCGTAATCGTTCATGTTCCTCGATTTCCCTTCGTCCATTTATCGTACTCGGAGTGTGTCCCCACCAGCCGGACGTAAACCTTCTGAGCACCATAAAAAATCACTGTAACGATTCGATAGTCGTTTCCTCCAATATCGAAAACGGTATATTTTGGGGGGGCATAGTCAGCACTACCGAATGTAAGCTTTAACTCGCTAAAATTTTTTGCAGTGCAAGCTTTCATTGTTCTGTACCAAGACAATAATTTTTCACTTGCTTCTGGGTGTTTTTCCGCGAACACCATGAGCGTGCTTTTTGCAATCACATGCATATCTTCTTTCTCTGCCGCTCGCCGACGCATACTGATTACTCAAGCATAATATACGCGCTTTGAGAACTTCGCAATATGCGTACTTTTTCGAAATTAGATTTGGTGATCGAGCGTGGCAGGGGATCCGGGAGCGGGCATTGAGAAACATCAATGGCATAAGACAGGGTTTGCCAGCTCAAGTGGACCGACCTGGTAATGACTAAGTGGGGACTGCGGGTAAGGGCTATGCCCAACACCCGCGATCATACCAACTTACATCACGCGCACCCAAGCGCCTTTGTACAGGATCGGACCGGTCGGGCCGTTCGGATTCGGCGAGCCGCCCTTCGGCTCCAGGGTCACCGCCAGCAGCGCGACGTCATCGCCGATCGCTTTGCTGGTCAGCGCCAGCTTGACCTCGCCGCGATCGGCCAAAAGACCGAGCGAACGCGGATTGCCCTGTTTCGGCACGGCCCACAGCTCGAGCGATTTATCCGCCGGCACCGGCGCGTTGCCCACCATGCGCACCGTCAGCGCCTTGCGGCCTGTGTCGCCGGTCAACACCAGCGCGGTCTGCGACTTCTCGTCGGTCAGGGTGGCGACATAATCGAGCTGCGGCGCGTCCAAGGTGCGCGTGGTGATGACCACCACCAGCAAGGCCGCCAACGCCGTCGACACCACGCCCAGCGAGCGCCAGAACGTGACCGACTCGTTGCGCCAGAATTGCCAGGCCGAGTGCGCGCGCTTCAGGTTCAAACGCCGTTCGATGTTGGTCCACACCTGGCGGCGCGGCGCCTGCGGGGTCGAGAACTCGGCCAGCGGCGTCAATCGGTCCGCCCACTCCTGCGTGGTGCGGCGCAGCGCCGCGTCGTTGTGCATATAGCCTTCGAAGCGGCGGCGCGCGCCGCCCTTGAGGGTGCCGAGCACGTATTCGGCGGCCAGCTTCTCGCGCAGCGGTCCGTTGTCGCGGATGTTCATGATTGCTCCCGCTTCGACAGGCAGGTCTTCAGGCGTTCCAGGCTGCGGCGTATCCAGGTCTTGACGGTGCCGATCGGTAGCGCCATCTGCGCCGCCACCTCGCTATGCGACAGGTCGTGGAAGAACGCCAGGCCGATCACCTGGCGGTGCAGCCCTTCCAGCGCGGACATGCAGTAGGCCAATGCCTTGGCGTCGCTGCTCATCTGAAGTGCCTCGATCGGCGTGGCGCCCGGGTCCCGTAGTGCATTGATAACCTCGCTGTCAAACTGCTCCCCATCGATTTCGGTGGTCACATCGCTGCGGCGCAAGAGATCGAAAGCCTTGTTGCGCACGATGGTGGTCATCCACGTCATCGGCGCGGCCAAATGGCTTTGATAACTGCCGGCGTTGTTCCAGATCGCCACGAAACTCTCTTGCAACACCTCTTCGGCCAGTTCGCGCTTGTTCAATATACGCAGCGCGAAGCCGAACAGTTTCGATGAAGTGGCGTCATAGAGGGAACGAAAGGAGGCGTCATCGCGGTTGGCGGCGCCTTGCAGCCACGCGCGCAGCTGCTGGGGATCGAGTGTATGGACGTCGGACACGGCCCGCCTTGAAAGTGTATGCATTGATGGAAACCCTGTCGAGCGTGTGAAAAATACCATACTCCCGCACCCGCGCGAACAAAAATTAGCGGGTCAAATAATTGAATCCGAACCGCTTCAGGCGCCGTACATCTCCCCAACTCGAAACAACTTATAACTCTGGGGAGACGCGATGGGGATCAGACGCAACATGGCTATGGCGCTGGCGGCGGCCGCCGCGCAGGGCGCGGGCGGCATGGCACTGGCCGCCGAGGACGCCGAAGTGGCCGGTGCGGTGGCCATGACCCGGGTGACGGTGTTGGCCCATTACGACAACGCGGTCGGCACCTCGGACGCGGCCAGCCAGGGCACGGTGACGTCCAACCTGATCGCCAGCCGAGCCGCGCTGCGCACCGGCGAGCTGCTGGAATTCGTGCCCGGCATGATCGTCACGCAGCACAGCGGCGACGGCAAGGCCAACCAGTACTTCCTGCGCGGCTTCAATCTGGATCACGGCACCGACTTCGCCACCTATGTCGATGCGATGCCGGTCAACATGCGCAGCAACGCCCACGGCCAGGGCTACTCCGACCTCAACTTCCTGATCCCCGAGCTGGTGCAGCGCATCGACTACAAGAAGGGCAGCTACTTCGCCGACGAGGGCGATTTCTCGTCCGCCGGCGCGGCCCATATCCGCCTGTCGGACCGGCTGCCCGAAGGCATCGCCAGTCTGACCATGGGACGCTATGGCTACCGCCGCGCGTTGCTGGCCGACTCGATGGCGGCCGCCGGCGGCACCTTGCTGTATGGCATCGATCTGGGCCGCAACGACGGTCCGTGGCAAACCCCGGAACAGGTGCGAAAATACAACGCCGTACTGCGCTACAGCCATGGCGACGCGCAGGACGGCTACAGCGTCACCGCCATGGCCTACCGCAACCGCTGGAACGCCACCGACCAGATACCGCAACGCGCCGTGCGCGACGGCCTGATCGACCGCTTCGGCAGCCTCGACGCCAGCGACGGCGGCGAGACCGCCCGCGCCAGCCTGTCGTGGGACATGCACCGGCGCGCCGACGGCCGCATCACCGAGGCCTCGGCCTATCTGGTGCGCTCCAGCCTGGATCTGTACAGCAACTTCACCTACCTGCTGGCCGACCCGGTCGACGGCGACCAGTTCCAGCAGAGCGAACGCCGCACCATGGGCGGCGTCAACGCCAGCCAGACCTGGCTCGACAAGATCGCCGGCGTCGACATGCGCAACAAGGTCGGCGTGCAGACCCGCTACGACCATGTGTCGCCGATCGGCCTGTACGCCACGCGCGAACGCGAGCGTTTGAGCACCGTGCGCGAGGACAGGATCAAGGAGGCCAGCGCGGGCCTTTATTTGGAGAACACCAGCTACTGGCTGCCGGAATTCCGCACCATCGCCGGCCTGCGCTACGACGCCTACCGCTTCGATGTGAATGGCGCCAGCGCCAGCGCGAACAAGGCATCGCCCAAGCTGTCGCTGATCTTCGGGCCGTGGGCCGGCACCGAGTACTTCGTCAACTACGGCGCCGGCTTTCACAGCAACGACGCCCGTGGCGTGCTCGCGCCGGACCGCGCCACGCCACTGGTGGGCACGCGCGGCGCGGAGCTGGGCGTGCGCAGCGAAATCATACGCGGCCTGCAAAGCTCCTTGTCCCTGTGGACCCTGGACATCGACTCCGAACTGGTCTACGTCGGCGACAGCGGCGACACCGAGGCGAGCCGCCCCAGCCGCCGCAGCGGCATCGAATGGAGCAACCACTACATCGCCGCGCCATGGCTGCTGTTTGATTTGGACCTGTCGGCCTCGCGCTCCCGCTACCGCCGGGACGATCCGGCCGGCAACCGCGTACCCGGTTCGCTCAACAAGGTGGCCTCGTTCGGCGTAACGGTCAAGGACCTGGGGGGCTGGTTCGGCGGCATGGAGCTGCGCTACTTCGGACCGCGCCCGCTCATCGAAGACAACAGCGTGCGCTCGGCGTCGACGGCGCTGGCCTACGGCCGTATCGGCTACCAGATTAATAAGCGCACCAAACTCACCCTCGACGGCTTCAACCTGTTCGACCGCCGCGCCAGCGACATCGACTACTACTACGCCTCGCGCCTGCCCGGCGAGCCGGCCGAAGGCATCGACGACGTCCACTCGCATCCGGTCGAGCCGCGCACCTGGCGCGTGACACTTTCGCACACTTTCTAAATATATTTTAAAAAACCTTATCGAATCTGAATCTGGCGCCACCGCCCCCGCGTATACGACCGTGCAGTCCAATCAAATCAACCAGTTGGGGAGAAATCGAATGCAAACAATCTTCAAGCAGGCGCTATACGTGGCCGTGCTAGGCACGCTGGCGGGCGCCATCGCACCGGCGGCCATGGCGTCCAGCCATCGCGAAGCACCGTTCGTCACGCAAAGTCCCAAAGTCGACGCCACCGACTTCTATATGTTCCGCAGCTACGAGAGCGGCCGATCCAACTTCATCACCCTGATCGCCGACTACGTGCCGCTGCAGGACGCCTACGGCGGCCCGAACTACTTCGCCATGGACCCGAACGCGCTATACGAGATCCACATCGATAACAACGGCGACGCCAAGGAAGATCTGACGTTCCAATTCCGCTTCACCAACACCAACAAGGACACCAAACTGTCCGTCGGCGGCAAGGATGTTTCGATCCCGCTGGTGATCAACGGCGGCGCCATCGCCGGCGTCAACGCGCCCGGCGCCAACGTGCGCGAGACCTACACCGTCAACGTCGTGCGCGGCGACCGCCGCACCGGCACCAAGGCGGCCGTGACCAACGTCGCCGGCGGCGCCACCTTCGACAAGCCGCTCGATAACATCGGCAACAAGTCGATCCCCAACTACGCCGCGTATGCCGCCGCCCACGTCTACAACGTCAACATCCCGGGCTGCAGCACGCCGGCGCGCCTGTTCGTCGGCCAACGCAAGGATCCATTCGTCGTCAACCTGGGCGAGACCTTCGATCTGGTCAACATCAAGGCGCCGGCCACCGAGTTTTCCGCCGGCGCCGAGAAGGGCGCCAAGGACGACCTGGCGACCAAGAACGTGACCGCGATCGAACTGGAAGTGGCGGCATCGTGCCTGACCGCTTCCACCGGCGGCGATCCGGTGATCGGCGGCTGGACCACCGCCAGCGTGCGCCAGGGACGCCTGTTGAACCCGACACCGAATTCGAGCTCGCCGTCGAAGGAGGGCGGCGCCTGGACCCAGGTATCGCGCCTGGGCGCGCCGCTGGTCAATGAAGTCGTCATCGGCCTCAAAGACAAGGACACCTTCAACGCCAGCAAGCCTGGCGCGGACGGCCAGTTCGCCACCTACGTCACCAACCCGACCCTGCCCGCGCTGATCGAAATCCTGTACGGCAGCGCCGGCGCCAAGGCCCCGACCAACTTCCCGCGCAACGACCTGGTGGCGGCCTTCCTCACCGGCGTCAAAGGTTTGAACCAGCCGGCCACCGTCACCGCGTCTGAAATGCTGCGCCTGAACACGTCGACGCCAGCCGTCGCCGCCGGCGCGCAGAAGCGCCTTGGCGTCATCGACGGCGACAATGCCGGCTTCCCGAACGGCCGCCGTCCGGGTGACGACGTGGTCGACATCGCGCTGCGCGTGGTGATGGGCAAACTGTGCACCCTGAACCTGGGCTGCGCACCGGCCGACGCAGCTGCCGGCGGCCTGCACTTCACCGACGGCGCCTACCTGGACGACAGCTTCTTCAACGCCTCGTTCCCGTACCTGAAAACGCCGATCGCCGGTTCGCCGCAGATGTAAGGGGGGACGACATGAGATCCCTTAAATATCTGGGCCTGGCATGCGTGCTCGCACTGAGCGCCTGCGGCGGCGGCAGCGACCACATCGCCACCACGCCACCACCGGTGACGACGCCGCCCGTGGTCACGCCGCCGGTCAGCATGGTGGACAGCTTCTTCGCCGCCGTGATGTCCTTGATCGGCGACGGCAGCGAAACCACCACCGAGCCGACGGCGACCGATCCTGTCGCCGTCACCACGCCGGACGACACGGAACCGGCGACCGTGAAGTAAGCAAGCAGTGACGAGGGCGGACGCCGCACGGTCCGCCCTTTACGCCGTTTAGAGGTCCCCATGAGAATAAGAATATTCATCGCCCTGGCGTTATCGGCCGCCGCCGCGCAAGCCGCGCCCTACATTCCGTCCAGCGGCAAGCAAGTGATCGAAACGCTGCCGCGCCGTGGCGATCCGGTGCAGCAGCGGTTGCGCAGCCTGCGCGCGGAGTTGAACGCCAAGCCGACCGATATCGCGCTGGCCACCAGCGTCGCGCAGCGATACATTTCGCTGGGCCGCAGTGAAACCGATCCGCGCTATCTGGGCTACGCGCAGGCCGCGCTGGCGCCATGGTGGTCGCAGGCCGCGCCACCGCCGCAGGTGCGCCTGCTGCGCGCCACGCTGCTGCAAAGCACCCATCAATTCGGTCCCGCGCTGGCCGACCTGAAAGGCGTGCTGGCGGCGCAGCCGGACAACGCGCAGGCATGGCTGACGCAAGCGACCGTGCAAACGGTACAGGGCGACTACGCAGGCGCCACCGCCAGCTGCGCGCACTTGTCGAACCTGTCGATAGAGCTGATCACCGTGACGTGCATCGCCAACGTCGGTACGGTCACGGGCCGCTCCGTCAAAAGCGAACAGCTGCTGGACCTGACGTTGGAACGCAGCGCCAACGCGCCGGAGGAGCTGAAGGAATGGGCGCTGACGTTGCTGGCCGAGATGGCGCAGCGGCGCGGCGACGCGGTCGTCGCCGAAGCGCGCTACAAGCGCGCGCTGGCCATGGCACCGAACGACAGCTATCTGCTGGGCGCTTACGCCGATTTCCTTCTCGAGCAAAAGCGGCCAGGCGAGGTGTTGACGCTGTTGCGCGATCAGTCGCGGATCGACGCGCTGTTGCTGCGGCGCGCGCTGGCGTTGCAGCGGCAAGGCGGCCAGGAGAAAGCACTGGCCGCGGACATCAAGGAACTGGCCGCCCGCTTCGACGCCGCCGCGCTGCGTGGCGACACGGTGCACCAGCGCGAGCAAGCGCGATTTGAACTGATGCTGCGCCGCGATGCATCAACCGCACTGGCACTGGCGAAGAAAAACTGGGCGATACAAAAGGAGCCGGCCGACATTCGCATTTATCTGGAGGCGGCGGTAGCGGCGAGCGATGCCGGCGCCGCGAAACCAGTGATCGACTGGGTAAAGCAGCACCAGATCGAAGACGTCGCCGCGCAGCGCCTGATACGCCAGCTAATCAACGGAACCACGTAGGGCGGATTAGCGAAGCGTAATCGGCCATGTGTGCGCCATCGACGGCTCAACGATGGCCGATTACGGCGTTCCGCCTAATCCGCCCTACGAGTTAACTTAAACATGACGACACGCCTACTCATACTCCTCACGCTGCTGTTCGGCGCCATGCTGCCGGCACAGGCGCACAAGCCGAGCGACAGTTATCTGTCACTGACCACCCAGGGCGATAACATCACCGGCCAATGGGACATCGCCCTGCGCGACCTGGATTTCGCCATCGGCCTCGATCAGGACGGCGACGGCAAACTGACCTGGGACGAAATTCGCGCACGCCACGCAGCCATCTCCGCCTATACGCTGGAACGCCTGAAGCTATCGACCGAAAACGGCCCGTGCGCCATCAACATCGCAGACCAACTGATCGATGACCACACCGACGGCGCCTACAGCGTGATGCGCTTCGGCGTCACCTGCCAAAAACCGGTGACGCAACTCACCATCGACTACCGTCTCTTCGCCGACCTCGATCCCCAACACAAAGGTCTGCTGCGCCTGACGCACGACGGCGAAACCTCCACCGCCATCCTCGATCCGCAGCACGCGCGCCAGACCTTGTCGCTGACGGCGCCGAACCGCTGGCGGCAATTCGCCACCTACATCAAGGAAGGCGTGTGGCACATCTGGATCGGCTACGACCACATCCTGTTCCTGCTGTCGCTGCTGCTGCCGGCGGTGCTGCTGGCCGCGCCAGCAAACAATCTGCGCGGCTCTTTCATCGACGTGCTGAAAGTGGTGACCGCGTTCACGCTGGCGCACTCGCTGACGTTGACCCTGGCCAGCCTGTCGCTGATCGCGCTGCCGTCCCGCTTTGTCGAATCGGCCATCGCCGCCTCGGTGATACTGGCTGCGGTCAACAACATCTACCCGCTGTTCCGGGGACGGCGGCCGGTCGCGGCCTTCGTGTTCGGCCTGATCCACGGCTTCGGTTTCGCCAGCGTGCTGATCGATCTCGGCCTGCCGAAAACGGCGCTGCTGGCAAGCTTGTTCGGATTCAACCTCGGCGTGGAAATCGGGCAATTATGCATCGTCGCGCTATTCCTTCCGCTGGCGTTTACGCTGCGAAATACCGTGTTCTACCGCCGCGTGCTCACCGGCGGTTCGGCCGCGATCGCCTTGGTGGCATTGGTCTGGTTCGTCGAGCGCGCGTTCGATATCCAGGTATGAGGGATCACGCGCGACATTGACCCACGTCGCATCAGTTGTCTTTTTGTTCAGCTACGATCAACGCCACTTTCATCGATCGCGAGAACAAAAAAATGTGCGGAATATGGGGCATGATCAACAATGGCGCAGCGCAATGCGACACCTCCGCCGCACTGGCCGCCGCCTTTCGCTATATCAACGGACGCGGGCCGGACGCGCGCGGCTCCAGGCAGGTCGCTTGTCGCGGCCACGCCGTCACCTTCGCCCACAGCCGGCTCGCGGTGATCGAACTGTCGGCGCTGGGCGCGCAGCCGATGCTCGATGCCGAGTCCGGCTGGTCCATCGTCTACAACGGTGAAATCTACAACTACCGGGAAATCCGCGAAACACTGCAAGCCAGCGGGCAAGTATTCAACGGCGGCAGCGACACCGAGGTCTTGCTGCGCGCGTGGGCGCTCTGGGGCGTGAAAGCCTTGCAGCGCCTCAACGGCATGTTCTCCTTTGCCGCGTTGAATGAAAACACCGGCGAGCTCTGGCTGGTGCGCGACCGCTTCGGCGTGAAGCCGCTGCTGTGGGGCCGCTGCCCGAATGGCGATATCGCTTTCGGCTCGTCGGTCGCCGGCATCGCCGGCATGGTCGGCACCGACATCGACACCGGCTACTGCGCGCGCGGCGTGCGCTACAAGGCCTACGAGACCGCGCAATCCGGATCGCCCTACAAACACGTGAACGCGGTCGGCGCCGGATGCTGGGTCAAGTTCCAATTGTCGCCCGAGCGCATAAGGATCACCGAAGGCCGATGGTATTCGCTGCGGGACGCGGTGGCCCGGCGGCGCGAGGCGATGTCGCACACGGACGACGCCGACCTGCTCGAAGAATGCCGCCAGCTGTTCGACAGCGCCGTCCAGCTGCGGTTGCGCAGCGACGTGCCGGTGGCGGTATCGTTAAGCGCCGGCCTGGACTCGGCGTCGATCGCCTGCATGATGCAGCGCCACCGCGCGCGCACGCACGCGTTCTCGTTCGGCTCGCCGTCCGAGCGTTCCTCCGAAGGCCCGGGCACGCAATCGCTGGCCAGGGCCGCCGACATCGACGTCACCTACGTCTGGCCGCGCTACAGCAGTTGGGACCTGTACGAGGTGCTGGAAAAGACCATGGCCTTTCAGGAAGCGCCGTTTTCGGGCATGAGCCCGATCGCGCAGAACGCCGTGTTCCGCGAAGTCAGCGACGCCGGCTTCAAGGTGCTGCTCGGCGGCCAGGGCAGTGACGAGATTTTCGCCGGCTACCGCAAGTTCATCGTCATCGCGTTGCGGGAGGCGCTGCACCGGCGCGACCCGAAAGGCATGTTGCGGCTGATGTATTCGCTCGGCCTGATGCTCACGCACGAGGCCAGCCAGGCGCGCATGTACTGGCAAAACCTGAACCGCTACAAGAGCGGCAAGAACAAGGCCGCCGCGTTCCGCCTGCTCGACTGGGAGCCCGGCGCGCACAACCTGTGGGGCGAGGCCGGCATATCGCTGCCGGACCGGCAGATCGAGGATATCCAGCAATGGAGCCTGCCCACCTTGCTGCGCTACGAGGACCGCAACTCGATGGGCTACGGCATCGAGACCAGGCTGCCGTTCATGGATTATCGGATGATCGAATTCGCGCTGGCGCTGCCGACGCGCATGAAGATCGCCAACGGCTACGGTAAATGGATGCTGCGCCGCGCGGCCAAGGGACTGGTGCCCGACGCCGTACGGCTCAATCGCAAGAAGCGCGGCTTCGACGTCACGCAGAACTGGATCACGCAAGGTATCGGCGCCGCGCTGCGCGGGACCATCTTCGACCACGCGACGGCGCTGCAGGGGTCGCTCAAAAGCGGCGAACAGCTCGACACGCTGCTGTCCGATGAAGCGCTGTCGAGAGACCCCGATCTGCTCGACGAAGCGCTGCTGCTGGCATGGTTGGTCGATCCGACACGCGTGCCGCGCCGGCAGACCGGAGCCTCCAGGCTGGCGGCTTAGCGACGGAGCCGTGCCATGAAAAAAGTCTGCCATTTTTCGTCGGTGCATCCTGGCCTGGACATCCGCATCTACCGCAAGCAATGCGTCTCGCTCGCGCAGGCAGGTTTCGACGTGCATCTGGTCATTGGCGCGGACGAGACGCAGATCGCCGAGGCGGCCATGGCCGGAGTCACTATCCATCCGCTCGCCGCGCTGCCGGGAGGACGGCTACGGCGCATGGTGGCGCAGGGTTGGCGCTGCTACCGCGCCGCCAGGGCGCTGGACGCCGACGTCTATCACTTCCACGATCCCGAGCTGATTCCATATGGCTTGCTGCTGAGCTGGCAGGGCCGCAAAGTCATCTACGACCTGCATGAGGACCTGCGCGCCGACATCCACTCCAAGCAATGGATACCGAGGCCGCTGCGCCATGTCATAGGCTCGGTCGCGCGCGGGGTGGAGCACTTCGCGGCGCGGCGTTTCGCCGCCATGGTCGCGGCCACGCCGTACATCGGCGCGCTGTTCGACAAGAGCGCCGCGCGGGTGGCGGTGATCCACAACTACCCGGCCATCAACGAGCTCGCGGGCGCATCTGCGACGGTGTTGACCGCGGCCCCGCGCGACAGCGTCTGCTACGTCGGCGCGATCAATGAAATGCGCGGCATCCGCCACATCATCCAGGCGCTGGAGATGGTGCCCGTCAAGCTGCTGCTGGCCGGCGCGTTCGACCCGCCCGCGCTGCGCGTCGAGCTAAAGACGTATCGGGGCTGGCGCCAGGTCGAGGAGTACGGTTTCGTCGACCGGCAAAAGGTGGGCGAGATCATGGCGCGCAGCCTGTGCGGCCTGGTGACCTTGAAGCCGGAACCGAACTTCGTCAACGCGCTGCCGATCAAGCTGTTCGAATACATGTCGGCCGGCGTGCCGGTGATCGCCTCGGATTTCCCGCTGTGGCGAGGAATAGTCGAAGACGCCGAATGCGGCATCTGCGTCGATCCCGAAAACCCGAACGCGATCGCCAAGGCGATCAACTACCTGCTGACGCATCCCGAGGAGGCCGACGAGATGGGCCGCAACGGCAGGCGCACTGTCGAAAGCAAATACCGGTGGGATGCCGAAGGTGCCAAGCTGGTCGGGCTGTATGGAGAGATTCTGGCGGAGGCGCCGGGTGCTGGCGAAATCAGGCCGCGCCAGGTGTGAATATGCGACGCAGCCGGGGGAAAGCTGCGACGGGCCTCGTGGCCAGCGACGCACGGGTTTCAACGGTACCACGTAGGGCGGATTAGGCGGAACGCCGTAATCGGCCATGCATGAGTCACAGGCGGCTCATGCATGGCCGATTACGCTGCGCTAATCCGCCCTACGTGATCGACGAGGTCGACGCAGCCGTCTTAGGCCGAAGCCAGCACGTTATGCGCCTGCTCGTCCGCATGGTACGAACTGCGCACCATGGCGCCGACGGCGGCGTGCTTGAAGCCCATCTTGTACGCTTCCGCTTCGAACATCTTGAACACGTCCGGGTGCACGTAGCGGCGCACCGGCAGGTGGCTGTTCGACGGCGCCAGGTACTGGCCGATGGTCAGCATGTCGATGTTGTGCTCGCGCATGTCGCGCATCACCTGCAGGATTTCCTCGTCGGTCTCGCCCAGGCCGACCATGATGCCCGACTTGGTTTTGACTTCCGGATACAGTTCCTTGAATTCCTTGAGCAGCTGCAGCGAGTGCATGTAGTCCGAACCCGGACGCGCTTCCTTGTACAGGCGCGGCACCGTTTCCAGGTTGTGGTTCATCACGTCCGGCAGGCCGTCCTTGAAGATGTCCAGCGCCTTTTGCAGGCGGCCGCGGAAGTCCGGCACCAGCACTTCGATCTGGGTCTTCGGCGACAGCGCGCGGGTGTTCTGGATGCACTCGACGAAGTGGCCGGCGCCGCCGTCACGCAAGTCGTCGCGGTCGACCGAGGTGATGACCACGTAGCTCAGGCGCAGCTCGGCGATGGTGCGCGACAGGTTGCCCGGCTCTTCCTTGTCCAGCGGATCGGGACGGCCGTGGCCGACGTCGCAGAACGGGCAGCGGCGGGTGCACTTGTCGCCCATGATCATGAAGGTGGCCGTGCCCTTGCCGAAGCATTCGCCGATGTTCGGGCAGCTCGCTTCTTCGCAGACGGTGACCAGCTTGTTCTCGCGCAGGATGTCCTTGATTTCGTAGAAACGGGTCGAGGCCGACGCGGCCTTGACGCGGATCCACTCCGGCTTCTTCAGACGCTCAACTTGCTCGATCGGCACGATCTTGATCGGGATGCGCGCGGTTTTGCTGGCGCCTTTTTGCTTTTCGCTCGGGTTGTAAGCGGGGGCGATGCTGGAGGTGGTCTCAGTGGTCATTTGGCTGCGTGCCCTCGCGGGCATAGTTTGGTTATTCGTGTGTTGCTGGTTCTACAAGAGCCAGGACGCGTATCAGTTCGTCGGCCAGTTGCTGTTGCACGTCCGACAATTGCGCCTGGGCGCCGACGGACCGCATATCGACTGTTTCCAGTCCGGCATAGCCGCAAGGATTAATCCAGGAAAACGGGGCCAAATCCATCGCCACATTCAGCGACAGCCCATGGTAGGTGCAACCGTTGCCGCGCACTTTCAAGCCGAGCGCGGCGATTTTGGCGCCTTGCTTGGGTCCGCCGGCCATGTAGATGCCCGGCGCGCCTTCAACGCGCTCACCGATGAGATTATACGCCCCTAACACATTGATGATCGCTTGCTCGATTTTATGGACGAATTGCCGGGCGTACAGCTTGCCGCCGGGCTTGTTGCGGCGCAGGTCGATCAGCAGGTAAATCACCACCTGGCCGGGGCCGTGGTAGGTGACTTCGCCGCCGCGGTCGGTCTGCACCACGGGGATGGCGGACGCGCCGGCCAGCAGGTGGCCACGGTCGGCGCCCAGGCCCAAGGTGAAGACGGGAGGATGCTCGACGATCCACAGTTCGTCGCGGGTGTCGGGCGCGCGCGCGTCGGTGAAGGCGCGCATCGCGGCGAAGGTGCTGTCGTAGTCGGCGAGACCGAGGTGGCGGATCAGCGCCGGCTCGGTTTGGGTAGGAGACGTCATGCCGCCATTATAAATCAGCCCGCATAACGGGGCTGAAGGCGGTTACCCCGGCTGATGCCGCGCCAGCCATTGCTGGATCGACGTCCGCTGCCACTGGGCGGCGGCGTAATCCTTCAACTTCTGCGGCACCTCGTCGCCGTTGAAGATCAACCGGTTCAGCATCATGGTCAAATCGACATCGACGATCGACCATTCGCCGAACAGATTCGGCCCCTGCACCAGTTGGTCGGCGGCTTGGATCAGCTTGTCGGCGGCGGCGCGGCCGGCCTCCGTCAGCGGCGCGCTGGCCTTGCCGAAGAACACCGTTTCCGTGTCGCGCTCGACCCGCACCGGCACCAGATCGCTGCGCAGCCACGCCTGCACCTGCCGCGCCCGGGCGCGCTGGCGCCTGTCTTTAGGATACAACGCCAGATATTCCGGCGCCGGGAAACTCTCCTCCAAATACTCCGTGATCGCGCTCGACTCGGTCAGCACGAAGTCGCCTTCCACCAGCGCCGGCACGCGGGCGGTGAAAGCGCGGTCCGCGTAATCGCTGCGCTTTTGCTGTCCAGCCTCCAGATCCACCGTCTGCAAGGTGAACGGCACGCCTTTTTCGGTCAGCGCCACAAAGGCGGACAAGGCGTAAGGGCTGGTGAACAGGCTATCGGCGTACAGGATAAAAGACATGGCGGCTCCGGCTTGGGTAGATTTATTCACATGTTAGACCTTGCCGTAGCGCCTGTATAACGTTATATTTTCGTGATTCTTGCTAATTTTATTCACATAGTTATCCACAGCATGCCGACCTGATGAGCGCCATCCGCCGCCTGCCCAATTTTTCCGCTTTGCGCGCCTTCGAGGCGGCGGCCCGGCACGAGAACTTCTCGCGGGCGGCGGAAGAATTGCATCTGACGCATGGCGCGATCAGCCATCAGGTCAGGGCGCTGGAACAGGAATTGGGCAGGCCGCTGTTCGTGCGTAACGGCCGACAAGTGAAAATAACCAGCGACGCGCTCAAATTTGCCCAGTTTTTAGGCAAATCGTTCGCCGATATCGCCGTCGCGGCCGATGCGATGCGCGCGGCCAGCGTCAACCAGCGGCTGACGGTGACGTCGATTCCGTCGTTCGCCGCGCGCTGGCTGGCGCCACGGCTGGGCCGGTTCATCGACTTGCATCCCGATATAGAGGTGGTGTTGCAGTCGAGCGGGCAGCTGCAGGATCTGGCGCGCGACGGCATCGATGTCGGCATCCGTTTTGGCCGGGGCAACTATCCGGGCATGGTGGTGGAGCGGCTGATGGGCGACGTCTACTATCCAGTAGTGAGTCCCCACTATCGCGATGGCGGCCTGCCGGCCACGCCGCAACACCTGCCGCAACAGACACTGCTACGCTCGGTCGAGCCTTGGTCGCCATGGCTGCGGGCGGCCGGGGTCGATATGGCCGAGCCATCGGGCGGCGTGATGTTCGAGGATTTGTCGATGCTGATACGCTCCGCCGCCGACGGCAACGGGGTGGCGCTGGTGCGCCATGTGGTGGCGATGCAGGAGATCGCCTCCGGGCAACTGGTGCGGCTATTCGATATCGCCACGCCTTGCCCGGATGAGTATTTCTTCGTCGCGCCTGCCGCCTCGGCAAACAGGCCGCAGGTGGTGGCGTTTCGCAACTGGTTGCTGGAAGAGATAGCCGCCTTCCAGCGCCAGCAACTTACATGACGATCTTCACCATCGGATGGGCCGACAGTTCGGAATACAGCGCGTCGAGCTGTTCGCGGCTGACGGCGCGCACGGTCACGGTCAGGCCGGTGTAGTTGCCCTTGGCCGAGGGCCGCACTTCCATTTTTCCTTCGTGGAATTCCGGGTCGTGCTTTTGCACCACCAGCACGATGGTCGGGGCGAAGTCGATATGAGTCGGCCCCATCACCTTGATCGGGAAGTCGCTCGGGTATTCGATGAGGGACTCTGACGGCGGGATCGCTTGCATATTCATTCCAATCAAAAATAAAAACCGGCGGCACCAACACGATGCCGCCGGCCTCTATTGTAGCGAATTCACGCTAACCGCCGCGTGGCTTACGATTTGCTCAGCTCCAGCGCCGGCGCGGCCGCTTGCTGGCCCGACAGCCGTTGCAGCCGCGCCAGCGCCGATTCATTGCCCAAGGCCGGCTGGCTGACCGATTTGCGGATCGCTTCAAGCTCGGCCGCCTGCTGGTACGGACGCTGGCCGATATCGGTGACGATCTTCAGGCCGGCCGCCTCGTTGTTGATGGCCTGCGCGCGGCGGGTCAGCGCGTTGAGGGCGCTCGAATTGCCGCGCATGCCCGACAGGCCGGCCAGCTGGGCCTGGCGCTCGGCGCGCAGCTGCTGCAAATCCTGCTGGGCCCGCGCGCTGGCCAGCGCCTGCATCGCCTTCTTCGCCGCCGAATCGAACTCGGCCAGTTGCTTCGAGAGCGCGTCGACGATGGTTTGCAGCTCGTCCATGTACTGGCGGGCGTCGGCCTCCTCCTGCAACTCCTGCGGCATGCGCTGCTTGTTGGCCTCCAGCTCGTCGCAGAACAGGGTGATCGTCGCCTCCGAGATCTTGCCGGAGGCCAGGCGGTCGGCCAAGGTGCCGGCGGCCTGCTCGTCGGTGGCGATCAGCTGGCGCAGCTTGACGACGTCCGCCGCTTCCTTGTCGAAGGAGGCGCGGGCGGCCGCCAGCTTTTGCGCGGTGGCGCGCAGGCTGTCGGCCAGACGGTCGCGGTCGGCCTCGGTCGCCGTTTCCGGATCAAAATTGGCGATCGCCTCGGACACGCGGTCGCCCAGTGCGCCAAAGTGTTTGGAGATCAGGCGCGCGGTCAAACCCCAGCCATTCGAGTTGCTCATGTCAGTCTTCCTTTTAAAAATAACGTTAAAAATGCGCATCATTGGATAACGATGCGTTCCTGCTCCACCGGGATACCAATGACAAAGTCCACGTGGATCCCGCGTTTCGATGCATCGCCGTTCACGCTGCTGATGATCTCAGTCGTGATCAGCAAATATTCGCTGCCGCCGTTGCGCAGCTGGCGCACATACGGCATGAAATACATTTCCTGGCGCAAGCCGAGGCTGCCGCTCGGGTTGTCGATCCGGGTTTCGGTGCCGGAGAAGGGCGCGATGAATTCCTCGTCGTCGCTGCCGGCGTCGCGCCAGTAGTCGACGCCTTCGTCTTTGCCGAACACCAGGTCCAGATCGGACTGGTCCAAGCCGATGTCGCCCAGCTGTGCGCGCCACAAGGTGTAGCTGCGGTCGCCCAGGCCGGCGTTGGCCAGGCCCATGTAGGCCTCCTGGTCTTCCACGGTCTCGGGTATCACGCGCGCCAGCTGGGTGCAATACATCACCTCGGCCACCTTGCCCCCGGCGTTCTGGTACACCTGCAAAAACTTTTCCTTCTCGTTCACATCGCCCGTGTCCAGGTAGTAGCGATACAGGCCGCCCGTCTGCTTGAGGCGGATTTGCGATACGGCGACGACGCGGTTATCGTCGGCGTCCGGCATCGCGATCAGCGAACCGTTGGCAAGCGCGCCCAACAGCGGAGACTGTTGCAACCGCACCAGGCTGCCGATGCGCGCCCCCAGCGGCAGGTCCTGATCGGTGCGTGGCGCGTCGGCCCCGCTCAGCTTGGCCACGCCGTTGCGCAGGTAGTTGTAAGCGTCCGTCCAGCTCATCTCAATTCCTCTCGAATGAATAATGGGGCTGTCGGGCCGCGCGCAGCCGGCGCATCTTGCGCACCGCGAACACGGCCGCCCAGGCGATCCCGCTCACCAGGCCCAGCCAGGCGAACCAGCGTAGTACGCTGGCGCCGAACGACGGTTGAGGCGGCGCAGGCGTGCGCGCATTGACGGCCGGCGCATCGCCGAGGCCGGGCATGCCGGTGATCTGGCCGGCCTGGTTGATGGCTGGCATGGGCGGCGGCACGCTGCCCGCCGTGGTCGGATAGGTCGTCGCGGCGGGCGGGGGCGAAGATGTAGAAGAGGTGGGGTAGGCCACCGGCTGGTTGGCCTGGCTCATCGCACGTCCCAGCATGAAGCCCACCACGCCGCTCATCAAACCGCTATTGCCGGAAGGCTGCTGCACGATCACCTGCGGCGGATAGCCGGGCGGCGCGGTGGCGGTGTTGCGGGCCGCGGTCGCATCCGGCTGGGAGGACGGGGCCGGACGCATCGGCGTATCGTTCAACGGTGGCAACGGGGCCGGCGCGCGCTCGGCGGCGCGCCGGGCCTCCAGATTGTTCAACGCCCGGGCTTGCGCCGCGCTGCGGTCGAGGTCGCGCGAGGCCGCCGATGAATTCGCCGGGCTGTTACGCGGATAGGCGGATGCCGGCGAGCCGGGCGCCTTGCCGAACGCGCCGGGACCGCTTTGACGGTTGGCCGGCGGCGCCGACGGCCGGCTCCTCTGGGCATTGCCTTTTTGTGAAGAAAATCCACTTTTGTACGTTGACGATGTGCCAAAATAAGGCTTGGCCTCGGCTCGCGCCGGGGCGCTGGCGCCGAGTGCAATGCAAAAGCTCAGCAACAGTACGGATCGAAGGGGCTTCATGATGTCTTTTCATAAAGAAGTTGAATAAAAAGCAGCATAGCGCCCGATCGCGGCGGATGCATCGGTAATAAAAGGCTCGCTTCACCATGACACGCAAATACCTGGACATGAATCAACACGACGCGCTCTACAAGGTGGCGCGCAGCTATCCCGGCGGCATCGACGCGCTCGCGCAAGCGATGGGCATCTCGGTCAACGTGCTGCGCAACAAGCTGGCGCCGACGATCGCCTCGCACTATCCGTCGTTCGAGGAAGTGTCGGCGGTGGTCGACCTGTGCCACCGCGCCGGCGTGGCCGACGCGCATTTGCCGCTGCACGCGCTGCTGACGCGCCACGGCATGGCCGCGTTCGTCGTCCCGCTGCCGGAAAACATCGGCGACGACGACCTGTCGCAAACGGTCTGCAAGGTGATGAGTCAGGTGGGATCGGTGGCCGAAGCAGTCTCGACGGCGCTAATGGACGGCAAGGTCACGGCCGCCGAGGCCGATCTGATCGAACGCGAATTCCAGGGCGCGCTCTCGGCGCTGGGAGAATGGCGCGCCCGCCTGCGCCAAAAAGCCGCCCGCAGCCCAGGCTAACCAAAGCAACTCCGGGGGGCAAAAAAAAGCCAGCCCGAAGGCTGGCGAAGACTATTCTCTCTCGGGAATTACCTAGAAAATAGCAGGGCAAATGGATGCGGTCCCGACGGCCCCGCGCGGCGGACGTTGTCGTCCTTGTCTTCGCGCTGCCACCGTTTTGCAATGTTGCTACTCTATGCAAAGCGGCGGACCACTTCCAGCCGATTGTGACGAACTGCATTTTTTGCTGCCTGAACTGCTATTTTCCGGTTTAAACCGTCGCTCACTGCTGGTTGTGCGTCGGCCGGTTGCCGTTGTTGCGGCCCTGGTTTTGCCCCTCGTTGCGTTGCGCCGGTTGGGGACGCGGCTGCGGCTGCGCTTGCGGCTGGGGTTGATGAACCTGGGGCTGGTGCACCTGCGGCGGCGGCGATGGACGCGGCGCCGGCTGGAACTGCTGCTGCGGCGCCTGGAACGGCTGCGGCTGCGGCCGCTGCGGTTGCACCTGGACCTGGTGCGGCTGCGGTTGCTGCGGCGGTTGCTGCGGCTGGAACGCCGGCCGCTGATCGCGCTGATCGCGCTCGCGCGCTTCCCGCACATCGTCGCGCTGACGCGATGGCCGCCGGCCGTTGTCGTCGTCGCGATTGAAACGGTCGCGGTTCGGGTTGACGTGCAATATCGGCGCCGGCATCACGCCCGGCTGCTGCACCGAAGTCTGCGGGCGCGGACGGTAACCCGGCCGCAGCTCGATCGCCACGTCGTTCGGATTGATCGTTTGCGCCGGCGCGTTCGGCGTGCCGAACTGCCCCGGAGCGAGCGTGGTGGTGGTCTGCGGACGCCCCTGCCCGATTTGCACTTGCGGCTGGGGCTGCGACGGCGCGGTGATCACCCGTCCCGGCTGCTGGCCGGTGTTGCGCTCGAAACGATCGCTGCGGTCATTCCGGTCATTGCGGTCGTTGCGCCCGTAGCGGTCCGGGCGGCCGTCGCCGTCGCGATCCGGCCAGCCCCGCCGGCCGGGATCGCCCACCCGCGTGCTCATGCCCGGCGCCGGGGGCGCCACCGTCACCGCGTTCTTGACCAGGTTGGCCGGCGGGATCACCGCCCCGCCGCGATTGACCGGCACCGTATGACGTCCCTCGAATTGATCACGCGGCAACATCGTCACGCCGTCGCGGCGGTCCGGCCGGTCGGCGCGTGGCCGGTATGGCTTGCCGTTGTAGTGCCACGTCATGCGGTTCTCGTAATTGTTCGAGACCCGGTAGTTCGGCACGTAGCGCTCGCGCGGCGACAGCGGAAACCAGCCCAGGCCGGGGCCGCGATGGTGCGAGAAACCGTCGCCGCCGACCCAGCCGACCAGCGCCGGCGCCCACACGGGACGCCCGACCGGACGGCCCGGCGCCCAGAACCAGCGGCGGTTGACCGTCACCCAGCGCCCGTAATGCGACGGCGCGTAGCCCCACGGGGCATTGTCGACCCAGGTCCAGCCCCACGGCGCCAGCCAGGTCCAGCGGCCGTCGCGGTAGGGCGCCCAGTCGACCGCGACATTGCGCGGCGCCCACAGCGGGCCGTATTCGGCGCTCTCGGTCCAGCTGCCGTTGCGGTCCAGCTCCTCGTAGCCGGTGATGCCGCTCGACACATAGCGCGACGTCACCACGGCCTCCGACTGCCGGTCGCGCTCGTCGGCCCAGACGTCGAAGCCGTCGCGCCGCGCCACGCCGGTGCGCACGTCGCCGCCGCTGATGTCGACCTGGCGGCCGTTGCTCACCACCACCGACGAACCGGCGCCCTCGACCCGGGCGCTGCCGCCCATCACGCTGACCTGGCTGGTGTCGGCGACGCGCTCGACGTCGACCCGCAGCAAGCCCGGCTCGATCATCGTGACGCGCGCCTGCGGCGTGGTCAGCTCGAAGTCGCGCAGCAGCTCGGGACTGCGCACGCGGATGCTGACGCTGCCGTAATTGAGGCGCAGCCGCAGCAAATCCTCGTCCATGTCGGTGATTTCCAGGTCGGAATCGCCATCCAGCCGCACCGCCGTCGAGCCGACCCGGAATTCGGTGCGCGCGCCGCTGGCGGTATTGATATGGTTGGCGCCGGTCACCGGCCAGTTCAGCGAGGCGGCGACCGGTTCGCTGTCGCCGTCGGGATCGCTGCTCACCAGGGTCACCTGGCCCTGGACGGCCGAAATCCGCCCCACCACGGCGGGCGGGTCGGCCAATGCAAGGGAACTGAAACCGGCCAGGAAGGCCAGCACGACGGACGGGATGATCTTGCGGCTCATGGCTGCGCTCCTCTATTTACTCCACCTATAACGCCGCAGGCCGCGATTCGACTACCGGGGTTACAAATAATTGCAAAGTAAATCATACCTCAGGTGATGGTGCCTCAGGTGGTAGCGCCGCCCCGCTTGACGAAGAACAGCGCCGCGCCCACGCCCATCAGCAAGCCGCCGAACACCCGGTTCTGCTTCTTGACGGCGCCGGCGTCGCGGAAAAAGCGCTGCATCGACGACGCCAGGTAGGCGTAGCTGTGCATCACCACCAGATCGATGCAGCACATCGTCGCCGCCAGGATCAGCAATTGCGGCAGCAAGGGCGCATGCTGATTGATAAACTGCGGCAGCACCGCCACCATGAAGATGATGCCCTTGGGATTGGTGGCGTTGGTCAGGAATCCCGTCAAAAAGCGCTTGCGCGCCGACGGCACGGCCACGGCGGCCTGGTTTTGCTGCTCGCCGATGGTCACCTTGGCGCGCCACTGGCTCAGGCCCAGGTAAATCAGGTACAGCGCGCCCACCGTTTTGACGACGTTGAACGCCAGCTCGGACGCCAGCAGCAGCGAGCCGACCCCGGCGCCGGCGATGAAAAACACCAGCAGCAGGCCGGTCTGCAGACCGAATATGGTGCTGCTGGCACGGCGCACGCCGTACGACAAGCCGTGCGACATCGACAGCACCGCGCCCGAGCCGGGCGACACGGCGATGATACAGGCGGCGATGAAAAACCCCATCCAGGTGGCAAAACTCATAGTCATTCCATGGTTAAAACGCAGCGGCGCTGCGCGGCAACGCACATTGTAGCTGCGAAGCCATATCGCCGCGCCCTGCCTCTGGGTTAATATTGCTCCTTTAATATTGCTCGCTACCAAGGACATCCCATGACCCACACGACCACCCCAACCCCGCAAGGGAGCCGCTGAGATGGCCGGCTCCAGTCTGTTCGCGCTGATCGACGACATCGCCACCATCCTCGACGACGTCGCCCTGATGAGCAAGGTGGCGGCCAAGAAAACCGCCGGCGTGCTGGGCGACGATCTGGCGCTGAACGCGCAGCAAGTGGCCGGCGTGCGCGCCGACCGCGAATTGCCCGTGGTGTGGGCGGTGGCGCTCGGTTCGCTGAAGAACAAGGCCATCCTGGTGCCGGCCGCGCTGGCGATCAGCGCCTTCTTCCCCGCCGCCATCACGCCGCTGCTGATGATCGGCGGCCTCTACCTGTGCTTCGAGGGCTTCGAAAAGATCGCCCACGGCATCATGCACAAGGAAGAGAACGAGCGGCACAAGGAGGAACTGGCCGCCGCGCTCAGCGACCCGAACGCCGACATGGTGGCCATCGAAAAGGACAAGATCAAGGGCGCGGTGCGCACCGACTTCATCCTCTCGGCCGAGATCATCGTCATCGCGCTGGGCACGGTGGCGGCCGAGCCGTTCACCAAGCAGGCGATGGTGGTGGTCAGCATCGCGCTGCTGATGACGGTGGGCGTGTACGGCATCGTCGCCGCCATCGTCAAGATGGACGACGCCGGCCTGTACCTGAGCCAGCGCGCCAACGGCGCCGCCCGCGCGCTCGGCGCCGTGCTGCTGGCGGCCGCGCCACGGCTGATGAAGCTGCTGTCGGTGGTCGGCACGGCCGCCATGTTCATGGTCGGCGGCGGCATCCTGGTGCACGGCACGCCGGGCGCGCACGACATCGTCCACCACGCCACCGAGGCGGCGGCGGCGGTCCCGGCCCTGGGACCGGTGCTGGGCTTCATCACCCCCAGCGTGATCGACGCCGTGGCCGGCGTCATCGCCGGCGCGCTGGCGCTGGTGGTGGTCACCATCGGCGGCAAAATGTTGCGCTCGTTCAAGAAATAGCCCCGGCGCTTCTGGTACGATGCACAGGCGCGCGCCGCCCCGGCGCCGCCTTCAACCAGCTAGGAGTACACATGGCTCAGCCCCAACTCGGTCCCACCCCCGCCTTCGTCGCCGCCTCCTGGATCGCCCTGCTGGCCGGCGCCTGCAGCTTCATGATCGGCCTGTGGAACGCCACCATGGCGCTCAACGAAAAAGGCTATTACTTCACCATCCTGATGTACGGCCTGTTCGCCGCCGTCTCGCTGCAGAAATCGGTGCGCGACCGCGCCGAAGGCATCCCCGTCAGCGGCCTGTATTTCGGCCTGTGCTGGCTGTCGCTGATCCTGACCTTGTTGCTGTTGACCGTCGGCCTGATGAACGCGACCCTGGCCATGAGCGAAAAAGGCTTCTACGCCATGTCGTTCCTGTTAAGCCTGTTCGGCGCGGTGGCGGTGCAAAAGAATGTGCGCGACATCAGCGCCGTCAAACAACAGGCCGCCGGCCCGGTCGACCTGAAATAATCCGCGTTTCTTCCGAACTTTCGCGCTCGCCTCCGTTCTAATGGCTGTAAGCCTGGCTTTTGGAGCAAAAGAGGTATGGATATCATTCAGCGCCACCTGCGCATGGCGCTCGATGCCGCGCGCATGGCCATATGGGATTCGAACATCACCGATGGGACGGTCATCAACAGCATCGTCAATTGGGTAGGCTGGGGCGCGGGTTTGCTGGGACTGCCCCCCGGCGATCTGGCCCAGCCTTTCTCACACTTCCTGCAATTCGTCGATTCCGAGGACCGCGACCGCCTGCTCAACACCATGCAAGAGGCGGTCGATTGCGACTCGGGCTACGACGTCCAGTACCGCGTGGTCTGGCAGGACAGCAGCCAGCACTGGCTGGCCGCCAAGGCGCACGTGTTCTACGACGAGCGCGGCGATCCCACCGGCACGCTCGGCATCGTCTGGGACATCACCGAACGCAAGCGGATCGAACAGGACGCCGCGCGCGAGCGCGAGCGGGCCGCCGTCACCCTGCGCTCGATCGGCGAGGGCGTCATCACCACCGACGAACACGGCAAGACCCAGTATCTGAACCGTATCGCCGAACAACTGACCGGCTGGAGCAACGACGAGGCGCGCGGCCTGGACATCGGCACCACCTTGCCGCTGATCGGCGACGACGGCGCGCCGCTGGCCGAGCACGCGGCGCTGCAATGCCTGCGCCTGCGGCAAACCATCAACATGCCGTCGCAAAACCAGCTGATCACGCGCGAGGGGCGCCGCATCGCCGTCAAGGAATCGGCCGCGCCGATCTGGTCCGACAAGGGCGAACTGCTGGGCGCGGTGGTGGTGTTCCGCGACGTCAGCCACGAGCGCAAGCTGAGCAAGCAGCTGTCGTGGAACGCCAGCCACGACATGCTCACCGGCCTGATCAACCGGCGCGAGTTCGAGACGCAGATCGCCAACGCGCTGCACAGCGCCAAGGAGGACGACCATGTGCACGCGCTGCTGTACATGGACCTGGACCAGTTCAAGATCGTCAACGACACCTGCGGCCACAGCGCCGGCGACCTGCTGCTGCAACTGTTGGCCAAGATGCTGCAAACGGAGATGCGCGACAGCGACATCCTGGCCCGCCTCGGCGGCGACGAGCTGGGCGTGCTGCTGCCGCACTGCCCGCCGGACCAGGCCCTGCTGGTGGCCGACGGCATCCGCCAGTCGGTCAAGAATTTCCGCTTCGTGTGGCACAACCGCACGTTCGAGCTGGGCATGAGCGTCGGCGTCGTCGAGATCAACCGCCACAGCAAATCGATGACCGAGCTGCTGATCGCGGCCGACCAGGCGTGCTACCTGGCCAAGGAGCGCGGCCGCAACCGCGTGCACCTGTACCAGGAGTCCGACCTGCGCCTGGCGCGCCACCAGGGCGAGATGCAATGGGTGTCGCGCCTGAACGAGGCGTTCGAGAACCAGCATTTCCGGTTGTACGCCCAGCCCATCGTCGGCCTTGGCCCGCGCGGCGAGGTGCATGACGAGGTATTGATCCGCATCCAGCCCGGCCAAGGCGAGCTGATACTGCCCGGCGCCTTCATCCCGGCCGCCGAACGCTACGACATGATGGCCGCGATCGACCGCTGGGTGATCCGCGCCGTGTGCCGCCACGTGCGTACCGTGCGCGACGGTGCGGCGGCGGCGGACGCGACCCCGGACGCGGACGCGGACGGCGCGCGACCGCCCGCACGGGCGTCGTATTCCGGGCGGTATTCGATCAACCTGTCGGGCACCTCGCTGGGCGACGAGGGCTTGCACGACTACATCATCGAGCAATTCGCCGAGCACAGCGTCGCCCCGGACCAGATCTGTTTCGAGATCACCGAGACGGCCGTTATCGCCAACCTGATCAAGGCGCAGGACTTCATGACCCGGCTCAAGGCGCTCGGCTGCCGTTTCGCGCTCGACGACTTCGGCAGCGGCCTGTCGTCGTTCGCCTACCTGAAGGCACTGCCGGTCGACTTCCTCAAGATCGACGGCGTGTTCATCCGCGACATCGCCACCAACAGCGTCAACCGCGCGATGGTCAAGGCCATCAACGAGGTCGGCCACGTGATGGGCATCTGCACCGTGGCAGAATATGTGGAGGACGACAACACCCTGGCGGTGGTGCGCGAACTGGGCGTGGACTACGCGCAGGGCTACGCGGTCGGCCGGCTGCGCCCGCTGAGCGTGGAATAGGGCGACCGGCAATCCGGGGAATTTTGATCTACATCAATAAAATTTGCGGCGTCACTCCGTACACTGGCTGCATCTATTGTGATAGAGCAACAATTCAGCCGGAGCTACGTGATGCGCAACAACCAATCCCACAACAGGCCACCCGTCACCCAGCGTGAAGTGGACGTCCTCGACGACCAGGCCATCGTCTCGAAAACTGATCTAAGGGGCAACATTACCTATGTAAACCCCTACTTCACGCAGATCAGCGGCTACGCCGAGGCCGAGTTGCTGGGCGCGCCGCAAAACATCCTGCGCCATCCGGACATGCCGGCCGAGGCCTTCGCCGACCTGTGGGCCTCGATCCAGTCCGGCATGCCGTGGACCGGCATCGTCAAGAACCGCTGCAAAAACGGCGACCACTACTGGGTGCGCGCCAACATCACCCCCATCCGCGAAAACGGCAAGACCACCGGCTACATGTCGGTGCGCGTCAAGGCCGGGCGCGAGCAGATCGCCAGGGCCGAGCAGGCCTACCGCGACATCGGCGCCAGGCAAGGCCACGGCATCCGCATCAAGAACGGCCAGGTGATCCGCCCCGGCGTCGGCAACCTGTTCGCGCGCCTGGGCCATGTCTCGCTGGCGATGCGCGTGTGGCTGGCCACCAGCGTGGTCAACGTGTTGCAGGTGATCGTCTGCGCGGCCGCGCTGATGAGCGGCGGCGGCGGCCACAGCTATGCCATCTTCGGCGCCACCTTCGTCGGCCTGCTGATCAACGTGTTCCTGTGGTACACCCTGCGCGTGTCGGTGCTGCAACCGCTCGGCCGCGCGCTGCACGGCGCCCGCGCCATCGCCGCCGGCGACCTGTCGTCGGGCAGCTTCGACACCGAGTCCACCGACGAGGTGGGCCAGCTGCTGCGCGCGCTGCAGCAAATGAACAGCAACCTGATCGCCACCATCCGCGACGTCCGCGTCAACGTCGAGACGATGGCCGTGGCCACGCGCCAGATCGCCGCCGGCAACGCCGACCTGTCCGGCCGCACCGAGGCGCAGGCGGCCAGCCTGGAGGAGACGGCGTCGAGCATCGAACAGTTCTCGTCGACCGTCAAGCAAAACGCCGACAACTCGGCCCAGGCCAACGCGCTGGCGCGGAACGCCGCGACGGTGGCGGTGCACGGCGGCGAGATCGTCGCCGACGTCATCGCCACCATGGACGAGATCAACAATTCCTCGCGCAAGATCGTCGACATCATCGGCCTGATCGAGGGCATCGCCTTCCAGACCAACATCCTGGCGCTCAACGCCGCCGTCGAGGCGGCCCGGGCCGGCGAGCAGGGACGCGGCTTCGCGGTCGTCGCCGGCGAGGTGCGCAACCTGGCCCAGCGCAGCGCAACCGCCGCCAAAGACATCAAGAACCTGATCGATATTTCCGTCGGCAAGGTCGGCGCCGGCATGGTGCAGGTCGACCGCGCCGGCGCCACCATGAAGCAGGTGGTGGCCTCGGTACGGCAGGTGACGGCCATCATGGAGGAGATCTCGGTCGCCTCGCGCGAGCAGAGCATCGGCGTCGACCAGGTCAACTCGGCCATCGCCCACATGGACCAGGTCACGCAACAGAACGCCGCGCTGGTCGAGGAGGCGGCCGCCGCCACCGCCAGCCTGGCGTTGGAGGCGGGCGGCCTGACGCAGGCGGTCAGCCTGTTCAAGTTCGGCCGCGCCACGCCGGCCCGGCCAACCACGCGCCCGGCCCGCAAAGCGCCGCCGGCCGCGCGCCTGGCCGCGTGAGAACGGTCGCGACCATGCATACCAGCCCCAATGCCGGCAACAACGCCGGTCCCGACCACGCCGGCGTCGGCGCCGCCTTTCCCACGGTCGAATTCGACGCCGCCATTATCGGCAAGCTGAGCCAGTCGGGGCCGCGCTACACCTCGTACCCGACCGCCGACCGCTTCACACAAGAGTTCGGCTACGGCCAGTTCCTCGAGGCGGTGGCCGGCCTGCGCATGCGCCGCAGCCAGCGGCCCTTGTCGCTCTACATCCACATCCCTTTCTGCGACACCGTCTGCTACTACTGCGGCTGCAACAAGATCGTCACCAGGGACCACGGCAAGGCCGCCACCTACCTCGGCTACCTCAAGCAGGAGCTCGACATGCAGGGCCGGTTGTTCGCCGGCATCGGCCAACTCGAGCAGCTGCACTTCGGCGGCGGCACGCCGACCTACCTGAGCGACCGCCAGATGGGCGACCTGATGGCGCACCTGCGCGCCAATTTCGAGTTCGCGCCGGACGCGCTGGGCGAGTACTCGATCGAGATCGATCCGCGCACCGTCAGCCCCGAGCGCGTGCACAGCCTGCGCGCGCAAGGCTTCAACCGCATCAGCCTGGGCGTGCAGGACTTCGACGCCGATGTGCAAAAGGCCGTCAACCGCATCCAGCCGGAGGCCGAAACGCGCGCCGTCATCGACGCCGCGCGCGACGCCGGCTTCCGCTCGGTCAGCATCGATCTGATCTACGGCCTGCCGAAGCAATCCATCGCCAGCATGGAGCAAACGCTGGCCAAGGTGACCGCCGCCAGCCCGGACCGCATCGCGCTGTACAACTACGCGCACCTGCCACACCTGTTCAAGCCGCAGCGCCGCATCCTCGACACGGACTTGCCCGGCGCCGCAGTCAAACTGGAGCTGCTGGCCTTGTGCATCGCGCGCCTGGGCGCGGCCGGCTACGTCTACATCGGCATGGACCACTTCGCCAAGCCGGACGACGAACTAGCCGTGGCCCAGCGCCAGGGCCGGCTGCAGCGCAATTTCCAGGGCTACTCGACGCGCGCCGAGACCGATCTGATCGCCTGCGGCGTGTCGGCCATCAGCGCCGTTGGCGCCACCTACAGCCAGAACGAAAAGACGCTCGACGCGTACTATGAAAAGCTCGACAACGGCGTGCTGCCGATCACGCGCGGCATCAAGCTCGACACCGACGACCTGCTGCGCCGCATCGTCATCCAAAAACTGATGTGCAATTTCGAGCTGTCGATCTCGTCGCTGGAGCAGGCCTATCCGATCCGCTTCCCGCTGTACTTCGCCGACGAGCTGGAAAAGCTGAAAGCCTTCGAGGCCGACGGCCTGCTGACCGTCGACGCGCACTGGATCAGCGTCACCGCCAAGGGCCGCCTGCTGATCCGCAATATCTGCATGGTGTTCGACCGCTATCTGACGCTGGCGCGCGCCGACACCACGCAGCCGCTGCGCTACTCCAAGACCATTTGACACCATGATCACCGGCTACCAGCTGCTGCCCGTATTCCTGGTCGGATTGGCCGGCAGCATCCATTGCGTCGGCATGTGCGGCGGCATCGTCGGCGCCATCTCGGCCAGCGCCGGCGGCCCGGCCGCCTTGCCGCGCAACGTCATCCCGATCCAAAGCGCAACCAGGTTCGCCGGCGGCCCGGCGGCGGCGTTCATCCCGCGACCGGCGGCGGCGGCGCGGGCGATCCCGCGCGTGCTGGCCTACAACGCCGGCCGCATCGGCAGCTACATGCTGGCCGGCGCGCTGGCCGGCGGCCTGGCGAACGGCGCGCAAAGCCTGGCCACCCTGGCCGGCCTGCAGCTGGGCTTCTACTGGCTGGCCAACCTGATGCTCGTCGCGCTGGGCCTGTACCTGATGAACGCCTGGCACGGCCTGACCAAACTGGAGCAGGCCGGCCGCGTGCTGTGGCAGCGCGCCCAGCCGTGGATGGCGCCGGCGATGAAAACGCTGATGCCGGCCGACCGGCCGCACCAGGCGTTCGCGCTGGGCGCGCTGTGGGGCTGGCTGCCGTGCGGCATGGTCTACAGCGTGCTGCTGACCGCCATGCTGAGCGGCGACGCCGCCAGCGGCGCGGCCGTCATGCTGGCCTTCGGCCTCGGCACCTTGCCGATGCTGACCGGCCTCGGCCTGCTTGGCGCGGGACTGCGCCGGACCATGCAGCAACGCCAGGTGCGCATCGCCTGCGGCCTGCTGGTGCTGGCATTCGGCCTGCTCGGCATCGCGCGCGCGGCCGGCGTGGTCGCCGGGCACGCCATCACGTCCGCCTGGGTGGATATCCTATGCCTGACGCCACACTAGCCGGCGGCACGGCCAGCGCCGCCTGCTACCACTGCGGCCTGCCCATGCCGTCCTCGGCCTCCGCCCCGGGCGCCTGGACCGTGCGCATCGACGACACCGACCGCGCGATGTGCTGCCCCGGCTGCGCGGCGGTGGCGCAAGCGATCGTCGATCTCGGCCAGCAATCCTACTACCGCGACCGCTCGGCCTTCGCCGCCACCGCCGAAGGCGCGCAACTGCTGCCGCCGGAACTGCAACTGTACGACAACGCCGATCCCCGCTTCGCGCTCGACGAGCACAGCCGCGAGACCACCTTGTCGGTCGACGGCATCCGCTGCGCCGCCTGCGTGTGGCTGATCGAAAGCCGGCTGGCGCGCCTGCCCGGCGTCGACAGCGCCCAGCTCAATGTCGCCACCGAGCGCCTGTACGTGCGCTGGCGTCCGGACGCTTGCCGGCCGGCCGATATCCTGACCGCGCTGCACACCATCGGCTACAGCGCCTACCCGTATGACGCGGGCCGCCACGGCGAACAGCGGCGCAAGGCCGCCCGCACCCTCGGCCGCCAGCTGTTTGTCGCCGGACTATCGATGATGCAGGTGATGATGTATGTGGCGCCGGCCTATCTGGCCGAGGACGGCACGTTGGACGACGGCATGGCCGCGCTGATGCGCTGGGCCAGTCTGCTGCTGACCCTGCCAGCGATCTGCTACTCGGCGCAGCCGTTCTGGCGCGGCGCCTGGAACAGCATAAAAGCCCATGCGCCCGGCATGGACGTGCCGGTGGCGCTGGGCATCGCCGCCGCCTTCGGCGCCAGCGTCGTGGCCACCGTGCGCGGACAAGGCGACGTCTGGTTCGATTCGGTGACGATGTTCATCTTCCTGCTGCTGTGCAGCCGCCACCTGGAGTTACGCGCGCGCCGCAAGGCCGGCGCCGCGCTCGAACGCCTGCAGCACGCGCTGCCCGCCTCGGCGACCTTGTTGGCCGGCTATCCCGCCAGCCGCGACGCCAGCCTGGTCAAGGCCGCCGCGCTGCTGGTGGATAACGTCATCATGATCAAGCCGGGCGAGGCGGTGGCCGCCGACTGCGTCATCGTCGACGGCGCCACCACGCTCGACCTGTCGCTGCTGAGCGGCGAAAGCGCGCCGGTGGCCAAGGCGGCGGGCGACGCGCTGCCCGGCGGCGCCATCAACGCCGGCGCCGTCGTGCTGGCGAGGGTGACGCGCCGCGCGCAGGACAGCACGCTGTCCAATCTGGTCAAGCTGATCGACCGCGCCGGGCGCGACAAGCCGCGCATCGCGCTGTGGGCCGACAAGGTCGCCGCCTGGTTCGTCGCCGGACTGCTGGTGTTCGCGCTGGCGGCGTTCGGCTTCTGGTTCCGGCTCGACGGCGACGCCACGCGCGCCTGGACTATCGCCATCGCCGTGCTGGTGGTGTCATGCCCGTGCGCGCTGTCGCTGGCCACGCCGACGGCGCTGGCCGCCGCCACCGACCGCCTTCTCGCGCAGGGCGTGCTGGTGAGCGGGGCGCAAACGCTGGAAACCCTGCACCGCGCCACCCACGTAGTGTTCGACAAAACCGGCACCCTGACCTTCGGCCGGCCGGTGCTGCAAGACGTTCAAGCGCTGGGGGCGATGCGCGACGACTTTTGCCTGCAGGTGGCGGCCGCGCTCGACGCCGGCAGCGGCCACCCGCTGGCGCGTGCCATCGTCGGCGCCGCCACCGAGGCGGGCGGCGGTGCGCGCGCGGACTGGCACGCCACGGCGCTGACGGAAACGGCGGGGCGCGGCGTCGAAGGCCGTGTGCACAACCGCCGCTACCGCCTCGGCAACGCCGGCTTCGTCGCCGAACTGAGCGGCTCCGTGCCGCCGCATATCGTGGCCGACGGCGCCACACCCGTCTACCTCGGCGCCGACGGTCAATGGCTGGCCTGCTTGCAACTGCACGACGGGCTGCGGCCAGACGCCCAGGCCACCGTCGATTACTTCCGCCAGGCCGGCAAGACGGTGGTGCTGCTCAGCGGCGACCACGACGTGCTGGCGCGCCGCGTCGGCGACCGGCTCGGCATCGGCACCACGGTGGGCGGCTACCTGCCCGACGAAAAGCTCGCCTTCGTGCGCGGGCTGCAAATGAAGGGCGCGGTGGTGGCGATGGTCGGCGACGGCATCAACGACGCCGCCGTGCTGAGCGCGGCCGACGTCTCGTTCGCGATGGGCGAGGGCGCGGCGCTGGCCCAGGCCCACGCGGACGCGGTGCTGCTGGGCGGGCGCCTGGGCGCGGTGGCCGACACCGCCCGCGTGGCGCGCCGGACCATGGCGGTGATCCGCCAGAACCTGGCCTGGGCCAGCGTGTACAACCTGCTGGCGATCCCGGCGGCGGCGGTCGGACTGCTCAATCCCTGGCTGTCCGGCGTCGGCATGGCGGCCAGCTCGGCCGTGGTGGTGCTCAACGCGCTGCGGCTGCGCGGGCGTGTAAAAAAGGAAATGTGATGGAAGCCTTATTCCTGCTGGTTCCACTCAGCGTGGCGCTGGTGTTCGCCGCGCTGTGGGTGTTCTTCAACGCCGCCGACGACGGCCAGTTCGACGACCTGGTCGGCCCCGCGCTGCGCGTGTTGCAGGACGACGACTCGCCAAAAGTAAACGCCGCTGAAAAAGATCCATCCGGAAAATTTTGATCCACATCAAGGTTTTTTGAAGCCCCGATAAGTAACCTTTGATCTACATCATCAAAGCGTTCTATGGGAGAACTTCGTGGACCAGAACTACAACTACAAGATCGTCAAGCAATTCGCGATCGCGACCGTTGTCTGGGGCATCGTCGGCATGCTGGTGGGGGTGATCATCGCCGCCCAACTGGCCTGGCCGGCGCTGAACCTGGACATCCCCTGGCTGACCTACGGCCGCCTGCGGCCGCTGCACACCAACGCGGTGATCTTCGCGTTCGGCATCTGCGGCCTGTTCGCCACCTCGTACTACGTGGTGCAGCGCACCTGCCAGGTCCGCCTGTTCTCGGACAAGCTGGCCGCCTTCACCTTCTGGGGCTGGCAGGCGGTGATCCTGAGCGCGGTCGTGACCCTGCCGATGGGCTTCACGCGCGGCAAGGAGTACGCCGAGCTGGAGTGGCCGATCTCGATTTTGATCGCCGTGGTCTGGATCTGCTACGCCATCGTGTTCTTCGGCACGCTGCTCAAGCGCAAGGTCAAGCACGTCTACGTCGCCAACTGGTTCTTCGCCGGCTACATCATCGCCGTCACCCTGCTGCACGTGGTCAACGGCGCCAGCATGCCGGCCACCGCGTTTAAATCGTACTCGGCCTACTCGGGCGTGCAGGACGCGATGATCCAGTGGTGGTACGGCCACAACGCGGTCGGCTTCATCCTCACCGCCGGCTACCTGGGCATGGTCTACTACTTCATCCCCAAGCAGGCCGAGCGCCCCGTGTACTCGTACCGCCTGTCGATCGTGCACTTCTGGGCGCTGATCTTCACCTACATGTGGGCCGGCCCGCACCACCTGCACTACACCGCGCTGCCGGACTGGACGCAATCGATCGGCATGGTGTTCTCGCTGGTGCTGCTGGCGCCGTCGTGGGGCGGCATGATCAACGGCATCATGACCCTGTCGGGCGCCTGGCACAAGCTGCGCACCGACCCTATCCTCAAATTCATGATCGTCTCGCTGTCGTTCTACGGCATCGCCACCTTCGAAGGTCCGATGATGTCGATCAAGACCATCAACTCGCTGTCGCACTACACGGACTGGGGCATCGCCCACGTCCACGGCGGCGCGCTCGGCTGGGTCGGCTTCATCACGATGGGCTCGATCTACTACCTGCTGCCGCGCCTGGCCGGCCAGCAAAAGATGTGGAGCACCAAGCTGATCGACCTGCACTTCTGGGTCGCCACCATCGGCATCGTGCTGTACATCGCCGCCATGTGGATCGCCGGCGTCATGCAGGGCCTGATGTGGCGCGCGGTCAACCCCGACGGCACCCTGACCTACACCTTCGTCGAGAGCGTCAAGGCCACCTACCCTTACTACGTGGTGCGCTTCGGCGGCGGCCTGTTGTACCTGAGCGGCATGTGCCTGATGGGCTACAACACCTGGATGACCCTGCGCAACCGCGAGACCGCCGTCGCGCGCATTCCCGCGCTGGCCGCCGGCCACGCCTGATATCGGAGCACAAGATGAAATTTTCACACGAGTGGATCGAGAAAAACCCCTGGCTGCTGATCGCGCTGGTGACCCTGGTGGTCAGCGTCGGCGGCGCCGTCGAGATCGTCCCGCTGTTCTTCCAGAAATCGACCACCGAGCCGGTGGCGGGGTTGAAACCCTATTCGCCGCTGCGCCTGGCCGGACGCGACGTCTATGTGCGCGAAGGCTGCTACAACTGCCATTCGCAGATGGTGCGGCCGTTCCGCGCCGAGACCGAGCGCTACGGCCACTACTCGGTTGCCGGCGAATTCGTCTACGACCGGCCGTTCCAGTGGGGTTCCAAGCGCACCGGTCCCGACCTGGCGCGGGTGGGCGGGCGCTACAGCGACGAATGGCACCGCACCCATCTCGCCAGCCCGCGCGACGTGGTGCCGGAATCGAACATGCCGAACTATCCATGGCTGGCGAAAACCGCGCTGGTGCCGGCCGAGATCGTGCCGAAGATGCGCGCGCTGCAGCGCCTGGGCGACCCGTACACCGACGCCGAGATCGCCGCCGCGCCGGAAGAGCTGAAAGACAAGACCGAAGAAGACGCCCTGATCGCCTATCTGCAAGGCCTGGGCACATTAATCAAGACGAGGAACTAGCATGGCTATCGAAAACCTGTTCGACCGCGCCAGCAGCGTGATGACGGTGGTTTCCTTCATCACCTTCGTCGGCATCCTGTGGTGGGCCTTCATCGCCAACAAGGAAGCCGACTTCGCCAAGGCGGCGCAGTTGCCCTTCGACGACGAGGAGCATGGCCATGGCTGATTTCACCAATGGTTTCTGGGACATCTACATCGCCGTGCTGACCCTGCTCGGCATCGCCGGCTGCGGCATTCTTTTATTCTCACAGGCCAAAGTGAAGCTGGCCAAGGGCAAAGACGGCAAGGTCGGCACCACCGGGCACACCTGGGACGAGGATCTGACCGAATTGAACACGCCGATGCCGCGCTGGTGGATGTGGCTGTTCTACATCACCATCGTCTTCGCGCTGGCCTACCTGTTCCTGTATCCGGGCCTGGGCACCTACGCGGGCAAGCTGGACTGGAAATCGTCGGGCCAGTACCAGACCGAGCTCAAGCAGGCGGAGTCCGAGTACGGTCCATTGTTCGCGCAATACCAGAAGCAGGACCTGAAAAAGGTCGCCGCCGATCCGAAGGCCCACGCCATCGGCCAGCGGCTGTTCCTGACGTACTGCGCGCAGTGCCACGGTTCGGACGCGCGCGGCAACAAGGGCTTTCCCAACCTGACCGACAACGACTGGCTGTTCGGCGGCGCGCCGGAAACCATCAAGGAATCGATCCTGCGCGGACGCATGGGCGTGATGCCGCCGATGGGCGCGGCGCTCGGCTCGGACAAGGATGTGGAAAACGTCGCCCACTACGTGCTCAGCCTGTCCGGCTCGACCGCCGACCCGATCAAGGCGGTGTTCGGCAAGGGCAAGTTCGGCGCCTGCATGGCCTGCCACAGCGCCGGCGGCACCGGCAACCAGGCACTTGGCGCGCCCAACCTGAGCGACAAGGTCTGGCTGTTCGGCGGCAGCGCCGAGACCATCATGGAAACCATCCGCAAGGGCCGCAACGCCACCATGCCCGCGTTCGAGGACTTCCTCGGCGACGCCAAGGTGCACGTGCTGGCGGCGTACGTGTGGAGTTTGTCGAACGACGTCAACGCGCCGGAATCGTCGCCGGTTCCGCCGGCGCCGGCCGTCGCCGCCACGCCTGCGGCGGAATAAGCGGTCAACGCCATGAGCTCGCCTGAATCACAAGTCGTCCATATGTACGCCGCGCGGGAGGAGATCTATCCGCGCGAAGCCTCGGGCCGCTATGCCCGGCTGCGCTGGCTGTTCGTCTGGCTGACGCAGCTGGCCTTCTACGGCGCGCCGTGGCTGCAATGGAACGACCGCCAGGCCCTGCTGTTCGACCTGGGCGCGCGCAAGTTCTACATCTTCGGCCTGGTGTTATGGCCGCAGGATTTCATCTACCTGGCCGCGCTGCTGATCATCTGCGCCTATTTGCTGTTCCTGGCGACGGCGGTGGCGGGGCGGGTCTGGTGCGGCTTCGCCTGTCCGCAAACGGTGTACACCGAAATCTTCCTGTGGATAGAACGCCGGATCGAAGGCAAGCGCAGCGCGCGCATGGCGCTCGACCGGCAGCCGCCGTCGGCGGCCAAGTTCGCGAAAAAGAGCGCCAAGCACCTGGCCTGGGGCGCGGTCGCGCTGTGGACCGGCTTCACCTTCGTCGGCTACTTCACGCCGATCAAGCACTTGGCCGAAGAGGTGCTGACGTTGAGCTTCGGCCCGTGGGAATGGTTCTGGGTGGTGTTCTACAGCTTCGCCACCTACGGCAACGCCGGCTGGATGCGCGAACAGGTGTGCAAATACATGTGCCCGTACGCCCGCTTCCAGAGCTCGATGTTCGACCGCGACACCCTGATCATCACCTACGCCGGCGAGCGGGGCGAGCCGCGCATGCCGCTGTCGAAGAAGGAAGCGGGCAAGGGCGGCGACTGCATCGACTGTTCGATGTGCGTGCAGGTGTGCCCGACCGGCATCGACATCCGCAACGGCCTGCAATACGAATGCATCGGCTGCGCCGCCTGCGTCGACGCCTGCAACGGCGTGATGGACAAGGTCGGCCTGCCGCGCGGCCTGATCCGCTACAGCACCGAGCGTGCCATGACGATGCATTACACGCCGACGCAGATCCACCGGCGCACGTTGCGTCCCCGGGTGCAAATCTACGCCGCCATCCTGGCGCTGATCGTGGCCGCCGTCGGCACCGCGCTCTACCTGCGGGTGCCGCTCAAGCTGGACGTCATCCGCGACCGTGGCGCCATGGGCCGCGAGGTCGAGGACGGCATGATCGAAAACGTCTACCGGCTGCAGATCATGAACACGTCCGAGCGGGCGCAGACCTACCGCATCCGCGTCAGCGGCATCGCCACCTTGGCGCAGGTGACGCCGGAGCTGGTGCGGGTCGACGCCACAGAAACCAAGGCGCATCCGATCCGGCTGCGCACGGCGCACGGCGCCGCCCATCCGGGTTCGAACAAGATCGCCGTCGAACTGACGTCGGTCGACGACCCGTCGCTGCATGTGAAGGAAGACGCGGTATTCATTGTGCCGCGCTAAGGAGAACAGCATGACCGTATCGATATCGCATGCCACCGTGACGCCGTGGTGGAAGCAGCGCTGGCCGTGGCTGCTGATGGCCGGCCCGGCGATCGTCATCGTTGCCGGCGTCTACACCGGCTACCTCGCCTTCACGCGGCAGGACGCGCTGGTGGTGGGCGACTACTACAAGCGGGGCAAGGCCATCAACCAGGACTTGCGGCGCGACCGCGTGGCCAGCACCTTGGGGTTGTCGATGTCGATCGGCTACGACCCCACGCAAGGCATGCTGGCCGGCCAGCTGCGCCGCGACAGCGACGACCACGCCAAGACGGAGCGCTTGTTCGTACGCCTGTCGCACGCGACCTTGCCGGCCAAGGACATCCAGCTGGTGGTGCGGCCGGACGAATTCGGCGGCTTCCATATCAATCTGCCGATGCTCGAGCGCAGCCGCTGGGTGGTGCTGGTGGAAGGCGAAAAGCGCGACTGGCGCCTGGCCGGCGCCTGGAGCTGGCCGGCGCAGCGCAGCGTCACCCTGCGCGCCGAATAAGCCCGTGGTTGGATGGTGATTTTGACCGGGGAACCCACCGCAATCGTGGATCCACGTAGGGCGGATTAGCGTAGCGTAATCCGCCAGGAGCCCCCGGGGACGCATGCATGGCGGATTACGGCTTCGCCTAATCCGCCCTACGTGTCTATGTGGTCATTCCGCCGCTAATGGCAGGTCTGCGTGCCGGCCGTGATGGCCTTGAGCATGGGCGGATCGAGCAGTTCGATTTCGCGGTTGCTCACGCGTAGCAGGCCTTCCTTCTTGAACTTCGACAGCAGGCGGCTGATGCTTTCGATCGTCAGGCCCAGGTAGTTGCCGATCTCTTCGCGCGACATGCGCAGCTGGAAGGTGTTGGGCGAGTAACCGCGCGCCTCGTAACGCGACGACAGGTTCACCAGGAAGGCGGCGAAACGCTGCGTCGCCTGCATATTGCCCAGCAGGAGCATGACGCTTTGCTCGCGCGTGATCTCCTGGCTCATCATTCGGTGGAAGTGCCGCAGCAAGGTCGGCATGTCGGCCAGCAGCTGTTGCAGGCTGCCGAACGGAATCTCGCACACCTCGCTGTCCTCCAGCGCCACGGCGGTGCAATGGTGCAGGTCGGTGCTGATGGCGTCCATGCCCAGCAACTCGCCCGCCATCTGGAAACCGGTGATTTGCTCGGCGCCCTCGCGGTTGACCTGGTAGGTCTTGAAGTGGCCGAGCCGGATCGCGTACAAATTCACGAACGGATCGCCGATGCGGAACAACGTGGCGCCGCGCGCGACCTTGCGCCGGCGGCCGATGATCCGGTCGAGCCGCTCCATGTCTTCATTGCCCAGTCCCATCGGTAAACACAACTGGTGCATGCTGCAATTGGCGCAGCTGGCCTTGAGGATGTCGATGGTGGCGCCGGGCAGCACCAGTGCGGGGAGGTCTCTGATCATGCCGCCAGTGTAGACCATTAGTCGCTGCTTTCGGCCGATGCCGCACTGTACCGATCAGGTATTCGCGCCACTCCGAGCCTTGCTTCATGCAAGCGTGCTTGCACCGGCGGCCCACCCGGTCCGCAAATATTTTCGACATCCGGTTAAATTTAACTTGCACGCTATTAGATTGTTCGCTATAGTTCACCTCAAGCAAGTAGCACACTACTTAATAGTAAACAACCAACCTCGAAAGGAATCACCATGAAACGCTCGATCATCGCCTCCGCCCTGCTGGCCGCCACCGTCCTGACCGCCCAAGCCGCCACGCCGGCCGCCGACACCACCGTGGTGCTGGTGCACGGCGCCTTCGCCGACGGTTCCAGCTGGGAAAAAGTCATCCCGTTGCTGCAGGCCCAAGGCTTGAAAGTGGTGGCCGTGCAAAACCCGCTGACCTCGCTGGCCGACGACGTCGCCGCCGCCCAGCGCGTGATCGACGCGCAAACCGGTAAAGTGGTGCTGGTCGGCCACTCGTGGGGCGGCACCGTGATCACCGAGGCCGGCACCAGCGACAAGGTCAAGGCGCTGGTCTACGTGGCCGCGTTCGCACCGTCGGAAGGCCAGGCCACCGCCGAGCTGGGCAAGGACTACGCCGTGCCGCCAGGCATCGCCACCTTGCAAGCCGACGCCGGCGGTTTCCTGTGGCTGCCGACCGCGTCGGTCTCCACCAACTTCGCCCAGGACGTTCCGCCGGCCACCGCCGCGCTGATCGCCGCCACCCAGGGCCCGATCGCCGCCAAGGCCTTCGCCGACAAGACCACCGTGGCGGCCTGGAAAAACAAGGCCAACTATTACATCGCCGCGTCCGAGGACCGCATGATCGATCCGGCCTTGCAACAGGCGTTCGCCAAGAAAATCAACGCCACCACTATCACGCTGAAAGCGAGCCACGTGCCGATGGTGTCGCAGCCGCAAAAAGTCGCCGACGTGATCATCGCCGCCGCCCGGCGTTAATACTGTTGCCAAGGTCGGGCATTGATAGGAGAATTCCTGAGCACTCCGTAGTTCTCCAATTTCATGTCCGACCCGCCCGACAAGGATGAAATGAAGCCACTTGGCATCAAGGCTAAAGTTGCGCTGGCGACCAGCATCACGTCGATCCTGATGATCGCGCTGGTGACCGTGGTTCAGATGCAACGCATGAAGGCGGATTTCACCAAAGTACTTTTCACGCAACAAACGGCGCTGATCGGCCGCACCGCCGAGGAACTCGACGACAAGCTGACCATGCTGCTCGACATCATCGCGCTGTCGGCGCGCCACCAGCCGGTCGAGATCGCCGGGTCCACCGAGCGGCTGCGCGCCTACTACCAGGACCGCGCCGTGCTGGCGCTGTTCGACGACCTGCTGGTGCTCAATCCGCAGGGCATGGTGATCGCCGACATCCCGGTCCAGCCCGGCCGCGTCGGCATCGACGCCTCCGACCGCGCCTACTTCCGGACCGTGATGCGCACCCGCAAACCGCTGATCGCCGAACCGGTGATCGGCAAGTCCAACAAGCAACCGATCGTGCAGATGGTGGCGCCCGTGCTCAACGCCAACGGCGAGGTGGTGTGCGTGCTCAACGGCGTGCTGCGCCTGTACAAGGACAATGTGCTGGGCCACCTGCGCACCGCCAAGGTCGGCCACAGCGGCTACTTTTTCGCCCTCACGCGCGGCGACCATCCGGTCTACGTGCTGCATCCGGACGCCAGCCGCCTGCTGCAACCGCGCCAGGCCGGCGCCAACGCCGCCACCACGCGCGCGCTGCGGGACGGTTTCGAGGGCACCGTCGACAGCATCAACGGTAACGGCGAGCGCGCCCTCAACAGCTACAAGGCGCTCAAGTCGGTCGACTGGGTCCTGGCCGCCTCGCTGCCGGCCGAGGAGGCGTTCGAACCCTTCGACGGCGTGCTCTCGCGCGTGCTGGTGTGGAGCGTGGTGGCGTCGATCCTGGCGGCGGCGCTGATCGGCTGGCTCACCCTGCGCCTGCTGGCGCCGCTCATCCGGCTGCGCGACGCCATCGTCGCGCTGCGCGGCGACGCCACCCACTTCGCGCCGCTGCCGGTGCGCGCCGACGACGAGGTCGGCCAGCTGACGGCCGCCTTCAACAACCTGATGCGCGACCGGCTGGCGGCCGACGCGCGCCTGCAAAGCCTGGTCGAATTCGCCCCCAACGCGATCGTCGTGGTCGGCGTCGACGGCCGCATCGAAACCTTCAACCGCGAGGCCGAGCGCCGCTTCGGCTACGGCCGCGACGAGATCCTCGGCCAGCCGCTCGAGACGCTGGTGCCGGCGGCGCTGCGCGCGCAGCACGCCGCGCACCGGGTCAAGTTCTTCGCCGACCGCCTCAGCGCCGAGCCGGTGCGCATGGGCGGCGCCACCACCCTGTTCGGCCTGCGCCGCGACGGCAGCGAGTTCCCGGTCGAGATCAACCTGAGCGCGGTGCGCACCGACCAGGGCACCAAGGTGCTGGCCGTCATCTCCGACATCACCGAGCGGCGCCGCCTGCAACTGGAGGTCGAGGCCCGCGCCCAGGAGCTGGAGAAGGAGCGCGACCGCGCCGAGGCCGCCAACCGCGCCAAAAGCGAGTTCGTCGCCAACATGAGCCACGAGATCCGCACGCCGATGAACGCGGTGCTGGGCATGGCCTACCTGCTGGGCAACACCACGCTGACCACCCAGCAGCGCAAATACCTCAACATGGTGAAGGTGTCCGGGCAATCGCTGCTGGGCATCCTCAACGACGTGCTCGACTTCTCCAAGATCGAGGCGCGCCACATGGAGCTGTCGCCCGTCGAGTTCAGCCTGGACGACACCATGAATTCGCTGGCGACGATGATGACGATGAACGCCGGCGACAAGGAACTGGAGCTGGCCATCAGCGTCGAACCGTCGGTGCCCAAGCGGCTGCGCGGCGATTCGATGCGGCTGCAGCAAATCCTGGTCAACCTGGCCGGCAACGCCATCAAGTTCACCGAGCAGGGCGAGGTGGTGGTCGGCGTCGAGCTCGACGCGCGCGACGACCACGGCGCGCTGCTGCGCTTCGAGGTGCGCGACACCGGCATGGGCATGACCGAGCAGCAGCTGGGGCAGTTGTTCAACGCCTTCTCGCAGGGCGACCAGAGCATCACGCGGCGCTTCGGCGGCACCGGCCTGGGCTTGGCCATCACCAAGCGGCTGATCGAGCTGATGGGCGGGCAAATCGCGGTCCACAGCACGCCGGGGCAGGGCTCGACCTTCTTCTTCAGCCTGCCGTTCGAGGTGTTGCCGGAACGGCCAGAGGAGCGCCGCAAGCCGGCGCTGGGCGACCTGCGCCTGCTGGTGGCCGACGACAGCCGCACCAGCCGCGAACTGATCGCCAAGCTGATCCGGGCCTGGGGCTGGCAGGCCGACGAGGTCGATTCCGGCGCGGCCGCGCTCGAACGCTTCCGGCTCGGCCTGGAGGCGGACCGCGCCTACGACGTCGTGCTGGCCGACTGGCACATGCCCGGCATGGACGGGCTGGCCACGGCCAAGGGCATCCGCGCGGCCGCGCCCGACCGCAAGCAGCCGATCGTGGTGATGGTCAACGCCTTCGCCCGCGACCGCATGGAGGAAATCTCCAGCGCGCCCGAGGCCGACGTGGTGCTGGTCAAGCCCATCACCAGCTCCAACCTGTTCGACGCGCTGCACCAGGCGCTGGTGACCAAGGCCGACGCCAGCGTGCAGGCGGCGGCCGACCAAGGCGTGGACGGCAGCCTGGGCGGCGTGCATTTCCTGCTGGTGGAAGACAATCTGCTCAACCAGGCGGTGGCGCGCGGCATCCTCGAGCTGGCCGGCGCCACGCTCGACGTCGTCGACAACGGCCAGCAGGCGCTCGACCGCATGAGCGCCAATCCCGGCGTCTACGACCTGGTGCTGATGGACATGCAGATGCCGGTGATGGACGGCTTCACCGCCACCCGCCTGCTGCGCCAGGAGTTGAAGCTGACCCTGCCCATCATCGCCATGACGGCCGGCGTGCTCGAATCCGAGCGCGAGCGCAGCATCGACGCCGGCATCACCGATTTCATTCCCAAGCCGATCGAGGTCGAGGAGATGCTGGCCGTGCTGCAAAAGCACTTGCCCAAAAAAGCGCCGAAGCCGGCGCCCGCACTTGCCGCCGCGCCGCCCGCAGCGGCACGCGCACCGGCGCCGGCGCCCGTCCAGGCGGCGGTCAAGCTGGTCGGCTCGCCGGCGCCGGCCGGCGAGGCCGGTGCCTTCAATATCGACAGCCTGATGCGCGTGATGGGCCGCGACGCCAAGGGCCGCGCGGTGATGGTCAAGATGGTGCGCGGCGCCATCGACAGCGGCATGGCACCGGTCGAGCAGGCCGACCAGGCGCTGCGCGAAGGGCGGCCGCGCGACGCCGCCCGCCTGTTCCACGGCCTGCGCGGCGCCGTCGGCGTGCTCGGCGCCCGGCGCCTGATCCAGGCCACCATCGACGCCGAGACGGCCATCAGCGAAGCACGCGACGACGAGCTGGCGCAACACTTCGACGCCGTCCGCGCCGCGCTCGAACAAACCCTGGCCGAGGCCCGCGCCTGGCTCGACCGGCAAGCGCCGTAACGCGAATTCAAATTCCTTCCAAACCACGTAGGGCGGATTAGCGCAGCGTAATCGGCCATGCCCGCGCCGCCGACGGCGCATGCATGGCCGATTACGACGTTCCGCCTAATCCGCCCTACGTCTCTCCGCGACATGCCTCCCGGCATCCAACTTTCGTTGCCTTTTGCCACCATGTGAATAGTATTGATAACAATTCGCATTTACGTTAAGGCATTTTATTGTTACACTCTCACAAATTAGTAAAGATTCCCCGGCTGTCAGACACAGGTTGGCAACACTTCAGCAATACCTCGCACCGCCGGCCTCCCTTCGATTTAGATGAAAGAATGGCAATGATCAAGAGTCGCAAACACGCGCAATCGCGCTTCAACCAACATATGAGCGCGGCGTTGGCCGTGATGCTGCTCCCGGTCGCCGCCCACGCGGCCGACGCCGCCGCCGCCGAACCTGTCGCGGTCGCCGGCCAACAACAAACCATGCCTGAAGTCAAAGTCCAGGGCACTGCCGAGGGCATCAAGGCCGACAAGGCCGCGTCCGTCAAGTACACCGAGAAGCTGGTCGACACCGCCCAGACCATCACCGTCATCAAAAAAGAACTGATCGAACAGCAAGGCGCCGTCACGCTGACCGAAGCGCTGCGCAACACCCCCGGCGTGGGCGCCTTCTTCCTGGGCGAGAACGGCAACACCAACACCGGCGACGCCATCTTCATGCGCGGCTTCGACGCCTCCGGCAGCATCTACGTCGACGGCGTGCGCGACGTCGGCTCGATCTCGCGCGACACCTTCAACATCGAACAGATCGACGTGCTCAAGGGCCCGGCCGGCACCGACAACGGCCGCAGCTCGCCGACCGGTTCGATCAACCTGGTCAGCAAACAGCCGCAGCAGGAAAACGCCTACCTCGGCTCCGTCACCTTCGGCAGCGGCAAGCAAAAGCGCGCCACCGCCGACCTCAACCAGGTGATCGACGCCGACAGCGGCACCGCCTTCCGCGTCAACGTGCTGGCCCAGGATGCCGGCAATCCGGCGCGCGACGTCGTCGAGAACAAGCGCTGGGCCGTGGCGCCGTCGCTCGCGTTCGGCCTGAACGGTCCGACCCGCGTCTACCTGAACTACCTGCACGTCAAGCAAAACAACATCCCCGACGGCGGCGTGCTGACCATCGGCATGCCCGGCTACAGCGCGCCGGTGTCGACCACCGTCACCGCCACCAACACCGCGGCCGTCATCGCCGCCGAGCGCGCCCGCCTGGCGCCGCTCAACAACGCGCCGCGCGTCGATCCGCGCAGCTTCTACGGTTCCTCGTACGACCACGACGACGTCACTGCCGACATGGCCACCGTGCGCCTCGAGCACGACTTCGCCAACGGCATCAAGCTGCAGAACACCACCCGCTTCGGCAAGACCGAGCAGGACTACCTGCTGACCGCGTTCATGGCCACCGCCGCCAACCTGATCATCCCGAGCGCCGATCCGGCCAGCTGGCAGATGCGCCGCACCAACACGACGTTCAAGGATCAGAGCAACAAGATCTTCACCAACCAGACCACCGCCACCGGCGAATTCGCCACCGGCGCGCTCAAGCACACCGTGGTCGGCGGCCTTGAGATCACCACCGAGAAGCAGACCAACTACACCTGGGCGCCGACCGGCGGCACCGGCCTGCCGATCACCAGCGTCTACTACCCGAACCCGGCGACGTCGTTCAACCTGACCTACGCCCGCAACGGCGCGCAAAGCGTCGGCAGCACCGACACCGTGAGCGCCTACGTGTTCGACACCCTCAAGATCGGCGACAAGTGGATCCTGAACGGCGGCGTGCGCGTCGACCACTACAGCACCGACTACAACGCCGTGGCGCTGCAGGCGGCCGTGACCGCGCCGGCGGTGCAGCCGCTGCCGGTCGGCACCCGCATCCCTACCTCGCTCAAGAAGAGCGACAACTTGATCAACGGCAAGCTGTCGGCGCTGTACAAGCTCACCCCGGAGAGCAGCGTCTACGGCCTGGTGGCGACGTCGAAATCGCCGCCGGGCGGCACCAACTTCAGCTTGAGCGCGGCCGCCAACAGCGCCGCCAACGTCAACTACGATCCGCAGGAAACCACCAACTACGAGCTGGGCGGCAAATGGGATCTGCTCAAGCAGAAGCTGTCGCTGTCGGCCGCGCTGTACCGCACCGACGTCAAGAACGAAGTCGAGGTCGACCCGACCAACCCGGCCGTCTACTACCAGAACGGCAAGAAGCGCGTCCAGGGTATCGAGCTGGGCGTGACAGGCGAGATCACCCGCGGCTGGATCGTCAGCGCCGGCTACACCCGCATGTCGACCAAGGTCGAGAAGGGCCGCTCGGTGCTGGCCAACGGCGAGGAGCAACTGGCCTACACGCCGAAGCAGGCGTTCACGTCGTGGACCTCGTACACCCTGCCGATGGGCCTGCAGCTCGGCGGCGGCGTGCGCTACGCCGGCAAGCTGCTGCGCGGCACCGATGGCGCCGTCGGCACCCCGGCCTTCATCGAGTCGTACTGGGTGGCCGACGCCATGGCGTCGTACCCGATCAACAAGAACGTCGATGTGCGCCTGAACGTGTACAACCTGACCGACAAGGAATACGCCGCGTCGATCAACAAATCGGGCTACCGCTACATCCCGGGCCAGCCGCGCTCGGCCAGCCTGACGGCCAACATCAAGTTCTAACGAACGTGGTAAGTTGTAAGCTTTAAGCAAAAGGGCCCTTCAGCCGTGTTGCTTGCCCCGCCCTCACCGGCGGGGCTTTTGTTTTTCCGGACCAACTGTCTCAAGGAGTTTGACCATGATGCTGCACATCCCGGGCGTGTTAAGCCGTGAACAGGTGGCCGCCATGCGCGCCCGCCTGGACGGATCGGACTGGATCGACGGCCGCGCCACCGTCGGCGCCCAGGGCGCCCAGGTCAAGCAGAACCGGCAACTGCCGGAGGGCTCGCCGCTGGCGCTCGAGCTGGGGCGCATCGTGCTGGCGGCGCTGGCCGACAACCCGCTGTTCTTCTCGGCCGCGCTGCCGCTGCGCACCATTCCGCCGCTGTTCAACAGCTACGCGGGCGGCGAGCACTACGGCGCCCACGTGGACGGCGCGATGCGCCGCTTGGCGGACGGCCAGTGGCTGCGCACCGACGTCTCGTCGACCCTGTTCCTGAGCGATCCGGACGACTACGACGGCGGCGAGCTGATCGTCACCGACGCCTACGGCGAGCACGAGGTCAAGCTGCCGGCCGGCGACCTGATCCTGTACCCGTCGACCAGCATCCACCGGGTCGAACCGGTCACGCGCGGCGCCCGCGTGTGCGCGTTTTTCTGGACCCAAAGCATGGTGCGCGACGACATGCGGCGCGGCATGTTGCTCGAGCTGGACCAGACCATCCAGAGCCTGCGCGCGCGCCTGGGCGACTGCGCGGAACTGGTCGGCCTGACCGGGCATTACCACAATCTGTTGCGCCAGTGGAGCGAGGCGTAGGCCGGGCGCATGCTCGGTTTACACCCGGCCGATACCCGCCGACACCCGGGCCGCCGGCCCGCTGGTGCCGGGAGGCTACACTTTCGCCAGTTCGCAACAGTTCCTTTCAAAAGAATATAAAAAAGTCTAGCAATTTTGAGCATGCTGGTTAAACTGCCAGTTCACGGATGGCTGGGGTGGCGCGACCGCGCTCCCAACGCGGCTTTCCGTTCATTCACGGAGGACTCCATGGTCAGCGTACAAGGCACCCGCCCACAACCCCATTCCCGTTCCAGCCGCCTGCGTACCGGGCTGCGCCTGATACCGCTGCTGTGCGCGGCGTGGGCCGGCAACGCCGCGGCCATCGACGTCATCTACCAGGGCCCGCCGGGCAGCAGCGGCCTGACCGGCGCCGTGCCGGGCGCGGCCGGCGGCAACGGCATGACGGCGCCGCCGGCGCAGATCGTCACGTTCAGCGCCGACTTCACCAACACGCTGACCGTCACCGGCGGCCGGGGCGGCGACGGCGGCAATGGCGCGGCCGGCAACGCCAATGTGCTGGGCGGCAACGCCGGCGCCGGCGGCGCCGGCGCCGCCACCTTGGCCGACATGGCCTCGGCCATCGCGGCCGGCCCGGCTTCGCTGACCGTGGTCGGCACGGGCGGACGCGGCGGCAACGCCGGCCAGCCGGGCGCCGGCTTCGGCGGCCCGGGCAGCGGCCAGGGGGCCGTCGGCGGCCAGGGCGGCGCCGCGGTCGCCAACGCCACGCTGACCACCAACGGCGGCGCCTTCTCCCAAGTGGCGGCGACGGCCACCGGGGGCGAGGGCGGCCTGGGCATCGCCGGTTTCGCCGGCGGCGACGGCGGCGCCGCCACCAGCAACGCGCGCGCCGGCGGAAGCGGCAGCGCGCCGTTACAACTGTCGTCCAGCGCGACCGGCGGCGCCGGCGCGGCGGCCACCTTCGAAGGCGCGCAGGCCGGGGCCGGCGGCGCGGCCACCGCCACCAACGGCTTGAGCGGGGCCGGTTCCGGCGTGCTCGACCTGACCATGCTGACCACCGCCACGGGCGGACGCGGCGGCGCCGCCGACCTGGACTTCACGGCCGTTCCGCACGGCTTCGGCGGCAACGGCGGCGCGGCCTCGGTCAGCCACAGTTCCGTCTACGCCGGCGACTCGCTGAACCTGGCGCAAACGGCCACCGGCGGCGCCGGCGGCGGCACCATCTTCGGCGTGGCCGGTAACGGCGGCAACGCCGCGTCGACGATCTCGCTGTCGTCGGGCAGCGCATCGTGGGTCGACGTCGCCGGCACCGCCATCGGCGGCCAAGGCGGCAGCAGCGTGGGCGACCCGTTCAATCCCGGCTCCGAGGTGGGCGCGACGGGCAGCGGCGGCTCGGCCAACAGCCAGCTGTGGCTCAGCGCCTCGCCGGGCAACCTAGGCGCCCAGATCACCGGCACCAGCACGGCCACCGCCGGCCTGAGCGGCACTGGCGCGTTCCCCGCCGACGGCGGCGCGGCCGAAGCCTTAGCAACCGTCTACGGCGGCGGCCGGGTGACCAGCGTGGCCAACGCCACCGGCCAATCCGGCAGTGGCGCCGGTGGCTACGGCAACGCCCAGGCCATCGCCGGCTCGAACTACGTCGCCGTCGCGCGCGCCAACGCCGCCGGCGGCGGCGCCTTGTTCAACCCCGGCGCCGGCGCCAACGCCAGCGCGGTGGCCAGCGCCAGCTACTTCGCCAGCGCCGACGCGGTGGCCGCCTCCGGCAGCGGCCGCCATGGGGGCATGGACTCTTCGACGGCGAGCGCGCAGGCGATCGTCACCCGCATCGCCGGCGACGCCTCGCCGGTCATCCCCGGGCAGCCTTCCGAGGCGCGCGCCCACGCGGTGGCCGGCGGCATGGGCAGCACCGCCCAGGCGCGCAGCACCTACACCGACTATGGCCTCGGCGCGGCCGTCACCACCCGTGCCGCCAACGGCCAACCGAACATGCTCTACACACCCGAGGCGAGGACCGCCGCCAACGTCGGCGGCGCGGCCTACGGCCCGTGGGCGCCCCAGAATGGTCTCGACGCGACGATCTTCTCCAACGCCAACGCCCTGCCCACGGCGGCCTCGGTGGCGCCGATGATCGCCTCGTCGACCGAGGTGGCGACCGCGTTCGCCGATGCCGAAACACTGGCCGCCGGCACCATGGGCGCCGCCTTCTTCCTGGCGACCGCCAGCGCCGAATTGAGCTTGCCGTTTAGTGCCGGCAACCACCTGCTGCTGGCGCTGGTGCAACCGTTCTCGTCCGGCTTCGACAGCAGCTTCAGCTTCTCCGTCAGCAACGGCGGCACCTCGCTGTACTCGGGCAGCTTCACCACGCTGGCCCAGGCCGACGCCGTGTTCAACGGCCATGTGCTCGACTTGGGTGTCATCAACGCCAACACGCTCGACCTGCTGCTCACCTTCACCCTGGAGAGCGGCATGTACGGCTTCAGCTACCTGGTCGGCCAGGGCGGCGCGCTGGCGCCGGTGCCCGAGCCGAGCAGCTGGATGTTGCTGATGCTGGGCCTGGCGCTGCTGGCCTGGCGCGCCGGCGCGTTCAAGACCACGCGTATCGGCCCGATGGGCGGCATGCGCCCCGCGTAAGCACAGCGCGCGGCGGGCCATCCGCGCCCCCGCGCGCGCAAAAAACCACGGTCGCCGCCTCGGCTTACCAACTGCAAGCCGCGCGGAAGCCCCGATGGCACAAGGGGCGTCCGCGAACGGCGCGTCCCCCCGCCGCCGAATGGAAGCAACGCTCCCCCTCGCCCTTCCTGAAAATACTTGCCACACGTAACGCTAACGTGACATGATCAAGATCAGACTTTGTTTTCAAAGTTCGCATTTCGAAAGGGAATGTGGTCGCGATGGTGGTGGATTTCTCTTCATGCCCGCAACGGGCACGGCACGTAGCAGCTTGCACTCCTCAAGCCACACCACACGACGACCTGAATCACCGCTTGTATATCGCTAGCCTCTACGCCGCTTCGGCAATCAATTTTCGCTTGTCCACGAACCATCGCCCCGCACCGCGCGCGCGGCGGCGATGCATCCGCTTTAGGGAGAGATTATGTTTTCAAACATGAAGGTGGCCGTCCGGCTGTCGCTGGGCTTCGGCGCGGTGGTGCTGTTGTTGCTCGTGTTATCGGCGGTCAGCATGATGCGCATGGCGGCGATGGACCGGGATACCGATCTCATCATGGATGACCGCTATCCCAAGGTGGTGCTGGCCAACGATGCGGCCATGCGCACGCTCGACAACGCCCGCCAGGTGCGCAGCATGCTGTTGACCACCAACGAGGACGAGCGCGAAAAATACAAGGCGGCGGCCGAGGCCAACCGGGCCAAGGTGACCGATGCGCTGGCCAAGCTCGACAAGCTGATCGACAGCGACAAGGGCCGCGCGCTGTTCAAGGACATCACCGACAGGAACGCCGTGCTGAATCCGGCGTACAACGAACTGTACAGCCTGATCAAGAACGACCCCAAGAAAGCGCTCGAGTATTTGAAGGAGGATTTCGTCGTCATCAATAGCGCCTACCTGGGCGCCCTCGATAACCTGGTCAAGTTCCAGAACGAACTGATGGACCAGGAACGCATCGCCGCCAACGCCAACTACGAAACCACCCGCACGGTGATCATCACCTTGTCGGCGGCGGCGGTGCTGATCGCGATCACGCTGGCCTGGCTGATCACCGCCAGCCTGGTCAAGAGCCTGGGCGGCGAGCCGAACTACGCGGCCGAGCTGATGCGCCGCATTTCCGACGGCGACCTCAGCGGTGAAGTGCACATCAAGCCGGGCGATCGCGGCAGCATGCTGCTCACCGTCAAGGAGATGGTGGCCAAACTCAAGCAAGTGATCGACGGCCAGCGCACGGTGGTCGAGGCGGCCAACCGCGGCAACTTCGGCGCGCGCGTCGACCTCAACGGCCTGCAGGGCTTCCAGCGCGAGATGGGCGAGGGCTTGAACCAGCTGGCCACCACCACCGGCGCCAGCATCGACGACGTGGTGCGGGTGATGGGGGCGATGTCGGAGGGCGACCTGACGCAGACCATCGACAAGCCCTACGAGGGCGCCTTCGGCGAGCTGAAAAAATACGCCAACAACACCGTGGCCAAGCTGGCGCAGGTGGTGTCGGAGGTGAACGCCAACGCCGAGGGGCTGGCGGCCGCCTCCGAGGAGGTCAGCGCGACGGCCAATTCGCTGGCCCAGGCGGCCAGCGAGCAGGCCGCCGGCGTCGAGGAAACCTCGGCGTCGGTCGAGCAGATGACGGCGTCGGTGGCGCAGAACACCGACAACGCCAAGGTGACCGACGCCATGGCCAGCCGCGCCGCGTCCGAGGCCACCGAGGGCGGCGAGGCGGTGCGCTCGACGGTGTCGGCGATGAAGCAGATCGCCGCCAAGGTGTTGATCATCGACGACATCGCCTACCAGACCAACCTGCTGGCGCTGAACGCGGCCATCGAGGCGGCGCGCGCGGGCGAGCACGGCAAGGGCTTCGCGGTGGTCGCGGCCGAGGTGCGCAAGCTGGCCGAGCGCAGCCAGATCGCCGCGCAGGAGATCGGCGAGGTCGCCACCAGCAGCGTCAGCCTGGCAGAGCAGGCCGGCCAGATGCTGGGGGCGATGGTGCCGAACATCAAAAAGACGTCCGAGCTGGTGCAGGAGATCACGGCCGCGTCGGAGGAGCAGTCGTCGGGGCTGGCGCAGATCAACGGCGCCATCGCGCAGCTGAGCCAGACCACGCAGCAAAACGCCGCCGGCTCCGAGGAGCTGGCGTCGACGGCCGAGCAGATGAGCAGCCAGGCCGAGGAACTTCAGCAGGCGATGAGCTTCTTCAAGATCGGCCACGGGTCCGGCGGCAACGCCAGGATCGGCGCGCCGCGCCCGCAGCCGCGCGGCGGCGTCAAGCCGGTGCCGATGCGCCAGGTCGACATGGCCGGCGTGGGACCGGACGAAACGAAGTTCGTCAAGTATTGAAGCTTGGAGACACGTAGGGCGGATTAGCGCAGCGTAATCCGCCATGAGCCGTCGGCGGCGCATGCATGGCGGATTACGGCTTCGCCTAATCCGCCCTACGTGCCTCCGTGGTCCCGCTAGCTCCGCTTCGGTATCTCCAACCCCTTCGCCACCGCCGGCCTGGCGACAAACGCCTCCAGCGCCCGCGTCACATGCGGGAAGTCCGCGATGCCCACCAGATCGCCGGCCTGATAGAAACCGATCAGGTTGCGCACCCACGGGAAGGTGGCGATGTCGGCGATCGTATATTCGTCGCCGGCCAGCCACCGGTTCGTCGCCAGACGCCCGTCCAACACCCCCAGCAAGCGCCTGGACTCGGCCACGTAGCGGTCGCGCGGGCGCTTGTCTTCGTATTCCTTGCCGGCGAACTTGTGGAAGAAGCCCAGCTGGCCGAACATCGGCCCGATGCCGCCCATCTGGAACATCAGCCACTGCAGGGCTTCGTAGCGCCCGGCGGTGTCGGCCGGCAGGAAGCGCCCGCTCTTTGCCGCCAGGTAAATCAGGATCGCGCCCGATTCGAACAGCGCCAGCGGCTTGCCGTCCGGACCGTCGGGATCGAGGATGGCCGGGATCTTGTTGTTCGGATTGAGCGACAGGAATTCCGGCGACATCTGGTCGTTGGTCTCGAAACTGACCAGATGCGCTTCGTACGGCAAGCCGGTTTCCTCCAGCATGATGGACACCTTGACGCCGTTGGGCGTAGGCAGCGAATACAGCTGGATGCGGTCGGCGTGCCTGGCCGGCCATTTTTGCGTGATCGGGAAATTGGAGAGATCGGTCATAAGCTGCCTTTCATATGTGCGTCCCACAAAATAGCAGAAATCCCGGTTGCGGGTCCGGCCCGCCCCCGTTTCACGGCCGTTGGTCCCACCCCAAATGCAAATGCGATTGATTATCATTTATAATGTGAAACTTTTTTCATTTCCAACGGATATACATGTCTTTTCGTCCCACCGCGCGCGTCGTCGCGCTGAGCCTCCTGCTCGCCCCCGTCGCCCCCCTGGCCCGCGCCGCCACCGATGACGCCACCGGCAACGCCGACACCGCCCTGCCGCAAGTCAACGTCGTCGCCGACCGCGCCACCGGCCAGTACAACCCGCAGCACAGCAGCGGCGCCACGCGCACCGACACGCCGCTGCGCGAAGTGCCGCAATCGGTCCGGGTGATGAGCCAGCAGCAGATCGACGACCTCGGCGCGCTGCGCCTGGCCGACACGGTCGACTTCGTCAGCGGCATCTCCCGCCTCAACGATTTCGGCGGCACCTGGGACAACTTCGCCATTCGCGGCTTCAGCAGCACCGACATGGGCTTCCTGGTCAACGGCTTTCCCGGCTCGCGCGGCTACAACCCGCCGCGCGACACCGCCACCGTCGAGCGCTTCGAATTCCTCAAGGGACCGGCGTCGGCCCTCTACGGCAGCAGCGAGCCGGGCGGCACGATCAACATCGTCACCAAGAAGCCGAAGTTCACCCCGCACAACGTCGCCGAGGTCAGCCTGGGCAGCCGGGGCCTGCGCCGCGCCACCGTCGACAGCACCGGCGCGCTGGGCGCCAAGGTGGCCTACCGCATCAACCTGATGACGGAGGAGGGCGACAGCCGCTCCACATTGCTGCACAACAAGCGCACCCTGGTGGCGCCGGCGCTGACCTGGGTCATCGATCCGCAAACGATGCTGAACTACGAAGCGGAGTTCCTGCGCGCCGACACCCCGCTCGACCGCGGCATCATCAACGTGCGCGGCACGCTCGGCGCCCTGCCGCGCGAGCGCATACTGAACGAGCCGTCCGACGGCAACATGACCCTGACCAGCGACACCCACCAGCTGACGCTGGACCGGGCGCTGTCGGACCACTGGCGCGCGCGCTTCGGCGCCAGCTACAAGGAAAGCACGTTCGACGGCAACTACACCGAGGCGACCTCGCTGGCGGCCGACAACCGCACGCTCAACCGCCAGGCGACGTGGCGCCAGCTGCCGTCGCGCGACGTCTCGGTGCAGGCCGAGGTCGAAGGCAAGTTCGACACCGGCGGCATCGGCCACACCGTGCTGGTCGGGGCCGAGGCCTCGCGCCTGTGGATGAACACGGAGATCCTGCGCTCGGCCAACACCCCGATCGACATTTACAATCCGGTCTACGGAACGCCGGCGACGGCGCTGACCAACCGCACCTCCAGCTCGGACGAGCGCCAGCGCGTCAAGGCGGTGTTCGCGCAAGACCAGATCAGCCTGTCACCGCAATGGAAGTTGCTCGGCGGCCTGCGTTGGGACGAGTACAACCAGGACATCGACAACCGCGTGGCCCGGACGGCGACGTCGAAACAGCAAAGCGCCGTGTCCCCGCGCGCCGGGCTGACCTTCCTGCCCAACGAGTGGAGCTCGCTCTATGTCTCGGCCGGCAAATCGTTCCGTGGCAACAGCGGCACCGACATCAACGGCAGCCCGTTCGACCCGCAGCGCTCGACGTCGTACGAAGCGGGCTGGAAACTGCAAACCCCGGACCAGCGCCTGGGCGCCAACTTCGCCGTCTACGACATCGCCAAGACCAACGTGCTGACGGCCAGCGACGTGCCCGGCTATTCGGTCGCGGCCGGCAAGATCAAGAGCAGCGGCTTCGAGGCCGACGTCTACGGCCAGATCGACGCCAACTGGCGCGTCAGCGGCAATTTCTCGTGGGATGACGCCCGCGTGGACAAAGACCGGACCCTGGCCCCGGGCACGCGCGTGATGAACGTGCCGAAGGTCGGCGCCGGCCTGCTGGCCATCCGCGAAGCCGTCCTGGACAACGGCGGCCGCTACGGCGTCGGCGGCGGCGTCAACTACGTCGGCGACCGCTCCGGCAACACCGCCGACACCTACACCTTGCCGGCCTACACCACGGCCAAGCTGGTGAGCTACTGGCAGATCAGCAAAAAGGTGCGGCTGTCGCTGGACGTGCACAACCTGTTCAACCGCAACTACTACACGGCCTCGTGGGCCAACCTGTATGTCATCCCCGGCGCCGAGCGCAGCATCGTCACGCGCCTGAAGGTTGATCTGTAAAGCGTCGATCTGTAAAGCGCCGCTCTGTAACGTCGACCAGCCAGCGCCGGACCGCCGGGCTGGCGGCGCCGCAACCCCATCTGCGGTGCGTCGCCGCCGCGCCGCATCTGCTAAGGTTTCGGTCTGGGCGCGGCGAGGATTCCCCATTTCCGCCGCGCGCTTTCCCATCAGTGCGGAGGAGGCAACATGGAACGATACCCGAGCGTCCATCGGGTGGAAATCGCGCATCAGACGGGCGCGCCCGCCTGATGCGTGGCAACGACGCGCCCGCTCCCCCCTTCATGCGCTATGTGACGGGCGTGCTGATGGCCGCCACCATCGGCTTGCTCGTTTGGCATCACTACGGCATGGAACGGGTCATCGAGATCTCCGACCGAAAAAACACCGAACTGCAAGTGACGGACGACCGCATCAGCGGCGGCGGCAGCGTCGCCACGCTCGAGCGCGCGAACGGCCTGTTGCGCCTGCGCTGCCGGCTGACGCGCACCATCGATTGGCCCAACTGCAAATACATGTTCCTCATCAGCCAAACCGCCAGGGGCATGGACTTGTCGGAGTTCGACTCCGTCAGCGTCGACGTGCGCTACGCCGGTCCGGGACGCCACGCGCTGCGCGTCATGCTGATGAATTTCGAGCCGCAAGTGTCGACCCTGGCCGACTGGATGTCGCAAAAGGTCAACGAGCTGGAGTTCCAGGTGCCCGGCCGGGGCGTCACCGAGATTCCGCTGAAGGTGTTCCACACCGCCCCCTGGTGGATCGACTACAAGCAGGTGCCGCTGGAGCAGTCGGGCGTGCGCATCGATAACGTCACGCGGGTCGAGCTGCTCACGGGCGCGGCCGCGGAGGCCGGCGAGCACGTCATCGATTTGCGCTCGCTGCGCTTCCATGGAAAATGGATCAGCCAGGGCCGCCTGTACATGCTGCTGATGGGCGCGTGGATACTGTGCGCGGTCGGCTGGCCGCTGATGGCCTCGCTGCAGCTGCGGCGCCAGCTGCGCCACAGCAGCAAGCGGCTGAATCTGCTGAGCGAGGTCAACCGGGCTCTGCAGCTGGAGGCGCGCGAGCTGGTCGAGCAGGTCAACACCGATCCGCTGACCGGCGCGCTGAACCGGCAGGGCCTGCGCGCGGCGCTGATGAGTACGCCGGCCATCCTGGCCGCGCCGATGTCGGTGGTGTTCACCGACATCGACCATTTCAAGCACATCAACGACCAGCACGGCCACGACGCCGGCGACGCCGTGCTGCGCCAGTTCGCCGCCGAGATCACGGCGGGCATACGCTCCAGCGACAAGCTGGTGCGCTGGGGCGGCGAGGAGTTCCTGATCATCTGCTCGGGCACCAGCGCCGAGCAGGCGCGCGTGCTGGCGGAGAAATTGCGCACCGGCTTGAAGAACGCCCGCTGGTCGACCGGCCCCGGCATCACCGCCTCGTTCGGCGTCGCCGAGCTCGCGCCCAACGACGACATCGGCGACGCCATCAAGCGCGCCGACGCGGCCCTGTACGCGGCCAAGAACGGCGGCCGCGACCGGGTGGTGGTCGACATGGCGTTTGATGCAAAAGTGCGGCGGTCGCTGACCATTCCGCGCTAGCGGCGGCCGCTCGCGTCGCCGACCGGCGGCTCACCGCCGGCGGTGCGGCGCGAACACAGCGCACCGCAAAACCGGCCCATCCTTATTGCAAGACAGTTGCGTTTACATTCGGATGTCCCTAGAATGCCTGCAACGCATTCAATGCATACATTGCAAATGGAGGACTATGGAAGCCGCCCTGCTGCCGATTCCGGGCTTATCGCTCATGTTCATGCTGGGGTTGCGGCATGGTTTCGATCCCGACCATATCGCCATCATCGACAGCATGGCCTACCGCGCGCTGAGCGAGCGGCCGCGCCTGGCGCCCTGGACCGGCACCTTGTTCGCGCTGGGCCACGGCTTGGCGGTGACGGCCATCGCCGTCGCGCTGGGCGCGTTCGCCGGCGGCATCGAGCTGCCGACCTTGTTGCAGACCATTCTGGACTGGCTGCCGACTTTGCTGCTGATGCTGGTCGGCACGCTCAACCTGCGCGACTTGCTGCAACAGCAGGTGTACCGGCCCACGGGCTGGAAAACCCTCCTGATGCCCCGGCAACTGCGTAGCAGCGCGCACCCGCTGACGATCTTCGGCACCGGCGTGCTGTTCGCGCTGGTGTTCGACACCGCCACGCAGGCGGCCGCGTGGGGCTACGCCGCGACCGCCAACGCCGGCGGCGCCACCGCCCTGGTCGCCGGCCTGGCCTTCACGGCCGGCATGGTCGTCACCGACAGCGCCGACGGCCGCCTGATGGTGCGCTTGCTGCGCAGCACCTCCGACCAGGCCGCCGCCACCGCCGCCGCGTACCGGCGCAGGATAGGCTGGACCGTGGTGCTGATGTCGTACGGCATGGCGCTGTACCAGATCGCGACCGCGCTGCGTCCCGATATCGAACTCGACGACCTGGCCTTCACCGTCGTCGGCTGCGCCCTGTTCGCCTCCCTGCTGATCGCCTGCGGCGTCCTGGTCCGCAAACGCGCCGCCGTCGCCTATCCCATCACCAAGGAGTAACCATGTCCCTTCATGCCGGCATCGCCGCCCAGGTTCCCGTCACCCTGCTCACCGGTTTCCTCGGGGCCGGTAAAACCACGCTGCTCAACCGCATCCTCGGCGAGGAACACCACCAACGCATCGCCGTGATCGAGAATGAATTCGGCGAGGCCGGCGTCGACAGCGAGCTGCTGGTCAACAGCGAGGAGCAGATCGTCGAAATGAACAACGGCTGCATCTGCTGCACCGTGCGCGGCGACCTGGTGCGCATCCTCGGCCAGTTGGCCGAACGGCGCGACGCCGGCGAAATCCGCTTCGACCGCGTCATCATCGAGACCACCGGCCTGGCCGATCCGGCGCCCGTCGCGCAAACCTTCTTTGTCGAGGAAACCATCGCCAGCTACTACCGGCTCGACGCCATCGTCACCGTCGTCGACGCGCTGCACGCCCAGCAACAGCTCGATGTCCACCACGAAGCCCAGGAGCAGGTCGGTTTCGCCGACCGCATCCTGCTGTCCAAAACCGATCTGGTCACGCCGGCGGCGGCCGGGGCGCTGGTGACGCGACTGCAAAGCATCAATGCACGGGCGCCGATCTCTGCTGTACACTTCGGCCGGGCGGAAATCGACCGGCTGCTCCATGTCGGCGGTTTCAGCCTGGACGCCATCCTCGCGATCGAGCCCGACTTTCTCGGCGACGTGACGCACGAACATGACGACGACATTTCCTCGTTCGTGTTCCGCGCCTCGCGTCCGATCAGGGCCGGCAAGCTCGAAGCCTTCCTGTCGATGATGCTCACCGACCACGGCAACGACATGCTGCGCTACAAGGGCGTGCTGGACGTGGCCGGCGTGCCGGCGCGCGTGGTCTTCCAGGGCGTGCACATGATGATGGGAACCAATCTCGGCGCGCCGTGGCGCGACGGCGAAGCGCGCGAGAGCCTGATGGTCTTCATCGGCCGCAAACTGCCCAAGGAGCGGTTCCTGGCCGGCCTCGAGCAATGTTTAACCAAGGAAGTGGCAACGCATGAAATCAGATGAAGTAAGGACATTCCGCTTGGAAGCGGGCGCCGGCGTACGGGGCCCGGACCGGGCCGCCGCTCGGCGATGAAATCGGTCTTGTCGGCCACTTCCAGCAAGGCGCCGCGATGGCGGCGGCCGGCACGCCAGTTGTCGCGTCTGCACCGCTGGCTGGGCACCGGTTTTTGCCTGCTTTTCACACTGTGGTTCGGCACCGGCTTCATCATGATGTACGTGCCGTTTCCCTCGCTCGGCGAAGGCGAACGCATCGCCGCGTCGGCGCCGGTGGCGCCGGCGGCCGTGAACGTCGCGCCGGCCACGGCGGTGCAGGGCCTGCCGGGTTTGTCGGTACTCCGGCTGCGCCTGGTCGACGTGCTGGGGCGGCCGCGCTATCTGGCCACCCTGGACGATGGCCGCGTGCTCGGCGTCGACGCCGACGACGGCGGCACATCGGCGCCGCTGGACGCCGCCCAGGCCGGACTGCTGGCCGGGCGCTTCGCCCGCCAGCCGGTGCAATCGGTCAGCGGCCCCTTCGATTACGATCAGTGGGTCGTGCACCATCGCTTCGACGCCGCCCGGCCGTTCTACAAAATCGCACTGGGCGATGCCGCCGGCACCGAACTGTACGTGTCGGCTGGCCTGGGCCAAGTGCTGCAACGGACCACGCGCTTCGAGCGCGGCTGGAACTGGGTCGGCGCGGTCGTACACTGGATGTATCCAACGGTGCTGCGCAAGAATTCATGGGCGTGGGATCAAACCGTGTGGTGGCTGGCGCTGGGCGGCATCGTCGTGGCCGCCGCCGGCTACGGTGTCGGCGTGGTGCGTTTGCTCAACCAGCGGCGCGCGGGCCGGGCCGGTATCTCGGCGTTTCGCGGCTGGCTGCGCTGGCATCACGTTCTGGGCCTGACCGGCGGCCTGTTCGCGCTGACGTGGGTGTTCAGCGGCTGGCTGTCGATGGATCACGGACGCCTGTTTTCGCTGGACCAGGCCAACGCCGACCACGCGGCCCGGTTTCGCGGCGCCGGCGTGGCCGCGGCCATGGCGGAGTTGACGCCGGAAACGCTGCGGACGATGGGCACGGCGCGCGAGATCGAGTTCCTGGCCGTCGGCGGGCAGCCCTTTGTCGTGCGGCGCGGCGCGGCCGACGCCGCCTACCGCCTGATTCCGCTTGCTGCCGGCAAGCCACAGCCGCCGTTGGACCAGCTGCCCGACGCGCTGCTGATGCAAGCGGTGGCAACGGCATGGGCGCCAACGCCGGTATTGGATATCGCCGCCATCGCCGCCGGCGACGCCTACGGCCACACCCGCTCCGACCCGCTGCCCGCTGGCGCGCGGCGGGTGCGCCTCGATGACGCCGCGTCGACCTGGGTGCACGTCGATGCCCGCTCGGGCCAGATCATTTCCCAGATGGACGACAGCCGGCGCCTCTACCGCTGGCTGTTCAACGGTTTGCACAGCTTCGACTTTCCGTTTCTGCGCGGCGGCGGACCGTTGCGGCAGGCGCTGATGCTGGCCGCGCTGGCGGCCGGTCTGGCGCTGAGCGCAAGCGCGCTGGTATTGGCCGCGCGGCGGCTCGCCAGATCGCGTCGATGAGAAATCATTGCGCTTGATATTCGTCCCTTGTGCCAACAGAGCCCAACCTCTACACTCGGAACAACTCCACAGCCGCCCCGGCCCCGCATGTCCGCCCATCATCTCCGCGAAGCGCTCCTCTTCCTGGCCTTGGCCGGCATCCTGGTGCCCGTCCTGCAACGGCTGCGCGTCAATCAGATGCTGGGATTCCTGGTGGCGGGGATCTTGTTCGGCCCCCACGGCATTGGCGACTGGTCCGGCGGGGTGCCCTGGCTGGCGCTGGTGACGTTCCAGGACGTCGAGCGCATCAAGTCGCTTGCCGAGCTGGGCATCGTGTTCCTGATGTTCATGATCGGGCTGGAGCTGTCGCCGACGCGGCTGTGGTCCCTGCGGCGCGACGTGTTCGGCACCGGCTTGGCCCAGGTCGGCATCACCGCCTGCGTGATCGGCTTGTTCGCCTATGTGTTCGGCAACCCGCCGGCCGCCGCCATGGCGATCGGGCTGACCCTGGCCATGTCCAGCACCGCCGTGGCGATGGAGTTGATGAGCAAGCAGCACGCGCTGAAGACCGCGCTGGGGCAGAAGTGCTTCGCGATCCTGATGTTGCAGGACCTGGCCGTGGTGCCGGCGCTGATCCTGGTCGAGGGCTTGGCCGGCAACGGCAGCCAGGCGCTGGGATGGACCTTGCTGATCGCCGTCGCCAAGGCGGCCGCCACCATCACCTTGCTCTATCTCGTGGGAAGGCGCGTCGCCAAGCCGCTGCTGTCCTCGGCCGCCGTCCAGCGCCAGCCGGACGTGTTCGTCGCGCTGATCCTGCTGATGGTGCTGGGCATCGCCGCGCTGACGGCGGCCAGCGGCTTGTCGCTGGCGCTGGGCGCCTTGCTGGCGGGCCTGCTGCTGGCCGACACCGAGTTCCAGTACGAGGTCGAGACCATCGTCGAGCCGTTCAAAGGCTTGCTGATGGGCCTGTTCTTCATGGCGGTGGGGATGGAGGTCGACCTGCGGCTGGTGGCCGAGTTCCCGCTGCTGCTGCCGGCCTCGGTGCTGGGGCTGCTGGTCATCAAGGCGGCGGTGGTGGCCTTGTTGCTGGGCCGGCTGGGCTGGGCGACCGCGCTGCAGGGCGGCCTGTTGCTGGGCCAGGGCGGCGAGTTCGCCTTCATCATCCTGGCCTACGCGGTCAGCACGCGGCTGCTGACACCGGAGGCCAGCCAATTCCTGCTGCTGGTGGTCAGCCTGAGCATGCTGATCGCGCCCGCCGCCGCCGCCGTTGGCGCGGCCTTGGCCAGACGCGACCGCGCCGGGCGCGAAGCGGCGGCGTCGGACCATCAAGAGCTCCCGGCCACCGATCTGAGCGGACACGTCATCATCGGCGGCTTCGGCCGGGTGGGCCGTTTGATCGCCGATGTGCTCGACAAGCAGGGGATCAGGTACCTCGCGGTGGAACGCGACCGCCATCTGGTCGACGACGCCAGAAGCCAGCGCCACGGCGACCGTGTGTTCTCGGGCGACGCCTCGCTACCGGAGCTGTTGCGGCGGCTGGGCGTCAACCAGGCCGCCTGCGTGGTGCTGACCATGGACGACCCGCACGCGGCCCTGCACGCGGTGGGGGCGCTGCGCCGCCACTATCCGGCGCTGTGCCTGCTGGCGCGGGCGCGCGACGAAAAGCACGCGCGGGCGCTGAAGAAGGCCGGCGCCACCGAGGTGGTGTCGGAGGCGGTCGAGTCGGGATTGCAGCTTGCCAGTTTCGCGCTGGGCGCGGCCGGCATGACGATGGCGGCCGCCAGCTTCCACATCGGCCAGGAGCGCGCCGACCTGCTGGCCCGGATCGACGATCGACCGTCCGTCTAGGCCGGCCTGGCGGACGCCAGAGCCGGTGGGCGCCGGTCCTGGATGGGCAGGCGCCGGTCCTGCACCAGCAATTGCTGGAACGCTTCGCTGCCGAGCGGACGGCTGTAGTGATAGCCCTGCATCATGTCGCATCCCTCGTCGCGCAGGAAATCGAGCTGCGCCGTGTTTTCGACGCCCTCGGCGATCACCTCCAGCCGCAGGCTGTGCGCCAGGGTGACGATGGCGCGCACGATGGCCTCGTCATCGGCGTCGATGCTCAGTTCGCGCACGAAGGACTGGTCGATCTTGAGCACGTCGATGGGGAAGCGCCGCAGATACGACAGGCTCGAATACCCGGTGCCGAAGTCGTCGATCGAGATCTGCACGCCAAGCGCCTTCAGATTGCGCAGCACCTCGATCGCGTGGTCGACATCGTGCATGACCGTGCCCTCGGTCAGCTCCAGCTCCAGCAACGCCGGGATCATGCCCGTCTCTTGCAGCAGGTCGGCGATCGATTGCACCAGCGTCTTCTGCGTGAACTGGCGCGGCGACAGGTTGACGGCCACCCTCAGCCCGGTCCAGCCGGCCTTGTGCCACGCCATCGTCTGCAGGCAGGCGGTGCGCAGCACCCAGGCGCCGATCGGCACGATCAGGCCCATGTCCTCGGCCAGGCCGATGAAGCGGGCCGGCGCGATCATCCCCTGGGTCGGATGGTTCCAGCGCAGCAGCGCCTCCATGCCGATGATCTTGCCGCTCTTCAAACAAAGCTGGGGCTGGTAGTGCAGCACGAACTCGTCGCGCTCGAGCGCGCGCCGCAGGTCGGTTTCGATCTTGAGCCGGTCCAGGGTGCGCTCGTTCATCTCCGCCGTATAGAACTGGAAGCCGTTGCGGCCGAGTTCCTTGGCGCGGTACATGGCGATGTCGGCGAAGCGGAATAGGCCATCGCCGCTGTCGGCGTCGGTCGGATAGGTGGCCACGCCCACGCTGCAGGTGACGACGAACTCGTGCTCCTCGATCATGATGGGCTGCGCGACCGCTTCCATGAGGCGCGCGAGGACGGCGACGCCGGTGCCGTCCTCGGGATTTTCGGGCAGCACCAGCATGAATTCGTCGCCGCCGACGCGCGCCACCGTGTCGGTTTCCCGCAAGCAGACCAAGAGCCGGTCGGCCACGATCTTCAGCAGCGTATCGCCGGCTTCGTGCCCCAGGGTGTCGTTGACGAACTTGAAGCGGTCCAGATCGATGAAGGCGACCCAAAACGGGCCGTTTCTGCGCCGCGCGCCGGCGATGGCGTCGTTCAGGCGGTCGCGCAGCAAATTGCGGTTGGCCAGGCCGGTCAGGCTGTCGTGCGTGGCCTGGTACTCGATCTCGGCCTCGTAACCCATTGCCGCCGAAATATCGTACTGGGCGACGACGAAGTGGCTGACGACGTCGTGCTGGTCCCGCACCGGCGCGACGAACAGGTCGCTCCAGTAGCCGCTGCCGTCCTTGCGGTGGTTGCGCACCAGCGCGTGGCCCTCGCTTTGCTCGCGCAGCGCGGTCTGGATTTGCTCGATGTTGCCCTGGTATTGGCCGCCGCCGTGCAGGAAGTCGAGCCGCTGCCCCAGCACCTCCTGCGCGCTGAAGCCGGTGAGGCGTTCGAACGCCGGATTGACGTATTCGATCGGGTGCTCCGGCGCCTGGGCGCCGCACAGGATGATGGCGTTGGCCGACACCTCGATCACGCGCTCGCGCAGGCGCAGCCCCTGCTCGGTGCGGACGCGCTGGGCCAGGTCCTCGGCCAGCCGCAGGTTGGCGAACTCCAGCGTGGAGGTGCGCGCGCGCGTGGCCCGCTCGACCATGGCCTGGCGCGTCACCAGCGCGTAGATATAGGCTGTCGCCAGCAAGGTGGACAGCAGACCGCCCAGCAGCGCGTATAGCGAGCCGTTGTGGCCGTCGGCAAAGAAAGTCTCGGTCTGGCTCACCTCCACCCGCAAGGTCTGGCCGGCCAGCGCGAACGACGACACCACCGGCGCCGGGCGGTCGTAGAATAGCCACGATGACAGCCAATGGGGGCCGTTCGGCGACGCCGCCACCGCGCCGCCGACGTCGCCGTGGCTGGCGATCAGCCGCCGCGGTGCTCCCGGGGCGGTGGAAAACAGGCGGATGCCGACGCCTTCCAGCGCCGCGAAGCCGCGCGCCTCCAGCACCGGGTCGAACAGGCGGTCGACACGCAGCTCGGCGACCAGTTCGCCAACGACCGCGCGCTGGCGCTCGGCGGCGGTGTCGAGCGGCGCGCCGCGCCAAAACACCGGCGCCAGCACGCGAAAGCCCTCGAACCGGCCGTTGGCGAACAGCAGCGGCAGCACGGCGGTGCCGGCGCTGCCGCCGCGCTGGCGCGATACCTGGCGGGCGTCGGCCAGCTCGGCCATCGGCGCGGTGTCCAGTCCAACATGGTCTTCGTTGCCGAACAGCGGCTCCAGGTAATCGACCACCAGGTAGCTGTCGCGGATGCCGGCGCGGCGCACGCGGCCGTCCACCAGCTCGGTCAGCGTGAAATCGGGGAAGCGTTCGCGCATGGCGGCCTCGTAGCCGGCGCGCTCGCGGTGCTGGATCAGGCGCTGGAAGCCGAGCGCCTGGATTTGCGGCGAGTGCTCGCGCAGCGGCAGGCTCAATTGGTGGAATTGCGCGCGGGTGAGCAGGCCGAACGTGGCGTACAGTTGCCGCAGCGCGTCGATCTGGTCGACGGCGTCGCGCACGCCGCCGGCCACGGCGTTGATGCGCAGCTTGGCGTTTTGCTGGAATTGGACGGTTTGCCGCGCCGCCTCGACCCGCCGCACGCTGACGAACAGCAGCGCGGTCAACCCCAGGCCGATGGCCAGGGCGATCAGGGCCGACAGCGACACCGAAACGCGCACGCGCGTAATCAGTTTTTGCATTGCAACTCCTCAAGACGGCTTACCGGGTTCACCGGATCTGGCCGGCGGGGGGATAAGCGCCCCAATGCAGTGTTGTTTATTACCTTTTGGAAATCCGTGCGCTAGCGTACATAGGCTTGGGCCGCCGACCTGAACCGGCTGTGGCGAGGTGGGTGGCGCGGTGATCTATACTCGTGGTTTTCCGGGGGAGGACACCCTCGCCAAGACAGTTCACAACAATCGCACAGCCGCCTTCCTCAATGACCAAAATCTCCGGTAACGACACCCCCGCCCGCATTCGCCGCAGCCAAATACTGTCGCTGGTGCTGCTGGTGGTCTGCGGCGTCATCAACTACCTCGACCGCGCCACCCTGGCCGTGGCCAACGAATACATCCGCGCCGACCTCGGCCTCTCGCTCGGCCAGATGGGCCTGCTGTTGTCGGCGTTCTCGTGGAGCTACGCGCTGTGCCAGCTGCCGGTGGGCGCGCTGGTCGACAAGATCGGTCCGCGCTGGCTGCTCGGCATCGGCTTGGTGGTGTGGTCGCTGGCGCAGGCGGCCGGCGGGCTGGCCTCGACCTTCGGCTGGTTCGTGATCGCGCGCATCGCGCTGGGCATCGGCGAGGCGCCGCAGTTCCCGGCGGCGGCGCGCGTGGTCAGCAACTGGTTCCCGCCGCGCTCGCGCGGCACCCCGACCGGCATCTACAATTCGGCCTCGCCGCTGGGCGTCGCGCTCGCGCCGCTGTTGCTGGCGCCGCTGATCGCCGCCACCAGCTGGCACTGGGCTTTCTTCGTCACCGGCGCCATGGGCCTGGTGGCGGCGGTGGTCTGGGTGGCGCTGTACCGGGATCCGGTGCCGGCGCAGCTGAGCGTCGAAGAGCGCGCCTATCTGGAGGCCGGCGCAGCGCACGGGACGGCGGGAGCGGCCACCAAGACCAGCTTCGCCGCCTGGTGCGCGCTGTTCCGCCACCGCACCACGTGGGGCATGATGCTCGGCTTCTTCGGCTCGGTATACCTGAACTGGGTGTACCTGACCTGGCTGCCGGGCTACCTGCGCACCGAGCGGCACATGGACCTGGCGGGCGCCGGCCTGGCGTCGTCGATTCCGTTCATCTGCGGCTTCGCCGGCGCCCTGATCGCCGGCTGGGCGTCCGACCGCGTCGCCAGCAGGGCCAAGTCCCAGATGTCCGGCCGCCGCAACGCGGTGGTGGTCGCCACCCTGGGCATGGTGGTGTTCACCGTGCCGGCCGCGCTGGTCGACAGCAACGTCCTGGCCGTCGCCTGCATCTCGATGGTGATCTTCCTCGCCAACGCCTCGTCGGCCTGCGCCTGGTCGCTCGCCACCGTCGCGGCGCCCCCCAGCCGCATCGCCTCGCTCGGCGCGCTGCAGAACTTCGGCGGCTTCCTCGGCGGCGCGCTGGCGCCCATCCTGACCGGCTACATCGCGCAGACCTGGTCCTTCGTGCCGGCGCTGCTGACCGGCGCCGGCATCGCCTTCGTCGGCGCCATGTCGTATTACTTCCTGGTGGTGCGGCCGATCCCCGAGGACGACAAAGGTTAAGAAAGCCGCTTGCGCCGCGGCACGCGATACATATACAATCCATATACACTTCGTATATAGGATTACTCAATGGGCATCGTAAACATCGACGACAATCTGCACGACCAGATCCGCAAGGCCAGCGGCGTGGGCTGCCGCTCGATCAACGCGCAGGCGGCGTTCTGGATCAAAATCGGCATGTTGTGCGAAATGAATCCCACGCTCAGTTTCAACGACATCGTCGCCGGGGAGTTGCGCGCGGCGGGAGTCGGGGTCGATGTCGACACCCGGTTCGGGAGCGCGCTGGGATGACCAAGCGACCGGAGGAAATCGCGCTGATGGCGGAATCGGGCAAGCTGCTGGCCAGCGTGTTCGGTCACCTCGACCAATTCAGCCTGATCGGCATGTCCACCATGCAGGTCAACGACATGGTCGACAGCTTCATCGTCAACGAACTGCGCGCGCGCCCGGCCAGCAAGGGGCAGTACGGCTTCGCCTATTCGCTCAACTCCTCCCGCAACCACGTGGTGTGCCACGGCGTGCCGTCCACCACCGATATCCTGCGGGACGGCGATATCGTCAACTTCGACATCACGTTGGAAAAAAACGGCTTCATCGCCGATTCCAGTAAAACCTATCTCGTCGGCGAAGTCTCGCCGCTGGCCAGGCGGCTGGTGGAAGTGACCTACGAGGCGATGTGGAAGGGCATCAAGGCGGTGCGTCCGGGCGCCAGGCTGGGCGATGTCGGCCACGCCATCGAGCGCCACGCGCGGCGCAACGGCTACTCCGTTGTCCGCGAATATTGCGGGCACGGCATAGGCCGCGAAATGCACGAACCGCCGCAGGTGCTGCATTGGGGCAAGCCGCAGACGGGACTGATGCTACAGGAAGGCATGGTCTTCACCATCGAGCCGATGCTCAACCAGGGCCGCCGCACCGTGCACACCGAGGAGGACGGCTGGACCGTCGTGACGACGGACGGCAAGCTGTCCGCGCAATTCGAGCATACGGTGGCTGTGACGCGCAACGGCGTGCAGGTACTGACCTTGCGTCCCGAGGAACGGGCGTTGAACTGAAAACAGACATGGACACTGTGCACAGCGACGAATTGGCGAAGCGCCTATGTCGTATCGCTCGATCTTCCGCATGGTTCATGGCGGCATTGAAAGCGGTGCGGGATTTGGAACTCGCGTCATGGTGCATCGGCGCGGGCGCGGTGCGCAATCTGGTGTGGGATGCCTTGCACGACTACTCGACGCCTTCGCGATTGGCCGACGTGGACGTCGCTTATTTTGACGCATCCGACCTGGCGGCGGAAACGGAAGCGGAGCTGCAACGCCGGCTTACCAACGCGCTGCCGGAGATTCCGTGGGAAGTCACCAACCAGGCGGCGGTGCATCGATGGTTCGAAGGGTATTTCGGGCATGCTGTCGAGCCGCTTGCTTCACTCACGGACGCGGTTGCCTCGTGGCCGGAATACGCCACTTCCGTCGGGCTATGCCTGCATCCAAATGATTCCATCGAAGTAATTGCGCCCCACGGTTTGGACGATCTGTTCAACTGCGTGGTGCGCCGCAACCCGGCGCGGGTTAGCATGGAGACCTATCGCCTGCGCGTCGAGCAGAAGAACTATGCGTTGCGCTGGCCACACGTAACGGTCATACACAGCTAGCATTGATAAAGGAGTTTTTATGAATCCAGCCGCCGGAGCGATAGTCGACCTCTACGAACGCCACGCCGCCACATGGGTGAAGGCCCGTTTGCATGAGCACGAACTATACGAACGCGCATGGCTGGACCGTTTCACTCAAGACATCCCCGAGGGTGGCTCCTTACTGGATCTCGGCTGCGGCGCCGGCGAGCCGATCGCCAAGTATTTGAGCGAACGCGGCTACGCGGTGACCGGTGTCGATTCCTCCGCCGCGATGGTGGCCATGTTCGAGGCACGCCTCCCCAATCAGAAAGCCCTGGTCGCGGACATGCGCACCTTACGCCTTGACGGGCGCTTTCACGGCATCCTTGCCTGGAACAGTTTTTTCCATCTGAATCACGAGGACCAACGACGCATGTTCGCGGTCTTCCGGACGCACGCCGCGCCGCGCGCCATGCTGATGTTCACCAGCGGGCCGTCGCATGGCGAAGCCATCGGAGACCTCGAGGGCGAACCGCTATACCACGCCAGCCTCGATGCAGGGGAGTACCGAGAACTGCTTGAGAAGGAAGGTTTTGCCGTCGTCGCCAATGTCGCCGACGACCAAACCTGTCGCGGCCACACGGTTTGGCTCGCGCAGTTATAGACATCGGCCGCAAATGCAATGTGTGATCGCGTGTGGTACAACGCTGACGAACGCCACCTTGATCGGCACCGATTTCGCGGGAGGCGACTTGACCGACGCTGACTTGTCCCACGCTGTCGTGGCCGGATCAAAAATGGATGGCGCCAATGTTGCAGGAACTGGCTTTGCAGTGGTGCCTGCCCTTGCTCATGGCATCATTGATTTCCGTGTGCTACCGAGCATATGCGACGTGGTACCAAGGATACAATGTCTTGCCGCACCGCGCCGGTGATGATGGACCAACCGACCTTGCCCAATGCCAGCTAACGCCACCTCGCCCGACGCCCGTTTTTTCATCGCCCTCAATGCCGGCTCCGGCCATTCCGAGACCGAGGAACGGCGCACAACCATCGAATCGGTGCTGCGCGCCGCCAGACGAGAATTTGAATTAACCATCATCGATCAACCGGACACCATCGACCAGATCGCCGGCCAGCTTGCCAGGCAAGCGGCCGACGCCGGCGGCGTGCTGGTGGCGGCCGGCGGCGACGGCACCATCAACGCGGTGGCGCGCCAGGCGATCGTACACGGTTGCGCGTTCGGCGTGCTGCCGCAGGGCACCTTCAATTATTTCGGCCGCACGCACGGCATCCCGGAAGACCTGAGCGAGGCGGTGCATGCGCTGCTCGCCGCGCGCCTGCATCCGGTGCAGGTGGGCATGGTCAACGATCGCGTGTTTTTGGTCAACGCCAGCATCGGCCTGTATCCGAAGCTGCTGGAGGAGCGCGAACTGGACAAGAAGCAGTTCGGCCGCAGCCGGCTGGTGGCGGCGCTATCGGCGCTGAAAACCGTCTTGAGTCCGCATCGCCGGCTACGCCTGGCGCTGCAGATCGACGGCCAGTTGCAGCGTCTGCGCACCGCCACATTCTTTGTCGGGAACAATCGCCTGCAAATGGAGCAGATCGGCATTCCGCCGATGAGCGCCGCGCTGGAGGATGGCCGGCTGGCGGCGGTGGCGCCACGCACCAAAGGCAAGCTGGGGATGTTGTGGTTGCTGCTGCACGGCGCGCTGGGCCGGATGGGACGCCTGGATCAGGGCGACGAGCTGACCACTTTCAGCTTCAAGCAGATGCAGGTGAAAGTGAAGGGACGCAGGCTGGCGCGGCGCCGCCAGGTGAAGGTGGCCATGGACGGCGAAGTGGGCTACATGGACAACCCGCTGGAGTTTCGGGTGGTGGAGGAGCAATTGCTGCTCTTGAAGCCGGATGAGACATGGGCGAACGATGTCGAGACGCCCCGGGACGAGCCACCTGCGCTGGTCAATATCCGGTAACGGCACGCGCCGCCCATATTCTATTTCTCCGCGCTACATCAGAAGCGGTAGCCGACGCCCAAGCCCAGCATCAGCGGGTCGACCTTGACGCGGCTGGCCTTGGCGCCGCCGACGTAGACGTCGCTGCGGATCTGTACCTTCTTGACGTCGAAGTTGAGCGACCATTGCTTGTCGATGGCGTAGTCGACACCCGCTTGCAGCGCCAGGCCGACGCTGTCGTGTTCCAGATCGGCGCTGCCGTCGAGCAGCTTGACCTTCGAGAAGACGGTGTAATTCACGCCGGCGCCGACATACGGCTTGAGCGGCGAATCCAGCACGAAGTGGTACTGCAGCAGCAGCGTGGGCGGCAGGTGCTTGAAGGTGCCGATGTGCTGGCCGTCGAGCATGACATTATGCTTTTGCGGATAGGTCAGCACCAGCTCCGCAGCCCAATTCGGCGTGAAGAAATAGGAGATGTCGAATTCCGGAATGGTTTTGTCGCTGACGGTCAGGCGATCCGACACGCCGGCGCCGGCGATGGGATCGGACTTGTTGGCCATGTCCAGGTTGACGGCGCGCGCGCGCACCAGCCATGGGGTTTCCTGGGCGGCGGCGTTGCCGGCGATGGTGCCCAGCGTACCGATCGTTGCGAATATCAATGCTGCTAAACGTTTGTTCATTTCACTTCCTTGTGTCGTCGTTGTGTCCCGGATGGCTACGAATTTCTCGGCGTTGGGGCATGGCGCGAGGGGCGCAAGTGTGCCCTAGCGCGCTCGCGCTCGCCATCGGGATAACTTGATTATTCGATCAGGCGATCCCTAGGGGGAAGTGGGGGATGGCAAGGGATGGGGATGCGATCGGATCGGCGCGCGGCGCCGGCTTTTCCTACGCCACTTTCAGAAATTCCTTGGTATTAATAGTAAGCGTTCCTGATGGTGCGCTTGACGACGAACAATGATACTTCGTGTCCATCGCCAGAGCCCTTTTTGGCGTCCCATTTTCTTCTTCGGACCACGTAAATGAAAAAATTCCTGACTCTCGCGGCACTGGTAATCTGCCTGCCGATCACCGCCATGGCGGCCAACAAAACCAACGTCAACGGCACCGCCGCGACCGCCGCAGCGGACACCCGCGTCATCAAGATCCTGCCGAAGACCAAGCACGTCAACGTCAATCAGGGTGACACGGTCAAGTTCGTCGTCGGCGACAAATCGTTCGCGTGGCACTTCGACACGCTGCGCGCCAGCACCAGCTTCCCGTTGTCGAAAATCGCGCCGAAGGAAATCGACACCCACCGCGTGCGCGTGTACGTCTCCCCGAACCCGCTGTACCACGGCGGCTAAGCCCTCCTACTATCCATCCACCAACAAGGAATATCATGCGCTACTGGACCATCCTTCCATTCGCTTGCATCATGCTGGCAGGAAATACCCACGCCGCCGGCAGTGAAGACTGCCATCCATCGTCGGAAAAGGAAATCGCCGGCCTGTTCGACCGCTGGAACGCCTCGCTGCAAACCGGCGATCCGGACAAGGTCGTAGCCAACTACTCGGAAAACTCGGTGCTGCTGCCAACCGTGTCGAACACGCCGCGCATGACGGTGGAGGAAAAGAAGGATTACTTCGAGCACTTCCTGAAGGGTAAGCCGGTCGGCACCATCAACAGCCGCCGCATCAAGATCAAGTGCAACAGCGCGGTCGATGCCGGCCTGTACACCTTCAAGTTTGCCGACGGCAAGCAAGTCAAGGCGCGCTACACCTATACCTATAAATGGTACGGCACCGAATGGCTGATAACCAGCCACCACTCGTCGGCCATGCCAGAAAAAGAGTAAGCGCCGGCCGCCCGGTCAAAAAATCCGATCCAGGTTTCAGGTCGGATTTTTTTTCGCCAGCCTTTCCTGCATACGAAAGTCATTTTCGAAGAAGTCGTCGGGAAACAAATGACCAGAGTTCTCGAGTGCCAATCCACACGAACGATCATGGACGCGATGTAATGAACAAGACAACATACGCTTGCGCCGTCGCCTGCCTCGGCAGCCTCGCCACCCACGGCGCGATGGCGCAAAGCAGTGTGAGTATTTATGGCCTGCTCGATAGCGGCGTGGTCTACACCACCAACGCCAACGCGGCAGGCGACTCCATCGCCAAGGTGCCCACGTTGACGGGAAGCATGCCGTCGCGCGTCGGCTTCCGTGGCGTCGAAGACATCGGCGGCGGCTTGCAAGCCGTGTTCACGCTAGAGGCCGGCCTGCATGTCGACAATGGGTTGATGGGGCAGGGCGACCGGCTGTTCGGCCGCCAGGCCTCCGTCGGCCTGAAGGGCGCCTACGGCACGCTGACGCTGGGCAGACAAGTAAACATGACGTCCATTTCGCTGCTCAAGTCGGACGTGCTGGGCCCCAACCTGTTCAGCATGGGGAGCATCGATCCCTACATCCCGAACGCCCGCAGCGACAATGCGATCGGCTATCTCGGCAATTTCGGCGATTTCATGGCCGGCGCCACCTATAGCTTCGGGCGCGATGGCTCGGCCGCCGGAGGGCCGCCGGCCACCAATTGTCCCGGCGAGGTGGCCGGCGACGCCAAGGCCTGCCGCCAGGTGACCGCCTTGCTGGGCTATGACAACAAGCGCCTGGGCGCCACCGTCAGCTACGACATCATGTACGGGAACGCCGGCGCGGCGGCGGGATTGACCACCAGCGACAGCTACGACCGCCGCACCGCCTTGAACGGCTATGCGATGACGGGTAAATTGCGCATCGGCACCGGCGTCATCGCGCGCAAGAGGGTGGCCGCCACACGGGTCAACGATCTCGAATCGAACTTGTACTACTTGGGCGGCAGTTATCCGCTGACGCCAATGCTGACGCTGGACACGCAGGTGTCGCGGCTCGAGGTCAAGGGCAGCGACAACGGCTCGACGCTGGCCTCGCTGCGCTTGACGTACTTCCTGTCGAAGCACACGGCGGTGTACGGTTTGCTTGGCCGGATGAACAACGCCGGCCGGGCCGCGATCCCGCTCGATGTCGGCGGCACGGTTGCGCTGGGTCTGAACCAGTCGGGTGTGGCGACCGGCATCCGTTACGCGTTCTGATTGCCACGTCTTCCGCGTCGGGCACAAGTAGCAACACCGAGCTGCTCGAAGCCACCCAGGCGCCGCCCGCCGTCCGACTTGTCATACCCCTGGACACGCCAGTCCAATCTCAGCGTAGTTCGGCTGAACGCTTCAAACATCATCCAATAGCAATGACTTACGAAGGCCTCGACGCTTGCGCATCTACCTCGGCGCGGGCGTGTTGCCGTTTTCCTTTGCCATTTTACTAGTAGCTTGAAAGGATGCCATGGTTATCCCCCATTGCGTAGCCGTGCCGATCAACAAGTAAATGGCGGCAGCGCGCTCGCCGTCGATCTCGATGATGCCGTCGTCGCAGTAGCGCAGCAGCGCCGGCCACAAGTTTAGCGCGTACTGGATCGCCGCCGCCGAGTCCGACTTGCGCGACAGTTTTTCGAGCGTGGCGCGCAGCCAGTTGCCGAAGTCTTCAAGTAGTGGGCGTGCTCACTGCTGGTGCACCAGTTGCCGTTCGTGCGGCGGTTTGCCGCGAATCTCGGCGATCACATACAGTTCGGCGATCCGTCGCAGCGCTTCGGTGGTGATGGCCAAGGGCCTGGCCACGTGCAGGTCGTAGAATTTTCTGCGCGAGTGCACCCAGCAGGCCGCCTCTTAGATCGTGCCGTCGACGTAAAGCGCGTTGAAGCCTCTGTAAGCATCGGCCTGCAGCACGCCACTGAAGTTGGCCAGGTGTGTTTGCGGATGCCAGCACTGTCAGGCATGACTCGGCACGAGGCATAGGGCAAGGCCCGCGAGCCCGACGGCGGTACGCCGGGATGCAAAGCATTGAAAATAGCCGGGTTGGAAGCTATCCTGACGCTTGTCGGCCAACTGTCGGGTTCCTGTCGTGTTGTCCTTGCCTCGGGCTCTCCATACTTCGCCACATCGGTTGAAACAATGGGGCTATGAAATGAACGCTACAGAAAACACTCAACAAACCCGCCTGCTGACGCCTAATGAACTGGCCGTTTGCATCAAACTGTTCCGCGAGGTGCGGCAATGGTCACAAGAGCAATTGGCCGAAATCTCCGGCCTCAATGTGCGAACGATCCAGCGCGTTGAGCAAGGATTGTCTGCCAGCCTCGACACCCGCCGCGCCCTTGCCAACGCATTCGAGTTCGAGGACATAGACGCGCTCAACAAGCCGTTCACCATTCCTTCCGAAGAAGAACTCAAGGCAGCAAAAGAAAAGTTCGAGCGGGAGCACGTCACTTTGACGGCGATTCCGCTGACTACGGGCAAGCAGTTGGCCAAGCTCGCGGAGGACTGTACAATGGACTTGTCGGAGTCGGCCTTTGAGCTGACCCGCGAAGCGGACGAGACTTTTGCCGCACTGGTGGATTATTTCCGGGACTACCGGGACTGCGCCGATGCTTACAGCGAAACGCAGAAGTTCGAGGTGTACGATGAGATTCAATCCCAAATCGAAGCACTCAAAACGCTCGGTGTTTCGTTACGATACGCCGAACGCAAAATGCAGGTGAAATGGGGCTCAGAAACCGATAGCAAACCGATGCGTGTAAACGTACTGTACGTGGTCTGCTTTCCTCTCGGCAAAGAGCCAGAGCAATTCGCTACGCCGAAGTCTGGCGGCATTCGCTTGTAAGGTGGCGCTTGCCAGCACCGCGTTTAGACTACATCGGTGATGCTGGCATAGGATTCGCGCATGAACAAAAGGTGGCGACGCGCAGCACGCGCCGCCACTAATCCGTCACACCCAGCTTTGCAGGGACTTGGCCGCAGCATCCACCTTCTTCAACAGCGACCGCAGCGGAGGGCAATCGGGATAGTGCTCGCCGAGGAGCTTCTTCACGTGCGCCAGGCTTTCGGCATGACGTTCCCGCTCCGCGTCCGTAAGCGACCGCGAGAACGTCGAACCGGATTCGTGGTAGTACAATTCGAAGAACTGCTCGTTCGGCAGCTCGGCATGGTTGTATTCCCGCTGCGTCCATTCGTCGAGTTCACTGCGGATCGCGTTGACGCGGTTGTAGACACCCTTGCGGTGGTAAGTGGCTACCAGCACCGACTTCAGCAGTTGGCCGACCTCCGCGTGCGTCCCAAGCGACATCCTGCCCTTCGGACGGCGCTGTGGACCGACGAAGGTCTGGACGTAGCCGACCGAATTGCGCTGACCGTTGTTCGGTGTGCGTAGCGCTTTCGGCTTATCTTTCTCTGCAGATGCCTTGGCGATCGTGCCAGGGCTCACGAAAAACGGCGTCATCGGCGCAGATTCGCCATCCCACGTGCTTTCGACGATAGGTGTGGACAGCTCGTCCAGTGCGGCAGCGAGGGGTTGCAACGGAATGCCCTTGGCTTGATCTGCGACCAGGTAGAGACGCGAGCCAACATCTGGCGCGTACATACCGGCCCACCCTGGCTTGACGATGGCGCAGCCGTGTTGCTTTGCCCAGGCTTCGCGTTCGTGGACCTTACTCTTGACGGCCTTCTCATAAGGTTCATCCACGAACAGGTAGCGCTTCGTCTCGCGGTCGTACCAGATGCTGTAGTGATCGCGGCCGGGAATAGCATTGCTCGACCGCCCACTTGGGAAGGCACGGCTATGGCTCTTAGAAGGGCGCAACTGTGTCGCATCCATGAAATGCAGGGCGCGTGCGGCTGCACAGACTGCACGTCTGGCCTCTGACTGCGTGCGCAGCAGATGCTCACGCGCCAGATGGTCAGGACCCTCTGCACGGAAGCTCGCCAGCGCACGATGGTTCTGGAATTGAAGCGGAGTGATCAGGTCACCCCATGAAGCGAACAGCCAGATGGTTAGCGTCTCACGGCCGCTCGCGCCACCTTCGTGGTCTTTCCAGTAAGCGGTCAGGAAGATGCGATGCGCGGGGCGCGGGCGCTCCGGTTTAGGTTCAGTTCGCAGTACATTGCTTGCGTGACGGAAGTTTTGGAATCCTGCCACCTGCGCAGCATCGTCCAAGGCCCGAACGTGTTGAATACCCCGCTCGGTCTTGAGCGATTTGGCGAGGCGTTTGATGCCGTCCAGAGTGGACGGGCGAATAGCTTCACTCGACATGACAAATTCTCCTGGTTCATGGCGAAACGTCACCCGTCTGCCGCTTCTCGAACCTGAATATGACATGTACAGGAAGAGAGGGAATTTGTCGGCAGTGCTGTCAACAGCTTTGCTATGACGGGTGGCAGGCTCCTGCCCGAAGCCCTCCCAACAGTATCCCACAAACATGGGGTGATTGGCGAGGGCGAAATAATGTGGTACGTTTAAACGTTGTTGCCGTCACCTGCCGCACGCCTGAACCCAAGTACGCTGATCCGCGTAAACTGTGCGATATGCTTCGCGGCCACCATTGCGTTTGTTTTATCTGCTGATTGTTGAAGGCACACGCCGCAGTCGGGTCGCCAGTGCGCGGATTGACTCTCCTGTAATGACCGATCGAGATATTTCTTCTCGTTCGGAAAGCGTCAAAGCCCGCGCGCCACGGCATCGCTGTGTTGGACGTATGCCGCCGGTCTCCTGACATGTAAGCAGCGGTTGTAAACTGATACAAGCAGCGATTGAAAACTGATACACCGTTTTGAGATGATGGCTGCTTTGCGGAGCAGCCTTGAAACCCAACGAGGTGTACGTGGAAATTCAGTTATTGAGCAAGCATGAGTTGAGTCTGCGGCGCATCGCCGCCGAGGTGGGCTGCGCGGTGAACACGGTGCGGCGGCACTTGGCACTGGAGGCGGTGCCGAAGTACGAACGCAAGGTCAAGCGCCCTACGAAGCTGGCGGCGCACGAAAGTTATCTGCGCGAGCGGCAGGCGGCGGCGCAGCCGAATTGGATACCGGCCAGCGTCTTGCACCGCGAGATTGTCGAGCGTGGCTACCAAGGTGGTCTCAGCCAGTTGCGTGCGTTCATGCGCTCATTGCGTCCGGCGCTGCCGGCCGAGCCCGAGGTGCGCTTCGAGACGGCGATGGGCGAGCAGTTGCAGGTCGACTGGGTCGAGTTCCGCAAAGGCAGCGCGCCGCTGCACGCGTTCTGCGCCACGATGGGCTACAGCCGCACCAGCTACGTCGAGTTCGTTAGCGACATGAAGGTGGCCACGTTGATCGGTTGCCACGAGCGCGCCTTCGCCGCGTTCGGCGGTGTGCCGCGCAAGGTCCTGTACGACAACATGAAGACGGTGGTGATCGAGCGCGACGTGTACGGCGACGGCCAGCACCGCTACCATGCCGGCTTCCTGGACTTTGCCAAGCACAGCGGCTTCATCATCAAGCTGTGCCAGCCGTACCGGGCCAAAACCAAGGGCAAGGTCGAGCGCTTCAACGGCTATCTGCGCCGTTCGTTTTACGTGCCGTTGGCGAGCCGCCTTGCCCAGAGCAGTTTGCAGCTCGACGTCGTGACGGCGAACGCCGAGGTGGCGCGCTGGCTGCGCGAGGTGGCCAACGAGCGGGTGCACGGCACGACGCAGGAGCAGCCGGCGGTGCGGATGGCGTTGGAAGTGCCGCACTTGCAGCAACTGGCGCCGCCGTGGCGCGGCGACGTGGCCGCCGCGCGGCCGCAGTTGGCCGAACCGGAGACGCCGCTGCCGCGACCTGCCATCGTGGCCGAGCGGATCGCCGAAGCGGCGCCGGCGCAGCACCCGTTGGCGGTCTATGAGCAGTTGCTCATGAACGTCAAGCAAGGGGTGGCGGCATGAACCTGCAATATGAACGGATCGCCCAGATGTGCGAAGCGCTCAAGCTGCCCTTTGTGGCACAGGGCTACGGCGCGGCGGCCCAGCAGGCGGCCAAGGATGAGATAGCCTACAGCGACTTCCTGGAGGGACTGCTGCGCGAGGAAATGGCGGGACGGACGGTGCGCAAGCAGAGCATGATGACGCGCCTGGCCGGCTTCCCGGCGATCAAAACGCTGGAGCAGTTCAACTACGACTTCGCCAAGGGCGTCAAGCGCAGCCAGGTGGAGGAACTGGCCGGATTGGGCTTCATCGAGCGCAACGAGAACGTGGTGCTCGTCGGCCCCAGCGGCGTTGGCAAGACCCACCTGGCGATGGCGTTGGGGTACAAGGCCACGCAGGCCGGCATCAAGACGCGCTTCATGACGGCGTCCGATTTGCTGCTGACGCTAACGACGGCGCACGCGCAAAACAGTTTGAAGACGGTGATGCACCGGGACATCAAGGCGTACAGGCTTCTCATCATCGACGAAATCGGCTACCTGCCGATGAACCGCGAACAGGCTAACCTGTTCTTCCAGGTGATCGCGGCGCTGTACGAAAAAGGCAGCCTGATCGTGACAAGCAATCTGCCGTTCGGGCAATGGGACGCGACGTTTGCGCAGGACGCAACGCTGACGGCGGCGCTGCTGGACCGCTTGCTGCACCACGCCCATATCGTGCCCATAACTGGCGAAAGTTACCGGTTGAAGCATCAGCGACAGGCAGGAATTGTGCAGAGTATCAGGAGCGACCAAGCCGCTTGACCGGGCTACGAAAAGAGGAAAAATCCAGCGCGTGCTGGTGACGGAGGTGTATCAGTTTTAAATCGCTGCGAGCGCCAAAACTGTATCAGTTTTCTCGCTGTTGACATATTGCCGCCACTGCGCGCAGTAAGGACAGCTAGCTCAGCTTAATGGTGTCCGTCGAGTCAAACGCCACTCCGTAAAAAAATGACGGCCGCCTCATCGAGGTGGCCGTTGTTCTTTCAAGCTACGAAACAATCACTAACTGCACACGTCACGATAGCCTGGGCAAGCGCAGCAGTGTCGCCAAAATACAAAGACCCGAAGCGGAGCCTCCTGGACTGGACGAGGGCGCACCACTTGCTGGGTGTCCGGCGTGCCTGGCTGAATCGCTCTACTGATTACGACACCAGTGGGAACACACCTATGTAACCGCATGTCCGAAGCACCGCATACAGCTCGTTGACCAGTGCGACGCCTGCCGAAAACACCTGTTGCCGGAGCGGCTTTACATAGGGCTCTGTTCGTGTGGCGATGACCTGGGTAGGCTACCGCAAACGCCGGCGCTCCCAGTACAGCACTGGTTGTCGACGCTAATTGCGAGCAATGGCCAAACGTCTGGCAGCATGGAGCCGGTTCCGCATGGCGTGGATATCAACATGCTGGTGAAGGTCATTCGGATTCTCTGCCTACATGCAGACTCGAAGCAACTCGGGTCGACGCGTCGCTCAGCCTTGCCAAAAATCATCGCTGAAGCGGTCGAATTTCTCGCACAGCTCGAAGTTTTGCTGGCCGACTGGCCAATTAGCTTTCAGGCTCATGATGAGGAACGTATTACCGCTGGTCGCAAGGATGCCCGCACAATGAACCTCGTCCACGCAGGCGGCAATTCCCACATCAGCGAAGCCCATCGACTGGTGGCGACCTTCTGTGCAACGGCATGACCGCGACGGGTAGCATGTAGATTCTTGCATCAAAGTATATGCACGACTGAAGTGCATCAAACTCGAATCGAAGCCTTAACCCGGAACAGGGACTAGAGGGATAGCACGAGAATTTTTTGTCCCGGCATGTAAGGCTTCTTTTTGGTGGTGGGAGGCAGCTCGTAAGACCTCGAGACGCAACGACTTAGCTTTTGTGGTGATTGCTGTGACTCGAACCAGGGGACCGCCTTGCACTCGGCCACTGAGCCACCACCACAAAACGCACCACCGCACCAACGCACCAGATATGATGCGCAGGCCATCAAATCTTCCGCTATTGACACCAAATTTTCTTTAAATTATACTAGCTTCGCCTTCAAAGGCACCTAATGCTGTAAAACCGTCTAGTTGTAAAAACATATCAATTCGCATAGGAGCATTACTATGAAAAGCAAACTTCCTCGTCGTTCAGCTAAAGCCACCGCCCAACTCCTAGCCATTAACGCTAAGCTCTATGAAAAGGAGAAAGACCGGCAAGTCAACCGATATCGTTTCGGGCTTACGACGCTGCGAATTATCGCGAACCGCAAAAGCATTCGCGGCAGTTTTGTCGTGCAGCTTGAAGACGAGCTGGCCGAACTGAACTGGCTGCTGATAACCCTTGGCTCGGAATTTGCCATTGTTTCCCTTGATAAGTCGGAAGCATGGCTCAAGCTGGGCGCGAAACGGCTGGCAGAGTCCAAGCAAGGCTTACTGCTCCTTGGCGAGGATGACATCGAGGACATGTACGACGAGCTGTTTCCTGATGAAGATGACCTGACCGAAGACGACTAAGGCCATTTATAGCGGCAGCTTATGCTGCCGCTGTCTTTTGGGTGCCAAGTGTCAGGAATGTAAAGCTTTTTCTTGCATGTTTCATAAGGCTCCGTTGCAAATTTTACCCCCCACTCCTAACCTAATGATTCGCGGGGCTCCTAACCTATCTATTTACCTCTGACAAGTGGAGCGGATTTAAAGTGTTTTCCTACTCCACCGTCACCGACTTCGCTAAATTCCGTGGCTTGTCCACATCCGTACCCCGCGCCAGCGCCGAGTGGTACGCCAGCAGCTGCAACGACACCACGTGCAATATCGGCGACAGCAAACCATAGTGCTCCGGCAAGCGGATCACGTGGATGCCTTCGCCCGAGGTGATACGCGAGTCGACGTCGGCGAACACGTACAGCTGGCCGCCGCGCGCGCGCACTTCCTGCATATTCGATTTCAACTTCTCGATCAGCGCATCGTTCGGGGCGATGGTGACGACCGGCATTTCCTCGGTCACCAGCGCCAGCGGGCCGTGCTTCAGCTCGCCGGCCGGATACGCTTCGGCGTGGATATAGGAAATCTCCTTGAGCTTGAGCGCGCCTTCGAGCGCGATCGGGTAGTGCATGCCGCGCCCGAGGAACAGGGCGTTTTCCTTGCGCGCGAAATCGTCGGCCCAGGCGATGATCAACGGCTCCAGCGCCAGCACGGCGGAGATGGCGACCGGCAGGTGTCGCATCGCTTTCAAATGCTGCGCTTCCTCGTCGTCGGTGAGGCGGCCGTTGATTTGTGCCAGCGACAACGTCAACAGGAACAACGCGGCCAGCTGCGTGGTGAAGGCTTTGGTCGAGGCGACGCCAACCTCGACGCCAGCGCGCGTGATATAGGCCAGCTTGCACTCGCGCACCATGGCGCTGGTGGCGACGTTGCAGATGGTCAGCGTGTGCTCCATGCCGAGGCTGCGCGCGTGCTTCAGCGCGGCCAGGGTGTCGGCCGTTTCGCCGCTTTGCGAGATGGTGACGACCAGGGTATTGGGATGCGGCACGCTGTCGCGGTAGCGGTATTCGCTGGCGATTTCGACGTTGACCGGGATCTTGGCAACCGATTCGATCCAGTATTTGGCGGTCAGGCCCGAGTAGTAGCTGGTGCCGCAGGCGAGGATGAGCACGCGGTCGATCTGCTTGAAGACGTTGTAGGCGCCGTCGCCGAACAGTTCCGGCATGATGCCGGTGACGCCTTCGAGCGTGTCGCCGATGACGCGCGGTTGCTCGAAGATTTCCTTTTGCATGTAGTGGCGGTACGGGCCCAGCTCGGCCGCGCCGGTGTGCGCCTGCACGGTTTTGACTTCGCGCTGCACCGGCTTGCCGTTGGCGTCGACGATCCAGGTGCGGCCCAGTTGCAGGTCGACCACGTCGCCTTCTTCCAGGTAGATGATCTGGTCGGTGGTGCCGGCCAACGCCATGGCGTCGGAGGCGACGAAGTTTTCGCCCTGGCCAATGCCGACGATCAGCGGCGATCCCTGGCGGGCGGCAACCACGCGGTGCGGCTCTTCGCGGCTGAACACGGCGATGGCGTAGGCGCCGTGCAGGCGTTTGACGGCGTGCTGGACGGTGTCGAACAGGTCGCCGTTGTACATGTGGTCGACCAGGTGGGCGATCACTTCGGTGTCGGTCTGGCTTTGGAAGACGTAGCCGAGCGCGGTCAGTTCGGCGCGCAGTTCGTCGTGGTTTTCAATGATGCCGTTATGGACCAGGGCGATGCGCGCCTGGTCGGCCGAGGGCGAAAAGTGTGGGTGGGCATTGTGCGAGGCGGGGGCGCCGTGCGTGGCCCAGCGCGTGTGGGCGATGCCGGTGAAGCCTTTCATGTGGGCTTCGTCGACCTGCTTTTCCAGGTCGGCCACGCGCGAGGTGCTGCGCGAGCGTTGCAGTTGGCCGTCGACGTGCAGGGCGACGCCGCAGGAGTCGTAGCCGCGGTATTCCAGGCGCTTGAGGCCTTCGATCAGGATCGGGGTGATGTTGCGTTGCGCTACCGCGCCGACGATGCCGCACATGGAAAACCTCTTCTGTTAAGTTAGGAGGCCATCGTAGAGCAGCCTCTGTGAAATATGCTTTCTTATTGACTCGTCTTCTGAAATAATCTTTCATCACTTCGATATCATGAAATATTATTTCATTTAAGCGGGAAAATTTTATGGATGAGATAGATCGTCGCATTCTCAATGTGCTCCAGGTTGATGCGTCTCAAACCAATAGCGAGCTGGCGCTGGCTGTTCATGTGTCGCCGCCCACCTGTTTGCGCAGGGTCAAGCAGTTGACGGAGTCCGGGGTTATTCAAAGGCAGGTGGCGATTGTGGCGCCGGAGAAGGTGGGGCCGAGCTTGACGGCGATCGTGGAGATTTCGCTGGATGTGCAGGCGGCCGAGCGGATGGCGGAGTTCGAGGCCCACGTGGCGGGGGAGGATGCGGTGCTGCAGTGTTATCGGGTGGCGCCGGGTCCGGATTTTGTGCTGATCGTGCAGGTCGCGGATATGCCTGCTTATCATGCGCTGGCGCATCGGTTGTTTGCGACGCAGACCAATGTAAGGAATGTGAAGGCTTACTTTTCTACGTTTCGGAGTAAGTTTGAGACGCGGATTGCGGTTTGAGGTGGAATTGGAGCCGCCGTTAAGGCACGTAGGGCGGATTAGCGCAGCGTAATCGGCCAATGCATGCTCCGTCAGCGACCCATAGATGGCCGATTACGGCGTTCCGCCTAATCCGCCCTACGTGCCTCACGTTATCCTCGGCTTATCCCTAATTTGTGCACAGGCTTGTTCACATCGTATTTTTCGACGCTGCACTTTTCCCGTAGTTTGCACAGCTTATTCAGAGGCTTCGCACCCGCTTATACCCAGCCTTATCCACATTTAAAAGTTATCCTGCGTTACTCACATGATTTCCCACAGGTTTATCCACAATGTGGCAAAAATCACGGCTGAGTGCGGCTTTGCGGATCGTCGGTCCTCACCGAGATGAAGTTGTTCAGCAGATTTCCCCTGCTTATACCTGGCTTCTTCAGGGCTTATCAGCAGGCTTCTCCACATCTTTATCCACAAATAAAAAAGCCGGGATAGTTATCCCGGCTTGTTCTGGTGGATGTCCACACGTTTATCCACAACGCCTCATTTTGGCTTCTTGACCGGGCGGCTCCAGTTGTCGATCGTGACCTGGCGCGGACGCGAAATCGTCAGCTTGCCGGCCGGCGCGTCCTTGCTCAGCGTGGTGCCGGCGCCCAGGGTGGCGCCCTTGCCGACCGTGACCGGCGCGATCAGCTGGCTGTCGCTGCCGATGAAGGCGTCGTCCTCGATGACCGTGCGCGATTTGTTCACGCCGTCATAGTTGCAGGTGATCGTGCCGGCGCCGATGTTGACGCGCGAGCCGATGGTGGCGTCGCCGATGTAGGCCAGATGGTTGGCCTTGCTGTGCGCGGCGACCTGGCCATTCTTGATTTCGACGAAGTTGCCGACGTGGACGTCCTCGGCCAGCACCGTGCCCGGGCGCAGACGCGCATACGGGCCGATGATCGAGACTTCGCCGACCACCGCCTCTTCGATATGGCAGAAGGGCTTGATCTGGGCGCCAGCCAGGATGCGAGCGTTGACGATGACGTTGTGGGCGGCGACGCGCACGCCGTCACCCAGTTCGACCTTGCCTTCGAACACGCAGCCGACGTCGATGGTGACGTCGCGGCCGCAGATCAATTCCCCGCGCACATCGATGCGCGCCGGGTCCATCAACGTCACGCCCTGTTCCAGCAGCTTGAGGGCGATGTTGCGCTGGTGGATGCGTTCGAGCTCGGCCAACTGCACTTTGCTGTTGACGCCGGCCACTTCCCACTGCGCCGACGGTTGCGCCGAGACCACCCGCACGCCGTCGGCCACCGCTTGCGCGACGATGTCGGTGAGGTAGTACTCGCCCTGGGCGTTGTTGTTCTTGAGCGCGCCCAGCCAGCGTTTCAGGTGCGCGGTCGGCGCGACCATGATGCCGCTGTTGATTTCCTTGATGGCGCGCTCGGCGTCGGTGGCGTCCTTCTGCTCGACGATGCGGACGATCTCGCCTCCCTCACGCACGATGCGGCCCAGGCCGAACGGATCGTCCTGCTCGACCGTCAGGATGCCCAGCTTGTCGTTGCCGGCCACGTCGACCAGCGCTTGCAGCGAGGCGCTCGTGGTCAGCGGCACGTCGCCGTACAGGATCAACGTCGGCACGCTGTCGTCCAACTCCGGCAGCGCCTGCATGACGGCGTGGCCGGTGCCCAGCTGCGGCTCCTGCAGCGCGGTGGCGACCTTTTCCGGCTGCCTGGCCAACAGTTCCTGCACGGCAGCGCCCCCATGTCCGTAAATAACGCATAATCGGCTGGCAGACAGGCTGCGCGCGGTATCAAGCACATGCGAGAGCAATGGCTTGCCGGCCAGTGGATGCAAAACCTTGGGCAGCGCGGATTGCATGCGTTTGCCCATACCCGCGGCGAGAATAACGACGTTCATAAGAAGCCAGATAGAGTGAGTGAGTAAATGCAAAAGTCTAACATGTCCCAAAACGGCAACCGAACGATAAGCCGCCTTTTCCTGATTGCGCTCATGACCGTGCTCGCCGCGTGCAGTTCGCTGCGCCTGGCCTATAACAATGGCGACACCTTGCTGTACTGGTGGCTGGACGGTTACGTCGATCTGACCTCGGATCAAAAAGGCGTGGTGCAGAAGGAGATCGACAAGCTGTTCAGCTGGCATCGCAAGACCCAGTTGAACGACTACGTGCACATCCTGCAAACGGGACAGAGGCAGCTGGCCGGCAACCTGACGGCCGCCGACCTGCAAGCCGATTACGACGATATCAAGGGCCGCACGCAGAAGCTGCTGCTGAAGGCGGCGCCGGAGCTGGCCGGCCTGGCCACTTCGCTGGAGCAGGACCAGATCGACACGCTGGAAAAGAAGTTCGCTTCCAACCTCGACGACTTCCGCAAGAAGAACATGAAGGGCGACAAGGAAGCCCAGCAAAAATTCCGCTACAAGAAATCGATGGAACAGTTCGAACTGTGGTTCGGCAATTTCTCGAAGGCACAGGAGGAAGAGATCCGCAAGGCTTCCGACGCCCGTCCGTTGGACAACGAAATCTGGCTCAACGAGCGCAAGCGCCGCCAGAACGCGATCCTGACCCTGGTGCGCAAAGTGCGGCAGGAGAAGTTGAGCAAGGAAGCGACCATTCCGCTGATCAACACGCTGATCAAGGATTCCTTCAACCGTCTGGAAAACTCCGAGCACAAACAGTTCTTCGAGGCGTCCGAGCAAGGCAGCTTGCAGCTGATTTTGACGGTGGTGAAGATCGCCACGCCGGAACAGAAGGCGCACGCGCAGAAGCGCATGCAGGGCTGGATCGACGACTTCCGCAGCCTGGCGGCGGAGGCCCGCTGACCAGCGCCAGCAAGCCCGTATGGTATAGTGGACCCTGTTGAATCAATGACTTAGAACACAGCCACATGCCAAAGAAGCCAGCCAGCAAAGCCGCAAAACCCGCAAAAGTCCCGGTCCACGGTCCCCAGCACAGCAACCAGGTGCGCATCATCGGCGGGGCGTGGAAACGCACTCCGCTGCCGGTATTGAGCGCGCAGGGCTTGCGGCCGACGCCGGACCGCGTGCGCGAGACGGTGTTCAACTGGATCAACCACCAGCGCGACGCCAACTGGGCCGACGCGCAGGTGCTGGATCTGTTCGCCGGCAGCGGCGCGCTCGGCTTCGAGGCGGCCAGCCGTGGCGCCAAGTCGGTCATGATGATCGACTCCAACGTGCCAGTCGTGCGACAGCTCGACGAAATCAAGGCCAAGCTGAAAGCGGACAATGTGCAGATCATGCGCGGCGACGCGTTGGCGGTGGCGCAGTCGGCCGCCGCGCGCGGTCAGAAATTCGATCTGATTTTCCTCGATCCACCGTATCAGCAAGAGTTTTTGGAGCGCTGCCTGCCGCAGTGCACAAGAATCCTGAAAGAGGGCGGCCTGGTGTACGCCGAGTCCGGCGCGGCGCTGGAATTCGAGGCGGATGCTGCACCGGATTGGATGGCGCAATGGGAAGTGATCCGCGCAGACAAGGCGGGAATGGTATTCTTCCATCTGCTCAAGCTGAAGGAATTGGTGGCTTAGTAACAACTAAGTTGCAACCATTTCTCTGCAAACTGCCCGATATTAAGGCAAACATCGTTTTTCAGGCATAATGCGCGTTCTATATTGGTGCACTGCAGGGAGCCGCAATGGTAGTAGCCGTTTATCCAGGAACTTTCGATCCGCTGACCCGTGGTCATGAAGATCTGGTGCGTCGCGCATCGGGTCTGTTCGACACGCTGGTGGTCGGCGTCGCCGACAGTAAGAACAAGAAACCTTTCTTTTCACTGGAAGAACGCCTGACCATCGCCAATGAAGTGCTGGGCCACTATCCGAACGTGAAAGTGGAAAGTTTCTCCGGGCTGTTGAAGGATTTCGTGCGCGCGCACGATGCCCGCGTCATCGTTCGCGGCCTGCGCGCCGTGTCCGACTTCGAGTACGAGTTCCAAATGGCGGGCATGAACCGCTACCTGCTGCCGGACGTCGAAACCTTGTTCCTGACGCCGTCCGATCAGTACCAGTTCATCTCCGGCACCATCGTGCGCGAAATCGCCGTCCTGGGCGGAGATGTCTCCAAGTTTGTTTTCCCATCGGTCGACCGCTGGCTGCAAAAGAAAATCGCAGCCACCCAGACCGAATAAGCGAGTTCCGTCATGGCCTTAATGATCACCGACGACTGTATCAATTGCGACGTTTGCGAGCCCGAGTGCCCGAACGACGCGATTTACATGGGCGCGGAAATTTACGAAATCAATCCGGACAAGTGCACCGAGTGCGTCGGCCATTTCAATGAGCCGCAATGCCAGCAGGTCTGTCCGGTCAGCTGCATCCCCTTCAATCCCGCCTGGCGCGAGACCGAAGAGCAGCTGCGCGCCAAATACGAGCACCTGCAGGCCGCCAAGGCCTGATCGCCATGCGACGCCGACAACTCATCAAGAGCCTGGTGGCGGTGGCCGCCTGTGTCCAGCTGCCCGCGTTTGCAACCGTCGAGGTGGCCGGCGCCAAATTCGACGACATCGCCACCGTGGCCGGCAAGGAGCTCAAACTGAACGGCGCCGGCCTGCGCACCAAGGTCATCTTCAAGGTGTATGCGGCCGGCCTGTACCTGGCCGAAAAGAAAACCACCGTCCCGGACGTGCTCGGCGCCACCGGTCCACGCCGCGTCAGCATCGTCATGCTGCGCGACGTCAGCTCGGATGATTTCGGCAAATCCTTCATGGAAGGCTTGAGTTCCAATACCGACAAGATCGAGCGCACCCGCATCCTGCCGCAAACGATGAAGTTCGGCGAAGTGTTCGCGCAGATCCAGACGCTCAAAAAAGGCGACCAGATGCTGCTCGACTGGATACCGGGCGAGGGCACCCAGTGCTATCTGAACGGTAAAAAGCTGGGGGAGTTGATGCCGGACGTGGCGTTCTACAACGCCGTGCTGCGTATCTGGCTGGGCGACAAGCCGGTGGACAGCTCGCTCAAGCCCGCCCTGCTGGGCGAGCGCTAACTTCTCTTCCTAGGCGCGCGAAGCCATCGCGCGCAGCTCTGCGGCATGGCTGGCACCGCATTCGCTGGTGTTGAGCATGCGCTTGAGCATCATCGCATCGCGCATTTGACGGCGTTGCAGACGTTCTTCCTTGGTCAACTTCGGTTTTACGATCAGCATGGCGGCGCGCGCAAAGCCGCGCAGCAGCGGTTTGAACAAAACCAGCAGGCCCACGGTGACAACGGCGGCCAGCGCCAGCTGTATAGCGGTGATGAACGAAAGAGCTTGCAGTACTGAGATGAAGGTAGACATGATAGACCGGTGCATTTAGAATCAAGTTAACTATAGTGCAGCGCAACATAAGTATCCAATTTACTTCCACGATAACAATTATTCGTTTGGTGAATGGTAAAGCTTATCCTTGACGAGAAATCCGTATTTCTCGATACTGTCTTATCCTATTTTCATACTACCTGAGCCAACATGAGCTTTTTGACGCTGGACTTGAATTTGTTACGCGTCTTCGACGCCGTGATGACAGAACAAAATCTGACACGCGCGGCCGGCCATCTGGCCATGACCCAGCCCGCCGTTTCGAACGCGATCAAGCGACTGCGCGAGAGCCTGGGCGACGAATTGCTGATACGCACCGCCTACGGCGTCAAGCCGACGCCGCGCGCCGAATCGCTGTGGCCGTCCGTGCGCAGCGCGCTGGCCAGCCTGGAAGCGGCGGTGGCGCCGGAGACCTTCGACGTCTCCGCCGCCCACGCGACCTTCCGCATGGCCATGGCCGACGCCACCGCCGCCTTCTGGCTGCCGTCGCTGATGCGCTCGATCGAAAGCGAAGCGCCCGGCGTCAATGTGCGCATGGTGCCGCTGACCACCCGCGAACCGCGGCCGATGCTGCTGCGGGGCGACATCGACCTGGCGGTCGGCTTCTTCCCTGGTGTGGCGGCGCAGCTGTCGTACGAGACGGGTTCGCCGATCCGCCATGAACGGCTGTATTCCGGGCATTACGTTTGCGTGATGCGGCGCGACCATCCGCTGGCCAAGGTCGAGCTGAACTTGGATAACTATTGCAAGGCCAATCACCTGTTGGTGAGTTTCTCGGGCCGCGCGCATGGTCTGGTCGACGAGGCGCTGGCGCAAATCCAGCGCGAGCGGCGGATTTTGCTGACGGTGAACCAGTTCTTCACGGCGGGGAGGGTGGTGGCGAACTCGGATCTGATCACGGTGTTGCCGCGTCACTTGATCGCCTCGACGGGCATGACGGACGCGTTGATCGCCAAGGAATTGCCATTCCAGCTGCCGGCGGTCCACCTGGACATGCTGTGGCACGAGCGCGATGCGCGCAGCCCGGCGCACAAGTGGCTGCGCATGCATCTGGAAGGCATGAACCAGGTGGCGGCGCGGACCGCGCCGGGCAGCGCGCCGAAGAAAGACACCGCCTAACCAGCGGCCAGGAAACACCACGGAGACACGTAGGGCGGATTAGCGCGCAGCGCGTAATCCGCCATGCATGCGACGGCTCACGCAATGGCGGATTACGGCGTGCCGCCTAATCCGCCCTACGTGAATCCATGCGAATTCGTATCCCCCGTGTCCCAGCCACAAAAATCCCGTCGCGTGCGTGTTCGTCTCGCTCAGTGCTTGGTGCTCGAGCGGTACCCGATCCGGAACCCGCCCCAATGCTTGCCGTTCACATAAATCGGCGCCGACAGGTCGTGCATCACTTCCCCCGTATCGCGCTTATACGTCTGCAGCAAGAACGGCTTGGTATTCGACCCACAACGCTTGCCGGTACGATCGCTGAAGATCCGCTTGGTGCGGTTATTCACGATATCGACGTCATAATTCCCCGTCAACGGCTGCGAAAACTTCTTGTTATGGGTGGGGAAATAACCGTTGTTATCCACAGCACCCGCGTAAGCCAGCTGCGGCATGGCCACCAGCAACGCCTCCTGCAATGAAGGCAGCACGCGATCCGTAAAATCATCGAACCTCGTCTTATGCTTGGGCGGATCGGTATTCGGGATAGGTGTGTACGTCCGGTCGAACAACGCATCCCGGGTAATCTTGCCCGACGACAGCGCCGCTTCGAAAATCCTGCCCACTTCCTGCGCCGCCTGCTGCGCGGCATGCCGGATCGCATCGTGCGACGTGGCGATCGACGACTCGCCCAGCGCGCCGGTGATGACCTCGGCCCGCTCGGCCAGCGCCATCGCCGAACTGGCGGCGCGCGGCAATTCCTTCTCCGTGGATAACAGGCTGTCGCGGATGCTGGCGATCGCGGCCGCGATTTCCTCGGTGGTGGCGACATGCTCGCGCGACGCCCGGGCGATCTGGCCGATTTCTTCCTCCGAGACGCCAGAGGAACGCTCGATATTGCCCAGCAACCCGTGCACCTTCTCCACATTGCCGGCCGCCTCGCTGACCTGCACCGCCAGCGACGTCATGCCGGTGGCGGCTTGTTCCGCCTGCTGGTTGATCTCGCGCACCATGGTGCTGATCTCGTCGGTCGCTTCCTTGGTGCGCAACGCCAACTGGCGCACCTCGCTGGCGACGACGGCGAAACCGCGTCCCTGTTCACCGGCGCGCGCCGCCTCGATGGCGGCATTCAGCGCCAGCAGGTTGGTGCGGGCGGAAATCTCGCTGATCGCCTCGGTGAAGCCGTAGATCTTGCGGGAGTTGGTTTGCAGGCTGGTCATGACGGACGCGGCCGTCTGGGCGTCCTGGCGCGCGGTGCGGATGCGCTGCAGGCCGTTGTCCGCCTCGCTGCGGCCCGCCACGGTCTCGCCGCGCACCTGGGCGGCGATTTTGGCGGCGCGCTCGGCGTTGGCGGCGATGCGCTCGGTGGTCGCGGCGTTTTGCGCGGAACTTTGAACAATGCCGCCGGCGGTGCCGACATCGAGCTCGATCTTCTTCTTAACGGAATCGACGAAGTATGAGGTTTCCGCCGCGCCGATCATGATGGCGTCGATTTCCGCCCCCACGGTCTGGGCGAAGCGGCGCACGCCACCCTCGTCGTTGTCCTGGCGCGCCGCCCACCAGGAGATCAGCGCGCCGGCCAACGCCGCCGGCGCCGCCGTGTAGATCAACGAGGCGTTATCGCCCGCCGCAAGATTGAACAAGTACGCCAGGCAAGTTCCGCCCGCCGTAGCACCCAACAACCATAATCCACGTTGCACCAACTTCTGCTGCAAAAGCTTCATTTGTCCCCCGTTGTACCCGACGCTTCGGCGCGTAGCGACTAATTTATTTCCTACATACTACTTTATAGGTAACTTGGTGGTATTCTTGACTTCTTCCATCACGGCATAAGTGTGGGTTTCCCGCACACCTTTTTGGAGCAGGGTTTTACCCAGGAACTCGCGGTAGGCGGCCATGTCCTTGACCCGGGCCTTGACCAGGTAGTCGAAACCGCCGGCTACCATGTGGCATTCCAGCACTTCCGGGATGACCTGGACGCTGTGTTTGAAGGCGTCGAAGACTTCGGGTGTCGTGCGATCAAGCACGACTTCGATGAAGACGAGCAATGAAACGTCGAGCAGCTGGGGATTCAACTGCGCGGTGTAGCCCATGATGTAGCCGGACTCGTGCAACTTGCGCACGCGCTCCAGGCAAGCGGCCGGCGACAGGTTCACCCGCGCCGCCAGCTCCACGTTGCTGATGCGGCCATCGCTCTGCAACTCCATCAAGATTTTTTTGCTGATCTTGTCTAACATTTCCGGGGACTCCCAAATAAATATTATTTGGTTAAATTGTCTCACTAAAAACAATCTATTGCTAGCCCCCTGTAATACCAGAATTAATCCAGAAGAATTCACTTTACAATCGAATCATCAGCAGTTCACGATTCGAGACCACGATTCAACCTCAAACCACGCTCTCAAGCTACCCGCTTGCAGAGCGTGTTTTTGTAAGTGGACGCTCCTAAATTTCTATTCTGAGAGTCATTCATGCAAGCAGCAGATCCGACCGTTTTCACCCCCTTCGCAGCGTTACAAGCAGAAATCCTGCGCGACCCGATTCCACTGCGCGCAGCAGTGACGGCGGCCTATCGGCGCGACGAAGTGAGCGCGGTTCAGTGGTTGTTGGATCAGATCAAAAACAACGACGCCAATAGCTTGCAACAGGCGCAGCAACTGGCGCATAAACTGGTCAGCTCGGTGCGCGAACAGCGCACCCGCGCCTCCGGTGTCGACGCCCTGATGCACGAGTTCTCGCTGTCGTCGGAAGAGGGTGTCGCGCTGATGTGCCTGGCCGAAGCACTGTTGCGTATTCCCGACAATGCCACCGCCGACCGCCTGATCGCCGACAAAATCAGCAAGGGCGACTGGCGCAAGCACCTGGGCGAGTCGCCGTCGCTGTTCGTCAACGCGGCCACCTGGGGTCTGCTCATCACCGGCAAACTGGTCAGCACCAACAGCGAGACCGGCCTGGGCTCGGCGCTGACCAAGCTTATTTCCAAGGGCGGCGAGCCGCTGATCCGCAAAGGCGTCGACTTGGCGATGCGCATGCTGGGCAATCAGTTCGTCACCGGTCAAACCATCGACGAAGCCATCAAGAACGGCCAAGCCAACGAGGCGCGCGGTTATCGTTATTCATATGACATGCTGGGCGAGGCGGCGCTGACCGAGGCCGACGCCAAGAACTACTATGCCTCGTACGAGACGGCGATCCACGCGATCGGTAAGGCGTCGAACGGGCGTGGCATCAAGAACGGTCCGGGCATTTCGGTCAAGCTGTCGGCGCTGCACCCGCGTTACAGCCGCGCCCAGCGCGCCCGCGTGATGGAGGAATTGCTGCCGCGCATGCGTCAACTGGTGCTGCTGGCCAAGCACTACAACATCGGCCTGAACATCGACGCCGAAGAGGCCGACCGCCTGGAACTGTCGCTGGACCTGATGGAGGCGCTGGCTTACGATCCGGAACTGGCCGGTTTCGAAGGCATCGGCTTCGTCGTGCAGGCGTATCAGAAGCGCTGCCCGTTCGCGATCGATTTCCTGATCGACCTGGCCAAGCGCAGCGGCCGCAAATTCATGGTGCGTCTGGTCAAGGGCGCGTATTGGGATGCGGAGATCAAGCGCGCCCAGGTGGACGGCATGAGCGGCTACCCGGTCTACACGCGCAAGGTCTACACCGACGTTTCCTATCTGGTGTGCGCGCAAAAGCTGCTGGGCGCGACCGACGTGATCTATCCACAGTTCGCCACGCACAACGCGCAAACCTTGTCGACGATCTACACCTGGGCCAAGCGCGACGGCGTGACCGACTACGAATTCCAGTGCCTGCACGGCATGGGCGAATCGCTGTACGACCAGGTCGTCGGCAAGGACAATCTGGACAAGCCGTGCCGCATTTACGCACCGGTCGGCACGCATGAAACCTTGCTGGCCTACCTGGTGCGCCGCCTGCTGGAAAACGGCGCCAACTCGTCGTTCGTCAACCAGATCGTCGACGAGGCGATTCCGATCGACTCGCTGATCAAGGACCCCGTCGCCCAGGCGCGCGAGCAGGGCGGCCAGCCGCACGCCGGCATTCCGCTGCCGCAAGCCATGTTCGGCGCGGAGCGCAAGAACTCGGCCGGCTTCGACCTGGCCAACGAGGATGTGCTGCGCGATATCTCGGCGGCGCTGGCCGTGCCGCGCACCTGGTACGCGTCGCCGCTGCTGGCGGGCGGCGTCAGCGTCGGCCAGCCGGTGCAGGATGTCAGCAATCCGGCCCAGCATAGCGATATCGTGGGCAAACTGGTCGAAGCAACCACCACCGACGTCGACAGCGCGCTGATCAGCGCCAGCAATTTCGCGATGGATTGGCAGACCACCCAGCCGTCCGAACGCGCCGCCGCGTTGAACCGCGCCGCCGACCTGTTCGAAGCGAACGCGATGGAGCTGATGACCCTGGCGATCCGCGAAGCGGGCAAATCGCTGCCGAACGCGATCGCCGAGTTGCGCGAAGCGGTCGATTTCCTGCGTTACTACGCGGCCGAGGTCGCCGGTTCGACCAATACGCTCGCGTTGGGTCCGGTCACCTGCATCAGCCCGTGGAATTTCCCGCTAGCGATTTTCACCGGCCAGGTCGCCGCCTCGCTGGCGGCGGGCAACGTGGTGCTGGCCAAGCCGGCCGAGCAAACGCCGCTGATAGCGCACCGCGCGGTCGAGCTGCTGCACGAAGCGGGCATTCCGCGCGCCGCGCTGCAATTCCTGCCGGGCCGTGGCGAAGTGGTCGGCGCCGCGCTGACCGCAGATCCGCGTGTCAAAGGCGTGATCTTCACCGGCTCGACCGAAGTTGCGCAGCTGATCAACCGCACCTTGGCCAAGCGTGCGGCCGCCGAAAACATCGAGATTCCGCTGATCGCCGAGACCGGTGGCCAAAATGCGATGATCGTCGATTCGTCGGCCTTGCCGGAGCAGGTTGTTCAGGATGCGATTTCGTCCGCTTTCGACAGCGCCGGCCAGCGTTGCTCCGCGCTGCGCGTGCTGTTCCTGCAGGAAGATATCGCCGACAAGACCATCAAAATGCTCAAAGGCGCGATGCTCGAGCTGAAAGTCGGCTGCCCGGACCGCTTGGCGACCGATATCGGCCCGGTCATCGACGCCGAAGCGCAGCAAAACCTGCTGGCGCACATCAACAAGCTCAAGGGCACGGCGGTGAACTACTTCTCGCTGGATCTGCCGTCGAGCGTGATTACCGCCGGTACTTTTGTTCCGCCGACGGTGCTGGAGATCCGTTCGCTGTCGGAACTGACGCAGGAAGTCTTCGGCCCGGTTCTGCACGTGATCCGCTACAAACGTGCGGATTTGCCGAAACTGGTCCGGCAAATCAACGAAAGCGGTTTTGGCCTGACCCTGGGCATACATTCGCGCATCGACGAAACGATCGACTACATCAGCTCGAACGCGCATGTTGGCAACATCTACGTGAATCGCAACATCGTCGGCGCGGTCGTGGGCGTGCAGCCCTTCGGTGGCGAAGGCAAATCCGGCACCGGCCCTAAAGCCGGCGGTCCGCTGTACCTGAAGCGTCTGCAGCGCGGTGCAACAGCAACGCCGCAGCAGCAGCGCGACCGCCAGGCGACGCCGGCGCTGGACGCCCTGACCGCCTGGGCGCAAAAGCACGGCCGCGACGGCATCGCCAAGCTGGCCGATCAGTACAGCCGCACGACGATGCTGGGCAGCCTGACCGCCTTGCCGGGCCCGACCGGTGAGCGCAACACGCTGGCGTTGGTGCCACGTGGCGCGGTGGTTTGTGCCGCAAGCACCCAGGAGGGCCTGCTGAACCAGCTCGCCGCAGTCCTCGCCACCGGAAATATCGCCCTGCTCGCGGGCGACACCGCCAAGCTGGTACCGGCAGATCTGCCTGCGAGCGTAAAAGACTGGATCAAGCCAGTGGCCGATCTCAACAGTTTCGAAGGCGATTTCCAGATCGCCCTGGTGGAATCGATGCTGGCCGGCAGCTTGTACAGCCAACTGGCGGCCCGTAGCGGGGCGCTGGTGAGCCTGATCGACACCAACGAGGATGGGGTCATCCCCCTGTGGCGTTTGCTTGCTGAGCGGGCTCTGTGCGTCAATACGACCGCTGCGGGCGGCAACGCCAGCCTGATGACGCTGGAAGCGTAGGAAAAAGCTGTGAACGCGAAGGGCCGGGATCAAACCCGGCCCTTTTTTCATCCGGGGGTTAGGTCCTCATGCCTCTAAGTTAAGGCGATTTTCGTAGGGCGGATTAGGCGGAACGCCGCAATCGGCCATGAGCCGCCGACGGCGCTTGGCCGATTACGCTGCGCTAATCCGCCCCAACGTGATGTAGATGAACGCTTGACTTAGCGGCATGAGGACCTGACCCCGGAGTTGCCACTAGGGTTTGCAGAAGTTGTGGATAACCTCGAACGCGTAGCGCGAGGCTACGGTTTTGATGAAATGCATGAAGTCGACGGCGGCGTCGTCGTTGGCGTTGTCCGAGATCGTTCTGACCACCGCGAACGGAATGCCGAGCTCAAAACACACTTGCGCAACGGCTGCGCCTTCCATTTCAACTGCTAATAATTCAGGCAATCCGGCTTTGATAGCCTGGATTTGCGCCAACTTTCCGATGAACTGGTCGCCGCTGGCGATCAATCCACGATGCACACGCGTGGTTTTGGAGGCTGCAAGGGCCAATCTTTCCGTCAAGACGACGTCTGTGGCGAAGTGAGATAGCCCCGTTAGCGGGATCTCAAATTGGGGAAACAGCGGGCTGGCATCGAAATCGTGCTGCACCAGGGCTTCCGCGACGACGATATCGCCGACTTTGACGTTCTTATCCCCGCTTCCAGCGACGCCGGTGAAGACGATGTGGGTAACTCCGAACTTTTCCACAAGGATCGCGGCTGTCATTGCCGCTGCAACCTTGCCTATACGCGACAGGACGCACACAGCGTCGATTTCCCAGAGTTTCCCGGTGGTGTACTCCCTCATGCCGTGGACGTGCTTGTAGGGGCTCTCAAGGGCTTCTATCAGCCCATGCTGTTCTTCAGCCAACGCACTAATGATGCCTAAACGCATATTTTTTTCCTGTTTTTTGAGTGGTGGCTGTGGACTTCCTGTGAGTTCTCCACAGTGCGAAGCTAAAAACGGTCGATTTTAAGGCGTTTTTTGCTGTGTAAACGGGTCTTTGCCCACGAAGAGGGCCTCAGATTTCGTCAGAAATCTGCGCTTTTTCGGGTTTTCGGGTCGTTTTTCGCTTTTCATGGTTTAGTAGTTTACAAAGATATATATAAAAAATAGTAGTAGTAGTAAACGGGCATTTAGCTGTGGATAAGTTCTGTATACGTTTACAAATCATTGGTTTACGCGAAAGATAAGCACTTGCATAAGCGCTGTACCATTTACGGAGCAATTCTGTATAAAATGTCGCCCCTTGGATAACTTCGTGCTTACCCACAACTCATCCTGTGGATATCCAGTAAGTTATTCACAGGCGGCACGGTTTTGCAGGGTTTTCTGAGCTTTTCAGCAACATCAACTACGGCCACAGCGCCGAGATCTCATCTAAAACACGTAGGGCGGATTAGCGAAGCGTAATCGGCCATGAGCCGTCGACGGCTCGTCGATGGCCGATTACGACCTCCGGTCTAATCCGCCCTACGTGTCTACATAGCAATTTTTTGTTTTGCAGGCCCATCGCTTGTTGATCAACCGCCTTCCTTTTGTTCATGTGGCTTCCTTTTTTTTACACAAAGGTCTTCAGGCGCTTGCGCCTCGGTTTTTGGGGTTTTTCTTCGAGTCGAGCGATCTATGGTTTACTCTAAAGATGTATATATAAAAATAGTAGTAGTTGTTAACGTAGACACTTTTCTGTGGATAAGTCCTCATTTTGGATTAGAATCAGGCGTTTACGAACTTCATAAGCAGGCTCGTAAGCCGTGTATGACCCAAGAACTGTTTTGGGATAAGAAAACAGCTCCCTAGAAATTTTTTGTTTACTCACATATCGTGCCTGTGGATATCCATAGACTTATCCACAGGGGTAAGTGGGCATTAAAGTGAGAAATATGATGAATCTGACATCCGTTTTTCCCCATCCAATCATCCAGGGGCCCACGGCTGGCGGCCCCAACACTCCGGCCCAAGTAGCCGCCGTCTCCAATGCGGGTGCGCTCGGTTCCCTGGCTTGCTCCTTACTTTCCCCAGCCGCGATCCGCGAACAAACCGCGCAAATCCGTGCGTTGACGGATAAACCCTTTTGCCTCAACTTCTTCGTTTTGGAGACTCCGCAACCTGATCCGGCCGAAATAAGCAGGGCCGTCGAATGGTTGAAACCGCTCTGGTCGTCGCTGGGCTGGAGCGAGTTACCCACGCCAGCCAAGTGGTGCGAGGACTTCTCAGCCCAGTTTGAGGCGCTGATCGAATTGCGCCCGGCCGTCGCCAGCTTCACTTTCGGCATCTTGAGCGCCGAACAAATCCAGCGTTTGCACGACGCCGGTATTGTGGTGATCGGCACTATCACCCATGCCGAGGAAGCCATCGCCTGGCAGAGCAGGGGCGCCGATGCCGTGATCGCTTCCGGCACCGAGTCGGGCGGCCATCGCGGCACCTTCATCGGTGCGCAGGAAGACGCGACATTGAAAACGTTCGAGCTGCTGCCGAAAATTGTGGCAGCGGTGGATATTCCCGTCATCGCCGCCGGCGGCATTATGGACGGCGCCGACATTAAACGGGTGCTGGACATGGGCGCGCAGGCCGTTCAGATGGGAACAGCCTTCCTGGTGACCGACGAATCGGCAATTAATCCACACTACAAACAACGGTTGTTGACCGCCGGCGACCATCCGACGCGTCTCACCCGCACTTTTTCCGGTCGCTACGCGCGGGGATTGGTGAACCGTGTGATGCGGGAACTGGAGCCGGTGGAAGCGCAATTGCCGGCATATCCGATCCAAAATGCTCTAACCTCGCCGATCCGCGCCGAAGCGGCCAAACGCGGCGATACCGAACTGATGTCGCTGTGGTGCGGCACCGGTGTCGCACGCGCCAGGCCCATGCCGGCCGCCAAGCTTGTTGAAACATTGCTATCGGAGATGAACGCAGCGTAGACTAAGCCTCAGATCGCCGAGAGAGCCCAACGCCCCGGCATACCGAGTCATCCTTGGAGGAGCAGTTTTTGGAATCAGCAGGCGACTACGATTACATCATCATTGGGGCAGGCTCGGCTGGCTGCGTATTGGCAAACCGTTTAAGCGCGGACAGAAACGTCGACGTCCTGCTGATCGAGGCGGGTGGCAGGGACGATTATGTGTGGATTCACATCCCGGTCGGCTATCTGCATTGCATCGACAATCCGCGCACCGACTGGATGTTCCGCACCGAAGCCGACGCCGGCCTGAACGGGCGTAGCCTGCTTTACCCGCGCGGAAAAGTACTTGGCGGAAGCTCGTCCATCAACGGCATGATTTACATGCGCGGCCAGGCGGAAGATTACAACCGCTGGGCCGACTTGACCGGCGACCCCAGCTGGCGTTGGGACCAGGTACTGCCGCTGTTTAAAAAGAGCGAGGATTATCACGGCGGCGCTTCCGAAGAGCACGGCGCCGGCGGTCCGTGGCGCGTGGAAAAACAGCGCCTGTCCTGGCAGATACTGGACGCGTTCCGCGATGCGGCGGAACAGAACGGCATCGCAAAAGTCGACGATTTCAATCGCGGCGACAACGCCGGTTGCGGCTATTTCGAAGTCAATCAAAAACGCGGCATCCGCTGGAACACGGCGAAGGCCTTCCTGAAGCCGGTGTCGGGCCGTCCCAATCTGACGGTCATGACCGGCTGCCACGTGGAACGATTGCAGATCGAAATGAGCGATCAAGGTCCAGTGTGCAAAGGCGTGATTTTCACCGGGGGCGGCAGCAAGTACCAGGCGATGGCCGCGAAAGAAACCGTGCTGGCCGCTGGCGCCGTTGGTTCGCCGCAGATTTTGCAGTGCTCGGGCATCGGCTCGGCCGCGAAGCTGCTTCATCACGGCATCGCGCCGCTGGCGGACCTGCCCGGTGTCGGCGAAAACCTGCAGGACCATCTGCAGCTGCGCATGATCTACAAGCTCGGCGGTGGTGCCCGCACCTTGAACACGATGGCGTCGAACTGGTTCGGAAAAATGAAGATCGGCCTGGAGTATGCGATGTTCCAGAGCGGGCCGATGTCGATGGCGCCGTCGCAGCTGGGCGCGTTCGCGCGCTCCGATGCCAATCAGCCGACACCCAATCTTCAGTATCACGTGCAGCCCTTGTCGCTGGAAAAATTCGGCGACCCTTTGCACGCCTTCCCCGCGTTCACCGCCAGCGTGTGCAACCTGCGTCCGACATCGCGCGGCCATGTGCATATCGCCGGCGCCGATCCGTACGCGCCTCCCAAGATTTCGCCGATGTATTTGAGTACCGCCGAGGACCGCAAAGTGGCGGCGGCGGCGCTGACGTTGACACGCCAGATCGTCGCGTCGCCCGCGCTGAACAAGTTCTCGCCGGAGGAATACAAGCCCGGCATCCACTACCGCACCGAGGAAGAACTCGCGGAAGCGGCGGGCCATATCGGCACCACCATCTTCCATCCGGTCGGCACCTGCAAGATGGGCCGCGCCGACGATCCCACCGCCGTCGTCGATAGCCAATTGCGTGTCATCGGCGTCGCCGGCTTGCGCGTTGTGGACGCATCCATCATGCCCTTCATCACCTCCGGTAACACCAACTCTCCGACGATCATGATCGCCGAAAAAGCTTCAGAAATGATCCGTTCAGCCTGGAAATGATGGGACCGCTTGTTAGCGTTAGATCAAAAGTAAGTAGTAGTTATACTGTATTGTTAGCTAATTTTTTACTCTGTATGATCTAAAAAAAATTTAGTACCTTGAACCATAGAAGCAAGGGAGACAGGATGTCTGGTGTTATCTTGGAAACGAAGAACTTGACCAAGCAGTTCAGAGGTTTTACTGCGGTCAACGACGTCAATTTGAAAGTGCAGCGCGGTCACATCCACGCGCTCATCGGCCCCAACGGCGCCGGTAAAACCACATGCTTCAATCTGCTTACGAAATTCCTGGTGCCGACTTCGGGCCAGATTCTGTTCAACGAAAAGGACATCACCGCGGCGAAGCCGGCGCAGATCGCCCGCATGGGTGTGATCCGTTCGTTCCAGATTTCGGCGGTGTTTCCCCACCTGACGGTACTGCAGAATGTCCGCATCGGATTGCAGCGCCAGTTGGGGACCAGCTTCCATTTCTGGCAGAGCGAGCGCGCGTTGGACAAGCTCAACGATCGTGCGATGCAGTTGCTGGCTGAGGTCGACCTGACCGAGTTCGCCGACACCGTCACCGTCGATATGCCATACGGGCGCAAGCGCGCTTTGGAGATCGCCACTACCCTGGCGATGGAGCCGGAGCTGATGCTGCTCGATGAACCGACGCAGGGCATGGGCCACGAGGACGTGCACCGCGTAACCGACCTCATCAAAAAAGTGTCGGCGGGACGCACCATTTTGATGGTCGAACACAATATGAAAGTCGTGTCCGGCATCTGCGACAAGATCTCCGTTTTGCAGCGCGGCGCCATGCTGGCCGAGGGCACCTACGCGGAGGTGTCGCGCAATCCGCAAGTGATGGAAGCGTACATGGGCACCGAAGCCGCCGAGCTTGAAGGAGCCCACTGATGACGGCCGCCCTGCAAATTTCCAACCTGCAAACCTGGTACGGCGAATCGCACATCCTGCACGACGTCAACCTGACGGTGCAGCCCGGCGAAGTGGTCACCTTGCTGGGCCGTAACGGCGCCGGCCGCACCACCACCTTGCGCGCCATCATGGGATTGACCGGCGCCCGCAAGGGTTCGATCAAGATCAACGGCGTCGAGGCGATCGGTTTGCCGACGCATAAGATCGCCCACCTCGGCGTGGGCTATTGCCCCGAGGAGCGCGGCATTTTCGCCTCGCTGTCGACCGAGGAAAACCTGTTGCTGCCGCCGCAGTTGTCGACCGGCGACAAGGGCATGTCGATCAAGGAAATCTACGCGATGTTCCCCAACCTGGAAGAGCGCAAGCACAGCCAGGGCACCCGCCTGTCGGGAGGCGAGCAGCAGATGCTGGCGGTGGCGCGCATCCTGCGCACCGGCGCGCGCCTGTTGCTGCTCGATGAAATTTCGGAGGGCCTGGCGCCGGTCATCGTGCAAGGCCTGGCGCGCATGATCACCACCTTGAAATCGAAGGGCTACACCATCGTCATGGTGGAACAGAATTTCCGGTTCGCCGCGCCGCTGGCGGACCGGTTTTATGTGATGGAACACGGTCAGATCGTCGAGACTTTTGTTTCATCGGAATTGAGCGACAAGATGCCGGTGCTGACCGAGCTGCTTGGCGTGTAGATAATTACTTCATCGTTCTGTGACCATACAAATCTAAATCACGACTATTCGAACGGAGACAAAATGAAACTCAAAGCTATCACCATCGCCGCCACCGCCATCTGCGCGCTAGGCCTGTCCTTTGCCGCGCAAGCCCAGGTTTCCGGCGACACTATCAAGATCGGCATGATCACCGACATGTCCGGCCTGTACACGGATATCGACGGCGCCGGCGGCGCCGAGGCGGTCAAAATGGCGATCGCGGACGCCGGCGTCGTCATCGCCGGCAAGAAGGTCGAGTTCATCTCCGCCGACCACCAGAACAAGGCCGACATCGCCGCCTCCAAGGCGCGCGAATGGTTCGACCAGCAGGGCGTCGACATGCTGATCGGCGGCACCAACTCGGGCGCCAACCTGGCCATGGCCAAGGTCGCCGCCGAGAAGAAAAAGGTCTTCATTTCGATCGGCGCCGGCTCGGCCCGTTTGACCAACGAGGAATGCACGCCTTACACCGTGCACTACGCCTACGACACGATCGCGCTGGCGCGCGGCACCGGCGGCGCCATCGTCAAGCAGGGCGGCAAGAACTGGTACTTCATGACCGCCGACTACGCCTTCGGCCAGTCGCTGGAAAAGGATACGTCGGACGTGGTCAAGGCCGCCGGCGGCAAGGTGATGGGTTCGGTCAAGCATCCGTTGTCGGCGTCGGACTTCTCGTCCTTCCTGTTGCAGGCGCAATCGTCGGGCGCGCAGATCCTCGGCCTGGCCAACGCCGGCGGCGACGCGATCAACTCGATCAAGGCCGCCAACGAGTTCGGCATCACCAAGAAAATGAAACTGGCCGGCTTGCTGATCTTCATCAACGACGTCCACTCGCTGGGCCTGAACCTGACGCAGGGCATGTACCTGACCGACGGCTGGTACTGGGACCAGAACCAGGAAACGCGCGACTGGTCGAAGCGCTACTTCGCCAAGATGAAGAAGTCGCCGTCGATGCTGCAGGCGGCCGACTACTCGGCCGCCGCCAATTACCTGAAAGCGGTCAAGGCCGTGGGTACCGACGACTCCGACAAGGTCATGGCCTATCTGAAGGCCAACAAGATCAACGACATGTTCGCCAAGAACGGCGTGATCCGTCCGGACGGCCGCATGGTCCACGACATGTACCTGATGGAAGTGAAGAAGCCTTCGGAATCGAAATATCCGTGGGATTACTACAAGGTCGTGGCCACCATTCCGGGCGACCAGGCGTACGCCACCAAGGCCGAAACCAAATGCAGCCTGTGGAAATAAGCTGAGTTGTACACAGGGCCGGCGCAGCGCCACTCCGCGTGGCGAGGCGCCGGTCCGTTCTGCGCTTTTGTCCTTGTTTTTGTCCTCGTACTCCGCCTCGCCGTCCGGCAAGGTGCTCTTTAGACTGTGATCTCATGGAAATTTTCGGCTATCCCTTGAGCGTATGGATGAGCCAGCTGCTGCTGGGGCTGGTGAACGGCTCCTTCTACGCGATGCTGTCACTCGGCCTGGCCGTCATCTTTGGCCTTCTCAACGTTATTAACTTTTCCCACGGCGCGCTGTACATGATGGGCGCCTTCGTGGCCTGGATGGGGATGACATATTTCGGTCTGAACTATTGGACCATGCTGCTGCTGGCGCCGCTGATCGTCGGCGTGTTCGGCATCGTTATCGAAAAGACCATGCTGCGCCACCTGTACAAGCTCGACCATTTGTACGGCTTGCTGCTGACTTTCGGCATCACCTTGCTGATCGAGGGCGTGTTCCGTTCCTTCTACGGCGTCTCGGGCCAGCCGTTCCAGGTGCCCGACGCGCTGGCCGGCGCAACCGACCTCGGCTTCATGGTGATGCCGAACTACCGCGCCTGGGTGGTCGTGGCGTCCGTCGTCGTCTGCCTGGCCACCTGGTACGTGATCGAAAAGACCAAACTGGGCGCCTATTTGCGCGCCGGCACCGAGAATCCGAAGCTGGTGGAAGCGTTCGGCATCAACGTGCCGCTGATGGTCACGCTCACCTACGGCTTCGGCGTCGCTTTGGCGGGCTTTGCAGGGGTGCTGGCGGCCCCGATCATCCAGGTGCAGCCCCTCATGGGTCAGAACCTGATTATCGTCGTATTCGCCGTTGTGGTGATCGGGGGCATGGGGTCGATCATGGGCTCCATCCTCACCGGCCTCGGCCTGGGCGTGATCGAAGGCTTGACCAAGGTGGTGTATGCACCGTTTTCGTCGACGGTGGTGTTTCTGGTGATGGTAGTCGTGCTGCTGATCCGTCCCGCTGGTTTGTTCGGTAAAGAAAAATAGGAGGGACGGATGAACAAGAAAATCGGTTATACCATCGTTTTGGCGATCGCGCTGTTGGCGCCGTTCATCGGCTATCCGGTGTTCCTGGCCAAGCTGCTGTGCTTTGTGCTGTTCGCCTGCGCGTTCAACCTGTTGATCGGCTTCACCGGTCTGCTGTCGTTCGGCCACGCCGCCTTCTTCGGCGGCGCCGGCTACGTGACCGGCAACGCGCTCAAGGTGTGGGGCTGGCCCTCCGAGTTCGGCATCCTGGCCGGCGTCGTCGGCGCCGCCTTGCTCGGCCTGGTGATGGGCGGCCTGGCGATCCGCCGCCAGGGCATCTACTTCTCGATGATCACCCTGGCGCTGGCGCAGATGGTGTTCTTCGGCGCGCTCAGCGCCGGCGAGTTCACCGGCGGCGAGGACGGCCTGCAGGGCGTTCCACGTGGAAAACTGCTCGGCATGATCGACCTGTCCAACGACACCGTGCTGTACTTCTTCGTGCTGGCCATCGTCGTGCTGGCGTTCGCGCTGATCGTGCGCATCGTCCACTCGCCGTTCGGCCAGGTGCTCAAGGCGATCAAGGAGAACGAACCGCGCGCGATTTCGCTCGGCTACGACGTCGACAAGTACAAGCTGCTGGCCTTCGTGCTGTCGGCAGGCCTGGCCGGTTTGGCGGGCTCCACCAAGGTGCTGGTGCAGGGCTTCGAGACCCTGACCGACGTCCACTGGACCATGTCGGGCCTGGTTATCCTGATGACCCTGGTGGGCGGCATGGGCACCCTGGCCGGTCCCATCCTGGGCGCGGTGATCATCATCATGCTGGAGAACAAACTGGGCGACTGGGGCATCTACCTGACCCAGGTCACCGGCATCGAATGGTTCAACACTATCGGCGAAGCCGTCACCATGGTGATCGGCTTGATCTTCATCGTTTGCGTGTTGTTATTCCGCCGCGGAATCATCGGCGAAATCGTCGCCAAGCTCGGCAATAAGAAGCCTGCATGATCTAGCACAGACGCCGGGCGTTCTGCCCGGCGTCCTTTTCAAATCGAGAGTAAATTTTTTTATCCGGCCTCGGGCTGGATCGGGGGTAGTCCGTCTGTTGCTTTGAGTCTTACTGAAGAAGAGGATGACATGCATACCAAGAAAATCACGCTGGCGCTGGCCGGCATCGCACTGACCGCTTGTGGCCATCACCATGATGGGCCGGAAATCATCAACGAGCGTCCGATTTATCTCGGCACCATCACCGCGAAAACCTACGACGGCGTCAGCGACGATTTGCTGACCGCCGGCTTGGGGGCGACCGGTCTGGCCGGTGCGCTGCCGGCCTACGCCGACCCCTTGAACCCGACCCCGGCGGAACTGCGCCGCAACGCCATCTACGCCAATTACCGCGCCATCCAGGACATCAGCTCGGCCGCCGGCTACGGCAGGCTGTACGGCCCGAATGTGGACGTCAACGGCACGCCGACGACCGGCGAGGGCAAGATCGCCGGCAGCGAGTTCATCGCCTACGCCGACGACGGCAGCGGCAACAAGAATGTCACCCTCATGGTGCAAATACCGGCCAGCTTCGACGCCAACAACCCCTGCATCATCACGGGCGCGTCGAGCGGTTCGCGCGGCGTCTACGGCGCCATCGGCACCTCCGGCGAGTGGGGCCTGAAGAACAAGTGCGCGGTCGCCTACAGCGACAAGGGCTCGGGGACCGGGCTCTACACCTTCGACGACGACAGCGTGAACCTGCAGAACGGCGTGCGGGCCACGCGCACGGCGGCCGGCAAGAACTCCAACTTCACGCCGATACTGGGCGACGCCGACCGCGCCGCCTTCGCCGCCGGCAAGCCGGGACGCATCGCCTTCAAGCACGCCCACTCGCAACAGAATCCGGAAAAGGACTGGGGCAACCACACCTTGCAGGCGGTCGAGTTCGCGTTCTACATCCTGAACGAGCAGTACGGCCGCTACGCCCGGGACAACACCCGCCACGTGGTGCGCTTCACGCCGACCAACACCATCACGATCGGTTCCAGCATCTCCAACGGCGCCGCCTCGGCCTTGCTGGCGGCCGAGCAGGACACCAAGGGCCTGATCGACGGCGTGGCCGCCAACGAGCCGCAGATCCAGCCGCGCACCGCGACCGGTTACTCGATCCGCCAGAACGGCGTGCCGGTGACGGGGCAGGGCAAGTGGCTGATCGATTACTCGACCTACGCCGCGCTGTACCAGCCTTGCATCGCCTCCACGGCGGCGGCTCCCGGCCGTTGCACGGCGCTGGTCGCCAAAGGCTTGTTGACCGGCGCGAACCTTGCCGCGCAGCAGGAGGACGCCCGCGCGCGGCTCAGGGCATACGGCTGGCTGCCCGATTCCGACGTGCTGCAGGCCTCGCATGCATTGACCACGGTGCTGGTGGCCGTGACCTACGCCAACGCCTATGGCCGCTTCTCGGTGACCGACCAGCTGTGCGGATTCACGTTCGCCCCGACCGACGCGACCGGCTCGCCGGTGCCGTTCACGCCGGCGCAGCGCGCCGCCAGCTTCGCCACGCAGAACGGCATCGTCGGCACGCCGGTCTACGAGGCGTCGGTGGGCGGACCGCGCGCGTACAACCTTGGCGTATCGCCGAGCACCAATCTGGCCGACCAGTCGCTCGACGGCTTCCTGTGCCTGCGCGCGCTGGCCACCGGTATCGATCCGGTCAACGGCAACGCGCTGACCGGCACGTTGGCGGAGCAGAGCGCGCGGGTGCGTTCCGGCGCGGCCGAGGTGCTGGCGACCGGCAATCTGCACGGCAAACCGGCGATCATCGCCTCCGGCCGTAGCGACACGCTGATGGTGGTGAATTTCAATTCGCGCGCTTACCTGGGCTTGAACGCGCTGGCCGAGGGGCCGGCGAGCAAGCTGCGCTACATCGAGGTGTTGAACGCCAACCACTTCGATGCCTTCACCAGCGTCTTCCCGCAGAACATCGTGCCGCTGCACATCTATCTGTTCCGCGCGCTCGATGCGATGATGGCCCACCTGCGCAACCCGAACGTGCCGCTGCCGCCGTCGCAGGTGGTGCGCACGGTGACGCGGCCGGACGCGACGACGCCGATGACTGTGGCCAACGTGCCGCCGTTCGTGCAGGCGCCCGCGCCGGGCAACCTGATCAACGTCAGCGGCACGACCGTGGATGTTCCGCAGTAAAGTCTAGAGAGCCGCCGCGTAGATCGCCCTCGCATCGTCGCGCGTGACGGTGCGGGGGTTGTTCCCCAACAGACGGGTCTGGAGCATGGCGTCGTCCGCCAGTCGGTCCAGATCCGTTTCCTTTATGCCGACCTGCTGCAAGGTCCGCTCTATCCCCGTGATGGTCGCAATTTGTTGCATTGCAACAACCAAGGCTTCCGCCCGCGCCTCCGCGCTGCCGCTCGCTTCCGGCACGACAATCTCCGCCAACTCCGCATACAGGCCCGCCGCCGCCGGCACATTGAAGCGCAGCACATGCGGCAGCACCAGCGAATTCGACAAGCCATGTGGCACGTGGAACGTGCCGCCGATCGGATAGGCGAGGGCGTGCACCGCCGCCACCGGAGCGTTGGAGAATGCCTGTCCGGCCAGCATCGCCCCCAACAGCATGGCCTGACGGGCCGCCAGGTTGCGGCCGTTCTCGCAGGCGGGAATCAGGTTGGCGGACAACAGGCCCAGCGCCTTGCGCGCCAGGATGTCCGACAGCGGGTTCTTTTTGTGGCGGCTGGTGTAGGCCTCGATCGCGTGGACCATGGCGTCTATGCCTGTCGCGGCCGTGACCAGCGGCGGCAAGCCCAAGGTCAGTTCGGCGTCGAGCAGGGCCATGTCGGCGTACAACTGGGGAGCGACGACGCCCATCTTGGTGGTGGCGCCGGTGGTGACGATGGCGATGTTGGTGACTTCTGAGCCGGTGCCGGCGGTGGTCGGGATTTGCACCAGGGGCAGCCGGTTGCCCTTGACGTTGCCTATGCCATAGATGGCGTCGATCTCCTGGTCGCCGCCGGCCAGCACGGCGATCAGTTTGGCGACGTCCATCGAGCTGCCGCCACCCAGGCCGATCACGATGTCGCTGCGGTGTTGGCGGGCGGCGGCGACGGCTTCCAGCACGATCTGTTCCGGCGGATCGGCGACGACGTTGGAGTAGATGCTGACGCCGATGCCGGCTGTCCGCAGACTGGCGGCGGGGGCGTCCGTCAGTCCGGTTTTGAGGAAGCCGGGATCGGTAACGAGCAGGGCGCGTTTGACGGTGGGGAAGCGCTGGGCGATGTGCTCGCCGAGTTTGTTGGCGGCGCCCAGTTCGGAGACGATGTGGGCGACGGTGCTGAAAGTGAATGCTGGGAAATCGTTCATGGCTGCGGTCCGTGATTGGTGGATTTCACGTGGAAGCTTACATGAAGGCCGGCAGGGGTGCCGGGTGGCTTGCTAATTTCTTCCGTACAATGTGGCTTTTGCCAGTTGGGATAGTCAGGTTATGGTTGAGTATGCGGTGTTGGGTGTGGCGGCGTTTAGCGCCGGTTTGGTGGATGCCGTGGTCGGGGGCGGGGGACTGATACAGTTACCGGCGATGTTTTCGGTCTTTCCCAACATGGCGCCGGCCACGATTATCGGCACCAATAAGCTTGCCAGTATCGCCGGCACCAGCGTGGCGGCGGTCAGCTATGCGCGCCGCGTCGCCATCGCCTGGTCGGTGGCCGCACCGGCCGCTTTCGCCGCGCTGATCTTTTCCTTCTTTGGCGCCTACACGGTCACCAAGGTTCCGCCCGACTTCTTCCGCACGGTGCTGCCCATCGTTCTGCTTGCTGTGGCCATCTATACCTTCGCCAAGAAGGACTTCGGCAGCGTGCACGCGCCGCTGCACACCGGCCGGAAGGAGCAGACGCTGGCGCTGTTGATCGGCTCCGGCATCGGCTTCTACGACGGCTTCTTCGGTCCGGGCACGGGCAGCTTCCTGGTCTTTCTGTTCGTTCGGATCTTCGGTTTCGACTTCCTCGGCGCGTCGGCCGTAGCCAAGATTGTCAACGTTGCCTGCAACCTGTCGGCGCTGGTGTGGTTCGGTTATAGCGGCCACCTGATCTGGCAACTGGGGGCGATGATGGCTGTGTGCCAGATCGCCGGCTCGATCATCGGCACGCGTCTGGCGATGAAGCACGGCAGTGGATTCGTCCGCAAATTGTTCCTGGTGGTAGTGTCCATATTGATTGTGAAGACCAGCTACGATTCGTGGATACGCTGGTAGATTGTTCCACGTGGAACACTGAGAATCGCTGAAAAGGGATGCTTGTTTGATGACAAGCATCCCTTTTTTTCATTGTTTCACGTGGAACAATGATGCCAAGCAAACGAAAATATTTTGCCTAAAAAAGTCGCAGCTCTCAAAAGACTTTATAATCGGTGCTTGATCCCTTCGCTTTTACCCAATTCCATCATGTTATTTCCAACTAATTTCGACGTCATCGTCGTCGGCGGTGGTCACGCCGGTACCGAGGCGGCCCTCGCTTCCGCCCGCATGGGGCAGAAGACTTTGCTCTTGACGCACAACATAGAGACCCTGGGCCAGATGTCGTGCAACCCTTCCATCGGCGGTATCGGCAAAGGCCATCTGGTCAAGGAAGTCGATGCCATGGGCGGCGCCATGGCGATCGCCACTGATGAATCGGGCATCCAGTTCCGTATCCTGAACTCGTCCAAAGGCCCGGCGGTACGCGCCACGCGCGCGCAGGCCGACCGTATCTTGTACAAGGCCGCCATCCGTTCGCGCCTGGAAAACCAGCCCAACCTTTGGCTGTTCCAGCAGGCCGTGGACGATCTGATGGTGGAGGGCGACCGCGTGGTCGGCGCCGTCACCCAGATCGGCCTGAAGTTCCTGGCGCCGGCCGTCGTGCTGACCGCCGGCACCTTCCTGGACGGGAAGATCCACGTGGGCTTGCAGAACTACTCAGCGGGCCGTGCAGGCGATCCGCCGGCGATCTCGCTGTCTGCCCGCCTGAAGGAATTAAAGCTGCCACAGGGCCGTTTAAAGACCGGCACGCCGCCCCGCATCGACGGCCGCAGCATCGATTTTTCGCTGATGACCGAGCAGCCGGGCGACCTCGATCCGGTGCCGGTGTTCTCGGTGATGGGCAATGCCGCCATGCATCCGGCGCAAATGCCGTGCTGGGTCACGCACACCAACAACAAAACCCACGACATCATCCGCGCCGGTTTGGACCGCAGCCCGATGTACACCGGCGTGATCGAAGGCGTGGGCCCCCGTTATTGCCCGTCGATCGAGGACAAGATCCATCGCTTCTCGGCCAAGGAATCGCACCAGATCTTCCTCGAACCGGAAGGCCTGACGACCAACGAATTCTATCCAAACGGCATCTCCACTAGCTTGCCGTTCGACGTCCAGATCGAGCTGGTGCGGTCGATGAAGGGCATGGAGAACGCCCACATCCTGCGTCCCGGCTACGCCATCGAGTACGATTATTTCGACCCGCGCGGCTTGAAAGCGTCGCTGGAAACCAAGGCTGTCAGCGGCCTGTACTTCGCCGGCCAGATCAACGGCACCACCGGCTACGAGGAAGCGGCGGCGCAGGGCATGCTGGCCGGCCTCAACGCCGCGCTGCAAACCCAGGGCAAGGAAGCGTGGACGCCGGCCCGTTCCGAGGCTTACCTGGGCGTGCTGGTCGACGACCTGGTCACGCAAGGCGTGCTGGAACCGTACCGCATGTTCACCAGCCGCGCCGAGTATCGCCTCAGTCTGCGCGAGGATAACGCCGACATGCGCCTGACCGAAATCGGCCGCAAACTGGGCTGCGTCGGCGACGCGCAGTGGGAAGCGTTCGAGAAAAAACGCGAAGCGGTGGCGCTGGAATTGGAGCGTCTGCGTTCCACGTGGGTGAATCCACGCATCCTGGAAGCAGCCGAATCGGAGCGCGTCATCGGCCAGGCAATCGAGCGCGAATACTCGCTGGCGGACCTGCTGCGCCGTCCCGGCGTCGAGTACGAGAAGCTGATGAGCCTGTCCGGCATCGACGGCCGCGAGCTCGCCGGACCCGGCGTGAGCGACGACGCGGTGCGCGAACAGGTCGAAATCCAGCTCAAATATTCGGGCTATATCGACCGCCAAACCAAGGAAGTGGAGCGCCACGAGCACTACGAAAACCTGAAATTGCCGGAAGGTTTCAGCTATCTGGACATCACCGCGCTGTCGGTGGAAGTGCGCCAGAAGCTGCACGCGCAGCGTCCCGAGACGCTGGGCCAGGCGTCGCGCATTTCCGGCGTGACACCGGCGGCGATCTCGCTGCTGCTGGTGCACCTGAAAAAGGCCGGTTTCGGCGGCTATTTGAATGACAAAAACGCGCAGAAAGACGAGGCGGTGCAATGAAGGTGTTTGACCGTGTAGTTGTCGCGGATGTTTTAAAACAAGGCATCAAGGATCTGAAGCTGGACCTGGCGGACGATCAAGTGGAGAAGCTGCTGGACTATCTGGCGCTGCTGAACAAGTGGAATTCGGTCTACAACCTGACGTCGGTGCGCGATCCGATGCAGATGGTGACCCTGCATTTGCTCGATTCGCTGGCCGCCGTGCCGGCTTTCGCGGGCGCGAAAAACGTGCTGGACGTGGGTGCGGGCGGTGGTTTGCCGGGCATGGTGCTGGCGATCAGCCGTCCGGATATGAAGGTGTCGATGATCGATACGGTGCACAAGAAGACCGCGTTTTTGAACCAGGTGAAGGCGGAGCTGGGCCTGTCCAACGTGACGGTGTACACCAAGCGCGTCGAGCAGCTGGAGGTGAAGACAAAGTTCGACGTCATCACCTCGCGGGCCTTTGCGGACCTGTCGGACTTCGTCAACTGGTCGGGGCATTTGCTGCAAGAGGGCGGGCGATTCATCGCCTTGAAAGGCACGGCTCCAGAGGACGAAAGAGAGCGGCTTCCGGAGCCATGGAAAGTACGGAAATTAGAGCCTTTGACGGTGCCGGGGCTGGAGGCGGAACGCCATCTGGTGTTCATAGAGGCAGAAAATGTATAAATCGTTTATATCGTATAAATCGTTTATACCGTATAAACGATATAAATCGTTTATATCGTTTTAATAGTATAAATAATTTTTTAAAAACGAGACCGCGGCGTCCGAAACTAAAAAGAGATCGATAAGAACTACATGGCAAAAATTTTCTGCGTAGCGAATCAAAAAGGTGGAGTTGGCAAAACAACAACCACCGTCAACCTGGCCGCCGGATTGGCGAAGCTGAACCAGCGCGTGCTGCTGGTGGACCTGGACCCGCAAGGCAACGCGACGATGGGCGCGGGCATCAACAAGGCGGGCCTGCCCGCGTCGACCTATGAGGTCATGCTGGGCGAGTCCGACGTCGCCACCGCGCGCCAGCGTTCGGAGCCGGGCAAGTTCGACGTGCTGCCGTCCAACCGCGAGCTGGCCGGCGCGGAAGTGGAGATGGTCTCGCTGGACAACCGCGAGCGCCGCCTGAAGGACGCGCTGACGGCCGTCGACAAGGAGTACGACTTCATCCTGATCGACTGCCCGCCGGCGTTGTCCATGCTGACCCTGAACGGCCTGTGCGCCGCGCACGGCGTCATCATCCCGATGCAGTGCGAGTACTACGCGCTGGAAGGCTTGTCCGACCTGGTCAACACCATCAAGAAGGTGCACGCCAACCTGAATCCCGATCTGAAGATCATCGGCCTGCTGCGCGTGATGTTCGATCCGCGCATGACGCTGTCGCAGCAGGTGTCGGCGCAGCTCGAGCAGCACTTCGGCGACAAGGTCTTCAAAACCATCATCCCGCGCAACGTGCGTCTGGCCGAGGCGCCATCGTATGGTTTGCCTGGCGTCACGTTCGATCCATCCTCCAAGGGTGCGCAGGCGTATATCGCCTTCGGCGCCGAGATGGTCGCGCGCATTAAAAAAATGTAACGTAAAGATACCCACATCATGGCAACCAAAAAACTCAAGGGCCTCGGTCGCGGCCTCGAAGCGCTGCTCGGCGGCGACGTCGATCTGACCACGGCGGACGCCAACACGCCGTCCGTATTGAACGTCACGCAAATGCAGGCCGGCAAATATCAGCCGCGTACCCGCATGGACGAGGGCGGTCTGCAGGAACTGGCCGCGTCGATCAAAAGCCAGGGCATCATGCAGCCGATCCTGGTGCGTCCGGTCGGCACCGATAAACTGAGCGGCGAGATCAAGTACGAGATCATCGCCGGCGAGCGCCGTTTCCGCGCCGCGCAAATCGCCGGCCTGGAAGTGCTCCCCGTTTTGGTGCGCGACGTGGACGATCAGGCCGCCGCCGCGATGGCGCTGATCGAGAACATGCAGCGCGAGGATTTGAATCCGCTGGAAGAGGCGCAGGGCATCCACCGCCTGATCACCGATTTCAGTTTCACGCACGAACAGGCGGCCGGCGCCGTCGGCCGCTCGCGCAGCGCGGTGTCGAACCTGCTGCGTTTGATGAATCTGGCGTCGGCGGTGCAAACCATGTTGATGGCCGGCGATATCGACATGGGCCACGCGCGCGCGCTGTTGTCGGTTGACGCCGCCACGCAGATCAATCTTGCCAACATGGTCATCGCTAAACGGTTGTCGGTGCGCGAAACCGAAAAATTGGTGACCAAGACCCTGGAAGAACAGAAGGCGTCTCCCACCGAAGCGCGGCAGAAAGAGAAGTCCGGCGACATCGTCCGCCTGGAGGAAGAGCTGTCCGACAAGCTGGCCACGCCGGTGGTGTTCAAGATGGGAACGAAGGGACGCGGCCAGATGATCATCGACTTCGCCGATCTGGATATCCTCGATGGTGTATTGGCAAGATTGCGCGCGTAACACGTAGGGCGGATCAGGCTGAACGCCGTCATCGGCCATCGATGAGCCGCCGAGGGCGCTACCATGGCCGATTACGCTTCGCTAATCCGCCCTACGTGTTTCAGACGACGCCCAAGCGTCCGGAATTTTTGCTCCAAAATCAACAAAATGCCAAACGTTTAACTGGCTCCAAAGTGGTGCAAAGCGTTTGGAAATGTTTATAAAAGCGTCTCTTTCGCGCACAAAATGCTCTGCTGCGGTGCAGCAATGTTTGACGTGATACAGTAAAGACACATATAATCACGCGTCTTTGGGTTTTATCGGCTTTTTTTGGAGCTCGGCAGTGAGTAAATCAACGAGTCATTCCAAGCCGATGTTTAAAGTCGTCGCCCTCCAGCTGGCCATCGTCACTGGATTCGCCTTGCTCGCCTGGAACTGGGGTGGAGTACTCAAAGCTTGGTCGGCCGCCTATGGCGGAGCAATCGCAGTCATCGGGAGTCTGATGTACGCGATGATTGTTGCGGGCGAAACAAATGACCCCAAAAAAGTTTTCCGGTCGCACGTATGGGCCGAAGTAACGAAAATATTTATCACGGTAGTGCTGTTTGTTGTGGCACTGGCGCTGTTTCAGTCGGCCTCTTGGTTATGGCTGATCTTGGGTTTCGCGGTGGCAACCTTGGCATACTGGTTCTCACTGCTAGCAATTTAATCACCAAAATCTAAACTTTTATGACCACAGAAAACGCTGCAGGGGCGCACGAACAAGCCGCGCCGACCTCAATTGAGTATATCCAGCATCACCTGACCCACCTGAAAAGTGCCGACGGCATGTACAACCTGGACACGTTCTGGGTTTCGGCCGTTCTGGGACTGATTTTCCTGGGCGTGTTTTACATGGCGTCGCGTAAAGCGACCGCCGGCGTGCCGGGCAAGCTGCAAAACTTCGTCGAAGCCGTCATGGAGCTGGTCAACGAAGTGGTCAATTCGGCCTTCCACGCCAAGAGCAAGGTCATCGCCCCGCTGGCGATCACCATCTTCTGCTGGGTTTGGCTGATGAACGCCATGGACTTCCTGCCGGTCGACCTGCTGCCTAAGCTGCTGGGCTACGCTGGCGTGCACTACCTGCGCGTCGTGCCGACCGCCGACGTCAACCACACTTTCGGCATGTCGTTCGGCGTCATGCTCTGCATTATTGGTTTCTCGATCAAAGCCAAGGGTCTGGGCGGCTGGGGTAAAGAGTTGCTGACCGCCCCGTTCCACGCGCATGGCTTCATGGCCATCGTGCTGGCGCCGGTCAACTTCATCTTCCAGATGATCGAGTTGCTGGCCAAGCCACTGTCGCTGTCGCTGCGACTCTTCGGCAATATGTACGCCGGCGAGCTGCTGTTCATTCTGATCGCTCTGCTGCCATGGTGGGCGCAGTGGCTGCTGGGTGGTCCTTGGGTTATCTTCCACATCCTGGTGGTGACCCTGCAAGCGTTTGTGTTTATGGCGTTGACGGTTGTCTATCTGAGCCTTGCGGTTGAGAAGCACTAACAACAAATCGTTTTATCTTTTTTAGTATCTGTAGTCTTTTTTAAAATCTTAGGAGAAATTTCAATGCAAGCTCTGATCGCACAAGTACAAAGCATGACCGTTCTGGCCGCAGCAATCATCATCGGTCTGGCCGCTATCGGCACCGCACTCGGTTTCGCAATTCTGGGCGGCAAATTCCTGGAAGCGTCGGCCCGTCAACCAGAACTGATGCCACAACTGCAAACCAAGCTGTTCGTTATCGCTGGTCTGCTGGATGCGATCTCGATGATCGGCGTCGGCGTTGCCCTGCTGTACACCTTCAGCAACCCGTTCCTGGCTGCCGTTCTGTCCGCTGCTCAGTAATCCGCTCCACCCTAGGAGAAACTTTTAGTTAGGAGCAAAGGTATGGACATCAATATGTCTCTCATCGGCCAGATGATCACCTTCGCGGTGTTGGTCTGGGTGTCGATGAAGTTCGTATTTCCATCGCTGAACGCAGCGTTGGATGAGCGTGCCAAGCGTATCGCTGATGGTCTGGCCGCGGCCGACCAGGGCCAGGCTGCGATGGTTGTCGCTGAAAAGCGCGCCGCCGAAGCACTGACCAGTGCACGCGAAGAAGCTTCGCAACGTGTTGCCGACGCCGAAAAGCGCGCGCAACTGGTGGCTGAAGAAATCAAAGCGAATGCACAAGCCGAAGCGGACCGCATCATTGCGCAAGCCAAGGCAGATGCCGATCAGCAACTGGCCAAGGCGCGCGACACGCTGCGCGCTCAGGTGGCTGACCTGGCTGTGAAGGGCGCCGAGCAAATCTTGAAGCGCGAAGTCAACGCCTCGGCCCACGCCGATCTGTTGTCGCGCCTGTCTGTCGAGCTGTAATCATGGCAGAAAACGCAACCGTCGCCCGTCCCTACGCGGAAGCTTTGTTCCGCGTAGCCCAAGCAGGTAAGGAATCGTTCAACCTCGCGGCGTGGTCCGAACTGGTGGCCGAACTGGCCCAGATCGGTGCCCACCCCGAGGTGCAAGCATTCGCCCGCAACCCGAAGACCTCGGCAAGCGACGTGAGCGCCGCCATTACGGCCCTGGTGAAGTCGCCGCTGAACACGGAAGCGAAAAACTTCCTGGCGATGCTGGTCGACAACGGCCGTATCAGTCTGCTGCCGGAAATCGGCACGCAATTCCAGGCGTTGAAAAACGCCACGGAAGGTGCGGCGGACGCCGAGATCACCAGCGCCTTCGAGCTGAACGCCGCTCAAGTCGCCGATCTGGTCGCGACACTGGAAAAGAAATTCAGCCGCAAGCTGAACCCGGTCGTGACCGTGGATCCGGCGTTGATCGGTGGCGTGCGCGTGGTGGTTGGCGATGAAGTGCTGGACACTTCGGTCCGCGCCAAGCTGTCGCAAATGCGTGTGGCACTGGCCGCCTAAGGCGCAAGCCGGCGGACCCGCTTAGAACAGATTCTTCCCCTCGCGCAAGCTGAGAGAAACACTTTTAGGAGTTAGTATGCAACTCAACCCATCTGAAATCAGCGAGCTGATCAAGAGCCGTATCCAAGGCCTTGATGGCGGCGCTGAAGTACGCAACCAAGGCACGGTTATTTCCGTCGCCGACGGTATCGTCCGCATCCACGGCCTGTCGGAAGTGATGCAGGGCGAAATGCTGGAATTCCCAGGTAACACCTTCGGTCTGGCGATGAACCTGGAGCGTGACTCCGTCGGCGCCGTGATTCTGGGTGCTTACGAGCACATCTCCGAAGGCGACACGGTCAAGTGCACCGGCCGCATTCTGGAAGTGCCGGTCGGTCCTGAACTGCGCGGCCGTGTGGTCAATGCGCTGGGCCAGCCGATCGACGGCAAGGGTGCCATCGACGCCAAGCTGACCTCGCCGATCGAAAAGATCGCACCGGGCGTTATCGCCCGCGAGTCCGTCTCGCAGCCTATGCAGACCGGTCTGAAGTCGATCGACGCGATGGTACCGATTGGCCGTGGCCAGCGCGAGCTGATCATTGGCGACCGTCAAACCGGTAAATCGGCTGTGGCCGTTGATGCGATCATCAACCAAAAAGGCCAGGGCGTGACGTGTATCTACGTCGCCATCGGTCAAAAAGCCTCGACCATCAAAAACATCGTCCGCTCGCTGGAAACGCACGGCGCGCTCGAGTACACCATCGTGGTCGCTGCGACCGCGTCGGAATCGGCGGCGATGCAATACATCTCGGCCTACTCGGGCTGCACGATGGGCGAATACTTCCGCGACCGCGGCGAAGACGCGCTGATCGTCTACGATGACTTGTCCAAGCAAGCCGTCGCCTACCGTCAGATCTCGCTGCTGCTGCGCCGCCCACCAGGCCGCGAAGCGTACCCAGGCGACGTGTTCTACCTGCACTCGCGTCTGCTGGAACGCGCGGCCCGCGTGAACGCCGACTACGTGTCCGCCTTCACCAACGGCGCCGTCACCGGCAAGACCGGTTCGCTGACCGCGCTGCCGATCATCGAAACCCAGGCCGGCGACGTTTCGGCGTTCGTTCCAACCAACGTGATTTCGATCACCGACGGTCAGATCTTCCTGGAAACCTCGCTGTTCAACTCGGGCATCCGTCCTGCGATCAACGCCGGTATCTCGGTGTCGCGCGTCGGTGGCGCCGCTCAGACCAAGGTCATCAAAAACCTGTCCGGCGGTATCCGTACCGACTTGGCGCAGTACCGTGAGCTGGCCGCGTTCGCGCAGTTCGCCTCGGACCTGGACGAATCGACCCGCAAACAGCTGGACCGTGGCGCGCGCGTCACCGAACTGCTGAAGCAAGCCCAGTACTCGCCACTGTCGATCTCGCTGATGGCCGCTTCGCTGTTCGCAGTGAACAAGGGCTACCTGGACGACGTGCCGGTCAAGAAGGTGCTGTCGTTCGAAGCCGGTCTGCACGCCTACCTGAAGACTAAGCAAGCTGATCTGCTGTCGAAGATTGAATCGTCGAAGCAACTGGACAAAGACGGCGAAGCAACGCTGTCGGCCGCGGTTGCCGACTTCAAGAAATCCGGCGCATTTTAAGCGGCACGGGCGGCACGGGGACAACCCGATGCCGCCTTCAGCGCAGAAGGAGTAAGGACTCATGGCAGCAGGCAAAGAGATACGAGGCAAGATCAAGAGCGTAGAGAATACGAAGAAGATCACCAAGGCGATGGAAATGGTTGCCGCATCGAAAATGCGCAAAGCGCAGGACCGTATGCGCGCCGCCCGTCCCTACAGTGAGAAGATTCGCAATATCGCCGCTAATCTGGCCACCGCTAATCCGGAATACACGCACCCGTTCCTGGCAACAGAGCAAAAGGACACGGCCAAGAAGGTTGGTTTCATCATCGTCACCACGGACAAAGGTCTGTGCGGCGGTATGAACACCAACATCTTGCGCATGGTGACGTCGAAAACCCGTGAGCTGGAAACAGCCGGCAACAAAATTGCCGCGGTGGCCATCGGTAACAAAGGGTTGGGGTTTTTGAATCGCGTAGGCGTTCCTGTCGTTGCGCAAGTAACGCAGATCGGCGATACGCCGCACCTGGAAAAACTGATCGGACCGGTCAAGGTCATGCTCGAGAAATTCCAGAACGGTGAGGTCGACGCAGTCTACCTGTGCTACACCAAGTTTATCAACACGATGAAGCAAGAGCCGGTGGTGGAGCAGTTGCTGCCATTGCCAGCCGCTAAGATGCAAGCCGACGCGGGTAATCACAACTGGGATTACATCTACGAGCCGGACGCAGCAAGCGTGATCGATGAACTTCTGGAGCGCTATATTGAAGCGCTGGTGTACCAGTCGGTGGCGGAAAACCTGGCGTCCGAGCAATCGGCGCGTATGGTGGCGATGAAGTCGGCAAGCGACAACGCCGGCAGTGTGATCGGCGAATTGAAGCTGATCTACAACAAGACCCGCCAAGCTGCGATTACCAAAGAACTCTCCGAAATCGTCGCCGGTGCGGCTGCGGTTTAAACGAATTAAACTATATAGAAGGAACGAACATGGCTGATGGCAAAATCGTTCAGTGTATCGGCGCTGTGGTGGACGTTGAGTTTCCCCGCAACGCGATGCCTAAGGTATTCGATGCCTTGAAAATGGAAGGCTCCGAGCTGACCCTGGAAGTACAACAACAGCTGGGCGACGGCGTGGTCCGTACCATTGCTCTGGGTTCGTCCGACGGCCTGCGCCGCGGCATGATGATCCAGAACACCGGCAAGCCGATCATGGTGCCAGTAGGCAAAGCGACCCTGGGTCGCATCATGGACGTGCTGGGCAACCCGATCGACGAATGCGGCCCGGTCGCTCACGACCAGATCGCCTCGATCCACCGCACCCCTCCTGCATACGACGAACTGTCGCCATCGCAGGACCTGCTGGAAACCGGTATTAAAGTTATTGACCTGGTCTGCCCGTTCGCCAAAGGCGGTAAGGTCGGTCTGTTCGGTGGCGCCGGCGTCGGCAAGACCGTGAACATGATGGAACTGATCAACAACATCGCTAAAGCGCACTCGGGTTTGTCCGTGTTCGCCGGTGTGGGTGAGCGTACCCGCGAAGGTAACGACTTCTACCACGAGATGGCCGATGCCAAAGTGGTCGATCTGGAAAATCCAGAGAACTCCAAAGTGGCGATGGTCTACGGTCAGATGAACGAACCACCAGGCAACCGTCTGCGCGTCGCGCTGACCGGTCTGACCATGGCTGAAGCGTTCCGTGACGAAGGTAAGGACGTTCTGTTCTTCGTCGACAACATCTACCGCTTCACCCTGGCCGGTACCGAAGTATCCGCACTGCTGGGCCGTATGCCTTCCGCAGTGGGTTACCAGCCTACCCTGGCCGAAGAGATGGGCCGTCTGCAAGAGCGCATCACCTCGACCAAGACCGGTTCGATCACCTCGATCCAGGCCGTGTACGTTCCAGCCGATGACTTGACCGACCCGTCGCCAGCGACCACCTTCGGTCACCTGGATTCGACCGTCGTTCTGTCGCGTGACATCGCCTCGCTGGGTATCTACCCTGCGGTCGATCCACTGGACTCGACCTCGCGCCAGCTGGACCCGCTGGTCGTCGGTCAAGAGCACTACGACACCGCGCGCGCTGTTCAGGGTACCCTGCAGCGCTACAAGGAACTGCGTGACATTATCGCGATTCTGGGTATGGACGAACTGGCGCCGGAAGACAAACTGCTGGTCGCCCGTGCACGTAAGATGCAGCGTTTCCTGTCGCAGCCGTTCCACGTTGCTGAAGTGTTTACCGGCGCGCCTGGTAAATACGTCTCGCTGAAGGACACGATCAAGGGCTTCAAAATGATCGCTTCGGGCGAGCTCGATCACCTGCCGGAACAAGCGTTCTACATGGTCGGCACGATCGAAGAAGCAATCGAAAAAGCCAAGAAACTCAACTAATCGTTGAGCGCGGTCCCGCTGAGGCGGGGCCGCAGCTAACCCGACAGGACACACATGGCAAATACTATTCACGTTGACGTGGTTTCCGCCGAGGAGTTGATCTACTCCGGCGAAGCCGAATTCGTCGCGTTGCCGGGCGAACAGGGCGAGCTGGGGATCTATCCCAAGCACACGCCGTTGATCACCCGCATCCGTCCGGGCGCGGTCCGCATCCAGGTACCAGGTCAAGCTGAGGAAGAATTTGTCTTCGTCGCCGGCGGCCTGCTGGAAGTGCAGCCGGGCGCCGTGACGGTGCTGGCCGACACCGCGATTCGCGGCAAGGATCTGGACGAAGTCAAAGCGGCAGCGGCCAAGAAACGTGCCGAAGAAGCGCTGGCGAACAACACCTCCGGTATCGACTACGCGAAAGCGCAAGCCGAACTGGCGGCAGCGATCGGCCAGCTGGCGGCGATCGCCAAACTGCGCGCCAAGCACTAAGCAACGCACACGCAGCACAGCAAAAAAGGCAGCCTCGGCTGCCTTTTTTTATGGCACTAGTGCTTCTTGAGTTCGGTTCGCGACGGCGACCAATGCTTCGGGATGGTTGAGGGCGATGGCAATCAGGGTGCGTATGGCGCCGTCCGGTTGTTGACGCTCTTGTTCCATCTCCGTGAGCTCACCTGGGGTGATTCCCAACAAAACCGAGAATTGTTCCCGTGTGAGACCGGTATTTTCACGGGCCGCAATCAGCGGTGAGTACACGACCCGCCCCAGACCCGCTTTCATTTCCTTGCCCGCCTGTAGCAGCTCGGCGCCCAAGTCACGGGTCGCTTCGAATACTTCCAGCTCTTCGTCGCTGAGAGGCAATTTTCTATTCGTAGACACGGCGAATTTCCTTAAGTATCGCACTCGATAGATTTGCGGTATCGGCTTTTGCGTACAACGTCAGCAAGACAATTTCGCCGGCCGCTGAGCGCGTGAAATAAATAACTCTGACACCGCCAGACTTGCCTGATCCCATCCGTCTCCAACGCACCTTGCGCACGCCACCGGTAGCTGGCACCACTGTTCCTGCGTTGGGATGAGCCGCGATGAATGATGCGAAATCTCCCCGCTCCTCCTCGCTCCAGTAGAGAGGCCAGCGGCTTTGGAACATCGGCGTTTCGACGACGGTAAACATCGAACGACTGTATCTTCAAGAAGTATAGTCGTTTTAGGGCGGTATCAAAGTTCCACCATCTTTCGCGCGTGATGCATTTGCTTGCAGCAGCATGCCTTGGATGCTATATTCGTTAACACGTTAACTATATCCAGCCATCGTGGACAGCGAAAATATCATCATTAACGTGCCTGATGCGGGCACCATCTCCGGAACCCACTGGCCGGCTGACAATCCACGCGCGCTGGTGCTGCTGCATCCGGCCACCGGCGTGCCGCAGGGTTACTACCAAAGTTTTGCCCGCTATCTGGCTAGCCTGGGGTTGAGCGTGCTCACCTACGACTATCGCGGCATCGGCCGCTCGCGTCCGGCCTCCTTGCGCGGCTATGACGTCAGCATGTCGGACTGGATCGATCACGACGTTCCGACCGTCACGGCGTGGGCACAGGGGCGGTTTCCGCAGTTGCCGCTGCTGGCCATCGGCCACAGCATCGGCGGCCATGCGATCGCCTTGTCGCCGTCGAGCGGAGCGCTGCGCGCGGCGGTGATGCTGGCGTCGCACGCCGGCGCCTCGCATACCATCAAGGGCTGGGCCGAGCGTCAACGCGTGCGTTTCATCATGCGCGTGCTGGCGCCGATATTGGTTGCGGTGAAAGGCTATATGCCCAACAAGCGCCTGGGCTTCGGCGAAGACTTGCCGGGGACCGCGATGACGCAATGGCGCCGATGGACCACCTTGCCGCGTTACTTTTTCGACGATCCGGCGATGGCGGCCGAATCGCGCATGGCGCAACTGCGCATCCCGTTGTTGGTGGTCAGCTTTGAGGACGACCCATGGGCCAACGCCCGCGCCGTCCAGATGCTGATATCTCCGCTGAAAAACGCGCAAATGGAGCGTTGGCACCTCGATCCGCGCGAAGCAGGCATGCCGCCGGTCGGCCATATGGGCTTTTTCAAGAAACGCTTCGGGCAAGAATTGTGGGGCAAGGTGGCGAACTGGCTGCTGGCGGCGGTGCCCAAATGAGCGCGCCGTCGAAGCCGCCGCGCTTGGTCTTCCTGCTGAACCGCGCCCAGCGCGCGATCCAGAAATGGATTGAAGGCAGCCCCGATTCATGGGAGGGCATTTCGTCGGCGCAGGTGGGGCTATTGTTCCTGCTGACGTCGAAAGACGAGGCCTCGGTCGGCGAAATCGCCGAAGCCTTGCGGGTGGCCCCGGCGGCGGTCACCAACCTGTCCAAGCGTATGCAGGGCGCAGGCCTGATCGAGCGCGTCGCAGACGCCGCCGATGGCCGTCTGACGCGCTTACGGTTGACCTCTGCCGGCATAGCCGCCAGTACGCAGTCGAGCGTGGTCTTACAAGGCTTGAATAGCCAATTGACTGCCGGATTCTCGCAGGAAGAGCTGGCCGTCGTTGCGCGCTGGCTGGATCACGCCGCGAAACTGTCCGGGGACGACGTGCATGGCGTTTAACGACAGTATTTTTGGACGGCTGTACATCCCGTCGAATTTTTCAGCTAACAGGCGCGTACTCAGCTGCCAATTGCTCAGCGACCTTTAATGCTGCAACCGCCACACTCTTGGAAACAGAAGGGAAATCCTCTAAGAACGTATCCAACGACTCCCCAGCTCGCAAATAGTCAAACATGAAGGACAGTGGCACCCTGGTACCCACAAAAACCGGTATGCCGCCCATGATCTCGGCGTCCCTGTGTATCGCTTTCTGTTCCATACGGCCTCCTTAAGAAGAACGCGCCCTGATTGGTCCTATGGTACTCCCGCAGATGGCACTCGTCAGGTTTCCAAGTTTAGCGTTCGAGACGTACTCTGGTCGCGTATCAGCGATCGCGCGGAAAGCGCACGGTGAACACCGTCCCGTTGGTCTCGCTCGACGTCACGCTGATCGTGCCCTCGTGCGCGGCGGTGATTTCCTGCGCGATGAACAAGCCCAGACCCAGACTGGTCTTGGGACGCGCATCGGGGCCGCCGGCCGGCTCCAGCTGCACCAGCGGCTGGAAGATGGTCTGCAGCGATTCGGCCGGGATCACCGGCCCGATGTTGGCCACCTTCAACGTGATGGCGTCGGCGTCGCCGTGCGCGGACAAGGTCACCGGCGTGCCCTTGTCGCTGTGCTGCGCGGCGTTGATCAACAGATTGGTGACCAGCTGCAGCAGGCGAATATCGTCGAACTCGCCATGCAGGTCGCCCTCCGTGTGGAAGACGATGTCGGCGTTTGGAAACATGGCCTGCGCGTCGGCCACGGCCGTCTTGCAGACGTCGGCGGTCTGCAGCGGCGTGCGCGTGGTCGGCATGCCGGCGGCCATCTGCAGCCGGGCGAATCCCAACAGGTCCTTCACCATCGCGCTCATCAGCATGGCGCTGCGCTTGGTGCGTTCGGCCAACGTGGCGATTTGTTCCGGCGACGCGTCCTGCCGCGCGAGCAGCTCGCCAACCAGTGAGATGGTGGCCAGCGGCGCCCGCAGATCGTGGCCCAGCACGGCCAGGAACAGGTCCCGCGTGCGGTCGGCCCGCTCCGAATAGGTGACGATGGATTCGGCCAGCGCCTGGTCGATCGCCTCGTTGAAGCGCACCATGTCGTTGATGGTCTCGTCCGACATCTGCGTCACGCCCGGCAACCACAGCCGCAGCACCGTCGCCCGCAACGCCCGGAATTCCGAACTGAGCTGAAGCAGCGAGAAGTTGCTGGCGTGGCGCAGCCGTCCGTGGATGGCGGCGGCGCTTTCCTCGGGGCCCAGATCGATGTCCTCGCCCTGGGATTTGTCGTACTGCTGTTGATCGCTCTGATGCGTGTCGATATCGAGCGCGATCGCGGTCAGGATCTGTTGGGCGTGGTCGGTGAGCGCCAGCTTGGTCATTTCCCCTTCGGGTGGCGCGGTTTTCTCGGCGAAGGCGGTCCATTCGGCGAGGATCTCCGTCATGTTGTTGCGGATAAAGGCGGAGATGCTCATATCACTATTTGGCTTTCCAGAGTGGCGCGAGGCGCGTCTTTCAATGACGCCCCTCGAAGTTTGGACGCGGCTGGGCCGCGTGGCTGTGACTAACTTTCAGTGTAACTGAATCCCGGCGTCCGGTCTGTTCACATCGGCGGCGCGCCGGGCTGGCGCGCCGCCGTATCATCAACCGCGCCGGGCTTTCGATCTCGCCTGGGCGGCGCGTTGCATGACCTTCCACTTGGCGACGTCGGCGATGCGATCGAGCGGCGTTTGCTGGCCACGCCGCGCCTCGCGCAACAGCTTGTGATAGTTGCGCAGGCGGTCGGCGTCGATCACGCCCTGCACGGCGCAACCCGGTTCGCCGTTGTGCCGGCAATCGCGGAACTGGCAATCCGCCGCCAAAGCGTCGATGTCCCCGAACGCCGCCGCCAGGCCCGCTTCATCGGTGTCGGGTTGCCAGCTGCGCAGCCCGGGTGTGTCGATGATGCAGGCGCCGTCGGCGCATTGATGCAGCGAACGCGAAGTGGTCGTATGGCGGCCACGCCCGTCGCCCTTGCGCACGCCGCCGGTCAACTGGCCCGCTTGCGTCAGAGTGTTGGTCAAGGTCGATTTGCCGGCGCCGGACGTGCCCAGCATCACCAGCGTTTGTCCCGCCGCCAGCCAAGGTGCCAACTGCCGCGTGGCATCGTCGCTGGTGCCGTCGACGGCCAGCAGCGGGATGCCTGCGGGCAGCCGCTGGCGCAATAGCTCCACGCGTTGCGCCACGTCGCCGCCGATGTCGGCCTTGCTCAGCACCACCACCGGCTGCACGCCGGCGCTCTGTACGATCGCGAGGTAGCGCTCCAGGCGGCGCGGGTTGAAGTCGTGGTCGAGTCCCATCACCAGCAGCGCCGTGTCGACGTTGCTGACCAGGCGGTGATGCCGGCCATCGTTGCCGCGCCGTGCGATGTGAGTGGTGGGCGGCACCAGCGCGCATAGCCAGCGCTCGTCATGGTCGCGCACGGTGCCGAGCACCCAGTCGCCGACGGCCAGGTGTTCGTCGTGCAGCGCCGGCAGCGCGCGGGCGCGAAATTCCTCCTGTCCGTCATGGACGGTGATCCAGTCGCGCTGGATCTCGGTGATGCGCGCCAGGCGCGTGTCGTCGGGATATTGGTGAAGTTGGGCCGCGATGGCGTGCGTCAAGCCGATGCGGCGCAGTAAGGCGAAGTCGATCTCTATCATGGTGTGTGTTTTCCGGTAAGCGAGCAGAATCCTTCGCGCGAGCGCGACAGGAACGGATACGGGAAGTCAGCTGCGCGTTGCCGCGCGGATCAACACAATGACAGGGAAGTCCGGGGAATCAGGCAGCCGACAGGAGGGCAAGGTCAAAGGTGCGCATGAATTGTCTCCGGTGGGTGAAAAGGGAGTTAATTTTCTCATAACTCCGGGGTCAGGTCCACCATTTCTACACGAGCTCTAGTGTCTGTGGCGGAGCTTGGCGGATTACGCTTCGCTAATCCGCCCTACGTGATTTACAGTATTTTCACAGTCTCAGGCCGCCGTTGTCTTACAGCTGCGGCGGTAGTCGGCTGGCGGTTTGCCCACCAGTTTTTCAAAGTCGGTTGTGAAGTGGGCCTGGTCGTAGTAGCCCAGCGCTTGCGCCAAGGTGGCGAGGTCGACGTCCGTGCCGTTGGCCAGCTGGTCGGCGGCGTCGAGCAGGCGGTTGCGGCGGATGACCCACTTCGGACTGGCGCCGACATATTCCTTGAATAGCAGTTGCAGCCGGCGCACACTGATTCCCAGTTGATCGGCAAGTTGCTGGACTTGCGTGATGTCGGGATGGTCTTTAATTGTCTGCAATATTGCGCCGATGCGGTCGACTTGCGGATCGTGCGGCGGCAGGGCGCCGCGCAGGATGGCGCTGGCGGCGGCCACCATTCCGGCGTCGTCGGACGCGTCGAGCACGCTGCGTTCGGCCCCGGCGTCGTCGCAGTGGAACAGCGCCGACAGCGGCAGTTCCTGGTCGGTGATGGATTGCACCGGCCGCCCAAGAAAACCGCGAAACGCGCCCGGCCGGAACCGTGTGCCAAGCACGCGGCCGCTGTCGCGCAGCGTGTATTCGAAGGCGCCTGTCATCACGCCGAACACGCCGCTCCGGCCGCTGTCAAACACCACATGGATGCACGGCGAGGGCAGGGTGCGCTGTACGTGGACCACGCCTGGCGGCAATTGCCAGGCGACCAGCCAGAAGTACTCGACGAACGGCGCCAGGTCGGGCTCGGGCAGATAGCGCTCCAGCCGGAAAACCTTGCCCACCGCCGCCGGATGCACCACACCTTTGTAGCGGTCATCGGCCATCAGCTTGTTCATCATGATCGTGTTCGCGTTTTTACAAGACTGCCATGATAGCAGCGGCTATCGTGGCATTTTCCTCACCACCGACAGGAGACGTCCATGGCATCGCAAATCACCTTATATCACTGCCCGCACTCCCGCTCCACCAGCGTGATCACCTTGCTGGAGGAACTCAAGGCGCCATACCAGCTGCACGTGATGAACATGAAGAAGGGCGAGAACCGCGAGGCCGCCTATCTGTCCGTCAATCCGATGGGCAAGGTGCCGGCGATCCGTCACGACGACGCCATCGTCACCGAACAGGTGGCGATCTACCCGTATCTGGCCGACCTGTTCCCCGAAGCGAAACTGGCGCCGCCGATCGGCGATCCGCGGCGCGGCCCGTATCTGCGCTGGATGGCGTTCTACGGCAGCTGCTTCGAGCCGGCGCTGGTCGACCGCTGGCTCAAGCGCGAAGTCGAGGACAAGAAGACCACCGGCTACGGCAATTTCGACGACGTTTTCAACACCCTGTTGGGCCAGTTGTCCAAGGGACCTTATATGCTGGGCGGGCAGTTCACCGCGCTCGATGTGCTGTGGGGTGGGGCGCTGGGATGGATGACCGCTTTCGACCTGCTGCCCAAGCGCCAGGAAATCACCGACTACGTCGCCCGTGTGCAGGGCCGCCCAGCCGCCGTCGAGGTCCAGCGACGGGATGAAGAGATGGCCGCCGCGCAAGCGGGCTGACAAGCACCCGCGCACCAGAAGATTATCACTAGTGCAACACCGTTGCTAATTTCCAATTTATTTTTCAGATTGCGTCGTTTTTCAATTGTTCCCGTGGCGCTTTGAGGTATTGTTACTTCAGTTATGCGAGTAGGTAAAATAGCAAAACGGGGACAACATATGAAAAAGGCATTTTTTTTAATTGGCGTGGTGGCGCTTGCCGGCTGCGCACCAACTGTTCGGCATCAATCGCTGACAGCGGAGTCGGTCGCGGGTAACAGGACTTCGGCCGTCACGCCCCAAAACCCCATTTTCCACGACATTCCGCTTAAACCGATGACCGCCAGCCAAAGCGCGGCCAGGATGAACTGATCAGTCCAAGCCGGGCGGCGCTCGCCGCACCGTGTTGATCTGGCTGGAGGCAGGCGCCAAGGCCTGTTCGATGATGGTGAGCGCCAACTCCGGCCGCGCGTTGCCGCACATGAAGATGTCGGCGGCGGCAAAGCCGCATTCCGGCCACGTATGGATAGAGATATGCGATTCGGCCAGTAACACCACCCCGGTCACGCCCTGGCCTTCGCCAAATCCGTGAAAATGGCTGTGCAGCACATGGGCATGCGCCGCCTCGGCAGCCGCCCGCAGCAACTGTTCCAGCGCCTCGCAGCTGCACAATTTTTCAGCATCGATTCCGTTCAAATCGGCCAGCACGTGGATGCCGGCCGGCTGGTGAACGACAGGCGCGGCAACCGCGCCCGGGAGCGTTTCGCGTTTCACTTGTGGCCTCCGCCGCCGGAGCCGCCGCCAAAGCTGCCACCGCCGCCGCCCGTGTGCGAACTCCAGGTGCTGCCGCGAGAAGCCGCGCCGCCACCGCCGCCGAGTCGCGTCCAACTGTTGCAGGAGGTGAGAACGGTAACAACGACCGCGTAAATGAAAAATTTCGTCATGATTTGTCGTTGCTATCTAAAAATGTCGCCGGCAGGTAAATCGCCAGGGCGCCGATCGCGCTCATGAACCAGGTGCCGGAAAAATTCGTCAGCAGCGGTATCGCGTTAATCACCAGCATGAATCCGATGATGTATTTGGCGGCGTTGCGGTAGCGGTTCTTGACCGCCAGCTTGCCGCCCGCTGTCTTCGCCGGCGTCGCGCTGCCGTGGAATTGGTCGCCGAACCAGGCCTTCAATTGGTCGACCGCCACCGGCGCGGAGCGCGACCACGTCATTTCCTGTTCGCTCGTTTCGCAGGCCAGCCGGATCTGGCCTGCCTGGAATTCCTCGACCTGCGTATGGTCGCCGACGGCCACGCGCCAGTTGAAGGCGCCGGCGGCGAAGGTGACCTCCGAGCCGTACGCGTACAGCAGCTCGTATTGCGCTTTTTCCACGGCCACGCTTTGCTGCCCGGGCGCGTAGACGACCGGCCACTCCGACATCACCGTCGCGCCGGACCAGCCCTCGTCGGTCTCCACCAGCCACGAGAAGCCGGCGCGCGCGCCGTACATCAGGTACTCGGTCCACTCGGTGCCCTCGTCGTCCATGCGCCGCATCATGCCGATGATGGTGAAATCCTGTTTGTTGATGTTGGCCGTGGCGCCCAGATCGAGCGTCGGCCGCGCGGCGGTCACGCGTTCGCCCGCCGCCAGCACGGTCGCCTCGGTGCCCGCCGCGTCGATTTGCGTCTGGCACGCGGGGCAGACCAGCGTGGTCGTCACGCCCGGCAGATATTTGATGCCGCTGCCGCAGGAGGGGCAATCGAGCGCATCGAGCTTGCCGCGATAAAGGCCGGCGGAGCGATGGATGGTCTCGTCGTCGCGCAGCAGCTGCATGCGCAGGCTGTCGAGCGTGACCGCCATGCCGGTGTAGATGACCGGGCGTGGCGAATCCGAGTAATCGAGGGTGATGAACTCCGTGCCGCGCCGGAAGTCGGCGACCCTGCTCTGATAGCCCTCGCCCACCTTGAACGGCAGCTCGCCCTGGCCGCCGATGCAATCGGCCACGCGGATCTCGGCGGCGATATACGGCGCGCCGTTGATGCCGTAGCTGGCGCCGGGGCGCAGGCGTTCGAACTCCGGCACGTTGATCTCGTGCGGTGTGATGCCATTGCCCTTGTATTCGGCGGTGATGGTGTACATGCCGGACGAATCGCCCAGCCACGAAGTGGCGCCGTCGTCGAACAGCAAATACCACTCGTTCCACATGCCTGCCGAATAACGCAGCTGGATGCGGCCGACGACGCTGAACTGGCGCTGACCGAGAACGCCGGAGGCGCCGATCTGGATCGGCGAATAGTCCTCCAGCACGGAGGACATCTTGCCCAGGTCCTTGACCGAGTCGGCGTCTTTGAGCACGCTGGTGCCGCAGTATTCGCAGACGGCCATGACCGAGGCGTGCGAGCGGAATTTGACCTCCGCGCCGCAGCTGGGACAGGAAACGATTTGCATGTGTCCTTGTCAGCCGATCAGTTTTTTGAGCAGTTCGGCCTTGGTGCTGTCGTAGTCGGCGGCCGAGATCAGGCCCTTGTCGAGCAGTCCTTTGAGCTTTTCCAGGCGGTTTTCGATGGAGTCCTCGGCCGGCGCCGCGGCGGGTGCCGCAGGTGCCGCGGCCGCGGGCGCCGCCGCGCCGGCCATCGCCTGTCCCATCATCTGGCCGACCGTCATGCCGGCGCCCAGGCCGGCGCCGATGCCCGCCAGGCCGCCTTCGTTCGACGCCGCCATCGGGATCGCGCTGGCCACCTGGTAGCGCGTGAAGCCGGCCATTTTGTCGGCGCTCATGCCGCCCTTCATGCCTGCGGAGATGCGCTCGTCGAGCGCGGCCTGCAGTTCCTCCGGCAGGCTGACGCTGGCGACGTTGAATTCATCGAGCCCGATACCGTAGCGGCCGAACGCGGTGGACAGGTCGCCCTTGACCTGCTGCGCCATCAGCGCCTGGTTGGCCGCCATGTCGAGGAACGGCACCTGCGCGCCGCCCAGCGAGCTGGCCATGGTCGCCATCAGGATGCCGCGCAGCTGCTCCTCCACCTCGTCGCGGGTGTAGACCTCGCGCGTGCCGCTGATCTCCTTGAAGAACAGGCGCGGATCGGCCACACGGTACGAATACATGCCGAAGGCGCGCACGCGCACCATGTCGAAGTCCTTGTCGCGGATCGTGATCGGTTGCGGCGTGCCCCATTTGCGGCCGGTCTGCACCCGGGTGCTGAAAAAATAGACATCCGACTTGAACGGCGAGTCGAACAGCTTGTCCCAGTTTTTCAGGTTGGTCAGGATCGGCAAGGTTTGCGTGGTCAGCTTGTGGGTGCCGGGGCCGAAGACGTCGGCCACCTGGCCCTCGTTGACGAACACCGCCATCTGCGACTCGCGCACCACCAGCACGCCGCCGTTCTGGATCTCGAAATCCTGCATCGGATAGCGCCAGGCCAGTACGCCGTCGACTTCCTCGTTCCACTGCAGTACGTCGATAAACTGCTTCTTGATAAAGCTGCCGATGCCCATGATGGTCCTCGCTCTGTTGGGTAAAACTACGCGTAAATTAGGAAATGCAGGCGCCGTTGATGACGCCGATGGAAATGGAGATCGCCCCCAGCAGGCCGCCGAAGGCGCTGTTGTTCGCCTCGATCTGGTCCTTCGACATGTTCAGCACTCGTGTCGTGATGGCATACGCCAGCACCTGCACCAGCATCGCGCCGAAGGCCCAGGCGAAGAACTCCTGGTAATTCGCAGTATGCATCAGCGCCGAACCGACGGTGATTGAAAAACCGATCAGCGCGCCGCCCAGCGATAGCGCCGCCGCCTGGTTGCCCTGGCGGATCAGCAGCACCTCGTTGGCCGGCGTCGTGCGCGTGTAGACGACAAAAAAGACGGCCAGCAGCACGGCGGCCAGTAAAAGGTGAATCAGATAGTTTAGGATGGCGGGCACGGCGCGCTCTCAGTGGGGTAAAGTGTTGAACCTTGTGGTTAAGTTACTAACGCTGAAGCATCTTAGTGCAAAAGAGCCAAATGAACAAAAAGATTCTTATATTGTCCGTGTTTGTGGTCGCTTCCTGCGGCCTGGCGTATGAATTAATCGCTGGCGCCCTGTCCAGCTACCTGCTGGGCGACTCGGTGCTGCAGTTCTCCACCGTGATCGGATGCTACCTGTTTGCGATGGGCGTCGGCGCCCACTTCTCCAAGTATGTGCGCGATGAGGACGTGCTGTCACGCTTTGTCGATATCGAGCTGGCGGTCGGCCTGGTCGGCGGGCTGTCGGCGGCGATCCTGTTCCTGACGTTTTCGTGGATGGCGGCGCCGTTCCGCACCATGCTGTACTTGATGGTGTTCCTGGTCGGCGCTTTCGTCGGCATGGAGGTGCCGCTGGTGATGCGCGCGCTGAACGCGCGCCAGACCGGCTTCAGCGAAATCGTCAGCAAGGTACTGACCTTCGATTATCTGGGCGCGCTGGCCGTGTCGCTCATGTTCCCCCTGGTGCTTGCGCCGACCCTCGGCCTGGTGCGCACCGGTTTCCTGTTCGGGATGCTCAACGTCGGCGTCGCCCTGTGGACAATTCGCGTGTTTCGTGCGGAGCTCAAAAACGTCACCGGCCGCATGCTGCGCGCGTCGGCCGTGATGTTCGTGCTGGTGGCCGGCTTCGCGTCGGCCGACAAGCTGACCTACTGGGGCGAGCATGGCCTGTTCGGCGACGAAATCGTCTTTGCCACCACCACGCCTTACCAGCGGCTGGTGGTCACGCGCTGGAAGGACGATCTGCGCCTGTACATCAACGGCAACCTGCAGTTCTCGTCGCGCGACGAGTACCGGTATCACGAGGCGCTGGTCCATCCGGTGCTACAGCCCTTGCCGTGGGCGAAGCGGGTGCTGGTGCTGGGCGGCGGCGACGGCCTGGCGCTGCGCGAGATCCTGCGCTACAAGAATATCGAGCATGTCACCCTGGTCGACCTGGACCCGGCGATGACCGGCGCCTTCACCAATCGCGAGGAACTGGTCAAGCTCAATGGCGGCTCGCTCAGCGACAAGCGGGTGCGCGTGGTCAACGCCGACGCGGCGGTCTGGCTGCAAAAGAACGACGACATGTTCGACGCCATCATCGTCGATTTCCCCGATCCGTCCAGTTTCGCGCTGGGTAAGCTGTACTCGGTGCCGTTCTACGGCATGCTGCGCAAGCACCTGGCGGCCAACGGCCTGATGGCGGTGCAATCGACGTCGCCGTTCTTCGCGCCACACGCTTATTGGACCATCGACGCCACGTTGCGCGAAGTCGGCATGAAAACCTATCCTTATCACGCCTACGTGCCGTCGTTCGGTGAATGGGGCTTCATCCTCGCCACGCCCCAGGCGCAGTACACGCCGCCCGCCGAGTACCGTTTGCCGATGCGCTACCTGAACGCCGACACCACGCGCGAGATGTTCATCTTCCCGCCCGATATGAAGCGGCTGCCGATGGAGCCCAACCGCCTCAATACGCAGTCGCTGGTGCACGAGTTCGAGCAGGATTGGCGCCGGGTGATACGCTGATGCTGCGCCGATCCTTTCTTGTGTGGGCCGGCGCCGGCGCCGCAGGTGGCTTGGCGGCGGCGGGCAGTGTGGCCGCTTTCCAGCGCTGGCAGGAGATCACGCCCACGCTGCACTATCCGGGCCGCGACGAGGGCCACTTCCTGCGCGACCTACGCAACAAGCCGCTGCCGCCGCCGTCGCAGGTGCTGCACACCGATATCGCCATCCTCGGTTCCGGCATCGCCGGCCTGACCGCGGCGTGGAAGCTCAAAAAGCTCGGCAAGACCGACATGCTGATGGTCGACGGCCCGCAACCGCACGGCAACGCCGCCGGCGGCGCCTTCGGCGAGTTCGAATATCCGACCGGCGCGCATTATTTGCCGCTGCCATCGCCCGAATCGGTGCACGTGCGCGAGATCCTGGCCGATCTTGGCATCATCCAAAAAGACCCGATGGGCGAGAAGCCCTACTACGACGAGCGCTTCATCCTGCATGCGCCGGAGGAGCGGCTGCTGTACAACGGCCAGTGGCAGGAAGGCTTCATGCCGACCGAGGGCGTGCCGCAATGGGAGATCGACGAGCACACGCGCTTCTTCGCCGAAGTGGAACGGCTGCGGCAAACCCACGGCGCCGATGGCCGTCGCGTGTTCGTGTTCCCGACGGTGATGTCGTCGGAGGACCCGAAGTGGCAGGCGCTGGACCGCATCACCCTCAAGCAGTGGCTGGAGCAAAGCGGTTATCGCTCGCCGACCTTGCACTGGTACCTGAATTACTGCTGCCGCGACGACTACGGCACCCGCTACGACAAGGTTTCGGCGTGGGCCGGCCTGCACTATTATTGCAGCCGCTGGGGCGCAGCCGCCAACGCCAGCAGCGGCACCTGGCTGACGTGGCCGGGCGGCCTGCAACCGCTGGCCACCGGCATGGAGCGCGCCTCGGGCATCAAGCGTGTCGCCGGCACGGTGGTGTCGCTGAAAAAAACGGCGGACGGCGTCGAGGCCCTGTGCTTCAAGCTCGAAAACGGCAAGCCGACCACGTATCTGGTGCGCGCCCGCAAAGCCATCTGCGCGATGCCGATCTATGTCGCCGCGCGGGTTGTGGACAACATCGCCGCCTACGGTTTCGATCCGGCCAAACATATCCCCGAATACGCGCCGTGGATGGTCGCCAACTTCCTGCTCAAGCGTTTTCCGCAGGAGTTGCAGGAGGGGCCGCATTCGCCGCCGCTGTCGTGGGACAACGTCGTCTACAGCGAACCGGGATTGGGCTATGTCGTCTCCACCCACCAGGATATCCGCGTGCGGCCGCCGGAAAAGACCGTCTTCAGCGCCTACATCGCGCTGTCCGACCGCAAGCCGAGCAGCGCCCGGCACTGGATGGCGGCCGCCAAGCCGGAGGAACTGCTGGCGCTGGCCGGCGCCGACCTCAAAACCGCCTACGGCACGCAGTTCGCATCCTGCGTCGAGCGGGTGGACATCACCCTGCGCGGCCACGCGATGGCGGCGCCATGGCCCAACTTCCGCGCCAACGCCGGCATGAAGGCCTTGCGCGAGGTGGACGGCCCGATTTTGTTCGCCCATGCCGACCTTTCCGGCTTCTCGGTGTTCGAGGAGGCGGCGTGGTGGGGCTACCGGGCAGCCGGACTGGCGGCGAAATGATATTCTAGCTAAATCATATAAATCGAATCGACCGCCATGACCCATAACGCCCGCCAGCACTTCCGCGCCGCCGACAAACAAAAACTGCGTGACGAGGACGCCGGCGACAGCGCCTTCTCCAGTCGCGCCGCCAATCCCAAACTCAGTAAAGCCAAGGGCAAGGCGCTGGACATCGAGCGTACCGACGCGCTGATCAAACGCATTTCCGAGTTGCAGAACATGCTGTACGCCCAGCGTAAGCAGAAGGTGCTGCTGGTGCTGCAGGGGATGGACACTTCCGGCAAGGACGGCACGGTGCGCGCGATGTTCAGCGGCGTCAGCCCGATGGGCGTGAGCGCGGTCGCCTTCAAGGCGCCGACCGACGAGGAACTGGCCCACGATTACCTGTGGCGGGTGCATCAGCATGTGCCGGTCAAGGGGCAGATCGCGATTTTCAATCGCAGCCACTACGAGGATGTGCTGATCACCAAGGTGCAGGGCATGATCGACGGCGGAGAGTGCAAGCGCCGCTACGCGCAGATCCGCGATTTCGAGCGCATGCTGGCCGAAACCGGCACCGTGATCGTCAAGGTGTTCCTGCATATCTCCAAGGAGGAGCAGCGCGAGCGGCTGCAGGAGCGCCTGGACGATCCGGACAAGCAGTGGAAGTTCGCCCCCACCGACATCGAGCAGCGCAAGAAGTGGAACGAGTACCAGCGCGCCTACGAGCAAGCCATCCGCGAGACCGACCAGCCGCACGCGCCGTGGTACATCGTGCCGGCCAACTCCAAGACCCACCGCAACCTGGTGATCGCCAGCCTGCTGCTGGAGACGCTGGAAGGCATGGAACTGAGCTTCCCGCCGCCGCACCCGGACCTGTCCTCGTTCACCGTAGTGTAAATCACGCCGGCGCGGTCTATGGCATAGTCATTCTTTGCGTGAGGAGGACCGACCGATGCTGCAACTGAAAGACCCCACACTGCTGCGCCAGCAAGCCTATATCAACGGCGTCTGGAGCGACGCCGACAACGGCGAAACCCATCCGGTGACCAATCCCGCCACCGGCGAGCAAATCGGCACCGTGCCGCGCATGGGCGCGGCCGAAACAAAACGGGCCATCGACGCCGCCAACGCCGCCTGGCCGGCGTGGCGCAAAAAGACCGCCAAGGAGCGCGCCGCCATTCTGCGCAAGTGGAACGACCTGATCCTGGAAAACACCGACGACCTGGCGCTGTTGATGACGGCGGAGCAGGGCAAGCCGCTGACCGAGTCGCGCGGCGAGGTGGCCTACGGCGCCTCGTTCATCGAATGGTTCGGCGAGGAAGCCAAGCGCGTGGCCGGCGAGACGCTGGCGTCGCCGTGGCCGGACCGCCGCCTGCTGGTGACCAAGGAGCCGATCGGCGTGTGCGCGGCGATCACGCCGTGGAACTTCCCGATCGCGATGATCACCCGCAAGGCCGGCCCCGCGCTGGCGGCGGGCTGCCCGATGGTGCTCAAGCCGGCCGAGGCCACGCCGTATTGCGCGCTGGCGCTGGCCGAACTGGCCGGGCGCGCGGGCGTGCCGCCGGGCGTGTTCAGCGTGCTGACCGGCGCCTCCAAGGATATCGGCGGCGAAATGACGTCCAACCCCATCGTGCGCAAGCTGACCTTCACCGGTTCCACCGCCATCGGCCGGCTGCTGATGGAGCAAAGCGCGCCGACGATCAAAAAACTGTCGCTGGAACTGGGCGGCAACGCGCCGTTCATCGTGTTCGACGACGCCGACCTCGATGCCGCCGTCGAAGGGGCGATCGCTTCCAAATACCGCAACGCCGGCCAGACCTGCGTGTGCGCCAACCGCCTGTATGTGCAGGACGGGGTGTACGAACAATTCGCCGAAAAACTGGTGGCCGCCGTCGAAAAACTCAAGGTCGGCAACGGCGTCGAGGAGGGCGTCACGCAAGGCCCGCTGATCGACGAGAAGGCCGTGCAGAAGGTCGAGGAGCATGTGGCCGACGCGCTGTCCAAGGGCGGCCGCCTGCTGACCGGCGGCAAACGCCACGCGCTGGGTCACAGCTTCTTCCAGCCGACCGTCATCGCCGACGTCGGCAACGACATGCTGGTCGCCGGCGAGGAGACCTTCGGCCCGCTGGCGCCGCTGTTCCGCTTCAAGACCGACGAGGAGGTCATCGCCCTGGCCAACGACACCGAGTTCGGCCTGGCCAGCTACTTCTACTCGCGCGATATCGGCCGCATCTGGCGCGTGGCCGAGGCGCTGGAATGCGGCATCGTCGGCGTCAACACCGGCCTGATCTCGAACGAGGTGGCGCCGTTCGGCGGCGTCAAGCAGTCGGGCCTGGGCCGTGAAGGGTCGCATCACGGCATCGATGAGTTCCTGGTGGTTAAGTACATTTGCCTAGGCGGCATTTAGCGGGTGGGACCGGCGGCGCCGTCGGTAGCATGGCCGCCGGCGCGCCGGTGAGCCGGTCGACCATGCGTTTGACGGCCTTCATCTGGCGGCCGCCTTTCTGCGGGTAGCGCAGGTCGTCGTAGGCGAACCAATCCCAGCAGGCGTTGGGGTTCTTGTACTGTCCGATCGACGCCGCCTGCGGATACAGGATCATCAGTTTGTTGCTGTCGGCCCAGGCGTTGTAGCCGGCCCTTTCGATAAAAGTGGTGCCGATCTCTTCCAGGTCTTGCAGGCAGCCGTGGAACACCACGTGCAGCCGGCAGCCGTTGTTGCCGGCGTTGTCGCAGGCCGGCGGCACGTACAGATAGCCGCGCTCGGCCATGCCGTGCATGCGCGGATGCGCCAGAAATTCCGCCTGGTTGAACACGACGAAGCGGCCCGCCGGGCCGGCTGGGTTGCGCGCCGCCAGCGGACCGTAGATCCACTTCAGCAATTCCCCCGCCGCGTCGAAGCCGCAATTGTTGATGAACGGCGAGGCCAGCTTGGCGCAGGCGTTGCCGAAGTTGTCCGTCGGCATGGCGTGCTGGACGGGCAAATCGCGTTTGTAGGAAATACGATTCGCCGCGACATAGTGCCGGTAGAAGCTTTGCAGGTCGTTGACGACCGCCTGGGGCACGACGGTATCGGCGGTGCCCGACAGCATCCAGATCCGGTGTCCGGCCATGGCGCTGGTCGGATCGATCGCCTGCAGTGCGGCATACCAGTCGGTGACTGCGATCAGCTCGCGCACGCGGGTGGCGCGCGGGGCGACCTGGCAGGGGAACACGTCGTTCGTGCAGCTGCAGACGGTGGTGGCGGTGAGCACATTGCCGCGCGCGCAGAAATACGGCCCGGCGGCGATGATGCCGGCGCCTTTGATCGTCCGCGAAAACGCTACCTGGAACTGCACCGCCATGTAGGCGCCGGCGGACAAGCCCGAGACCGTGACCTGTTCCGCCTTCATGTACGGCAACGCGACCAGCGGCACGGACGACCGCGCCAGCGTTTGCGCCGGTGCCGCAGGCACCGCGTGGCTGGCGGCAAACAGCATCAGTGCCAATAGGATACGCATGTCGACCTCCTTTGCGGCCTTGGGTTTAAAGCGGATACCCAGTGTCGGCTACTACGGTCGCGGTCGCTTAATCTCGGTCAAAGGAACGCCGAAGTTTATGATTTCGCATGCTCGTCAGGCAAGCTCTTGCGGATTGGCATAGAATGATTTTTTTACTCTTAGCGACCTCGACCATGTCCAAGACAATTGCCCAGTTGTGCGTAGTTTCCTCGCTGACCTTGTTGGCGGGCGCCTCGGCGTTCGCGCAAGCCCCCGCCGTCGCGGCCGGGACGGCGCCTGCGGCGACGGCCGCGCCGGCCAATTGTCCGGCCATCCTCAAACAAACGTTCAAGCGTCTGCAGGACGAGGCGCCGCAAGACCTGTGCCAGTACTCGGGCAAGGTGATTCTGGTGGTCAATACCGCGTCGTACTGCGGCTTCACCAACCAGTACGAGGGGTTGGAGGCGATGTACGCCAAATACGGCGGCAAGGGCTTGGTGGTGCTGGGCTTCCCGTCCAACGACTTCGGCCAGCAGGAGCCGGGCAGCAGCAAGGAAATCGCCGATTTTTGCTACAACACCTATGGCGTGAAGTTCCCGATGTTCTCCAAGTCGGTGGTGTCGGGCAAGGAGCCGAATCCGCTCTTCGCCAACCTGATCAAGGCGACCGGCAAGGCGCCGGCCTGGAACTTCCACAAATACCTGATCGACCGCAACGGCAAGGTTGTGGATAACTTCGGCAGCAAAGTCAAACCGGACGACAAGCAGTTGGTCGGCGCGGTCGAAAAAGCGCTGGCGATGTAATCAGTCCTGGTGCGGCTCGCCGGCCGGGGCGGTGGCGAGGGCGAAGCCTTCGTCGAGCCAGCCGGTGACGCCGCCCGCCATCAGTTTGACGGGGCGCCCCAGTTGCGCCAACCGCACGGCGGCGCGCGCCGCGCCATTGCAGTGCGGGCCGGCGCAGTAGACGACAAACAGCGTATCGTCCGGGAATTCGGCGATCTTCGAGCCGATGATCTTGCGGTGCGTCAGATCCAGCGCGCCGGGCACATGACCGGCGGCGTACTTCTCCGTGCCGCGCACATCCAGCAACACGAAATCCTGCTTGCCGCCGGCGAGCGCGTCGTGCACGTCCCAGCAATCGGTTTCGTAGGTGAAGCTGGCTTCGAAGTGGGCGAGGGCGGCGGCGCTGGAGGCGGCCGGGATGGCGCTGACGAGGGATTTGGCTTGCATGTTATCTCCTGGGTAGACGAGTTCCACGTAGGGCGGATTAGCGCAGCGTAATCCGCCAAGCTCCGTCGGCGGCTCATGCATGGTGGATTACGGCGTGCCGCCTAATCCCCCCTACGTGTTTGAACGGTGACCCTATTGTCCCTGGCCACCGCTATCCCCATAAGTGGCGCATCCGCCATTCTGCGTTAAGATCACGCCATGAAAAAACATCTCGTTGTCGCGCTGGCCTACGACCGGCTGTGCACCTTCGAGTTCGGCTGCACGGTCGAACTGTTCGCCCTGGAGCGTCCCGAACTGGACGTCGACTGGTACGACTTCGCCGTCTGCGCCATCGAGCCGGGGCCGATCCGCGCGGCCGGCGGCATCACCGTGCAGGCCCCGTACGCGCCCGAGTTGCTGGCGCTGGCCGACACCATCGTCATCCCCGGCTGGCGCGACGCCGACGAGCCGCCCCCGCCCACGCTGCTTGAATTGATCCGCGCCGCCCACCGTCGTGGCGCGCGCCTGTGCTCGATCTGTTCGGGCGTCTTCGTGCTCGCCGCCGCCGGCGTGCTGGACGGCCAGCGCGCCACCACCCACTGGCGCTACGCCGACAAGCTGGCCAAGCGCTACCCGAACATCGACGTCCAGCCGGACCATTTGTATGTGGACACCGGCCAGGTCATCACCGCGGCCGGCTCGGCCGCCGGGCTCGACATGCTGCTGCACGTGGTGCGGCGCGACCACGGCGCCCGCGTCGGCAATCTGGTCGCGCAGCGGCTGGTGGTGGCGCCGCACCGGGAGGGCGGACAGGCGCAGTTCCTGCCGCGCCCGATGGCGCAGGGCGAGCAGGGCAGGCTGTCGAAACTGATGGACTGGCTGCGCAGCCATCCGGAGCGGCCGCACACGGTCGCCAGCATGGCCGAGCGCGCCGCGATGAGTCCGCGCACCTTGCAGCGTCAGTTCCAGCAAGCAACGGGATTGGGCGCGCTCGAGTGGCTGATCCGCGAGCGGGTGGCGCTCGTCAAGGAGATGCTGGAAGTGCCGGACGTGCCGCTGGCGCAGATCGCCGAACGGGCCGGCTTCGGTTCCGAGGAATCGCTGCGGCATCATTTCCGCCGGCTGGCCGCGACCACGCCGGGCGCCTACCGGAAACGCTTCGTCGACGCCGGCTGAAAATCGTCAATCGTTTTGATTCACCCTAAGCTATGTCGCTTGTCATCCGGTGGTTAGTTGACTAATCTGATTGTTCACCCAATAACTAGGAGACAGTCATGGCATATGTCGATGGATTTGTGATTCCGGTACCTAAAGAGAACATCGAAGCGTACAAAAAAATGTCGTTGGCCTGCGGCGCGGTCTGGAAGGAATACGGCGCGCTGGAGTTCCGTGAAACCATCGGGGACGACGTACCGCCCGGCAAGGTCACCTCGTTCCCGATGAGCGTGGATCTGAAGGAAAACGAAGTGGTGGCGTTTTCCTGGATCGTCTACGAATCGCGCGCCAAGCGCGACGAGATCAACGAGAAAGTCATGAAGGACCCGCGCCTGGCCGACTTCATGGATCCCAAGAGCATGCCCTTCGACGGCAAGCGCATGATCTACGGCGGTTTCGAGATGATCGTGGACCTTTAAAGCGTCGCCTTCATCGCGCCGCGCAGGGCATTGCAGACGACGATGTCCTGCGCGCGCTCCAGCATGGCGCGCGTGATCACCGCCTCGCTGGCGTTCCATTCGGGATCGTCGAGCAGCACGCCGCGCATCACTCCGGGCAGCACCCCGCAGGCCAGGGGCGGCGTCAGCCAGCGGCCGTCGATGCGCACGAAGACGCTGCTGCGCCCACCCTCGGTCAGTTCCCCGCGCTCGTTGAAGAACAGCGTGTCGAAGGCGCCGTGCGCCTCGGCGTCGCGCCAGGCGGCGTCGTAGCGCGCCCGGACGCTGGTTTTATGACGCAGGAACAGGTCGCCGGAGGCGGTGGCGTCGCCGGCCAGCAGCACGCGCACCGGTTGCGTGAGCGGCGCCAGCGGCGCGTGCTGCACCGAGAACGCCCCCGATGAACCCAGCGCCAATCGCAGGCGGTACGCGATGCCTGCCGCTGGTGGTGGGGGCGCGTCGTCCGCGAGCATGTGGCAGGCGGTGTCCAGATAGGCGTTGGCCGCCGCCTCGTCCCAAGCGTAGCCGAAGTAGGCCGCCGACGCGGCGAGGCGCTTCAGGTGGCGCGCGCGGTGGCGGACCCCGCCCTGGGGCGTGGCGTACATCGTCTCGAAGATTTCGAAGTCGTTTTTCAGGCCGGTGAGGAAGCGCGCCTTCAACTGGCACTCGGCGTATTCGCCGGCGGCGTCGCTGTCGAAGACGATGCCGGCGCCCACGCCCATCTCGCCCCGGCGCACGCCGTCGATACCGTCCGGCGCGCCCAGCGCCAGGGTGCGGATAGGCACCGACATGCAGAAGTCGCCGACTTTGCCTTCCTTGTCCGGATCGAACCAGCCGATGGCGCCGGTGTAGATGCCGCGCGGGTCCGGTTCCAGCTCGCCGATGATCTCCATCGTGCGGCGCTTGGGCGCGCCGGTGATCGAGCCGCACGGATAGAGCGCCTCGAAGATGTCGGCCAGCGTGGCGTCGTCGCGCAGTTCTGCGGTGACGGTCGACGTCATTTGCAGCACGCTGCTGTAGCGGTGCACCTCGAACAGCGCAGGCACCTTCACGCTGCCGGTGCGGGCGATGCGGCCGATGTCGTTGCGCAGCAGGTCGACGATCATCAGGTTTTCGGCGCGGTTCTTCGGATCGGCCGCCAGCACGGTGGCGCGCAGGATGTTCTCGGCCGCCTGCGCCGGCGGCGCGGCCGGCGCCGTGCCCTTCATCGGCCGCGCCGTCAGCACGCCGTCCTGGTGGCGCACGAACAGCTCCGGCGACAGCGACAGGATGGCCGAGCCGTCCTCCAGTCCCACCAGCGCGCCGTAGGGCACCGGCTGGCGGCCGCGCAGGCGCGCGTACAGCGCGTGGATGCCGCCGAAGGCGTCGAAGCGCAGCCGGTAGGTGTAGTTGACCTGGTAGGTATCGCCGGCCTCGATGTAGTCGTGGATGCGCGCCAGCGCGGCGTCGAATTCGTCCCGGCCGATGTTGGCGCGGATGTCGGCGATGCCGGCCGGCCGGTCGATCGGGAACGAGCGTGCGGCCAGCCAGTCGCCCACTTCGGCGTTGGTCAGCGACGCGCAATCCTTGAACAGCAGAATTTGCGCCAGCGGCCCGCCCGCCGGCGGGGCGGTGCCGATATCGAGCAGCTGCGCGCCCAGCTCATAGGCGCACAGGGTAACCGCGTGCTCGCCGCGCGTCAGCGCCGCACGCATCTGCTCGAGCACTTGCGGCCACTGGCCGATGTCGTCGCAGCGCAGCGTGCCCAGATGGCCGGTGTACAGCCGCGAACGCGAGGGCGCGGGTTGCGCGGCCTCTCCTTCACGGCCGTTGCCGGGACTGGCGTCGTCCAGCAGTGCGAAACATTCAGCGTTCATTTCCATTTACGATAACAGCAGCGCGATTTGCAGCGGGGCGTCCTGCGACGGGTTGTTCTTGAAGCCACTCTTGGCATAACGGTGCCAGCGGCCGATGACAAAACTGGTCAGCATGCCTGCGCGCGCCTGCACTTCGTTCTCGTGCGCCTGCCCCTCCGCCACCGACTGTCGCAACGCCTGTTTGAGCGCCAGGTCGATGCGGTCGTAGAACTGGTTCATGCGCAGTTGCAGGCGTTCGTCCTCGTTGACCAGCGCCTCGCCGATCAGCACCCGCGTCATGCCCGGATTCTGGCTGGCGAATTGCAGCAGCATGCCGACGATGTCGCGCGCCTGCGTCAGGCCGTCGGCCTGGCGTTCGGCAATCTGGTTGATCAGGCCGAAAACGGTGGACTCGATGAATTCGATCAGCCCCTCGAACATCTGCGCCTTGCTGGCGAAATGCCGGTACAGCGCGGCCTCGGAAAACTCGAGCTTGCGCGCCAGCGCGGCCGTGGTGATCTTGTCGCCCTTGGGCTGTTCCAGCATCTCCGCCAGCGCTCGGAGGATTTCAAGGCGGCGCTGGCCCGGCGGTGTGCTTGCCATGTGATCTCGCGGATAGGTGTCGAAAAAGAGGGGAATCAGCGCAGATGATGCAGGCGTGCCGGCAGATTCCTGACAGATTTTACTTTGACATCGACATAAGCGGGGCGAATTAGCCTTTTTTGGGGATGCGCCAGGCCGGCGGTGTCGCCGATGGTCAGATACTGGGTGATCCACGCGGTGCGCATGCCGAGCGCGTGGGCGCTGCGCAGATTGGCCAGCGTGTCCTCGACCAGGATGCAGCGCTCCGGCGTCAGGCGGTGGCGGCGCATCAGGTTGCGCAGCATCAGCTTGGACGGCTTGGGGCGCATCTGCCTGTGCACCGTCATCGATTCGACCGAGACGTGCTGGCCGAATTCACGGTGCAGGCCCAGATGGCGCAGCACCTGCGTCGAATAGCGGTGCGGCGCGTTGGTGAGCAGGATTTTGCGTCCGGGCAGGCGGCGCATCAGCTGGCGCAATCCGCGCTCGGCGCGGATCATCTCGGTCAGCTCGGCGATCGCGTGGGTCTCGTGCAGGAAGTGGGCAGGTATTACGCCATGGTGCTTGACCAGTCCCAGTATCGTCGCGCCGTACCTGCGCCAGTACTTGGTGCGCGCGGCGTTGACGACATCCTCGCCGGCCGGCGTGACGCCGTCGCCCAGCACGCGGGCGATATAGACGTTCATGTTCGCCATGATCGCCGGGAAGATGGCGTGGGAGGCGTTGTGCAGTGTATTGTCGAGATCGAACAACCACACGGGTGAGTTACGAGTAATATTCACGGGAGACCAATCTACAAAGGAAGCCATGCGACGCCAGATTATAGTGATGTTCTGCAGTTTGTTCTGCTTTGCCCTCGGCCCCACCTGGGCGGCGGACCAGGCGGCGGGCCAGGAGCGGGCGCCCAACCGTGGCGCGCTGTTCAAGGTGCGCAGCGGCGAACATGCGCTATACCTGTTCGGCACCATCCATGTCGGCTCGAAGGATTTCTATCCGCTCGAGCCGCGCGTGGCCGGCGTGTTGAAGCAGGCGTCCGTGCTGGCGCTGGAAATCGATCCGTTGGGCGATCCGCAAAAACTGGCGCGGGCGGTGCAGAAGTATGGCCTGGTGGGACCCGGCGCGGCCGCGCCGGCGTTGTCGCCGGAATGGCGGCACCGGCTCGACGTTCTGCTCAAGCAGTACAAGATCGAACCGCAGACCGTGGCGGCGATGAAGCCATGGTTGCTCGCCAGCGTGCTGACGGTGAGCGAATTCGCCAGCCAGGGCTACGACGCCGCGCAGGCGGTCGACGCCCACCTGGCCAAACAGGCGCACGACCGTGGCCAGAAAGTCATCGAACTGGAATCGCCGGAGGGCCAAATGGGCCTGTTCGGCAGTCTGTCGCCGGCCGAGCAGCTGCTGTTCCTGCAGGAGACCATCGCCGGCATCGAGGACAAGGAGCAAGCCAAGCAGGCGCGCGAGATCGCCGAGGCCTGGCGCAACGCCGACATCAAGGCGCTCGACGCGCTGGCCGCCCAGGCGGAGCGCGACGACACCTTCTCCGGCCGCTTCGTGCAGAAGGTGCTGCTGGACGGCCGCAATCCGGCGCTGGCCGACAGCATGGCCAAGCTGATGGCGCGTGAAAACAACAGCGTCGCGGCGATCGGCGTGCTGCATTTGATCGGCAAGGGAAGCGTGCCGGAACTGCTGCGCCAACGCGGCATGACGGTGGAGCGGATTTATTAAATAGTTAAGGACAAGCGGGGAAGGTGCTGCGGGAGGGGGGAAAGCAGGGAAGTGGTGCCCTTTACGTGGATTGAACACGTGGCCTCTCCCTTACCAAGGGAGTGCTCTACCACTGAGCTAAAAGGGCGTACTGGTATGACGATGCACTCAAAAACGCGGCTAAAAGTGCATCGCCGTTTTTTCAGTGAGACCGGATCATAGTTCCAAATGCCTGTTCGGTCAACACTTCGAGCAATAAAGAGTGTTCAATTCGCCCGTCGATGATGTGAACCGTATTGACGCCGGACTTCGCGGCGTCCAGCGCTGATGATATTTTAGGCAGCATACCGCCCGAAATCGTCCCGTCGGCGAACATCTCGTCGATCTCGCGCGCCGACAGGTCGGTCACCAGATTGCCTTGTTTGTCCTGAACGCCGGCGATGTTGGTCATCATGATCAGCTTTTCGGCTTTCAGGATTTCCGCGATCTTACCGGCGACGACGTCGGCGTTGATGTTGTACGCCTGGCCATCCTGGCCGAAGCCGATCGGCGAAATGATCGGGATGAAGGCGTCGTCCTGCAGCGCCTTGACGACGGCCGGGTTGATCGCGTCGATCTCGCCGACGAAGCCGATGTCGAGGAACTGGCCTGGATTTTCCTTGTCCGGCATCGCCATCTTCTTGGCGCGGATCAGGCCACCGTCCTTGCCGGTCAGGCCCACGGCCTGGCCGCCGTAGTGATTAATCAGCATCACGATGTCCTGCTGGACTTCGCCGCCGAGCACCCACTCCACCACTTCCATGGTCTCTTCGTCGGTGATGCGCATGCCCTGCACGAAGGTGCCCTGCTTGCCGATTTTTTTCAGCGCGTTGTCGATTTGCGGACCGCCGCCGTGCACCACGACCGGATTCATGCCCACCAGTTTGAGCAAAATGACATCGCGGGCGAAGCCGTGCTTCAGGCGCTCGTCGGTCATCGCATTGCCGCCGTATTTGATGACAATGGTCTTGCCATGGAAATTACGGATGTAGGGAAGGGCCTCGGCCAGAATCTGCGCCTTGATCTGCGGCGACACCGCGGTCAAGTCGTCATTCATGCCTAAGTTAAGGTTAGTCAGTTGGGTCATGGCGAGTCCGGTTAAAAATTTTGTGCAATTTTACAGCCTGTGGCTGCGATCGCTGCGATCAGTTACGCATTATAGGGCTATCCGGTTGTATTTTCCGAGATCATCCGATACGCTGGACCGCATGACCAGCCAACTTGCCGCCCTATGAGTACCTGCTCGCGTTGCGGCGCCGAATTCTCGTGCGCCATGGTGGACGCCGACCCCGCGACGGCGGCGCAGCCCTGCTGGTGCACATATTTGCCGGCGGCGCTGCCGGTGCCGTCGGCGCCGGGCGCCAGCTGCTGGTGTCCGGCGTGCCTCAAGCAGCATGTAGACCTGAACCGGACCCCGGAACCACGTAGGGCGGATTAGGCGAAGCCGTAATCCGCCATGCATGCGCCGTCGGCGACTCATGGCGGATTACGCTGCGCTAATCCGCCCTACGTGTCTCTAGACGTGATCGCGGGCCGAGGCCTAGCTCACCGTCCGGAAAAACCGCAGCATCTCGCGGCTGGCGTCCGGCCCCTTGGCATCGGTGTACGTGCCGTGCGCGCTGCCGCCCGACCACGCGTGGCCCGCCCCGTGCACCACCCAATGCTCGCCCAGCGGCGTGCCGTCGGCCTTGGTGTGCGTGGTCTGCGTGTAGCGATAGCCATTCGGCACGCTGCCCGACTGGATCGATGGCGCGCCCTTGTGGCTATGCAGGCGTTGCGCGATGACCTGCTCGCCGTTGCGCGGGTTGACCGTGGTGTCGCTGTCGCCGTGGAACACGATGATCGGCTGCGAACCATTGCCGGCCTTGTGCGCGCTGCTGGCGCCGCGCTTCATGGCGCTTAGCGCCGACGGCAAATCCTGCGCCGAGGCGAACGGCAGGCCCGAATGCACGCCGACCGCCGCGAACAGCTCCGGATACAAGGTGCCGACGATGACCGCCATCGCGCCACCGGCCGACAGCCCGGCCACATACACCTGGCGCTCGTTGACGGGATACTCGTCGATGATCTGCTGTGCGATGCCGGCGATGATGGATGGCTCGCCCTGGCCGTGTTGCTGGTCGATGGCGTTGAACCAGTTCCAGCACTTCGAGTGGTTGGCGCCGGCCGTCTGCTCCGGATAGGCGACGAAGCAGCCCATCTCCTCTGCCACCTGGTTCATCTGCGTGCCGGCGGCGAAATCGTCGGGGTTTTGCGTACAGCCGTGCAGCATCACCAGCAACGGCATGGCCTGGCCGGTGTAGGTCGACGGCACATACAACTTGTAATTGCGGCTGCCGGCGTGGTTGGCATAGCTGCCGCTGATGAACTTCGCACCTTCCGGCAGCGGCGCGGCCTTGGTGGGATTCATGATCGAACCCATGTCCATGCCGAAGTTGGACTGCAGATCGATGGACTGCAGATCGATCTTGATGCCCATCCGGTTCAGCATGTCTTGCGCGTATTCGGTCGGATTGGTGGCCGGATTGGGCGCGCTGGCCGGCGTGGCCTGCTGCTGCGGTTCGGCGGCCGCTTTGGCGGTGTGACTGGCCTGATTGGCGGCCGGTTTCGCCGTCGACTCGGCGTGAACACGCGCGCTGTCGGCGGTCGATTGGGGCGCGGAACGCGGCGCCACATATTCGGGCGGCGGGTTAATGTCGCGCATATGCGGTGGCGATGACGGTTGGGCCGCCGATGGCGATGCCGGCTGCGGTCCGGCGGCGCGTTGTTGCTGCTGCTTTTGCTGCAGTTCGATCATGCTTTCCATGGCTTTTTGCACGGCGGCCGTGGCGCCCTTGTTAATGAGCTTTTGTGCGGCACTGCGCACGCTCGACATAAACGGTAATTTCATAGCTGTCCTTTAGTGGATTCGTTGGGCTAATGCGGTTTTGATCACCGCGCTGGCGTGTAGCGAACCTAGTACAAAAATCGAATCGATGGTCGCCAGCGCCAATTCGACCGACACGTCGCTGGCGATACTGGCCAAACCAAGTACCTGTATCTGCAGCCGCTGGCCGGCCGCCTGCACCGCCTCGAGATCCGAGCGGGTGTAATGTTGCATTCCGAGCACCAGGCTTTTGCGCGCCACCGTTTGCTTCACCACGTCGGCGTGCTCGTTTAACTGATTGCGGATCGCCGTCCGGATCAGATCGGTGCGGTTGGAATAAAACCCCTCCTGCACCAGCAAATCGATCTGCCCCAGGTCGATGGGACCGAGGTTGATCGTGATCTTTTCCGACTCGGCGGTCTTCAGTTTTAGTTCTTGCTTAGCCATACGTCTCCATCCAGTTACCATCTACATGGATGGTAGTATAGGCTTCGCGTTCCCCAAGTCAAGCGCATTCGGGTCATAATGTGGTCATGAGTGATCCAACTAACTTAGCAGCCCCGGGCGCGGTCCCCGAGCTCGCCACCCCCGTCCCATCACCCTGCGTCAGCCTGTGCAAGATGGACGCCGACCGGCGTTATTGCATGGGATGCCTGCGCACCATCGAGGAAATCGTCAACTGGTCCAAGGCGGACGACGACTACAAGCGCGGCGTCTGGGCGGAGATCCGCCGGCGCGAACTGGCGGTGAATTTCGACGACGATTTCCAGCAATGAACGCGCTGCCGGCCTCGATCCAGGTATTCGAGCGGGGCTGGCTGTCCTCGAACAACGTGCTGTTGTTGGGACGCGACGACGCGGCCCTGATCGACACCGGCTATCTGACCCACGCGCCCCAAACGCTGGAACTGGTGCGGCACGCGCTGCAAGGCCGGCATCTCGACCTGGTGCTCAATACCCATCTTCACTCCGACCATTGCGGCGGCAACGCCACGCTGCAGGCGCATTACGGCAGCCGCGTCGCGATTCCGGTCGCCGAGGCGGACAAGGTGCGGGACTGGGACGTCGACGCGCTCAGTTTCAAGGCCACCGGCCAGCGCTGCGAGCGATTCACCTTCGACGCCACCATCGCCCCGGGCGAGGTGCTGGCGTTGGGCGGCATGGAGTGGCAGGCGCTGGGCGCGCCGGGGCACGATCCGCACTCGCTGATTTTTTACTGTCCGGCGGAGCGCGTGCTGGTGTCGGCCGACGCGTTGTGGGAGAACGGCTTCGGCGTGATCTTCCCGGAACTCGATGGCGAATCCGGTTTCGCCGAGGAGCGGGCCACGCTCGACGTGATCGCGGCGTTGGATGTGCGCCTGGTGATTCCGGGGCACGGACGGCCGTTCAGCGACGTGGCGGGCGCGCTGGCGCGGGCCAGGTCGCGGCTGGCTTATCTGGAGGCGGACCCGGTGCGCAACGCGCAGAACGCGATCAAGGTGCTGCTGAAGTTTTTGCTTTTGGAGCGGCAGCGGATCGCGTTGAGCGATGTGCCGGCGTTGCTGCTGGCGATGCCGGTGTTCGAGACAGCCAACGCGCGTTTTTTGAAGGAGACGCCGGAGGCGCTGGCCACGTGGGCGGTTCGACAGCTGGTGCGCAGTTTAGCGGCGCGCGTCGAAGGTGAGTACTTACTTAATACGTGAGCCGAGGGCGGAACCTGGCGGATTAGCGCAAAGCGCGTAATCCGCCACCAAGCCGCCACCGGCCTTCGCCAACTTCTAGAGCACTCCACCTATTTTTGGCACGATCGTACTATTTTCAGCTTATAATCGTCTGAGACAGTCACACCCCGATCAACTTACGTCAGCGAGTTCGCCATGGCCCTGCCTGCAGCGTTACAAAATCTTTCACTTCCCGTAATCGCCTCCCCGATGTTCATCGCCAGCGGCCCCGCGCTGGTGGCGGCGCAGTGCAAGGCGGGCATCGTCGGCTCCTTCCCGGCGCTGAACGCCCGCCCGGCGGAAACGCTCGACGTCTGGCTGACCGACCTGCAAAACGAACTGGCCGATTACCAGATAGCCAATCCGGACAAACGCGTCGGCCCGATCGCCGTCAACCAGATCGTGCACCAATCGAACGACCGCCTCGCCCACGACGTGGAAGTCTGCGTCAAGCACCAGATCCCGATCATCATCTCGTCGCTGCGCGCGCCGCCGAAAGAGATGCTGGACGCGATCCACAGCTACGGCGGCATCGTCATGCACGACATCGTCTCGATCCGCCACGCCGAAAAAGCGCTGGAAGCGGGCGTCGATGGCCTGATCCTGGTCGCCAGCGGCGCCGGTGGCCATGCCGGCACGTTGTCGCCGTTCGCGCTGGTGGGCGAGGTGCGCAAATTCTTCAACGGCCCGATCGCGCTGTCCGGCGCCATCGCCACCGGCGACGCCATCCTGGCCGCGCAGGCGATGGGCGCGGACTTCGCCTATATTGGCTCGCGCTGGCTGGCGACCAAGGAATCGAACGTCAGCGATGAGTACCGCGACGCCATCGTCGAATCGTCGGCCGCCGACATCGTGTATTCGAGCCTGTTCACCGGCGTGCATGGCAACTACCTGAAGAAATCCATCATCAACGCCGGCCTCGATCCGGACGCGCTGCCGCAGGCCGACAAGAGCTCGATGAACTTCGGCTCCGGCAGCGCCAAGGCCTGGCGCGACATTTGGGGCGCCGGCCAGGGCGTGGGCCTGATGGACGACGTGCCGACCACCGCCGAGATGGTCGCGCGTCTGAAGGCCGAATACGACGCGGCCCGCGCGCGCCTGGCGCTGTAAAGGTAACGGCTTCTATCTAGAGTGAGCGACGGTGTGGCCCCCGTCGCTCACTTTCGCTAGTCCGGCCATCCGAAAGCTCCAACCAGCAGATCGGCCGTCTACAAAAGCACTTTAAGGCGGGCAGTATTCGTTTCGTTTTGACGGCCTCGGCGCGATGCCGCAGCCAGTAATACTGCAATTCCCATCGTGAGCATCGCAACCGAATCCGGTTCTGGTACCGGAGATATTTGCGTCATTTCAGTGATTTGTCACCAACCCCCAAACGATTGACCGTTTGCGTCGACGTAGTCCAGATAAAGAGAACCGTATTGTGGATTCGCCGCTGCCACCCAAGTAGCTAGCGGCGCATCGTTGGAAAGCTGAAGAGAAGGATCGAGACCGAATGAAATCTGCAGGCCGTCCAAATGAAGGCCGCTAACGGACTGCGACTCACTAATCGTGCCGCCGGTACCCCATGCATTTCCGCCCAACATGGTGAGCCAGGGCGGACTATTGGACGGGAGGAAAGTGTAGACCAGGCTGTCGGCGAACTTGATCTCGTTGCCACCGACATTGATTGCACCACTAAAACCAGTGCGATATTCGCGTATTTCTGGATATCTGAAGGGCGGAGCCGAGTCGTCCAACGTGAAAGTTCCACTGAAGTTGGTTCCTACCTGATAGAGGCTAAGTAATTCCGAGCTGATCGGTGAAGCCCATTCTGGCCCTTGATAACCTTTGACAGCATAGGTGTGCTGAGCTGCATCCGCGTGAACCGAAGCGAATATCGCGGCGGCACCTATAAATACTCGGAATAATTTCATATAACGCCATTTTCAAGTTAAAAACCGAAGATAGCACTATTCTAAGGATAGTTATAAATTTACAACTTGTTTTTAGCAATTAACGTTGCTATAAGATCACAACCATGGCGCATCCGAATGGCATTCGCAAATTCGTCGATACGTGGGGATTGCAGCCGTAGTGACTGGTTCTCGGTCTGTATCGCCCCCAGGCACGGCAGATTGCGCCAGTAACCGTATGCGTCCATGCCGAATCCGACCACAAAGCGGTTCGGGATCGTGATGCCGACGATGTCCACCTTCACCGGCTTGGGCTTGCCGATCGCCTTCTCGGCGAAGACGGCCAGCACCACGTCGGCGGCGCCCATGTCCAGCAGGCGCTGTTTGAAGTGCTCCTGCGGCATTAGCGGCATTAGGTCAGGTCCGACATTCGGACAAATGGGAAAAATGGGGAATTTTTTCACCGCTTAAAAGTTCCCTGATGTCCGAATGTCGGACCTGACCCTCGGGTTTAGCTGCCCTTAACGGGGGGCTAGGTAGATATTCGGAAGAGTGACTCGTTTTTTGGCCAGTCGCCTTCATGAGTATAAGATTCAAGACCGGTCATATATCCGTCTGTCAGCCACAAGATGATCGAAACCCCAGCGGCGAGATCTGGGTGCTCAGCGTATCCTTTTGGAAGGTCTTCAATTTTCCACAAGTCGATACTCAGTTTTGGTGCCGTCGCATCCACTAGAATTTTTGTGTACAGGCCCACGCCTGTGTATTCGCGTGCATCACAGCGGGCTTTCACTAATTGTGCCAGAAGGATGTCCTGATAAGGAGTATCGAGGGAAATTGTTCGTATGGCTTGCAGTTCGTACGGGCTGAGCTCCACTGGTGCACCTCACTTTGATTTGACCCCATTGCGCGCAGCCTGGAGCACCTTTTGTGCGTCGGCTGGCAACCGTCCCTTCGGAAGAATGCGACTTAAATGTGGTGATGGATAGATAACGCCGTTTTCTTCGTATCCGGCGATCAGCCAAATCTCGCGGGTTTTTACCGTGAAATCGAACATTCCTGCGCAAGATGTGCCGGGCACACTTCCCGTCACACCGCGCGCATTCACTTTTTCACGTGCCTGACCGAGCCACCATCGACTCGGCTTGAAGCGAATGATCTGAACCTTTCCGCCTTCTTTGGTCTCGGCGTCCATAGTCGCCCTCTCAACCTCTCCTTGAAAAACAATTTTATTCGGACGGTCGGAAGATAGGTACGCAGACAAATCATGCGCCTCGAGCGCAAGCTTGCATGCGTGCGCGCGAGCACCCTGGAGAAGCGCGGTCGAACCAAGGATGGCTAAAGACAGCGATAGGGAAAGGTTTTTTTTCATAAATTTTCGCGAGTCACTCGGTCAGACTGTCGCGCCGTCGTCATGTCGCGCACGCTCTTAGCCCTGTCATCGGCTTTTATCTATCAAGGCTGTAAATGATGCTCTCATTGCACTGATTGCCGAATTATGTTGTTCCAGAATCGGTGCGGCATTTTCAAATTTTTCGGGATTCAAGAACAGAAGAGGAAGGTCGCCCACGGCTACGCCCCGATTGTCACCGCGAAGTATTTCTTCGACATAATCCATCACCGTTTGCACAGCGCTCTTTATTCGCGGCGTGCCGTTTTTCTCCAGTACGTCCAAGAGAGTTCGCTCAAATTGGGCCCTATCAGGCGCCTCCGGCAGCACTGGCGCGGCGATTCGGGCCAAAGGTGACATGTTCGGCGCGGGCTTACGGTAAGCAATGAGCACATCCAACGCCATCAGGGTTTGCGGTCCGCCGGCTTTCAGCCAGGTCGCCAGACGCGGCCACGGAACACCTAGCAGCGCTGCCCCACTCCCCCAATGATCTGTCACCGGCGAGCCGACGTTGGTTTCATACCAGTTGAACCCCGAGTCGCTTCCGGTGTAGGCGACCAGATGCGAATTGGACGAGCGGAGATTGTTGCTCTGAGCGGCGAGGACGGCGGTAATCCAACGAAACGCTTCGTCAGCGGTCTGCGTCGCCAAAACTGTCGAGAAGGGAGCATGCAGGGCGCGGGAATCGGCATTCAGCAGTTCATTCATGTCGTAGCAATCCAAAGTTGCGATAGGTGTCAGCTGTTAAAACTGCTTTACGGTTCGACGGCTGGGCGCTCGAACTGAATATCGTGGCACCAGGTGTTTGATTTGAGGCAAAAATCGCTGGAACGGGCATCCATCGATGCTGACAGCATCGACCATCGAAAGCAATTATAATTAAATTAACCTTGGCAAAAAATATTAGGTTCGAACGATGAAGTTGCGCGCACTGTGTCAATCCATCCCCTTGTCGCTGGCGCTGCTATGCTGCGCGGCCAACGTGTCGGCGCAAGTGCCGATCAACGACGCCGCCAATGCGCTGACGCAGGAGGGCGATAAGTCCCTGACCCAGGGGAAGTACATGGATGCGGTGCGCAGCTATCAAGCGGCCGGCAAGGCCGATCCCGCGTCCTCGCAACCGCTGTCGAGACTCTCCAGTCTTCTTTACACGTTGTCGCGCGTCGCCGATGCCGATAAAAAAGCGAACATGCGCGCGCAGGCCGAGGGCCTCGCGCAGCAAGCGTTGAAGCTCGATCCGCGAGACCCCATCGCGCAGGAGGTGTTGCGGTTGCTGGCGGAGGAAAAGCCAGCGCCGCTGCACGTGCCGACGCCTGAATCGGTCAAGCTTTCGTCTGAAGGCGAGCAGCTTTTCGTCGCCGGAAAATTCGACGAGGCCCGCGAAAAATATATGCTCGCGGCGAAGGCCGATCCGCTATATTCGGCCCCGTGGATCTACGCCGGCGATTGCTACTACGCGCAGAAAAAATGGCCGGAGGCGGAGGAGATGTTCCGCAAGGGAGTGACGATCGAACCGCTCAATGGCCAGGGCTGGCGCTTCCTGTCGGACGCGTTGGCGGCGCAAGGTAAGCGCGCCGGAGCCGAGGAAGCGCTGCTGAACGGGATCGCCGCGCAACCGAGCCAGATGCCCAGCTGGGGCAAACTGGCGCGCTTGCGGGAGGCGGCAGGTACGCCGCTGAAGCCTTTGGGTTTGGTGCGCAAGGCCAGCGCCACGCTTGATCCGGCCACCGGCAAAGGGACGGTCAGGCTGGACCCGGCGTTCAGCGATCCGGCGGAGCAGAAGAAGCCCGATGGCGCGGTGTGGCTGATGGTGGGCGTGAGCGAAGCGAACATCCGCTCGAAAGACCTTCAGGACAAGACCACCACCACGCCGTTCGCGATGGAGCTGGCGGTATGGAAGGGGGCGATGAAAGTGGCCGACGAGCTGGCGGCCAACGGTGGCGGCGCGCTTACCGATCCCGGTTTGGTCGCGATGCAGATGCTGGCCAAGGCCGATCAGCTGGAGGCGGGGTTGTTGATATTGCGGTACAAGGAATCCTACCGCCCCGAATTCGAGGCGTGGAAGACGGCGCATCCGAACGGTATCCGTAAATTCGTCGATACCTGGGGGTTGCAGCCGTAGATTCGGTTATTGGTTCTCGGTCTGGATCGCCCACAGGCCCGGCAGATTGCGCCAGTACCCGTATGCGTCCATGCCGAATCCGACCACGAAGCGGTTCGGGATCGTGATGCCGACGATGTCCGCTTTGACCGGCTTGGGCTTGCCGATCGCCTTGTCGGCGAAGACGGCCAACACCACTTCGGCCGCGCCCATGTCCAGCAGGCGCTGTTTGACGTGCGCCAAGGTTTCGCCTTCGTCGAGGATATCGTCCAACACGATGACGACGCGGCCGGCCACGTTCGAACGCGGCACCACTTTCCACACCACTTGTCCGCCCTGGTCGTCATCGCCGTAGCGGCTGACGTGGATGTAGTCGAATTCGAGCGGGAACGTCAGCTGCGGCAGCAGGTTCCCGGTGAAGACCACCGCGCCGCCCATCACGCCCAGCACCAGCGGGAACTCCTCGCTGTCGGCTTGGTTGAAACGGGCGTTGAGGGTGTCGGCCATCGCGGTGACGGCGCTGTCGACGGTCTCTTTATTGAACAGCTCTTCCGCGTTCTCCAGCAGGGCGCGGGCGCGGTTGTGGTGGAAGTCTTGCATGGTCTTCTTCGGCTTTTAAAAACATGTGGAAGAACGCTATTATCCGCCATATCCCCGCCCGCCGCTCACCGTTGCTATCCCGCCACAGGATTTGCCGCGGTGCTACGTGTAATCCCGTACGTCGTCGATCACTTTGCCGTCGCCGGGCAGGCTGCCGATGGCGGCGAAACGCACCTCGCCGCGCAGTTTGGTGAGCTCGCGGATCGATTCGACGATGGCCGCGTCGCTGATGGCGCCGGGATCGGCCACCTCGCAGTGCAAGGTCATCACGTCCTGCGCCATCCGGCCGGAGATCACCAGCCGCGCCTTGACGATTTCCGGATGGCGGCGCGTCACCTCATGCACCTGCGATGGATGAACGAACATCGCGCGCACCTTGGTGGTCTGGTCGGCGCGGCCCATCCAGCCCTTGATGCGGGTGTTGGTGCGGCCGCACGGCGAATCGGGAACGCCGGTCAAAACCGCCGACAGGTCGCCGGTGGCGAAGCGGATCAGCGGATAGTCGGGATTGAAAACGGTGACCACCACCTCGCCAATTTCGCCGTCCGCCACCGGCTCGCCGCTGCCGGGACGGACGATTTCCAGGATCACGTCTTCATCGAGCACCATGCCGGGATGGCGCACGTCGCCGCTGCGCGTTTCGAAGGCGATGCTGCCGATATCGGCGGAGGCGTAGGTCTGCAGCACATGCGGCACGCCGTTGCTGGCGAACCACTCGCGCAGCGATTCGGGCAGCGCCTCGGCGCCCATCAGCGCTTTGGTCATGCTGCTGATGTCGGCGCCCATCTCCTGCGCCTTCTCGATGATGATCTTCAGGAAGGACGGCGTGCCGACATAGGTGTCCGGCCGCAGTTCGCTGATCGCCTGCACCTGCATCTCGGTCTGGCCGCTGCCGGCCGGGATGACGGTGCAGCCGATGCGCGCGGCGCCGCCTTCGACCATGAAAGCCGCCGGCGTGAAATGATAGGAGAAGCAGTTTTGCAGCAGGCTGCCGGGACGCACGCCGGCCGCGTACATGGGACGGCCGAAGCGCCACCAGTCCTGGCCCTTGCCTTCCGGGTCGAAGATCGGGCCGGGCGACATGTACAGGCGCGCCAATTGTCCCACCGGCGTCGTATTCAGGCCTCCGAACGGAGGCTGCATCTTTTGCAGCGCGTGCAGCTCGGATTTGCGCGTCACCGGCAAAGTCGCCAGCGCGGCGCGGCTGGTGATGTCGGCCGCGTTCACGTCCCGCAGGATGCGCGACCAGCCGGCGGCAGCCTTCGCGCGCGCCACCAGTTGCGGCAGGCGCGCCATCAGTTCGCGCTCGCGTTGTTCGGGCGGGCGTACTTCCAGGCTGTCCAGGGTATCCGTGATCATTGCTGTCCTCCGATTTCGCGCTGCAGTTTTTTGGTCAGTTTGGCGAACACCAGTTCGTACGAGCGTTTCAGCAGCTCGGCCGCCTCGGCGTCGTTGATGGTTTTCAGGTCTTCGATATAGACCCATTTGGCGCGCGCCAGGTACGGCGCGGGGATGATGCCGGGGCGGTCCGTTAATTCCAGGAAGCGGTCGTCGTCAACCTTGAAGCTGATGCCTTTGGCTTTGTCGTCGGTCTCGGTGACGGCGAACATCTTGTCGCCGACCGAGAACACCAGGTTGGTTTCCCATTTGACGTCCTCGGTGGCGCCGGGCAGGGAGCGGCAAAGGGCCTTGGCTTTATTGATATTCATGCGCGAGGTTCCTCAGGCCAGCCAGCGTTTTCGGCGGCGGTAAAATTTCATGTCGCGGAAGCTCTTGCGGCCGGCGCCGGATACGCCGAGGTAGAACTCCTTGACGTCCTCGTTGCTGGCCAGGTCGGCTGCCGCGCCTTCCATCACGACGCGGCCGTTTTCCAGGATGTAGCCGAAATCGGCGTAGCGCAGCGCGATGTTGGTGTTTTGCTCGGCCAGCAGGAAGGACACGTTCTCCTTGCCGTTCAAGTCCTTCACGATGCCGAAAATCTCGTCGACGATTTGCGGCGCGATGCCCATCGATGGCTCGTCCAGCAAAATCATCGACGGCTTGGCCATCAGCGCCCGGCCGATCGCGCACATCTGCTGCTCGCCGCCCGAGGTGTAGCCGGCCTGGCTGGTGCGGCGCTCCTTCAATCGCGGGAAGTAGTGGTACACCTTGTCCAGCGATTCCTTGAGCTCCGCGCGCGACAGGCTGCGCGTATAGGCGCCGGTCAGCAGGTTTTCCTCGATGGTCAAGTGGCCAAAGCAGTGGCGGCCCTCCATCACTTGCGACAGGCCGCGCTTGACCAGTTCATTGGGAGTGAGCTGGTCGATGCGTTCGCCCTTGAACTGCACGTCGCCCTTGGTGACGTCGCCGCGCTCTCCGCGCAACAAGGTGGAGATGGTCTTCAAGGTGGTGGACTTGCCGGCGCCGTTGGCCCCCAGCAGCGCGACGATCTTCCCTTGCGGGACCTGTAGCGACACGCCTTTCAGCACCAGGATCACATGGTCGTAGATCACTTCCACGTTGTTGACGGAGAGGTAGGGCGTCATTTTGCGCAGGCCGGGGTGATTTTTTTCTCGGCCGCGTAGGCTGCGGAGCTTTCGTCCAACAGCTTGCGGGTCAGCGCCTTATCGCCCACCACCCAGTTGGGTGTGATGGCGTTCCATTTTTTGCCGTCCCATTGCTGGACCTTCACCGCGCCGGAGCCCTCGTGATCGTCGCAGCTGGTCTTCACCACCGGTAGCATGCCGAGTGCGCCGATGGCTTTCTGGCGCGCTTCGTCGACGTTGAGGTTCTCCAGGCCCCAGCGCATTTGCTCGCCGGTGACGGCTTTTCCCTTGCCGAACTTCTCCTGCGCGGTGCGCATCGCCTCCACCCACAGGATGGCCGCGCTGACGCCGCGCATGTGGTACACGGAGCCGATGCGGTTGCGGTCCGCCAGATTGCCCTTGCCGGCCTCGTAGAGTTTTTTCCTGATGTCGTCCATCACCGGGTAGTTGCCGGGGGTGTTGAACGTCATCGCGCTGTAGCCCTTGGCGGCGTCGCCGGCCGGCACGGTGTCTTCCTCCGAGCCCGCCCACCAGACGCCGAGCATTTTCTCGCGCGGGAAGCCGTTGCGCTGCGCGGTCTTGATCGCCACCGCGTTCATCGAACCCCAGCCCCACAGGATCACGTGATCGGGCTTGGCCTGGCGGATCTGCAGCCATTGCGATTGCTGTTCGCTGCCCGGCGGCGTGACGGGAATTTTGATCAGTTCAAAGCCGTATTGTTTGGACAGCGCCTCCAGCACCGGCAAGGGCTCCTTGCCGAAGGCCGAGTCGTGGTACAGGTGGACGATCTTTTTGCCTTTGAGTTTGTCCATGCCGCCGTTTTTGTCACCGAGGTACTTGATCATGCCGGCCGCCTGGTTCCAGTAGCTGGTGATCAGGGGGAAGACGTAGGGGAAGACCTTGCCGTTGGCGGCGTCGGAGCGGCCGTAGCCGATCATCGTCATCGGGATTTTATCGGTCGGCAGGCGATCGAGAACGCCGTAGGCGACGCCGGTCGACAGCGGTTCGACCAGTGTGGCGCCGCCGTTCTTGGTTTTCAGCCGCTCGTAGCATTCGACGCCGCGCGACGGGTTGTATTCGGTCTCGCATTCCTCCCAGGCGATCTTGACGCCATTGACGCCGCCCGACAGGTTGACCAGGTTGAAATAGTCGATGATGCCGCCGTAAAAGCCGGAACCGCCCGCCGCGTAAGGGCCGACGCGGTACGAGGGCAGGGCGACGTACTGTCCGGCGGCCTGCTGCGCCAGCGCGGGCGCGATGGTTGCGACAAGTGCGGCTCCAAGTACAAACGATGCCATGATTTTCATTGTTGTCTCCTCTTGGGTACTACGCTGGTTGACTGAGTTCAGTGCGGGAATGGCCACAGACGCAGTTTCTCTTTACCGATTTGCCACAAACGTGCCAGGCCGTGCGGCTCGACGATCAGGAAAAATATGATCAAGGCGCCGAACACCATCAATTCCAGGTTGGACGCCACGCTGTTGGGCAGCGCCAGGCTGTGCGCCAGAATATTGAGCAGCACCGGAAGCAGTACGATGAAGGCGGCGCCAAGGAAGGAGCCCAGTATCGAGCCGACGCCGCCGATGATGATCATGAACAGGATGCGGAACGACAGATCGAGGTTGTAGGCCTCCGGTTCAACGGTGCCCAGATAGGCGAAGGCGTACAGCGCGCCGGCCACGCCGCAGTAGAAGGAGCTGACGGCGAACGCCAGCAGCTTGGTGCGCATCAGCCGGAAACCGATCACCTCCGCCGCCACGTCCATGTCGCGCACCGCCATCCAGGAGCGGCCGACGTTGGAGCGCACCATGTTCTTGGCCAGCAGTGCCATCACCGCCACCACGCCGAGCACCAGCAGGTACTTGCGGTCTGGCGTATCGAACTGGTAGCCGAGGATGACGATTTTTTGCGCGGTGATGACGCCGGAGGCGCTGTAGTTGGTCAGGTAGGGGATCTTGGTCAGGCACCAGATCACGAAGAACTGCGTGGCCAGGGTCGACGCGGCCAGGTAGAAGCCGCGTATCCGCAGCGACGGCAGGCCGAACGCGATGCCGACCGCCGCCGCGCTCAAGCCCCCGAGCACGAACGCCACCAGCACCGGAATACCCGGAATGCGGGCAACGAAGTTGTACGAGGCGAAGGCGCCCACCGCCATGAAGGCGGCGGTGCCGAGCGAGAGCTGGCCCGCGTAGCCGGTCAGGATGTTGAGTCCCAGCGCGGCGAGCGAGAAGATCAAGAAAGGAATCAGGATCGCCGACAAGGCGTATGGCGATGCCGCCAGTGGCACCACCACGATGGCGACGACCAGCAGCGCGAGCATCGCCATGCGGTCCTGCAAAATCGGGAAGATTTGGTTGTCGGCCTGATAACTTGTCTTGAATTGTCCTGCTTCGCGGTAGAGCATTTAGGGGCCTCTTAAATTCTGCGGATGATTTTTTCGCCGAACAGGCCTTCCGGCCGCACCAGCAGGAACATCAGCGCCAGCACGTACGGGAACCAGCCTTCGATGCCGCCGCCGACCAGCGGGCCGATATACACCTCGGCGAGTTTTTCCGACGCGCCGATAATCAGGCCGCCGACGATCGCGCCCGGCATCGACGTGAAGCCGCCGAGGATCAGCACCGGCAGCGCCTTCAGCGCCACGAAGGTCAGCGCGAACTGCACGCCATTGCGGGCGCCCCACAGCAGGCCGGCCACCAGCGCGACCACGCCCGCCACCGCCCACAGCACCGCCCAGATGCGCTGCAGCGGGATGCCCACCGCCAGCGCGGCCTGGTGATCGTCGGCGACGGCGCGCAGCGCGCGGCCCACCTTGGTTTTGGAGAACAGCAGCGCCAGGGTGGTGACCAGAATGCCGCACACCGCCGCCGCCATGATGTCGAACTGCGACACCAGCAGGTTGAAGTTCTCCATCAGGTACTCCGACGGCACGTCCTCGATCGGCAGTTCCAGCTTGTGCACCTGGTTGCCCCACATCAGCTGCGCCAGCCCCTCGATGAAGAAGGCCAGGCCGATGGTGGCCATGAACAGCGTGATCTCGGGCTGGTTGACCAGCGGCCGCAGGACCACCCGCTCAATCGCTATACCCAGCAGTATCATCACCACGATCGTCAGCGGTATCGCCACCCATAGCGACACGCCGAATTTGTCCATGATGCCGACGCAGGTCAGCGCGGCGAAAAACACCATCGCACCCTGCGCGAAATTGAAGACGCCGGAGGCCTTGTAGATCAGCACAAAGCCGATCGCCACCAGCGCGTACATGACGCCGGATAGCAGGCCGCCGATCAGCACCTCGAAGAAGAAGTTGATGTTCATTCGTGCGCCACTCCGAGGTAGGCGTTAATGACGTCCTGGTTTCGGCGAACCTCGTCCGGCGTGCCGTCGCCGATTTTGCGGCCGTAGTCCAGGACCACCACGCGGTCCGAGATATCCATCACCACACCCATATCGTGCTCGATCAAGACGATGGTGGTGCCGAATTGGTCGTTGACGTCGAGGATGAAGCGGCACATGTCCTGCTTTTCTTCGACATTCATGCCGGCCATCGGCTCGTCCAGCAGCAGGATCTCCGGCTCGGCGGCCAGCGCCCGGCCCAGTTCCACACGCTTTTGCAGGCCGTATGGCAGGCGTCCAACCGGTGTTTTGCGGATTGCCTGGATCTCCAGGAAATCGATGATCTCCTCCGCCTTGACGCGGTGCGCGATCTCCTCGCGCCGCGCCGGCCCCCAGTACAGCGCCTGCATCAGGAAGTTGGACTTCATCTTCAGGTTACGACCGGTCATGATGTTGTCGAGGACCGTCATCCCCTTGAACAGCGCGATATTCTGGAAGGTGCGCGCGATGCCCGCCTTGGCGGCGGTGTGGCAATCCATGTTCTTGTGGTGCTGGCCGCGAAAAACGATCTCCCCCTGCTGCGGGCGATAGACGCCGTTGATCACATTCAGCATCGAGCTTTTGCCGGCGCCATTGGGGCCGATGATGGCGCGGATCTCGTGCTTCCTCACGTCGAAGGAGATATCGGTCAGCGCCTTCACGCCGCCGAACGACAGCGAGATGTTTTTCAGGTCGAGGATCACGTCGCCGATGACGCGGCGCCCGCCACCAATGTCGGCGCCGAAGTGGGCGTCAGGTTCGTTCATCTGCATGGTCGCTCTCTCCGTCATGCCGCTGCTTGGACCGCAGGGAAGGTCTTGCAGCGTTCTATCTTCAGATCCGCCGCCACCAGGCCCGTTCGGCCATCCTCAAACTTCACCTGCGTCTCGATGTATTGCGACGTTTTGCCGCCGTACAGTGCGCCGATCAGCACCGCGTATTTCTCGGCGATGAATTTGCGCCGCACCTTGCGGGTGCGCGTCAACTCGTCGTCGTCGGGATCGAGCTCCTTGTGCAGCACCAGATAATGGTGGATCTGCGTGTCGCCCATCATCGGCTCGGCGGCCAGATCGGCATTGACCTGTTCGATGCAGTCGCGGATCAGGCCATAGACTTGCGGATGCGCCGCCAGGTCCGTGTAGCCGGAATAGGCGATGCCGCGCCGCTCCGCCCAGTTACCCACGGCCTCGATGTCGATATTGATGAAGGCGCAAACTTCGTCGCGCTCATGGCCGAACGCCACCGCCTCTTTGATGAACGGGAAGAACTTGAGTTTATTTTCGATGTAGTTCGGCGCGAAGATGGCGCCGCCGTTCATCCGGCCCACGTCGGCCGCGCGGTCGATGATTTTCAAATGGCCTTCGGGATCGAACAAGCCGGCGTCGCCGGTGTGGAAGTAGCCCTGCGCGTCGATCGCCTCGCGCGTGGCGTCTGGGCGCTTGTAATAGCAATCCATCAGTGTTGGCGATTTAACCAGCACCTCGCCGTTGTCGGCCAGCTTGACCTCCACGCCGGGCGCCGGCAGGCCAACGCTGTCGAATTTGATCTGGCCGTCCGGTTGCAGGCAAATGTAGGCGCAGGTTTCGGTCGAGCCGTAAAACTGCTTCAGATTGACGCCGATGGAGCGATAGAAGCGGAACAGATCGGGTCCTATCGCGGCGCCGGCGGTGTAGGCGACCCGCACGCGCGACAATCCCAGCACGTTTTTCAGCGGCCCGTAAACCAGCACCCGGCCCAGCGCGTACGACAGGCGGTCTGCCAGCGGCACCGCTTTGCCGTCCAGGATCGCCGCGCCGCTGCGGCGCGCCACGGCCATAAAGTAATGGAACATGGTGCGCTTGATGGCGCCGGCGTCCTCCATCCTTATCATCACGGTGGTGAGCATGTTCTCGAACACGCGCGGCGGGGCGAAGTAATAAGTAGGGCCGATTTCGCGCATGTCGGTCATGACGGTGTCGCCGGATTCCGGGCAGTTGACGGTGAAACCGGCCGTCATCGCCTGCGCGAAGGAGAACAGGCAGTCGCCCACCCACGCCATCGGCAGATAGGACAGGATGTCTTCGGCGTCGGTGAGGTTCTCGAAACCGACGCCGCCGGTGCCGGCCGCGATCAGCGCGGCGTGGGTCTGGCACACGCCTTTCGGCTTGCCGGTGGTGCCGGAGGTGTAGAGGATGATGGCGTTGTCGCCACCTTGGCCGGCATCGACGGCGGCGTCGAACATGCCGGGATGGACTTTGTCCCAGTCGCGCCCCAGCTCCTGCAGGCGGGCGAAGGACAGCAAGCCTGGCTGGCGGTAGTGGCGCATGCCGCGTTCGTCGTCGTAAGCGATGTGGCGGATATGCGGATACAACGTTTGCAATTCCATCAGTTTGTCGACTTGCTCCTGGTCTTCGACGATGGCGTAGTGGATTTCCGCGTTTTCCAATACGTAGGCCATGTCGGCGGCCGGCGCGTCCTGGTACAGCGGCACCGGCACGCCGCCGAGGCATTGCGCGGCCAGCATGGCCCAATAAAGGCGGGGGCGGTTGTCGCCGATGATGGCCAGGTTCATGCCGCGTTCGAACCCCAGCGCCGCCAGCCCGCAGGCCAGCGCGCGCACTTCATCGTTCACCTGCGCCCAGTTCCAGCTTTGCCAGATACCCAGGTGTTTTTCGCGGAACGCGGGTTTGCCGGGTCTGAGCTGGCCGTGCGCGAGCAGGCGGCGAGGAAAAGTCTCTTGATTGTTTTGCACCAGTTGTCTCCGGTTGCTTTTCTTGTACTTGTGTACAGCTTCTTGTGTGATGATATTAGCCTGCCGCAAAGACCTGTGTTGTCGTTTCGATGACAATTGACCGACTTTTCTATGGTGCGACGCAATAATGTCTGATCAACATCTTTCCCTGAAAGCAGCTTTACGTTCGGCAATTTGGGCGCAAAGCCTGACGCCGGAACAAATGGCGCGCGTCGAGGCCGATACCTTTGAGACCTTCGTCCCGAAAGGCGGTTATGTTTGCCGTAAAGGGGATATGGTCGAGAATTGGCTCGGTATTATCGACGGCATGGTTAAAATGAATAATTTCTCGCGCTCCGGTAAAAGCGTGACTTTTACCGGTGTGCCGGCCGGTGGCTGGTTTGGAGAAGGTTCCATATTAAAGAACGAGATTCTAAAATACGATGCGATGGCTTTGCGCGATGCCCGTATCGCGCGCATGCCGGCTTCCACATTTATGTGGTTGCTGGATTCAAGTCTCCCTTTTACCCGATTCCTGCTGATGCAATTGAACGAACGTCTCGGTCAGTTTATCGGCATGGTAGAGAACGACCGGTTGCTAAATCCAGATACCCGCGTGGCCCGATGCCTGGCGTCGATGTTTAATTCCCATCTCTATCCCGGCCTGGAAAAATTGATTCAAATATCGCAGGAAGAATTGGGCCTGCTTTCCGGCGCATCGCGCCAGCGCGCGCATCAGGCCTTGCATCTGCTGGAGAAACAAGGCCTGCTGCGCGTCGACTATGGCGGCATCCGCATACTCGATCTGGAAGGCCTGCGGCGTTACGAAGCCTAGGCGCTCGTGCCGGAAATTGGCGGCTACGTGCTGAAAATTGGCATGATCTTCCGGGAAATTCGTTCTACGGCGGGGACGTCTTTTTTGCGATGGTTTTGCGCTTTGATAGGGCAGTGGAGGGTTAAGTTATTTGATTGCGTGGAGGTGGCGAATGTTATTATTTCGCCTGAGCACTGTTGTTTGGTATCGGTTTTCACGGGATCAGCCTATTTTCCATCAATTTGGATGGTTTTTAACGTCGGTTATATCGAACATATTATTTGTGAGATCGTCGCTTGTTAAGGCGCTTTATGAAAATTCCTGTTGACCTCGCTGGATACGTCTCCGACGGAGCTTGGCGGATTACGCTCCGCTAATCCGCCCTACGTGGTTCAGATGACTTCTGGCGTCTCTGTATCGCTTGCAGTGCGCTGACCCGCACATGACCGGGGAGGAAGATTGGTCCATTGTGTTTCGTCAACTCAAAACCGCAACCGACAATACTTGCTTTCGTTTCGAGTTTCTTACGCGTCTGACGTGTATTTTATTCGCACGTTATCAGACTGAATTTTTCATGGCGCAGTAGTTGGAAACCAGGGCTCGAGCAATCGCGGTATCATAGCGACAAGCTATGCCGCACCGGCGGCGCACCGGATTCAAGCTACCCATGGATACTTCAGATACCACCCACGTCACCGAGCGCCTGGCGCTGTTGCGGGCGGCGATGCGTCGGCGCGGCATCGACGCGTTGATGGTGCCGTCTGCCGATCCCCACCTGTCGGAGTACCTGCCGGCCCGCTGGAAGGGCCGCGAATGGCTGTCCGGTTTCACCGGCTCGGTCGGCACCTTCATCATCACCGCCGATTTTGCCGGCGTCTGGACCGACGCCCGCTACTGGACCCAGGCCGAGCAAGAGCTGGCCGGCACCGCTATCCAGCTGATGAAGCTCACCTCCGGCGCCAGCGTGCAGTATGTCGACTGGCTGGCCGCCAATCTGCAAGCCGGCCAGAGCTTGGCCGTGGACGGCGCGGTACTGGGCCTGGCGATCGCGCGCCTGCTGCTGCAGGCGCTGGAGGCCAAGGGCGTCACCCTGCGCACCGACCTCGATCCGCTCGACGAGATCTGGCCCGATCGTCCCGCGCTGCCGGCCGCGCCGGTCTACGAACACCAGCCGCCGTACGCGTCGAAAAGCCGAACCGCCAAACTGGCCGAGCTGCGCGACGCGATGCAGCGGTTGGGCGCCGACCGGCACCTGATCTCGACCCTGGACGATATCGCCTATTTATTCAACCTGCGCGGCGCCGACGTCAATTTCAATCCCGTCTTTCTGGCGCACGCGTTGATCACGCCGACCCGCGCGACATTGTTCGTCGCCGACGGCAAGATCGCCGCCGAACTGGCCAGCCAACTGGCGGAACAAGATATCTATATAGCACCCTACGGCGCCGTCGCCGGGGCGCTGGCCGACTTGCCGCTCGATGCCACCTTGTTGATCGACCCGCGCCGTGTCACCTTCGGCACCCGCCAGTGCGTGCCGGCGGAAGTCCGCGTGATCGAGGCGGTCAACCCGACCACGTTCGCCAAATCGCAAAAGAGCGAGCAGGATGCAAGCCACATCCGCGCGACGATGGAGCAGGACGGCGCCGCGCTGTGCGAGTTCTTCACGTGGCTGGAGCAAACGCTGGCCGATGCGCGGCGCGCCCCGCTGACCGAAGTGGCGATCGACCACCACATCACGGCGGCGCGCGCGCGCCGGCCAGGCTTTATCAGTTCGAGCTTCGCCACCATCGCCGGTTTCCGCGCCAACGGCGCGATCATGCACTACCGCGCCAGCGAGGCGAATCACGCGGTGATCGAAGGCGACGGCCTGCTGCTGATCGATTCGGGCGGCCAGTATTTGGGCGGCACCACCGATATCACGCGCGTGGTCGCCGTCGGCGACATCACCGCCGAACATAAACGCGACTTCACCTTGGTGCTTAAGGGCGTCATCGCGCTGTCGTCCGCGCGCTTCCCGCGCGGGACCAAATCCCCGATGCTCGACGCCATCGCCCGCGCGCCGCTATGGGCCGAAGGGCTCGATTTCGGCCACGGCACCGGCCATGGCGTCGGCTATTTCCTCAACGTGCACGAAGGCCCGCAGTCGATCTCGCAATCGGCGATGCCGGAGCCGCACACCGCTATGGAACCAGGCATGATTACATCGATAGAACCGGGCCTTTACCGCCCGGGCAAATGGGGCATCCGGATTGAAAACCTGGTGCTCAACCGCCCCGCCGGCCAGACCGATTTCGGCGACTTCCTGCAGTTCGAGACGCTGACCCTGTGCCCGATCGACACCCGCTGCATCGAGACCTCGCTGCTGCGCGACGACGAAAAGCGCTGGCTCAACGACTACCACGCCACGGTGCGCAGCCGTTTGCTGCCGCTGCTGTCCGGCGACGCGCTGGCCTGGCTGGAAAACCGCACGGTGGCGCTATGAGCGGCCGCGCAACCCGGGCCACGTCGGCCGTCGACCGCCTCAAGGTCCGCAGCGGCAACGCCAAGTATTCGATGTCGCGCACCGGCAGCGGCCACTTCTTCCTGACCGAGGGCCCCGGCCTGCCGCCGCTGTGCGCGCCGTTGGAGCTCGACGATTTCGTCGCCTTCGTCAACGGCATCTCGCCCGGCCCGCCACGGCGCGTCAGCAAGCTCGATGTGGCGTTTGAAAAGCAGCTCGTTAAAAAAGCACCCAAAGAATAAAGGCTCGACATGCCCGCCATCGATTTCCTGAGTGCCTACTGGTCGCACGCCGAACTGGCGACCAACGCCGTGATCCTGTTGAATCTACTGGGTGCGCTGGCACTGGGGCTGATGGTGGGCTACGAGCGCTCCTACCACGGCCGCGCGGCCGGCATGCGCACCTATGGCCTGGTGTGCATGGCCTCCGCCGCGCTCACCGTCATCGGCGGTTATCCGGGACACTGGTTCGGCGGCCACGTGTCGCAGTATCTGATCAATTCCGACCCGACCCGCATCATCCAGGGCATCGTCACCGGCATCGGCTTCCTCGGCGCCGGCGTGATCATGCGCGAAGGCTTCAACATCAGCGGCCTGACGACGGCGGCGTCGATCTGGGCTTCGTCGGTGATCGGCGTGATGGTGGGCGTGGGCTTTTATCTGGGCGCGATCGGCCTGGCGATATTGTGCGCCGGATCGATGGTCTTCCTGACCCGCGTGGAAGCCTGGCTGCCGTCGCGGCATGCGATCGCGATCACGATGCGCTTCAAGGCCGGCTATATGCCGCAGGAGCCGGCGCTTAGGGCGATGGCGCTGCAGCGCGGTTACGAGATCGCCGGCGGTTCGCTGATGATCGGCAGCGACGGCGGCCAGCAGGAATGGCGCTTCGTCGCCATCGCGTTGAGCAAGCGCAGTGGCGCGCCGATGGCGGTGCTGTCGGCCGAACTGGCCGCTTTCGACGGCATCCACAGCTTCCAGCTGTCGCACGCAAGGAACTAAGATCATGAACGAACAAGCCCAAGCCGTATTCGATTTCTGGTTCCAGCCGGGACCGGGCCAGCCGTCCGACGCCCCGCGCCGCGAGTGGTTCCAGAAGGACGACGCCTTCGACCGTGAAATCAGCAGCCGTTTCGGCACGCTGATCGATCAGGCGCTGGCCGGCGGCCTGCTGGAATGGGACGCGGAAGGTCCGCAATCGCAACTGGCGCGAATATTGGTGCTCGACCAGTTCACCCGCAACGTCCATCGCGGCACGCCCCAGGCCTTCGCCGGCGACGCGCTGGCGCTGCAAGCGGCGCAGGCGATGGTCGACGCCGGGCAGGACGTGGCGCTGCCGCCGTTGCAGCGCGCGTTTGTCTACCTGCCTTTCGAGCACGCCGAGGACATGGCGATGCAGGAGCTGGCCGTGGCGCTCTACACGGGCATGGAGAGCGAAGAACGCGATGTGGCATCGGAAGCCACCCTCAAGGGCATCGCCGGCATGCTCGATTACGCGCAGCGCCACCGCGAGGTGATTGGCCGCTTCGGCCGCTTCCCGCACCGGAACGCGATCCTCAACAGGCCGTCGACCGCTGAAGAACAGGCCTATCTCCAGCAGCCGGGATCGGGATTCTGATGACGCCGGGGTTCAACCTGATCGGCGCCGGACATGTGGGCCGCGTGCTGGGGCGCCTGTTCGCGGAAAACGGCTGCTTCACTATCCAGCAGGTGCTGACGCGCTCCGTGGCGTCCGCCCGCGACGGCGTGGCCTTCATCGGCGCCGGCGACGCGGTCGAGCGCTACGAGCAGTTGCAACCGGCGGCGGTGCACGTGCTGGCCGTCGGCGACGACCAGATCGCCGACGCCTGTGCAGCGTTGGCCCGGGCCGTGCCGCTGGCCGGCAGCGTGGTGTTCCACTGCAGCGGCGCGCTGGCGTCGGACCAATTGCGGACCGCGCGGGACGCCGGCGCGCTGGTCGCCAGCGTGCACCCGATCCGCAGCTTCGCCGACCCGTCGGCGGTGGCCGCGCAATTCACCGGCACTTTTTGCGGCATCGAGGGCGATGCCGGCGCGCTGGCGCTGCTCACGCCGGCCTTGACGGCGATCGGCGCGCAGCCGGTGCCGATCGAGGCGTCGGCCAAGACCGTGTACCACGCGGCCGCCGTCTTCGCCAGCAACTACCTGGTGACGGTGCTGGACGCCGCGCTGCGCGCCTACCAGGCCGCCGGCGTACCGGAGCCGGTGGCGCGGCAAATGGCGCAGCCGCTGGCGTCCGAATCGATGGCCAATGTGTTCCGTCTGGGCGCCGCCGCCGCGCTGAGCGGGCCGATCGCGCGTGGCGACATGGCCACGGTGGCCCGCCAGCAACGCGCCGTGGCCGGTTGGGACGCCGACACCGGCGGGTTGTACCAGGCGCTGGTGGCGCCGACGGCCGCCCTGGCGCGCAGAAAACATCAAAAGTTGCCCTGACCGGCGCGCGCCGCACGCTTCGGCCCTTATCTCCTTGCAAATTACTACATAACAACTATATTTTAGACAGGGTTGCCGGTGGTCCGGCGCCGTCCGTGGTCATGCGTTGCAGTTTTATTGGTACGAATTCACAAATAAGTGGCGGGATTTGTCGACAAACGCGGCAATTCGCAATAAGCTTGTTTCTCAGAATGTTTTCTTTGAGAATCAAGAAGTACACAATACAACACGTCAGCAGGACTGCAGCCGGCGCCAATTGGATAGGGGTAAGAACATGTTATTTTTGAAAAGTACGACCGTCACGAAGGCGCCAGGCATTTACGACGTCGACATCGCCGCCAAGCCGCCAGGCAAGACCTTTGGCGTCTTCATGGCCACCGATCCTGACAATCCGCCGACCGAAGTGCTGGCCGCGCTGGCCGCGATGGGCTTCAAGAACACCTATAGCGGCGGCTACACCCACAAGGACCGCGGCAAGGTACTGGACCTGCACTTCCAGAAGGACGGCACCGACCTGTTCCAGGGTTGGAAGGCCGAGGAAATGGAAGCCAACATGGCCGCCATCACCGCGCTGTTCAGCGGCATCGGCATCACCATCGCGCCGCGCGTGATGACCCTGGCCGAAGCCTACGCTTAAAATCTTCCGCGCGGCGTCACGCCACCACCTCGATGTGATACAAGGCCCACGGGCAGGAACCAAACCGCTCCGGCAGCGGCTTGCCTGCCATGTCGGGCACCTTGTCGGCATCGTAAATCGCCCATAGCGGACCGAGTCCGCCCAGCGCCATCGCCACCCCGTCCATGTGGGTGGCGACGATGTAGCGCTGCGCGCGCGCCTGCGCCATCGTGACCGAGGCCGCATAGCCGTCCACCGCCCGCAGCACCAGCTTGACGTTGTCGCCGAGCGCGCCGCCGGCCGCCTTGACCACGTCCAGCAGCAGCGGGCCGCTCAGCGTGTGCGCCTTGGCGTCGTACTCCAGGGTCGGTTTGATGGTGACGGCCGGCAGCGCGGCCAGCGCCGCGAACGTGAACGCGTGCGCCTTATCGAAACCCAGCTTTTGCTTGAACATCATCTGGTCGCGCACCGGATCGAACTTGCCACGATTCGGCTTGCCGATGGCGCCGGTGACGGTCAGCAATGCGGGGCCGGTGGCGGCGGGGGAGGCGGCGCCGGCAGGCAAGGCCGCGGCCAAGCCGCCGGCGACGGCGGTGCCCAGGAACTGGCGTTTTTTCATGCGGAATTCTCCTCGATCGCGTAGTGCCGGTATCATACCGCGCATGGACTTATTCGCCGACGACGCCGCCCTGACACCGATCCCGATCGAGGATGGCGAACTGTGGTTTCAGCAGCGGCTGGCGCTGGACTGGCCGCCGGCCGAAGTCATGCGACGCCTGCTCGACGAGACCGACTGGCGCCACGAACAGGTGCAGGTCTGGGGCAAGCTGCACATGCAGCCGCGCCTGACGGCCTGGCACGGCGAGGCGAGCTATCGTTATTCCGGCAAGACCTTCCATCCGCTGCCGTTCACGCCGCTGCAACTGCACATCAAGGAGGCGGTCGAGCGGGCCACGGGACGGCGTTTCAACAGCGTGCTGCTGAACTACTACCGGGACGAGCGCGACAGCATGGGCTTCCACGCCGACGACGAGCGCGAACTGGGACCGGAGCCGGCCGTCGCCTCGGTCAGTTTCGGCGCGCCGCGTACCTTCATCCTCAAGCACCGACGCCTGCCGAAGACCGTCAAGCTGGCGCTGGGCGACGGCTGCCTGCTGTTGATGGCCGGCACCTTGCAGCAGCACTGGCTGCATGGCATCAATAAGGAACGCACGCCGCGCGGGCCGCGCATCAACCTGACCTTCCGCTTGATTTCCTGAGCGGTAATTCAAGGCCTCGGGAACTTTCTTAAGCCTCGCTTAAGTTTGGCGAAGCGTCGATTATACCATGAAACATATGGCTTACACTTGGTCACACTTCTTACTAATTCGGTCGTGACGGCTGATGGTTGCAGTGCTATCTTGAACACATCGCAATTCAAAGAACTGCGATCCCAAGCAAGTCCCACTTCAATCATTTTGCTGAAAGATCGATATCATGAAAAAAATTCTGTTCGCATTAGTCGCTTCCGCTGCCGCCATGAGCGCCACTTCCGCCTTCGCCGATGACGCTGGCACCGGTTACATCGGCGCCGGCGTGGTCGGCAGCCGTTACGAGTTCAACGCGCCCAACGCGCTGAGCGGCGACAACCACAGCGGCTACAAGGCCGGCGGCAAGGTCTACGGCGGTTACAACATCGACCAGACCTGGGCTGTGGAAGCGGGCTACACCGACTTCGGTAAAAAGTCGTACAACTACACGTCGAACGGCCTGCCTGGCGGTATCCGCACCGATGCGCACTCCTACTACCTGGCCGGCAAGGGCACGTGGCCTGTGAACCAGCAGATCGCGCTGTTCGGCAAGCTGGGCGTGGCACGCAACACCAATGAAGTGACCACCACCGGTTTCTCGTCGGTGAGCGGCGACAAGGACAAGACCGCGCTGTACGCGTCGGTCGGTGCTGAATACGCCGTCAACAAAAACGTCAAAGTCTCGCTGGAATATGAAAACTACGGCAAGAACGACATCGACACCGGTCGCAAGAGCGGCGCTGTGACGGCGGGTCTGCGTTACGCGTTCTAACTGAACGATCGGATATGAAAAAGGCCACCGCGAGGTGGCCTTTTGTCGTTTACACCGCCGTGCTTACACGGTCAGCGGTTTGTAACGGATACGCTTCGGCTTGGCGCCTTCCTCGCCGAGGCGTTTCTTCTTGTCGGCTTCGTATTCCTGATAGTTACCGTCGAAGAAGGTCACCTGCGAGTTGCCCTCGAACGCCAGGATGTGCGTGGCGATACGGTCCAGGAACCAGCGATCGTGGGAGATCACCAGCACGGAGCCGGCGAATTCGAGCAGCGCGTCTTCAAGCGCGCGCAAGGTTTCGATGTCCAGGTCGTTCGACGGTTCATCGAGCAGCAGCACGTTGCCGCCCTTGAGCAGGGTCTTGGCCAGGTGCAGGCGGCCGCGCTCACCGCCGGACAGGTTGCCGACGATCTTCTGCTGGTCCGAACCCTTGAAGTTGAAGCGGCCCAGGTAGGCGCGCGACGGCATGTCGAAGCGGCCGACGGTCAGCATGTCGGCGCCGCCGGAGACGTCCTCGAACACGCTCTTGCTGTCGCTCAGGGTGTCGCGGTTCTGGTCCACCAGCGAGACGCGGGCGGTCTGGCCGATGACCACTTCGCCGCTGTCGGGCTTGTCCAGGCCGGCCACCATCTTGAACAGGGTCGACTTACCGGCGCCGTTCGGACCGATGATGCCGACGATGGCGCCAGGCGGGATCGTGAACGAAATGTTGTCCATCAGCAGGCGGTCGCCGAACGCCTTCGACACGTTCTTGAACTCGATCACTTCGTTACCCAGACGCTCGGCCACCGGGATGAAGATTTCCTGGGTCTCGTTGCGCTTCTGGTATTCGTACTCGCTCAGCTCGTTGAAGCGGGCCAGACGGGCCTTCGACTTGGCCTGGCGCGCCTTCGGATTCTGGCGCGACCATTCCAATTCCTTGGCCAGCGCTTTTTGACGGGCCGATTCGGTCGATTCTTCCTGCTTCAGGCGGTTGGCCTTCTGGTCCAGCCACGACGAGTAGTTGCCCTTCCATGGAATGCCATGGCCGCGGTCCAGTTCCAGGATCCATTCGGCGGCGTTGTCGAGGAAGTAGCGATCGTGGGTGATGCCGACCACGGTGCCCGGGAAGCGCAGCAGGAATTGCTCCAGCCATTCGACGGACTCGGCGTCCAGGTGGTTGGTCGGTTCGTCGAGCAGCAGCATGTCCGGCTTGGACAGCAGCAATTTGCACAGCGCCACGCGGCGCTTCTCGCCGCCCGACAGCACGCCGATCTTGGCGTCCCATGGCGGCAGGCGCAGCGCGTCGGCGGCCATTTCCAGTTGCAGGTTCAGGTTGCCGCCGTCGGAGGTCGAGATGATCGCTTCCAGCCGGGCCTGCTCGGTGGCCAGCGCGTCGAAGTCGGCGTCCTCTTCGGCGTAGGCGGCGTACACGGCCTCCAGCTTGGCTTGCGCCTCGAACACTTCGCCCAGGCCCGATTCGACTTCCTGGCGCACGGTTTTTTCGGGATCGAGCTGCGGTTCCTGCGGCAGGTAGCCGATGTTCAGGCCCGGCATCGGCACGGCTTCGCCCTGGATGTCGGTGTCGATGCCTGCCATAATTTTCAGCAAGGTCGACTTACCCGATCCGTTCAGACCCAGCACGCCGATTTTTGCGCCTGGGAAGAAGGACAGCGAAATATCTTTCAGAATCTGGCGCTTGGGCGGGACGATTTTGCCCACGCGGTTCATGGTATAGACGTAATTTGCCATTCAGGGGGAGCTTTCAAGAGAGTAAGTGATAATCCGTATCCAGCATTATAGGCGCAGCGGACAGCGCCGGACACATCGCGCGCGCATCCGGACACCCCGTTTCAGCAAATCCAAGGCGATCAGCCCTACACCGACGAGGCCCTCAAGCGGGCGATCAAGCGGCGGCCGCGACGAAACAGCCGATTTCGCTCGGCTTCGAGGCCGACGGACGGTCGCAAACGGTGCCGATACCGTACCATGGCACCGAGTCGTGCCGCCCTATAACCGCCAGCGCTGATAAACCCATGATAAAAACCATATTTTTGCTCTTCATTGCTACGCTGATGCCGCTGCCGTCCACCGCCGGCCCGGTGAACATCGACCAGTCCTTCACACCCGATATCGGCGGCATCAAGCAGGTTGTCGAGATCAAGACCGACGACGCGAACAAGCCGGCGCTGCTCTTTTTGTCGGGCGGGCCGGGCAGTTCAATGATCAATAATGCGGCCGCTTTCACCGACCAGCTGAAAAAGCATTTCACGATTGTTCAATGGGATCAGCGTGACGCCGGCAAAACGCTGAAATTGAATCCTTCTCCCACCAGGCCATCGCTCGCGCAAATGGAAAGCGACACGCTCGAGGTCATCCAATTCGTCAGGATGGAGCTGAAACAGCAAAAGATTTATTTGTTGGGTAGCTCGTGGGGGAATGTGCTGGGTTTTCATATCGTCAAAACCCATCCGGAACTATTAAGCGCTTACTTCGCCGTCAATCCCGTGATCAGCCAGTTGGCAAGCGAGAAGGAATTGCTTGAAACCTTAAGGGTTCACTTCCAGGACAACGCCGCCGCCAGCGGTGAACTGGCCGCCGTCAGCCTGCCGTTTAAAACAGATGACGACCTTTTCCATCTGAGGAAATGGCTCTTCATCAAGGATGGCAAGGCGTTCGCGGCAAGCGCCGACTTCAAGAAGGGTTTTCTGCAATGGTCGAAAGCCTGGTCGCCGGTCTGGAACGAAGTGATGGCCATCGATCTGAACGCGTCGTTGAAGAAAGCCGACTGCCCGATCTACTTCCTGGTGGGCAAAAACGATATCCAGACGTCGACAAGCATCACCGTCCGCTATGCCGAGGCGTTACACGCGCCTCGGAAGGAACTCTACCTCTTTGAACAATCCGGGCATCAAATTCACCAAGATGAACCGGAAAAATTCCAGGCGACGATCATCCGGACGCTGGCCGCCGCCAGGTAGCTAGGTAGCCGGCTGCGGCCGGCGCCGGCCGGCCCACAGACCCTCGGCCACGTACAGCGCCAGGGCGGCCCAGATGATGACAAAGCCGATCAAGCGCGCCGGCGGAAACGCTTCGTGGAACACCCACACGCCCAGCAGCGCCTGCATGGTCGGCGACAGGTATTGCAGCAGTCCCAGCGCGGCCATCGGAATCTTGCGGGCGCCGGCGGCGAACAGCAGCAGCGGAATGGCCGTGATCGGCCCGGCCGCCGCCAGCAGCCAGCGGGTGCTGTCGAATTCGCTGTTGACGAAGGTGTTCTGGCCGTTCATCGTCAGCCACACCACGTAGATCAGGGCTAGCGGGAACAGTATCATCGTCTCCAGCGACAGACCCTCGAGCGCGGCGAGCGCCGCTGTTTTGCGCAGCAGGCCGTAGGAGCCGAAGGTGATGCCTAAAATTAAGGCAATCCACGGCACTTGGCCGGCCACCCAGGTCAGCCACAGCACGCCGCAAGCCGCCGCGCCGATCGCCACCCATTGCGCGCGCCGCAGCTTTTCCTTCAGCACCACCACGCCCAGCAGCACATTGACCAGCGGATTGATGAAATAACCGAGGCTGGCGTCGATGACGTGGCCGTTGTTGACCGACCAGATATAAACGAACCAGTTTGCGGAGAGCAACACGGCGCTGGCGACGAAGCTGGCCAGCACGCGCGGCCGGCCCAGCGTGTGCGGCAGCCATTTCCACTGGCGCCGCGCGGTCAGCACGATGGCCAGGAACAGCAGCGACCACAGCATGCGGTGCGCGAGCATTTCCAGCGCCGGCACCTCGGCCAGCGCGTGGAAATACAACGGGAACAGTCCCCAGCAAAAGAACGCGAAGGCGGCGTAGACAATACCTGGGTTCATGGTGCGCAGCGGCGTAAAGAGGGTGGGCCGACATTATCGCGCAATTAACCGGCGCTTGCTGGCCGCCGGGCAACAACGGCGTCCCGCCAGCGCGCCATGCTCGCGCTCGCGGCCACAGCAGCGTACACTGGCGATATTGACTAATTGGAATGCCGCCGTATGCCAAAATCTCCTTGCCTTTTGCAAATAGTTATCCTATTGTGCAACGCACCAAAACAACAACAGGTGCAATCTTGACCGAGCAACACAAGAAAAGCAGTGTCGCCGCCCTCACCTTGGCGGCGGTCGGCATCGTCTACGGCGACATCGGTACCAGCCCCCTCTACACCCTCAAAACCATCTTCGACCCCGACCACGGCCTGGTGTTGAACGAATTCAACCTGCAGGGCATCATCTCGCTGATTTTCTGGGGTTTGACGATGATCGTCTCGCTCAAATACGTGACGCTGGTGCTGCGCGCCGACAACCGCGGCGAGGGCGGCATCATGGCGCTGATGGCGCTGGCGCTCAACTCCGTCACCAAGGCCGCGCCGCGCTGGCACTTTCCGCTGATGCTGGTGGGCGTGTTCGGCGCCACCATGTTCTACGGCGACAGCGTCATCACGCCGGCCATCTCGGTGCTGGGCGCGATCGAGGGCCTGGAAGTGGCCGCGCCGGGCCTGGAACAGTACATCGTCCCGCTGTCGATCATCGTGCTGGTGTCGCTGTACGCGCTGCAAAGCCAGGGCACGGCCGGCATCGGCCGCTGGTTCGGGCCGATCATGGTGGTCTGGTTCCTGGCGCTGGCCGTCATGGGCGTGATCAACATCGTCGCCGCGCCGCAGATCCTGTACGCGCTCAATCCGATGAACGCCTTCCACTTTATGCTGGAAAACCGCATGATCGCCTTCGTCGCGCTGGGCGCCGTGGTGCTGGCCTTCACCGGCGCCGAGGCGTTGTACGCCGACATGGGCCACTTCGGCAAAAAACCGATCCGCGCGGCCTGGTTCCTGATCGTGTTCCCGGCGCTGGCGCTGAACTACCTGGGCCAGGGCGCGCTGCTGCTGACGCACCCGGAGGCGGTGTCCAACCCGTTCTTCAACCAGTTGGGTTCATGGAGCGTCTACCCGCTGGTGGTGCTGTCGACGATGGCGGCGGTGATCGCCTCGCAGGCGACCATCTCCGGCACCTTCTCGATGACCAAGCAGGCTATCGCGCTGGGCCTGCTGCCGCGCATGCGCATTTTGCACACCTCGGCCACCGAGATCGGCCAGGTCTACATCCCGGCGGTCAACTGGCTGCAGCTGGTGGTGGTGCTGATGGCGGTGATCGGCTTCGGCTCGTCGGACAAGCTGGCCGGTGCCTACGGCATCGCGGTCACGGCCACCATGCTGTGCACCACCGTGCTGACCTTCTTCGTGATCCGCTACCGCTGGCACCTGCCGCTGTGGCTGTGCTTTGGCGCCACCGGTTTCTTCATCGTCATCGACATCCTGCTGTTCTCGGCCAGCACGCTCAAGCTGTTCCACGGCGGCTGGTTCCCGCTGCTGCTGGCGATCATCCTGTTCACCATCATGCTGACCTGGAAGCGCGGTCGCGAGCTGGTGTTCAAGAATCTGCAAAAGCACGCCATCCCGCTCGAGGAGTTCCTGTCGTCGCTGTTCGTGGCGCCGCCGGCGCGCGTCTACGGCACCGCCATTTTCCTGCGCGGCGAAAGCGACGGCGTGCCGCACGCGCTGCTGCATAACCTGTCGCACAACAAGGTGCTGCACGAGCGCGTGGTGTTTTTCACCGTGCACATCGTCGAGGAACCCTGGGTGTCGGAGGACGAGCAGGTTAAAGTGATCGACCTGGGACACCAGTGCTACCAGGTCAATGTGTTCTACGGCTTCAAGGACGAACCGGATATCCCCAAAGTGCTGGCGCAGTGCGAGTGTCTGGGCCTGCCGTTCGAGATGATGGAAACGTCGTTCTTCATCGCCCGCCAGACGGTCATCTCGACCCCCGGCCACGGCATGGCGCCATGGCGCGAGCATCTGTTCGTGACGATGTCGCGCAACGCCCGTGGCGCGGCCGACTACTACCAGATTCCGCCCAACCGCGTCATCGAACTTGGCACGCAAGTGGAAATATAAGCACACAAACCGCGCTAAAAGATGTAACCGAATGTAGTGCTTGGGGCGGAGGAGCTGGCGTCTGCTAAACTTCTGCTCCTAAAAGCTTGCACGAATATGAACTATTCATCAAAGGTCATCATGAAATCGAAGTTTCACATTATTGTTGCTGTTGCCTGCCTGGCGATCTTGACGGCCTGCGGTGGCGGTTCGAAGAAATCCGATCCGGTCGTGGTGCCGCAGCCGGCGTATGCGATCAAGGATGTCACGGTCGGCCCCGGCGCCGACACCACCACGCTGGCGGAAAAAGGCGATCTGGTGACGGTGGCCTACACCGGCTACCTGTACGACGCCACCAAGGCCGATGGCATCGGCGCCAAAGTGGAAAGCTCGATTGACAGCGGCACGACGGCGCCGCCGTTCACGCTGGGCGTGGGCGGCATCGTACCGAGCGGCTGGGACCTGGCCATCGTCGGCATGCGCGTGGGTGGTGTGCGCCTGGCCACGTTACCGGCCAACCTTGCCTACGGCGCTACTGTGCGCGACCCGCAAACGGTCAACGGCATCGCCTACGCCGGGATTCCGGCCAATTCGCCGCTGGTCTACGAGCTGCGGCTGATCAACGTCACCAAGGTGGTCAAGCAGCCTAGCGTCGCGCCGCCGACGGATCTGAAGATCGTCGAGGTCACGGCCGGCACGGGCGCCGTCGCCGCCCTTGGCAAGAGTGTCACGGTGCGCTACAGCGGTTACTTCTACGACGGCACGCGCGAGAGCCTCAAAGGCGCGCGCTTCGATCCAGGCGCCACTGCCACTGCGCCGTACGGTACCTTGACGTTCACCGTTGGTACCGTCACCGGCACCGGCAGTGTCATCCCTGGCTTCAGCCGGGGCACGGAAGGAATGCTGGTAGGCGGTAAACGCACCGTGTTCATCCCGCCCGCGCTCGGGTACGGCGCGACCGGATCGGGCACCACGATTCCACCCAACGCCAACCTGGTCTTCGATATCGAGCTGATGTCGGTGAATTGATCCGCAGCGCATGGAAATGAAAATGGCAGCCAATAAAATGGCTGCCATTTTTTTCGTCCCTGCCTGCTAGTCGCGCAACGCCTTCGCGGGGGAGATGCGCATCGCCGCCAAGGTATGACGGGCGGTGGCCGCCGCCACGATCAATAGCGCGATGGCCAATGCCGCCGCCGGCGCCCATCCGCCCAGCGGCGTGCGCTCGACGAACGGCGCCAGATAGTGCTGGATCGCCAGCGCGGCCGGCGGCAGGCCGATCACCGCCGCGACGCCCGTCAGCAGCAGGAATTCGCGTCCCACCAGAGCGCCGATGGCCGCGCGGCCGGCGCCATGCAGCTTGCGCAGCACGATCTCGCGCGCGCGCCGCTGCACGCTGTTCGCGGCCAGCACGTAGATGCCGAACGCCGCCAGCGCGAACACCACGGCGGTGGCGCAGGCGAGCATCCGGGCCACGCGCAGATCGTCGGCATACGCCTCGGCGTGGTACCCGCCGGCGCGCCGTATGATCGGCGGGGATGTCGGGAAGTAGCGCAGCGCCGTCGCTGCGATCGCCCGCTCCAGTGCATCCGCCGCGCCGCTTGCCGATGGCGCGGCGCGCATCCGCACCGTCAGCAGGCGGCTGTTCTCAGCCGGCTGGTACATCGTCGGCGCCACCGGTTCACGCAAGGTGTACCAGCGGATGTCCGGTGCCACCCCGACGATGCGCCAGTTGGAGTCGGGGAGGCGCTGACCCAGCGCCTGTTGCATCGAATTCCAGCCCAGCGCTGTCACCGCCGCCTGGTTGATGACGATATTGCGCTCCCCGTCCTTGCCGGCGTTGTTGTCGATGCGCGGGTCGAATAGCCGCCCGGCGATGGCGGACAGGTCGTAGACGTCGAAGAACTCGGGACTGACGAATTGCACTGTCAAAGCGGCGGTACTGCCGTCCGCACGCCGCACCGACGTGCTGCCCCGTGTGCCGGTGTGGTCGTCGCGACCGGGCACAGAGAGGCTGTCCGCCACGCCCGCCACCTCCGGCAAGCGCGCGACGGCGTCGCGGAACGCCCGCGCCCGCGCATCGTTCAGTCCTTTGCTCATTTCCACCACCAGCAACGGCGCCGGATCGAAGCCCGGCGGCACGCGGCCGGCGAACTGCGTCTGCCACAGGATCGCCAGCGCCACGCTGCCCGTCGCCATCGCCGTGGCGAACTGCAATGCCGTCAGCACGCGCCGCAGCCATGCGCCGCCAGCCGTCTCGCCGCTGCGGTGGGCCAGCGCCGCGCCCATGTCGACGCCGCGCGCCAGCCAGCCGGGATACAGGCCCGCCAGCGCGCCCACCACGACGCCGGACAGCAGGCCGGCCGCCAGCGACAGCGGCGTGAACACGTCGTCGAACCGCCGGTCCAGTAGTTCGGACAACAACGGCAGCAGCAGCCACGCCAGCAGCATGCCCAGCGCGGCGGCGGCAACCGACAGCAGCACCGCTTCGGCCATGAACTGCGTCAGCAGCTGGCGTGTGGTGGCGCCCAGTACGCGGCGCATGGCGATCTCTCGCTGGCGGCGCAGGGTGCGCACCGTCGCCAGGTTGACGTAGTTGACTACAGCAATTGCGAGGATCAGCAAACCGGCCGCGCCCATGGCCAGCACCAGGCGCTTGTCGCCGCGTGGGCCTGCGCCCATGGTGTTGGCGACGCTGCGGTCGAAGTAGGCGTCGGCCAGCGGACCAAGGCCGATGTCCACCATCTTGCGTCCATCCGGCATGGTCTTCATATCCGGCGTTGCCGGTTCCTGCCATGGGGCGCGGTCGACGACATCCTGCAGGACTTTTTGCAGCGCCGTCGCGCTGACTCCGGCACCGGTCTTGACGTAGATCCGGCCTTCGATGCTCATCCATCTCGACAGCGAATGCTGGCGCTCCGCGTCCGGCCACAGCGCGCTGCCGATGCCGACCATCGCGCCGAATTGCAAGGTGCTGTTGCCGGGCCGATCGTCCAGCACGGCGCGCACCTGCAAGGTTTGACCCTTGATGTCCACGGTCTTGCCCAGGGCGTCGATGGTGCCGAACAATGCCAGTGCGGTCCGGTGGGTCACCGCCAAGCCATCGGGCAAGGTCAGCGCCTGTTGCAGGTTGCCTTCCCGCGCCCGCAGACCGGCGATGTGCTCGAAGGCCGGATCGACCGCCATCACCTCCAGCTCGCGCGCTCGACCCTGCAGCGACGCCGTCGTCTTGTGCGGCCACCACACGCTGGCCTCCAACGGCAGGCCGCTGCGCAGCGCCACCTCGCGCAGCGCGAACGGCGTGTATTCCATCCACTGCGGCTGCGGGATGAAGTTGAGCCGGTGTTTGATCACGTAGACGCGCTCGCGCTGCGGCACGTCGCTGTCGTAGCTGAACGAGTAAGCCACAAACCCGAGCAACAGGAAGCAGACCGCGAAGCCGGTCGCCAATCCCAGCAGCTCGACCGCCGATTGGAATGGTTGACGCAGCAGCAGGCGCCAGCCGATGCGAAAATCCCTTAGTCTCATTTCTATCTCCTTTTCAGTCGCGCAGCGCCATCGCCGGCGACATGCGCAACGCCGCCACCGTGTGCCGCGTGGTTGCCAGCAGGGCGACCAGCGCCGCCATCGCCAGCGCCGCCGCCAGCGTCCACATGCCGATCGGCGCGCGCTCGGTATAGCCGGCGAGATAGCGTTCGATCGCCAGCGCCGCCAGCGGCAGGCCGATGAGCGCGCCGGCGCCGATCAGCGACAGGAACTCGCGACCCATCATCAGGGCGATATCGAGACGCCGCGCGCCGTGCAGCTTGCGCATGACGATCTCGCGCCGGCTGCGCTGCACGCTGTAGGCCGACAACACGTAGATGCCGAAGGCCGCCAGCGCGATCGCCACCACGCTGGTGGTGACCAGGATGCGCACCAGGCGCGCATCATCGGTATAAGGTTCGGCCAGCACCGCCTCCTGCGACGTGATCTGCAGGATGTCGTTGGGAAAGTGGCGGCGCCAGACCGGCTCGATGGCGCCGTAGGCGTCGGCCAGGCGGCCGTCGGTGCGGACCGACAGCATGCCGGCCGGACGAATGCTGTAGATGATGGCCTTCGCCGGCTGTCGCAGGCCCTGGAAGCGGATATCCGGCGCGATGCCGTTGATCCGCAGGCCGCTCGGCGTCGCTTGGCCCACCGCATCCTGTGGCGTGGCATATCCCAGCGCCAGCGCGCCGGCCTGGTTCAGCACCACGCCGCCGAGGTCCTTGGTGTCCTTGGGATCGTGCGCGGGATTGAACAGCTCCCCATACAGCGCGCGTATCCGGTGCACTTCGAACCAGTTGGGCGAGACGTACTTGGCCTCCATCGGGATCTCCCTGCCGTCCTTGCCGACGACGGTGCTGATCACTTTCATGCCGTCGCGGCCCACCGCTTCCGAAATCGCGGCCACCGCCTGCACTCCCTGGACGCGTCGCAGCTGTTCGATAAAGGCGGTGGCGGCCGGATTGCCCTCGGCGCCGTCGGGGAGCGGCAGCGCGAGCAGGTTGGCTGTGTCGAATCCCGGCGACGCGTGGCTGGCGAACCAGGTTTGCCAGCCGACGGCCAGCGCCGTGGCGCCGAGCGTCATCGCGCTGGCGAATTGCAGCACGGTGAGCACGCGGCGCACCCACAACCCGGCCACCGTCTCGCTGTTGCCGCGTCCCGTCAGCGACGCCCCGGGCAGCGAATGCAGGGCGATCCAGGCCGGATAGGCGCCGGCGCAGATGCCGATGAAAACCCCGAACGTCAGCGCGATCGCGCAGCGCAGCGGCGTGAACATGCCTTCCAGCGGGCGGTTCACCATGTCGGAGAACACCGGCAGCAGCAGCCACGCGAGCATCAGTCCCGCGACGGTCGCGAGCAGCGCGGTCAGCAACGCCTCGCTGAGGAACTGGCGCACCAGTCGCCCCGAGCTGGCGCCGAGCAGTTTGCGCAGGCCGATCTCGCGCTGTCGGCGCAAGGTGCGCACGGTGGCCAGGTTGACATAGTTGATGGCCGCCAGCAGCAGGATCAGCAAGCCGCCGGCGGCCATGCCGAACACGGTGCTGCGCTGGCCATGCCGTTGGGCCGCGCGGCTATTGAGCAGTTCCTGGTCGAAGTAGGCGTCGCGTAGCGGCAGCAGCTTGATGTCCGAAACGTTGCGGCCATTGAGCGCAGCGCCCATGGGGCCGGCCTTGACGCGCTGGTTCATCGGCGACTTTTCGGTGGCGTCCTGCAGCAGCGTGGCCAGCGCCTCCATCGACGCGCCGGGTCTGAGCTTCATGTAGACGGCGCCGCGCGACCAGTTGGTGAAGGCGGTGGCGCGTTCGGGCCAGGCGCTGCTCGTGCTGCCGATGAGCGCCTCGTAAAGCTGGCTGGAATTGGCCGGAGGATCGGGCAGCAGGGCGCGCACTTGCAGCACGTTGTCGCCGACTCTGACGCTTTGGCCCAGCGCCGGCGCTGCGCCGAACAGCTTGCGCGCGGCGGTCTTGGTCAGCGCCAGGCCATCCGGCTGCGTCAGCGCCGCTTGCAGATCGCCCGCCGATGCGGAGATGCCGAACAACGGGCCGAAGGCCGGATCGACCACGCTCAAGTCCATCGCATGCAGCGTGCCCGCGGCGCGCAGCGGCTTGTCGATGCTCCTGACGATGCTGGCCCGCTCCACCAGACCGCTGTCCAGCGCGATGTCGCGCAGCGGCAGATAGCCGATGGTCTGCCATTCAGGACGTGGAAAGACGTTGATGCGCTGCTTGACGGTGACCAGGCGGCCGTTATCGGGCACGCTGCTGTTGTAGTCCAGGCAGAAGGCGACAAAGCCGAACAGCAGGAAACAGGCCGCAAAGCCGATCGCCAGCCCGCCGGTGACGACGATGGAGTAGGCCGGCTGTTGCAGCAACAGGCGCCAGCCGATGCGAAAATCGCGCAGGTTCATGGGGGTGATCCTGACACTTAAGCGGCTTGCAGGGCGTCGACCATGATGCGGCCGTCCAGCAGGTTGATGGTGCGCGAGGCCTGCGCGGCGTGGTCCGGCGAGTGCGTCACCATCACCACGGTCGTGCCCTCGGCGTTGATCTCGCGCAGCAAGCGCATGACTTCGTCGCCGTGGGCGGTGTCCAGGTTACCGGTCGGTTCATCGGCCAGCAACACGGCGGGACCGGCCACCAGCGCGCGCGCAATCGCCACGCGCTGCTGCTGGCCACCCGACAGTTGCGACGGACGGTGCGCGGCGCGGTGACCGACGCCCAGCTTATTGAGCATTGCCGTCACGCGCTCGCGCCGTTCGCGCGCCGGAGTACCGTTGTATTCGAGCGCCAGCTCGACGTTTTCGAACACGGTCAGCTCTTCGATCAGGTTGAAGCTCTGGAAAATGAAGCCGATGCGCCCGCGCCGCAGCTGGTTCAGCTTCGATTCGCTCCAGCCGGCGACGTTCTGGCCTTCGAACCAGTATTCGCCTTGGTTGGGCGTGTCGAGCAGCCCCAGGATGCCCAGCATGGTCGATTTGCCGCAGCCGGACGGACCGGTGATGGCGACATATTCGCCCGCTTCGATCTCCAGGTCGATGCGGTCCAGGGCCGTGGTCTGGATTTCCCCTGCCTGGTGGATTTTGCTGATGCCGACGAGTTTGAGCATGTGGGTTTGCCTTTTGGTGGTGTGGATGTGAATTTACTGCGTAATCTGCAGCCTGGGTGAATTTCCGTAGGCGGCGTAGCTGGACAGGATCACCTTGTCGCCGGCCGCCAGGCCTTCGAGCACCTCGATCTGGCTGTTGTTGCGGCGCCCGACGCGCACCGCGCGCCGTTGCGCGCCACGGCCGCTGGCGTCGACCACGTAGACCCAGGCGCCGCCGCTGTCGTTGATGAAGGCGCCGTTGGGCAGCAGCAGCGCCGGCGCCGGTTCGCCCAGGGTGATGCGGGCGTCCAGGCTCTGGCCGGGGTTGAGCACCGGCGGCTGGCCGTCCTTGAACACCATTTCGACCGTAAAGCGGCCTTCCTTGATCTGCGGGTAGATGGTGCTGATGTCGGCGGCATAGCTTTTGTCGTCCTGCTTGACGCTGCCCTTGCGGCCGACCGCCATGCGATTCAAATAGTATTCGTCGACGCTGGCCGACAGCTTGAAGCGCACCGGATCGTCGATGCGGCCGATATTTTTGCCGGTGGCGATCGATTCGCCCACCTGCAGGCGAAAATTGGTCAGTCTCCCCTCGACCGGCGCGCGCACCGCCAGCGCGTCGACGGTGCCGGAGACCAGTTTCAGGCCCGAGTTCAGGCCGTCGATCGCGCTTTCGAGCTGCTGGGCGGCGGCGCTGCGCACCTTGTCCTCGGTGCTCGATGCCCGCTGCTCGTTGGCTAGCTGGCGTTGTTGCTGTTCCAGCTTGTCGGCCGACTGCTCCAGCGCAACGCTGGAGATGAAGCCCTGCGCGGCCAGCCGCGCATTGCGCTGGTGCTGTTTGCGCGCCTGGTCTACCTCGAATTGCAGCTCGTCGAGCCGGCGCCGGTGGTCGCTGGCGCTGGCCTCCTGCGCCACGCGCAGATTCGATAGGTTGAAGATGCTGACCGCGTGTTCGGACTGGCGCGCCAGCAGTTCCAGGTTGCGCTGCGGGTTGGAGATGCGGAACAGCAGCTGGCCTTTTTTCACCAGCGCGCCGTCGCTTGCCAATACCTCCTCGACGCGTCCCGATTCCACCGAATCGAGGATCACGGAGTTGAGCGGCTCGGCGTTGGCGCGCACGACGATTTCGTCGACGAAGACGCCGCGCGCGGCCTGGCCGATGCGCAGGTCGGCGCCCTCGATCTGCAAACCGCGCGGCATCCACGACCACAGCGCGTAGCCGGCTGCGGCCACCGCCAGCACCGAGGCGACCGCGATGGCGATGGTTTTCCCGCGCCGGCGCGGCACTACGGTGTCCATCGCGGCGCCGCTGGCCGGCAGTCCCGGATTTGGCTGGTCGATATTTTTTTTGATCTGCATACGGGCCTTAGAGCAAAGGACGTGCCACGCGCAAAAAAACGGCGATACAGGGGTTTTGGGGACGCTTGCGGCCCGCAGGTGTTCAATATCGAACACCGGGCGATGTTCGGAACTGGACATCCGCATGCGGCGCGGTTTGCCGGGCCGATTTTGCCTTGTCCGCAGTCCCTCCCGCGCTGCTAGAATGCCTGCATGTCCGCCTACGTACTGATACTCGATGATGATCCCGACGTCGCGACCGCCGCGCAGTTGCTGCTGCGGCGCCGCCACGGCCAGGTCGTCACGCTTTGCGATCCCGCCGGCCTGCCGGCGCTGCTGGCGCAGGGCGTGCCCGACGTGGTGCTGCTCGACCTGAATTTCACGCCCGGCTGCATCGATGGCGCCGAGGGCCTGGCGCTGCTCGATGTGTTGCGTGCCCAGGGCCGTCCGCCGGCGGTGATCGCGATGACGGCGTATGCCGACGTCCCGCTGGCCGTCGAGGCGCTCAAGCGCGGCGCCGGTGACTTCATCACCAAGCCGTGGGACAACGCGCGGCTGGTGGCGGCCGTCGACCAGGCGCTGGCGCGGCGCGCGGCCCTGCGCGGATCGTCGGCGGCCGCGCCGGAGCTGATGGGGGAGTCGGCCGCGATGCGCGAGCTCAAGGCGTTGATCGGCAGCGTGGCGCCGACCGAGGCGAATGTGATGGTGCTCGGCGAGAACGGCGTCGGCAAGGAGCTGGTGGCGCGCGCCATCCACGCGCTGTCGCGCCGCACGGCCGGCACGCTGCTGGCGGTGGACATGGGCGCGCTGCCGGAATCGACTTTCGAGAGCGAGTTGTTCGGCCATCGCAAAGGCTCGTTCACGGACGCCAAGTCCGACCGCGCGGGGCGCTTCCAGGCGGCGCGCGGCGGCTCGCTGTTCCTCGACGAAATCGGCAACATGCCGCTGGCGGCGCAAGCCAAGCTGCTGACGGCGCTGGAGCGGCGCGAGGTGACGCCGATCGGCGCCGACAAGCCGGAGGCGATCGATGTGCGCATCATCAGCGCCACCAATCTGGACGAGGCGCGCCTGTTCGATCCCTCCGTCTTCCGGCCGGATTTGCTGTTTCGGCTCAATACCATCGTGATCCGCGTGCCGCCGCTGCGCGAACGGCGCGAGGACATCCCCTTGCTGCTCGCGCACTATCTGAAGCTGTACGAGTTGCAGTACCAGCGGCCGGTGCGCGAGGTGGCCGGGACGGCGATGGACAGCCTGCGGCGGCACGATTGGGCCGGTAACGTGCGCGCGCTGCGTCACGCGTGCGAGCGCGCCGTCATCCTTGGACAAGGGACGGAATATGGCTTGAACGATTTCGGCCTCGGCGCCGCGCCGGCCGCCGCCAACGTGGCCGTCATCAGTGATGGCGGTGCCCCAATCGCGGTCGCTGGCGACATGACGCTCGACGCCCTGGAACGCGAAGCCATCGCCAGCACGCTGGCCCAGTTCAACGGCAATATCAGCCACGCCGCCAAAACGCTCGGCATCAGTCGCGCCGCCTTGTACCGCAAGCTGGGCAAACATGGCATCTGAGCGCGCGCTCAAGTTCGGCGTCGCGGCCACCGTGCTCGCTTTGCTGGCGCTGGCGGTGGCGGCGGACGCCCTGTCGGTCACGCCGGAGCCGCGCCGCATCGTGCTGTGCGCGACGCTTGCGCTGGCGCCGCTGTGCACGTTGTGGCAATGTCTGCGAAAACTCGGACCGCGCGTCCCGCGCATGGAGCCTCAAGGTGCCCCCGCCGACATGGTCCCCGGTCCCCGGCACAACGAACTTGCCGCCAGCGTGCTGGCGCTGGAGGCGCGGCTGGAACACGCGCCCATCGCGCTGTTCCGCATCATGCATGCCAGCGGCGCCGGGCAGGTCGCGCCGCTCAACGCCAGCGCCCGCAGGCTGTTGGCGCCGGGCCGCGCCAGCGCGCCGCAGGATTTGCACGAGCTGCTGGCGGCGCAGCCGGTGGGCCAGCGCAGGTTGATTACCTTTGACACCGAACGCGGTGGCGAGCGCGCGCTGGTCGCCGTCTCCGCGTTGTCGGTGCAGGGTTCCGCGCAGCGGCTGGCCGCGCTGATGCCGGTGGAAAGCGAACTGGAAGCGGAGGCGCTGAACGCCTGGCGCGAGCTGGTGCAAGTGCTCACGCACGAGATCATGAATTCCCTGACGCCGGTGGCCTCGCTGTCGCGCACCGCCTGTGGCCTGCTCGACGAGGCCAGCGCCGGACTGCCCGCCGATATCCACGCCGATCTGGGCATCGCGCTGGACGCCATCGCCCGCCGCGCCGCCAGCCTGGTCGACTTCGTCGGCAGTTACCGCAGCCTGTCGACGGTGCCGCAGGCGCAGCCGCAGCGCGTGCCGCTGGAGGAATTGTTCGACCGTTTGTCCGCGCTGCTGGCGCCGCAGTGGCAGGCGCTGGGCGGACAGGTGGTGTTTTCGGTGGAGCCGGCGTCGCTGGAGGTGATGATCGATCCGGGACAGCTGGAGCAGGCGCTGATCAACCTGCTCAAGAACGCCGCCGAGGCGATGGCCGGTGGCGCCCGTCCGCCGCGCGTGGTGGTGAGCGCGCGGTTGAGCCGGGGCAGCCGTTTGCGTATCGAGGTGGCCGACAACGGCCCCGGCGTGCCGGAAGCGCTGGCCGCGCACATCTTCACACCGTTCTTTTCGACGAAAAAACAGGGCAGGGGGATCGGGCTGGCGATGGTGCGCCATCTGGTGCACGCCAATGGCGGCACGGTGCGCTACGCGCGCTCGGTGGGCGAGGGCGCGCGTTTCATGCTGACGTTCTGAGGCCGAACTTCAGCGCACCATATCGATGTGCATGATGCCGTCTTCGTCATACGGCTCGGTGACCTTTTGGAAGCCGAAGCTGGCGTAGAACTTTTCCAGGTGCGCTTGCGCGCCGATGCGGAACCGGTGGCCGGGATGCAGCGCCTCGGCCAGCGGAATGGCTTTGGCCAGCAGCTCGCGGCCGATGCCGCTGCCGCGCGCGGCGCGCGTGGTCAGCACGCGGCCCAGCGACATCTCGTCGTACTTCAAGCCGGGGGGCAGGCAGCGCAGATAGGCTACCAGGGTGCGCTTGCCGCCGATCTCGCGCCATGCCATCAGGTGATGGCTGTCCAAATCGTAGCCGTCGATATCGGGATACAAGCAGGTTTGCTCGAGGATGAACACGTCCTGGCGCTGGCGCAGCACCTCGTACCAGTCGTCGCGGGGGATGTCGTCAAAGCCCAGCCAATGCCACTCAATCATTGCGTATCTCTGTAAGGGATGAACGACGATTGTAATGCAGAAGGCCGGCGCTGGTGGGCGCCGGCCTCGGGACCGTCAATCGCTGACCGCGGCGATTACAGGATGGTCAGGGTCACGTCGATGTTGCCACGGGTGGCGTTCGAGTAAGGGCACACGATGTGGGCGGCGTCGACCAGCTTCTGCGCGCTCTCGCGGTCCAGGCCTGGCAGCGAGATTTTCAGTTCCACTTCGATGCCGAAACCGGTAGGGATGGCGCCGATGCCGACCGTGCCTTCGATCGAAACGTCCGCCGGCAGGGCGATCTTGTCACGGCCGCTGACGAATTTCAGCGCGCCCAGGAAGCATGCCGAGTAGCCGGCCGCGAACAGTTGTTCAGGGTTGGTGCCGACGGCGCCTGCGCCGCCGAGTTCTTTCGGGGTGGTCAGCTTGACGTCCAGCACGCCGTCGGAGGAGACGGCTTTGCCTTCACGGCCGCCGGTGGCTTTTGCGGTGGCGCGGTACAGTACTTTTTCGATCGACATGATGAATTCCTTTTCAGTTAAGTTGAAGTACAAATCGTTGGACTACAAATCTAACAAACTATCTAATCGCTAGCGATCTACCATCCAGTGCGACAGCTTGCTAATCTACTACGCTTCGCTGCCGTTTGCAGCGCCGATGTGAGAACTATACATAGTGAGCGATCAAATAGCAACCTATTTCAAGAAAATTTTTTGTGAGTGGATGTGTTGACGTGTGTGTGACTCATGTCGCACAATGGTGGCATTCGTCACACGGAGGCCGCCATGTCCATCCCATCCATCACCGAACTGACCGTGCTCAAGGCGCTGTGGAAGCAGCAGCCGCTGAGCGCGCGCGAAATCCACCAGCACATAGAAGACGAGCTCGGCTGGTCCTTCTCGTCCACCCGCAAGACGCTCGAGCGCATGCTGGACAAGGGCTCGCTGCGCCAGCACGCCGTGCACGGCGTGCAAGTTTATACGGCGGTGCTGGAGAAGGTCGGCACCCTGGCCGCGTTCGCGCGCGATTTCGGCCAGCGGGTGATGGAGATGGACGGCCCCCTGCCCGTGAATATGTTCACCGGCAGCAAGCTGGTCGACGATGACGAGCTGGCGCAACTCGAACAACTGCTGAAGGACTGGCCAGACGAGCCGGACGCCGCGCCATGAGCTTCGACGATCTGCTGATTTACCGGTTTTTGCTGGCATGCGCCGGCTGCCTGGGCGCCGGCCTGGGCGTCTGGGCGCTGCTGGCGGTGCTGGGCCGGCGCCTGCCCGCGCTGGCGTCCCAACGGTCGATCTGGCTGCTGGGCCAGGTCACCGTCGCCGCCGCCTTCCTGGTGGTGATGCTGCCGCATAGCGAACGACTGCGCGTGGTGCCGCAAATCGAATTGCCGAATCCGGCCACGGCCGCCGCGCCCGCGCCGGGCAAATCCACGCCGTCGATAGCCGCGACCGGCGCCGAGTGGACTGCGGACATGCGGCCGGCGGGACGGTCCTGGCTGGCCGTCGGCGCCAGCACCTGGCTGGTGGTGTATCTGGCCGGCCTGGGTTACGCGACGTTCCGGCTGTTGAAAGCGGGGCGCTTCCTGCGTGGTTTGTCGGCATCGGGCAGCAGCGTTTCCGGCACGCTGGCCGGCGGCGCGGAGGTGATCGAAGTGGACGCGCCGATCTCGCCGATGTTGTACGGATTTTTCCGCGCCCGCCTGCTGCTGCCCAAGCATCTGTGCAGCTTCGATCCCCTGCAACGGCAGATGATGATCGAGCACGAGGTGACGCATTTGCGCCGGCGCGACCTGCAATGGATGGGCGCGGGCCTGCTGCTGCAAACGCTGTTCTGGTTTAATCCCTTCATGCGGATGCTGCGTGGGCGGCTGTCGTGGGCGCAGGAGTTGGGCTGCGACCGCGAGGTGCTGCGCGGCCGTCCGCCGGCACAACGCAAGGCCTACGCTGCGGCGCTGCTGGCGCAGTTGAAAATGCAAGGGGCCGGCGTCGAGACGGCGCTCGCTTTCGGCAGCGTTGGAGCGCGGCAGCTGGCTGCCCGCATTGGCTTGATACGCGCGCCGTCCGGCGCCGGGCGCTCGCTGTGGCTGCGGCTAGGGGCGCTGGCCGGCCTGGCAGGTATCTTCGTCGGCACGCTGGCGTTTCAGCCGGCGCTGGCGTGGCGCATCGATCCACAGTCGGCGGCGGCTTCGCGCCAGCCGTTCAGCTGCCTGACGATGGCCGACGCGGCCAGCGGCGCCACGCTGGCGAACGAAGGCCACTGCGATGAGCGCGTGACCCCGGCGTCGACGTTCAATATCGTGGTCAGCCTGATGGGCTACGACAGCGGCATCCTGGCCGACGCGCACACGCCGATGATGCCGTTCAAGGCCGGCTATACCGACTACAACGAGTCGTGGCGGCAGGACACCGACCCCACGCTGTGGTTCAAGAATTCGGTGCTGTGGTTCGCGCAGCAGGTAACGGCCGCCTTGGGCATGGAGCGCTTCAAGCGTTATATCGACGGCTTCGATTACGGCAACCGCGACCTCTCCGGCGACGCCGGCAAGAACAACGGCCTGTCGCTGTCCTGGGTCGGCTCGAGCCTGAAGATTTCGCCGGTCGAGCAGGTGGCCTTCCTGCGCAAGATGGTGCGGCGCGAGCTGCCACTGTCGCCGCAGGCTTACGAGATGACGTCGCGGATCATGGCGCCGGTGACGCTGTCCAACGGCTGGACCGTCCAGGGGAAGACCGGGACCGCGTCGCCGGTGCGGGTGGAGGGCGACGGCGTCGGCGCGATGCAGTACGGCTGGTACGTCGGCTGGGCCAGCAAGGGCGGGCGCACCGTGGTGTTCGCGCATCTGGTGCTGGACCGCACGCAGGAGCGCGCCGGCGGACCCCGCGCCCGCGCCGCCTTGCTGCGCGAGCTGCCGGCGCGCCTGGACAAGCTTTAACAACCAAAGGAATGACTATGCAAGGTATGAAACGTTTGATGCTGTCGGCGGTGCTTGCCGCAGGTTTGTTCGCAGCGCCGGCGATGGCCGAGGACTGGAACGATCCGCAGGAGCCGTTCGCGGTGTTCGGCGACACCTACTACGTCGGCACGCGCGGCCTCAGCGCCGTGTTGATCACGTCGCCGCAGGGCCACATCCTGATCGACGGCGGCAGTCCCGAATCGGCGCCGATGATCGCGCAGCATATCCGCCAGCTGGGATTCAAACTGGAGGACGTCAAGTTCATCCTCAACTCGCACGACCACTTCGACCACGCCGGCGGCATCAGCGAATTGCAAAAACTGTCCGGGGCGACCGTGCTGGCCAGCGTGCAGGGTGAAAAGGTGCTGCGCAGCGGCCAGCCGAGCAAGGGCGATCCGCAATACGGCGATCTGTTGCCGATGAAGCCGGTCGCCAATACGCGCGCCGTGGCCGATGGCGAAGTGGTCAAGCTCGGGCCGCTGGCGGTGACGGCGCGTTACACGCCGGGTCACACGCAGGGCGGCGTGAGCTGGACCTGGCGCTCCACCGAGAACGGCAAGGGCGCCGCCATGGTGTATGCGGACAGCCTGAACGCGTTCGCCGCCAAGCCGTTCCGCTACAGCGACTCCAAGACGTATCCGACCGCGCTGGCCGATATCAAAAAATCGATCGCCACGGTGGCGGCGCTGGACTGCGACATACTGATCTCGGCGCATCCCGGCGTCTCCGACCTGTTCGAGCGCAAGGCGAAACAGGCCAAACTGGGCAACGCGGCCTTTATCGACCGCCAGGCATGCCGTGATTACGCGGCGGCGGGCACCGAGCGGCTGAACAAAACGCTGGCGGCGGAGGCACGTAGGCCATGAGCCGCCACCGGCGCAAAACCCGGACGAATAACGGGAATTGATAATCATTCTCATTATCTAGTAAAATGACGGCATCCTTTCAATTTGATGCCTTCTTGTCCACCCATGTCCCAGTTTCGCCTGATTCCGCCCTACCTCGCGCTGTGCGTCGCATTCCCATCCGCCGCGCTGGCGCAGGAGACCGCTGAAAAAATCCTGCAGACCGTCAAAGTGACGGCCGCGCGGGCCGACGGTTTCGTGCCGACGACGGTCGAAGCGGGCAGCTTCCGTGGCGCCGACATCATGGAAGTGCCGTCGACCGTCAACGTCGTCACGCGCGAAGTGCTGGAGCTGCAGGCGGCCGGCGGCTTGTACGACGCGCTGCGCAACACGGCCGGCGTCACCCGCCAGCAAAACGGCGGCGAGACATGGGACCAGCTGGTCATACGCGGCATCGCGGTGGAAAACCGCACCAACTATCGCCTCAACGGTTCGCTGCCGATCATGAATTTCGGCCAGGTGCCGATGGAGGATAAGGAGCGTGTCGAAGTATTGAAGGGCGCGACCGCCTTGTATTACGGCTTCACGTCGCCGGCCGGCGTGGTCAACTTCGTCACCAAGCGCGCCGGCGCCACGCCGGTGACCACGGTGGGCATGACGGTCGACCAGAACGGCACGGCGGTGGCCACCGCCGACGTCGCGCGCCGCTTCGGCGAGCAGCAGCAGGTCGGCGTGCGCATCAACGCGGCCGGCGGCACGCTGGCCAGCTATCTGGACGACGTGGGCAACGGCAATCGCCGCTTCGTCTCGGCGGCGCTGGACTGGCGCGTCAACGCGCGCCTGCGCCTGGCGGCCGATCTGGAATACGACAAGCGCCGTGTCACCGAGCAGGTGGGCATCACCCTGCCGACCGCCATCAACGGCGTCATCACCCTGCCGGCCACGGTCGATCCGAAGCGCCTGGTCGGCCCGGACTGGGCCAAATTCGAGACCGAGACCAAGAACGCGCTGCTGCGCGCCGACTACGCGCTGAGCGACAACTGGGCGCTGACCGTCGAAGGCGGGCACTCGGAAACGGCGCGCGACCGCGCGCTGCCGATCTTCCGCTTCACGAACAACGCCGCCATCGCCACCGGCGCCGGCCGCATCACCGGCAACCTGCAACACAGCGTGCTCGATTCGACCATGCTGCGCGCCGAGCTGGCGGGCACCGTGACCACCGGCCCGGTCAAGCATGACGTCACCTTCGGCGTGAACCGCACCGACAAGGGACAGGACCCGATCTACCAGGCCACCTTCACGATCCCGTCGCAGAATTTATACAACCCGACGCCGGTCACCAACTACACCGTCAGCGCCTATTCGACCACGCCGACCACCGCCGGGCTGGAGACGCGCGACTCGGGCGCCTACGCGATCGACCGCATGACCTTCTCGCCGAACTGGCAGGCCGTCGCCGGCGTGCGCAGCGTGAAATACAAGAGCGACCAGGGCACCAACCACTACGACGTGAGCAAAACCACGCCGATGGCGGCGCTGATCTACAAGGTCACCGACGATCTGTCGTTCTACGTTTCCGGCTCGCAGGGCCTGGAGGAGGGCGAGACCGCGCCGACCGGCACAGCCAATGCCAACCAGCGCCTGGCGCCCGGCGTGAGCCGCCAGAAGGAACTGGGCGCGCGCTGGCGCATGCCGGGCGCCGGCGGCACCCTGGTGCAGGCTTCGCTGTTCGAGATCAACCGCCCGGGCTATTACACCAACACCGCCAACATCTATAGCGCCGACGGCGAGCAGCACTTCCGTGGCCTGGAGCTGTCCACCCAGGGCAAGTTGACGCCGCAATTGTCGTGGCAAACCTCGGCCCAGTTCATCGATCCGGAATTCCGCGACATCGGCGCCGCCTACGACGGCAAGCTGCCGGAGAACGCCGCCAAGCGCACCGCCAGCGCCTTCCTGTCGTATGAACTCGACGCGGTGCCGGGCCTGTCGTTCAACGGCGGCGCGTATTACACCGGCAGCCGTCCGGTCAACGATTTGAACCAGGCCTTCCTCGGCGGCGCCACCTTGTTCAGCGTCGGCGGCCGCTATGTGACGACGGTCATTGGCAAGCGCACCAGCGTGCAGCTCAATGTGGAAAACGCGGGCGGCAAGGAGTACTGGGCCGGTGCGGGCACGCGCCTGAGCTCCGGAGCGCCGCGCCTGATTAAACTGGGCGTGAAGGTCGATCTGTGAAAAAGCTCTGGTTCCAGTTGCACTGGTTTGTCGGCATCACCGCCGGCACGATCCTGATATTGATCGGGCTCACCGGCGCCATTCTCGCGTTCCGCGAGGAGATACTGGACCTGCTGAATCCGGGTGTGATGCACGTGCCGGTGGAACCGGCCGCGCCGGTGCTGGCGCCGCCGCAAATCGCGCAAGCGACCAAGCGGCTGCATCCGGACGCGCGCATCACCGGCATCATCGTCTACACGGAACCGGGTACCACGGCGCGCGTGACCATGGCGCCGGCGCCGGGCGCTGAACATGGCGAGACGATTTATCTCAATCCGTACACCGGCGCGTTGCTGCCGCCGCTGAACTACGACGAGGCCTTCGAATGGGTGGAGTCGCTGCACCGCCACCTGCTACTGCCGCGCGACGTCGGCCGCATCGTGCTGGGCATCCTGGCGATCTGCCTTCTGGGGCTGTCGCTTAGCGGCCTTTATCTGCGTTGGCCGCGCCGCGCGCTCGACTGGCGCACCTGGCTGACCTTCGACACGCGCCTCAAAGGCCGCTCCTTCCTTTGGGGGCTGCACTCGGTGGCCGGCACCTGGGCGCTGGTCGCGTACGTGGTCTTCACGCTGACCGGTTTGTACTGGAGTTTCGACGTGGTGCGCGACACCGTCGACGGCTGGCTGGGCACCACCCGTCCGCCGCGCGTGGCGACCGCGCCGAAGCCGAAAGGCGTCAAGCCGCCGAAGGCCGCCGAGCAGGCCGACCTGACCGCGAGCTGGGCGACCTTCCAGCAGGCCGCGCCGGACTGGAAGATGGCCTTCCTGCGGCCGCCGGAGCACGCCACGCAGCCGATCCAGATTTTGTGGGTGGCCAACGACGCGCCGCACGTGCGCGCGCGCGGCCGCATGTCGGTCAACCAGCAGACCGGCGCCATGATCAAGAACGAACCGTATCGCGACATGGCGGTCGGCACGCGCGCGCAGTCGACGATTTATCCGCTGCATATGGGGACGTATTTCGGTTTGCCCGGTCGTCTGTTCATGTTCCTTACCAGCCTGGCGCTGCCGGGCTTCGCGATCACCGGATGGATGCTATACCTGAACCGCCGCCGCCAGAAGCGCATCGCGCAGGCCGAGCGCGCGCAATTCGCGGCCGCCGCCGGCGCCAACGCCACCGATGACGCTTTGGAGCCGGTGCTGATGGCCTACGCCAGCCAGACGGGCCAGGCCGAACGTCTAGCGCTGCAAAGCGCGGCGGCCCTGCAAAAAGCCGGCGTTCCGGTCCACGTGCATTCGCTGGAAAAACTGACGCCGCCGCAGCTGGTCAAGTACCGGCGCGCGCTGTTCGTCGCCAGCAGCTTCGGCGAAGGCGAACCGCCGGACGGCGCGCGCCGCTTCAGCCGCCTGCTGCAAACGGCGGCGGAGGAACTGGCGCACATGCAGTACGCGGTGCTGGCGCTGGGTGACCGCAACTATGTGCAGTTCTGCGGCTTCGGCCAGACCTTGGACCAGCGCCTGCGCGTGATGGGCGCCCGCCCGCTGCATCCCATGATCGAAGTCGATAACGGCGACGCCGGCGCCCTGGCGCGCTGGTCGCACACCTTGCGTGAGCTGATCGGCGGCGAATCGGCCGAGGTGTCGCTGTCGGCGGCGGTGGCGGAATCGGACTACACCAACTGGCGGCTGATGGAGCGCCAACTGCTCAACCCTGGCAGCGTCGGCGATGGTCTGTACGAAATCACGCTGTGCGCGGACGATGCCGAAGCCGCCGCCAATTGGCAACCGGGCGCGCTGGTCGACATCTGGCCGGGCCACTATACGCCGGCCGGGGCCAGCGACGAACAGCGCCAGGCCATCGCGCCGCGCCGCTATTCGCTGGCGTCGTTGCCGTCGGACGGTGGCATGCAACTGCTGGTGCGCCAGGTCAAACACGAACAGGGCCTGGGTTTGGCCTCCGGCTGGCTGACGGCGCAAGCGGCGCTGGGCGATGCGGTGCGCGTGCGTCTGGTGGCCAATCCTTCGTTCGACGCGCATCCGCAGCCGCTGCCGAGCATTTACATCGGCAACGGTTCCGGCATGGCGGGGCTGCGTTCGCATTTGCGGGCGCGCGTGCACGGCGGCGTGCGCCGCAACTGGCTCATTTTCGGCGAGCGCCAGCGCGAGTTCGACAGCATCTGCGCGGACGAAATTCGCGATTACCGCGAGCGAGGTTTCCTGCCGGAGCTGGATCTGGTGTTTTCGCGCGACGTCTCCGGCGGCGAGTATGTGCAGGACCGCATGCGCACCAAAGCCGACACCTTGCGCGCCTGGATCGCCGAGGGCGCCGTGCTCTATGTCTGCGGCAGTTTGCAGGGCATGGCCGGCGGCGTCGAAGCGGCGCTGGAGGAAATCATCGGCCGCGCCGCGCTCGACGATTTGATCGAGACGGGCCGCTATCGCCGCGATGTATACTAATCCTGTCTGGAGCCGGCGACGGTTCCTGGCCGATTACGCTGCGCTAATCCGCCCTACGTGATTTAACGCGGCTTTCAAATTGCGGCATTCATGACAGGATGGGTTTGATATGCGCAGAACTCTTGTTTCCTTGATGTTGGCAGGCGTGACGACGGCCTCCATGGCGGCCGAGGAATGGGGCTACGCCACGCCCTCCGACGCCGGCCTCGATCCGCGCTCGCTGGAGGCGATGGACGCGGCGGTGCGCAAGGGCGATTTCAAGCAGATCACTAGCATCCTGATTGCCAGCGACGGTAAGCTGGTGTACGAAGCCTATTTCGACGCGGAGGGCGAAGCCGCCCTGCGCAACACGCGCTCCGTGACCAAGAGCGTGACCGATATGCTGGTGGGGATCGCGATCGACAAGGGCAGCCTATCCGGCGTGGCGGCGCCGGTGTTCGCCTTCTTCCCCGAGCGGCAGCCGGTGCGCTATCCCGATCCGCGCAAAGCCAAGATCACCATTGAAGATTTGCTGAGCATGAGTTCCCTGCTCGAATGCGACGATCAAAACCAGTACTCGCGCGGGAACGAGGAGAGCATGTACCTGATCGAGGACTGGACCCAGTTCGCGCTGGACCTGCCGATCAGGGGTTTCCCCGCCTGGACGCCGAAGCCTAAGGACTCCCCGTACGGCCGCAGTTTCTCCTACTGCACCGCCGGTCCGACCTTGATGGGGCCTTTGCTGGAGAAGGCCACCGGCGAAAAGGTCGACCATTTTGCGCAACGCACCCTGTTCAACCCACTGGGCATCAGCAAACTTCAGTGGCAATACACGCCTGCGGGGACGGCGATGACGGGCGGGGGGCTGGCTTTGCGCAGCCGGGATCTGCTCAAGCTCGGCCAGCTGTATCTCGATGGCGGCATGTGGCAGGGCAAACGCGTGATTTCCGAGCAGTGGGTGAGGCAATCGATGGCGCCGCACGTGCGGGTCGACGACAACACGGATTATGGTTATTGGTGGTGGATCAAGAGCTACGCGCAGGAGGGCAAGACCTACCGCACGGTCATGATGCAGGGAAGCGGCGGGAACAAAGTGGTGATCATGCCGGAGCAGCGCATGGTGGCGGTCATCACGACGACCAATTTCCAGGTCCGTTCGCCGCACGCGATCACCGACAAGCTGCTGACCGATTACGTCTTCAAAGCGATGAAGTGAGGTTCCACCGGTTGGTGTCGTCGACGGCTCACCGAATGGCGGATTACGCTTCGCTAACCCGCCCTACGTGTTTCCTGGACTGCCCTGCGGCCAACGCATACCTTGGATCCACGTAGGGCGGATTAGGCGGAACGCCGTAATCCGCCATCTGTGAGCCGCCGGCGGTGTATGCATTTGCCTACAGCGCCGTCTCGTAGCCTTCGAGGACGTTGACGACGTTGGTGCCCAGCTCCTTGACGGCGTAGCCGCCCTCGAAAATGAAAGCGGTCGGCAGATTCAGATATGCCAGCCGCTCGCCCACCTTCAAATAGTCCGCGCTTTGCAGCGCGAAGCGCGACAGCGGATCGCCGGCGAAGGTGTCCACGCCCAGCGACACCACCAGCGCGTCCGGCGCGAAGCCGCCGATGCGGATGCAGGCCGTCTCCAGCGCCGTGAACCACGCCTTGACCGAGCTGCCGGCCGCTAGCGGCAGATTCATATTGAATCCCTGGCCCGCGCCTTCGCCCCGTTCATCCGCATGCCCCAGATAAAACGGATACTCGCTGCGCGGATCGGCGTGTATGGACACGAACAACACGTCGTCGCGCCCATAGAAAATGCTCTGCGTGCCGTTGCCGTGGTGGTAGTCGATGTCGATGATGGCGACCTTTTTCGCGCCGTCGTCGAGCATGTGCTGCGCGGCCAGCGCGGCGTTGTTCAGGAAGCAGTAGCCGCCGAAGAAATCGGCGCCGGCATGATGGCCCGGTGGGCGGCTCAGCACAAACGCGCCGCGCTCCCCCAGCCGCAGCGCGTGCGCGGCGTTGACCGCGCAGTCGGCGCCGGTCTTGGCGGCGGTCCAGGTGCCGGCCGTCAGCGGGGTGCCGCTGTCCATCGAGTACAAACCGAGTTTGGCGCAGAAGTTATCCGGCTCGATGTCGTCGCGCAGCGTGCGCACCGGCCAGACGGCGGGGAAGGCGTCCTTCTGCGCGTTGGCCGGATCGAGCGCTAGCCATTCGCTCCACGCGGTGCGCAGGAAGTGCAGGTAGCGCGGCGTGTGGATGCGCTCGAGCGACATCAACGGCACGCCGTGCGGCGTGACGATGCGGCCAAGGCCGCGCCGGCCCAGTTCCGCCAGCACCGAGTCGGCCCGCTCCGGTTTTTCGAAGCATGGCACCATCTCGCCACGAAAAATCTCGTAGCGTCCCCGGTGCTGGGCATGCAGCTCGTTGTAGAAGGTGAGCACGGGCGTCCCGACGGGTTGTGGTTAGTCGCAGTCGACGGCGGAGTGGCACAGATTGCTGGCGCGGTAGGCGGCGACATAGTCGTCGAAATTGCCTTGCGGGGCCGCTTCCATCTCGGCCTGTTCGGCCAGCGAGACGGCGGCCAGGCCGTCGAAATACGCCACCTCGTCGGTGCTCGGCGGATGGCTGCGGAAGTAGGCCGCGTGCTTTTCGCTCTGCGCCAGGCCGAAGGCGGCGAACGACTTGCCGTTGGCTTGCAGGGTCGCTAGCACCCTGGCCGACGGCGTCAGGCTGGCGTCGGCCAGCTTGGCCGCTTGCGACGCGATCGCGTCGGCATGCGCGCTGTCGCCGCGCAGCGAGTCGAGCAGCTCGGCCGCCGGACGGATACGTTCGAGCAGTTCGGCGCCCCAGCTTTGCAGGCCGATGTCGCCGTCGTCATTGGTCAGCATCAGGCCCGGACGGCGGCCCTCCTTGACGGTGCGGGAGAAGTTGCGCGTGTGGCGCAGGCTTTCCTCGGGCGTGATCTTCGGGCTTTCCTCCAGCGCGCAGAACAACAGGAAGGCGTCGAGGAAGCGGCCCGCCTCCACGCTGATGCCGACCGGCTCGAACGGATCGACGTCCATGCAGCGCACTTCGATGTACTGCACGCCGCGCGCGCACAGCGCCTGGATCGGCCGTTCGCCGGTCTGGATCACGCGCTTGGGGCGGATGGTGGAGTAGTACTCGTTTTCGATCTGCAGCACGTTGGTGCTGAGCTGTATCCATTCGCCATCGCGCTTGGTGCCCAGTTCCGCGTAAGGCGCGTAGGGCTGATTGACGGCCTTGGTCAGCGCGGCGACGTAACTGTCCAAACAGTTTTCATGCGGGCTCAGACCCGATTGCGCGTCGTTCTGGTAACCGAGGTCGCTCATGCGCAGGCTGGTGGCGTAGGGCAGGTACAGCGTGTCTTCGGACAGCGTTTCGAGTTTGTGCGGACGCCCGCGCAGGAAGCCGGTCGACAGCACCGGCGAGGCGCCGAACAGGTACATCAGCAGCCAGCTGTAACGGCGGAAGTTGCGGATGGTCGCGAGATAGGCTTCCGACTGGTAGCCCTTTTTCGACAGACGCTTTTCAGACGGTTCGTTCTCCGCCAGCACGCGCCACAGGCGTTCGTCCAGCGAGTAGTTGTAGTGGATGCCGGCGATGCATTGCATCGCTTTACCGTAGCGCAGCGCCAGGCCGCGGCGGTATACATGTTTTAACGTGCCCAGATTGGAGCTGCCGTACCAGGCGATCTCGATGTCTTCCTCGCCCGGAAGCTGGCATGGCATCGATTGGCTCCACAGCAGTTCGTCGCCCAATTTACTATAGGCGTAGCGGTGGATGCCGTCGAGCTTTTCGATGGTGGTGGCGATGTCCTTTTCGGCCGGCGTGATGAACTCCAGCAGCGCCTCGGCGTAGTCGGTGGTGATTTGCGGATGCGTCAGGGCCGAGCCCATGGCCACTGGATGCGGCGTGGCGGCCAGGTGGCCGCTCCGGTCAACCCGCAATGTTTCGCGCTCGATGCCACGCAAGCCGCCGAGCACCGCGCGGTGCTCTGGCTTGGCCAGCAGTGCCAGGCGGCGAGTCAGTAGATTGGACAATTGGATCTTCCTTTCGTGTTGCATCAAACAAACTGTGAGGTGCGAGATTAACCGAAAACGGGCAAACGCGTCGGCGAAGCCAAAAGTTGGCCGGGCCGGTGATACGGTTACACGTAGGGCGGATTAGGCGGAACGCCGTAATCGGCCATGCATGCGCCGCCATCAATATGTCGCTTGCTAGTTTAACAAATAGTTCGGGGAGCGGCGCAAAGCCACGATACTTCAGGGGAGGGGCGCCTGTCAGTGCGTCCGCGCACCGGTCACGCGCTCGATGCCGGCCAGGTCGGTCCAGCTTTGCACATCGGTGTAACCTTGTTCGGATAATAACTGTCGCACGGCCGCCGACTGGTCGTAGCCGTGCTCCATCAGCAGCCAGCCCCCGGGCTTGAGGCGCGCGGAGGCCCCGGTGACGATGATGCGCAGCGCCGACAGGCCGTCGGCATGGTCGGTCAGCGCGCCCACCGGTTCGAAGCGCAAATCCCCCTCGGACAGATGGCGGTCGCCGCTGGCGATGTACGGCGGGTTGGAGGCGATGACGTCGAACGGCGGCAGGCCGTCCAGCGCCGCGTACCAGTCGCTTTGCAGGAAGGTGACGCGGGCGCCGTTGGCGACGGCGTTGCGGCGCGCCACGGCCAGCGCCTCTGGACTGACATCGAGGGCGGTGACGTCGGCGTCGCGCCGGGTGTGGGCCAGGGCGACGGCGATGGCGCCGCTGCCGGTGCCCATGTCGAGCACCCGGCCCGACGGCGGCAGGCGATCCAGGGTCAGCTCGACCAGCAGTTCGGTGTCGGGACGGGGGATCAGCACCGCGCCGCTGACTTCAAACGGCAGGCCGAAAAACTCGCGCTGGCCGACGATGTAGGCGATCGGTTCGCCGTCCAGGCGGCGCTGGACCAGCGCGGCGAAGCGCTGCGCCTCGTCGGCATCCAGCGCCCGCTCCGATTGGGTGATCAGGCCCACGCGGGTCAGTCCCAGCGCGTGGCACAACAGGATGCGGTTGTCCAGCGCATCGAGCAGCGACTGCGTTTGCAGCGCGCCGACGGTGACGCCGGCCCCGATGGCGCCGATACGGTCGATCATGCGCGCGGGCGTCGCAGCAGCGCCCACGCCAGCGCGAGGGCGAAGAAGGCGAACCAGATGAAGGACCACTGCGGAATCGACAGGCCGAACCACGGCGCCAGCGCGTCCTCGCACAGGCCGTCGGCCTTGAACAGGAAGGGCAGGTAGGTGGCGGTGGGGATCTTGTTGAGGAAGGTCTCCATCGGGTCGATGCCGCACGACAGGCCGGGGTTGGCCAGCACGTACAGGTGGTCGCCGGCATAATAAAGTCCGCCCAGCGCGGCCAACAGGCCGACGCCGGCGCCGATTTTAGGCTTGCTGATGTAGGCGCCGATCAGCGATGCGAAGCCGATCGCCAGGAACAGGTAGCGCTGGATCACGCACAGCGGACAAGGAAGCATGTCGAGGCCATGCTGCAGATACAAGGCGACGGCGATCAGGCCGAAGCTGGCGAAGGCGATAAACAGCAGCAGGGAGCGGGACTGGTTCATGTTGTTATCCGTTGTAGTGAGTCGCGTGATTTTCGCACATCACCGGCAGTCGGGTCTTAGACAGTTCTTAATCGCCCAGCGCCGCCAGCAACTCGGCCTGGTGCTCGGCCGCCAGCGCGTTGGTCAGCTCCGTCAGGTCGCCGTCCATGATGAAGTCCAGCTTGTACAACGTTAGGTTGATGCGGTGGTCCGTCATGCGGCCCTGCGGGAAGTTGTACGTCCGAATCCGCTCGCTGCGGTCGCCCGAGCCGATCAGGCTCTTACGGGTGGCCGCTTCCTTCGATTGCTGCTCGCGCAGTTGCACGTCCTTGATGCGCGCGGCCAGCACCTTCATCGCCTGCGCCTTGTTCTTGTGCTGCGAGCGGTCGTCCTGGCATTCGACCACGATCCCGGTCGGCAAGTGGGTCAGGCGCACCGCCGAATCGGTCTTGTTGATGTGCTGACCGCCGGCGCCGGACGCGCGGAAGGTGTCGATGCGCAGGTCGGCCGGATTGATGTTGACGTCTTCGACTTCGTCCGCCTCCGGCATCACCGCCACGGTGCAGGCGGAGGTGTGGATGCGGCCCTGCGTTTCGGTGGCCGGCACGCGCTGCACGCGGTGGCCGCCGGATTCGAACTTCAGCTTCGCGTAGACGCCGTTGCCGACCAGGCGCACGATCACCTCGCGGTAGCCGCCCAGGTCCGACGCCGATTCCGACACCACTTCCACCTGCCAGCGATTGCGCTCGGCGAAGCGGGTGTACATGCGCAGCAGGTCGCCGGCGAACAAGGCCGATTCGTCGCCGCCGGTGCCGGCGCGGATTTCGAGGAAGATGTTGCGCTCGTCGTTTGCGTCCTTCGGCAGCAGCATTTTCTGCAGCTCGATTTCCAGCTCCGCCATGCGGGCCTTGGACGCTTCGATTTCGTCCTGCGCGAACTCCTTCATCTCGGGATCGGCCAGCATCTCCTGGGCGGCGGCGCCGTCGCCGATCGCTTCCTGATAGGCGTTGTACAGCGCGACCAGCGGACCGAGTTCGGCGTGCTCGCGCGTCATTTTCCGGTAGGCGTCCATATTGCTGGTGGCGCCCTCGGACATCAGCAGTTCATCGAGTTCGACCAGGCGGTTGGCCAATTGATCGAGCTTGGACAGCATGGATGGTTTCATAGCGTATTCGGTATTCTGTGAGGGGTGAAGCGGATGCCGCGTGGACGCGGCGCGGGGTGCGACCGGCGGTGGGCGCGGTCGGCGTTCGTGGTGTGTGCCGGGGGCGCTAACGGCGGCCGCGGAACAGCTGCGGCAGCAGCTCGGCCAGGTGGGCGCGCTCGTCGCCCTGGGCACGGTGCAGCGCCTGCTGCGGGCCATGCATGAACTTCGCGGTCAGGCCCTTGGACAGGGCTTCGAGGACGGCGTCGATATCCTCGCCCTTGGCCAGCATCTTGCGGGCGCGTTCCAGTTCGATCTGGCGCAGCGCTTCGCCGTTTTCCTGCAAGCTTTGGATGACCGGCACCACGGCGCGGTCGTCGATCCAGTGCATGAACGACTGCACCCGCGTTTCGATGATCGCCTCGGCCTGCGCGACGGCGGCCTGGCGGTTTTCCATCCCGGTCTGCACGACTTTACCGAGATCGTCGACGGTGTACAGGAAGGCGTCGTTCAGGCGCGCCACTTCCGGCTCGATATCGCGCGGCACGGCCAGATCGACCATGAACATCGGCTTGTGGCGGCGCGCCTTGATCGCGCGCTCCACCATGCCAAGGCCGATCAGCGGCAGCGACGAGGCGGTGCACGAGATGACGATGTCGTACTGGTGCAGCTTGTCCTGCAGGTCGGCCAGGCGGATCGCGCGGCCGCCGTAGCGGTGCGCCAGCATCTCGCCGCGTTCGAGCGTGCGGTTGGCGATGGTGATGGTTTTCGGATTCTGCGCCGCGAAGTGGGTGGCGCACAATTCGATCATCTCGCCGGCGCCGATGAACAGCACGTTCTGCTCGGAGATCTTGTCGAAGATGCGCTGCGACAGGCGCACGGCGGCGGCGGCCATCGACACGCTGTGGGCGCCGATCTCGGTGGTGCTGCGCACCTCCTTGGCGACCGAGAAACTGCGCTGGAACAGCTGGTGCAGATAGGTGCCCAGGCCGCCCGCCTCGTCGGCGGTGCGGATCGCGTCCTTGATCTGGCCGAGGATCTGCGTCTCGCCCAGCACCATCGAATCGAGCCCGGAGGCGACGCGGAAGGTGTGGCGCACGGCGTCGTGCTGCGGCAACAAATACAGGTGCGGACGCAGTTCGGCGTAGTTCAGCTTGTGGAAATCGGCAAGGAAATGGGCGCCGGCGTCGAGCGGCTCGGGCACCTGGCTGGCCGCGTAGAGCTCGGTGCGGTTGCAGGTCGACAGGATCGCCGCCTCGTCGCTGCCGCGATGGTCGATGCGCTCGAACCACGAACGCGCCGCCACCACCGCCTGGCCGAGCTGGTCAGGGGCGAACGCCAGCTGCTCGCGTAGCGAGACCGGGGCGGTGTTGTGGTTGAGGCCGACGGCAAGCAGCTGCATTTCGGGTCCGGACAATGAATTAGCGGACATTATACCGTGATGTACCTGGATGTTGCCCTTGGGCTGCCTAAAGCCATAGCAGCAGGCGACACAGGGAGCCGACCCGCCGCGGGGGATTACGCCGCGCCGAGTTTTTCCAGCCGGTAACCGTAGCTGTAGACCGGCACCAGGCGGAAGCCGTTTTCCGGTTTCAGTTGCAATTTGTTGCGCACGCGCGAAACGTGGGTGTCCATGGTGCGGGACGGCACGGCGGTCTCGCGTATCCACACGGCCTCATGAATATAGGCGCGCGACAGCGGCCGGCCGATGTTGCGGAAAAATAACAGTGCGAGGTAGAACTCTTTGTGGGTGACGTCCAACACCACGCCATCCATCAGCAAACGGCCGGGCCGGGTCTCGAAAACGTATTGACCGAATTGCAATTGTTCGGCGCCGTTCTGGGCCGGATAGGCGCGGCGCAGCAGCGCTTGCACGCGCGCGACCATCTCGCTGCGGCGTAGCGGCTTGATCATGTAATCGTCGGCGCCGGCGGCCAGGCCGGCGACGATATCGTCCTCGCCGGAGCTGGTCGTGAGGAATAGCACCGGGGCGCTGTCGGGCAGCTTTTCACGAGCGCGGCGCATTACTTCGGCACCGGTCAGATCGACCACCTGCCAGTCGAGTATGAGCATGTCGTAACTGTCTTTACGCAGCTGTGCCAGCACGTCTTTTGCAGTCTGAAAACTGTGGCAAATGTGGCCGGCGGAGGTCAGTACCTGGCAGATCAAGTCTGCCTGGCTGCGGTCGTTGTCGAGTACGGCGATTCTCATACTGCTGCCTGTAGGAAATATATGTTAAAGAGATGTCACGTCAAATATAACAGAGATTCACAAATTAATTGGCAGAATGATTAAATATTTTTTTTGGGACATTAACGTTTGTCGTTTGACAATGCGGTTTTATTGTTGTTTTTCATCGTGCGCGCCCGTCCGGTTATTACACGGTACACTGGAAAAAGCCCGAATTCAATGAAGAAGTTGAAATTTGGAAAGAATCTTCAGTTCATCCGGGAGGCGCTATGGGACTCAAATCAAACACCAACTGGACCCTGGTTCCGGGCACCGCGCGCGATATTGATGCGGTGCGGGAGCGCTGCCGGAAACTGGTGCGGCGCCGCGCGATGGTGTCGGCCGGGGTGGCGGCGGTGCCGATCCCGGGCCTCGACGTGGTGTCGGACCTGCGCCTGTTCGCGCTGCTGATCGACGACATCAACCACGAGTTCGGGCTGTCGGAGGAGCAGATCGAGCGGCTGCAACCGAAGTTCAAGCTGATCGCCTACGAGGCGGCGATCGGCGTCGGCGGCATGCTGGTGGGCAAGGTGGTCACGCGGGAAGTGGTCACGCAGATGTTGCGCCGGACCGGCATGAAGGTGGCGGCGCGCCAGGCCGGCAAGATGGTGCCGCTGGCCGGCCAGCTGGCGGCGGCCGGGATCGGATTTTTCGCGTTCCGGCAGATCGGCTACCAGCATGTGGAAGCCTGCGCCAAGGTGGCGGCGACGCTGGTGACGGCGGGTGTCGCGCAGGACGGCGGCGTGGCCCGTCCGGCATAAAGTGTGTCGCAGGTGACACGTTGGCGGACCGTCCGGCCCGCCGTTTTGTGACTGGTTCTTACCCGCGCATTAAGCGTCCGGCAGCACCACGTTCACGTCCAGCACCTCCAGGTTGCCCTGGCGATCGAGCGAGATCTTGATGTCGTCGGCGTTGACCTTGGTGTACTTCGAAATCACCTCGATCAATTCCTTGTGCAGCGCCGGCAGGAAATCCGGACCGCTGCGGCCATTGCGCTCGCGCGCGATGATGATCTGCAACCGCTCCTTGGCCGCCGTCGCGGTTTTCTGTTTTTGCGGGAACAGGAAAGAAAGCAGGGCCATGTCACTTGCTCCCAAAAATACGCTGCAGAAGGCCTGGCTTTTCATAATTGACGAAGCGCAACGGCAATTCCTGGCCGAGGAAACGCGACACCACGTCTTCGTAGGCTTCCGCGACATCGGTGCCCTTGAAGTGAATGGCCGGGTTGCCCTGGTTTGAAGCGTGCAGCACCGATTCCGATTCCGGGATGATGCCGATCAAAGGAATGCGCAGGATTTCCTGCACGTCTTGGTACGACAGCATTTCGTCCGCTTCCACGCGTTTCGGCGAGTAGCGGGTGATGAGCAGATGTTCCTTGACCGGCTCGCCGCCGGTCTGGGCGCGGCGCGACTTGGCCTGGATGATGCCGAGGATGCGGTCCGAATCGCGCACCGACGACACTTCCGGATTGGTGACGATGATCGCTTCGTCGGCGAAGGTCAGCGCCATCAGTGCGCCATGCTCGATACCGGCCGGCGAATCGCAGATGATGAACTCGAAGCCCATGTTGATCAGCTCGTGCAGCACGACTTCCACGCCGTCTTCCGACAGCGCATCCTTGTCGCGCGTCTGCGAGGCCGGCAGGATGAACAGGTTGTCGCAGTGCTTGTCCTTGATCAGCGCCTGGGTCAGCGACGCTTCCTTGTTGATCACGTTGATCAGGTCGTAGACGACGCGGCGTTCGCAGCCCATGATCAGGTCCAGGTTGCGCAGGCCGACGTCGAAGTCGATGACGGCCGTCTTATGGCCGCGCATGGCCAGGCCGGTGGAGAAGCTCGCGCTGGAAGTCGTCTTACCGACACCGCCCTTGCCGGACGTCACTACAATGATTCTCGCCACAAATAATCCTTTTCAGAGAGATGAACAGCAGGCCACTCAGGCGCGGTTCGCGGAATTGACAGATAGTATATCGATTCGGTCGCCGACCAAGCGAATTTGCGCAGGGGAGCGCGCGAACTCGGCGGGGAAACCGTCTTCAAAAGTACGGTAAACGCCGGCAATTGACACCAATTCCGGCGACATGGTCATCGCGAAGATGCGCGCCTCGGGATTGCCGGAGGCGCCAGCCAGCGCGCGGCCGTGCAGCGTGTTGTAGACATGGATGCTGCCGTCGGCAATGACTTCGGCGCCGTTGTTGACGACCGCTGTGATGATCAGGTCGCAGCCGCGCGCGTAGATGCGCTGGCCAGCGCGCACCGGCGTGTCGATGATCATGACGCCGGCGTTGCCGGGCAGGCTGTCGGTGGCCGCCGCCGCCGTGGCCGCCGCGACCGGCGCCTTGCTTGCCGCCGGTGCCGGGGCTGGTGCCGCCGTTGCCGCCCTGGCGGCGGCCTTGGCCGCGGTTTTGGCCGATTCTACGTCGACCTCGTCGGCGCGCGGCTTGGTCGGGGTCTCCAGGCTCAGTCCGTGGGCGGCGATGGCCGCGGCCATGGACGGCGGCGCGTTGCGCACGGCGACCGGATTCAAGCGGTATTTTTTCAGCAGGGCGATGATGCCGGCCCAGTCGACCGGATCGCTGCCGGCCGGCAGCGCGGCGACGTCGATCACGGCCAGGTCGTCTTCAAAAAAGTCGGTGGTGCCACCGGTCATTTCGGCCAGCGCGGCGTCGAGAGCGATGCTGTCGGCGGTCGCCAGAATGGCGGAGACGGCGACAACGGTGGAAATCTTGATTTCGATAGGCTTTTGAAACAGGCTCTTGGACATGGGCGACAGTATTAGAGGTTAACCTCGCGCGCATGCGCAGGCACGAGCATTCTACTGTGGAAACCGGCGGAAGGGGAGGGCGCACGGCGTACTGAGCCAGTAAAAATGCGGGATTTGGCCGAGTGGGGCGCATCGGGGCGCATGGGTATTCTGAAACACGTAGGGCGGATTAGCGTAGCGTAATCGGCCAATGCATGCGCCGTTGGCGGCTCATACATGGCCGATTACGGCGTTCCGCCTAATCCGCCCTACGTGTTTTAGATTTGATTGAAGGTCCTGGCCCCGTCGAATCGGGGCCCGGCCGTCTTAATAGATCGCGTGCTCGGCGCGCAGCTGATGCGCCGCCGCCACCATATTGCGCAGCGCCGTTTCCGTCTCCGCCCACCCGCGCGTCTTCAGGCCGCAGTCCGGATTTACCCAGAGATTGCCAGCAGGAATTACCGCGCTGGCTTTGCGCAGCAACCTCACCATCTCCGCCTGGCCCGGCACGCGCGGCGAGTGGATGTCGTAGACGCCCGGTCCGATCTCGTTCGGATAGCGGAACTGTCCGAAGCCGTTGAGCAGTTCCATATCCGAACGGCTGGTCTCGATCGTGATCACGTCCGCGTCCATCGCTGCGATCTGCGGCAGGATGTCGTTGAACTCGGCATAGCACATGTGCGTGTGGATCTGCGTGCCGTCCGCCGCCACGCCGGCCGAGACGCGGAACGCGCGCGTGGCCCAGTCCAGATACTCGTCCCAGCGGCCCCGGCGCAGCGGCAAGCCTTCGCGCACGGCGGGCTCGTCGATCTGGATGATGACTATGCCGGCCCGCTGCAAATCGTCGACCTCGTCGCGGATCGCCAGCGCGATATGCAGCGCGGTGCGCGAGCGCGGCTGGTCGTCGCGCACGAACGACCATTGCAGGATCGTGATCGGTCCCGTCAGCATGCCCTTCATCGGCTTGCCGGTCAGGCTTTGCGCGTGCACGGTCCAGTCCACCGTCATCGCCTTCGGACGGCTGACATCGCCGTAAATAATCGGCGGCTTGACGCAGCGCGAGCCGTACGATTGCACCCAGCCCAGTTGCGTGAAGACGAAGCCGTCCAGCTGTTCGCCGAAATATTCGACCATGTCGTTGCGCTCGGCTTCGCCGTGCACCAGCACGTCGAGTCCCAGCGCCTCCTGGCGGCACACCGCGTAGGCGATCTCGTCGCGCATCTTGGCCTCGTAGTCGGCGGCGTTCAGTTCGCCGCGCTTGAAGCCGGCGCGGGCGGCGCGGATGGCCGCCGTTTGCGGGAAAGAGCCGATGGTCGTGGTCGGAAAGTCGGGCAAGCGCAGGCGCGCGCGCTGCACGGCCTGGCGTTGCGCGAAGCCCGACTGCCTGCGGTCGGCGTCGTCGCCCAGCGTTGCCAGCCGATCCCGCACGGCGGCCTGGTGCACGCGTGTGCTGGCGCGGCGGCCGGCCAGCGCGGCGCGCGAGACGTCCAGCGCATCGCCGACCGAAGCTTCGTGGATGCCTTGCAGTGACTGCTTCAGCACGTACAGCTCGTCCAGCTTTTCGGTGGCGAAGGCCAGCCACGATTTGATGTCGCCGTCGAGCGCGTGTTCGGCGGCGAGCGTGAACGGCACGTGCAGCAACGAGCACGACGACGACAGCCACAGCTTGCCGCCGCGCTTGTCGACGATGGGCGCCAGGGTGGCCAGCGCCGCGTCCAGATCGGTGCGCCAGATGTTGCGGCCGTCGACGATGCCGACCGACAGCACCTTGTGCACCGGCAGCCAGTCGGCGATGCTGGTCAGCTCATGCGCGGCGCGCACGCCGTCCACATGCAGGCCCGCCACCGGCAGGCGGCAAGCCAGGCTGAGGTTTTCTTCCAGCGGCGAGAAATAGGTCGCCAGCAGCAGCGGCACGCCGACCTGGTTGAGTTGCCAGTAGGTGTTTTCAAACGCGCTGCGCCATGGCGCCGGCAGGTCCAGTCCGAGGATGGGTTCGTCAACCTGCACCCACTGCACGCCTTGCGCCTTCAGGCGGTCCAGCGCGGCGCCGTAGACCGGCAGCAGCTTGTCGAGCAGCTCGAGGCGGTTGAATCCGGCCGCCACGGCGGCGCCTTTCTCCTTGCCCAGCCACAGGAAGCTCAGCGGCCCGAGCAGCACGGCCTTGACCGCGTGGCCGAGCGCTTGCGCTTCGGCGACCTCGTCGAACAGCCGTTCGCAGGCCAGCGAGAACGCGGTTTCCGGCGTGAATTCAGGCACGAGGTAGTGGTAGTTGGTGTCGAACCACTTGGTCATCTCCAGCGCGGCCGAGGCGTGCACGTCGCCGTCGTGGGAATGGTCGTGGCCGCAGCCGGAGTCGCATTCCTTGTGGCCTTTTCCGCCGTCGCCGCGCGCCATGGCGAAGTAGCGGCTCAGCTGCGATTGGCGGGGATCGAAGCCGTAGCGCGCCGGTTCGCAGCCCAATAGCTGAACATGATTGGCGACCTGGTCGTAGAAGGCGAAATCGCCGACGGTGACGAAGTCCAGTCCGGCACGCGCTTGCAGCGCCCAGTGGCGGGCCCGGAGCTCGCGGCCGACCGCTTCCAACCCGGCTTCCGCCAGCTCGCCGCGCCAATGCGATTCCAGCGCGAATTTCAGTTCACGTGCCGCGCCGATGCGTGGAAAACCCGGAATATGGGTGTGGATGTGGCTTGAGGCCGCTTTATTTGATGGTGTCATGATCGGTGTCATCCGCATTTAATATTGATGCGATAAAGTTTGCGGCATTCCGGTCTATAATCAAAACGAAAGATTTTGTAGTTTCACATGAAAATTTTTAATAGACCATGCTAGAGATACGCCACCTCCGCACCCTGAGCGCACTCCGTTCGGCCGGCAGCCTGGTGCGCGCCGCCCAACTGCTCAACCTGACCCAGTCGGCGTTGTCCCATCAGATCAAGTTACTGGAAGATCGCTACGGCGGGCCCCTTTTTGAGCGAAAATCCGTTCCGATAGGCTTTACCGCCACTGGTGCGCGGCTGCTCAAACTGGCCGATATGCTGCTGCCGGAAATCGAGGCGGCCGAGCGCGAAGTGGCCCGTTTGACCCAGGGTGATACCGGCCAGCTGCGGGTCGCGCTCGAGTGCCATACCTGCTTCGATTGGCTGATGCCGGTCATGGACGAGTTCCGCAAACGCTGGCCGGACGTCGAAATCGACCTGGTTTCCGGCTTCCACAGCGAGCCGGCCGAGCTGCTGCGCGCCGGCGCCGCCGACCTCGTCATCGGTTCGCCGTATGGCCCGGATTTCGTAACCTTCCCGTTGTTCCGTTATGAAATCCTGGTCGTCATGGCGCAAAAGCACCGGTTGGCGATGCAGCGCCGCTTGCAGGCGGCCGACTTCGAGGGCGAGACCTTGATCACCTATCCGGTGCCGGAAACCCGCATCGACCTGATCCGCGAAGTGCTGCAGCCGGCCGGCATCCAGGTCCAGCGCCGCACCGCCGAGCTGACCGTGGCCGTATTGCAACTGGTCGCCAGCCGTCGCGGCATCGCCGCCCTGCCCAATTGGGCCATCAAGAACTATGTCGACTACGACTACGTCATCGCCAAGCCGGTGGGCGACCACGGCCTGTGGAGCGACCTGTTCGTGTCGGTGCCGGAGTCGCAAAAGCATAAAGCCTACGTGCTCGATTTCGTCAAAGTGATACGCGAGCAGTGTGCCGCCACGCTCGACGGTATCAGATTATTGTCGTGACAAATTTGCATGGTTTCTTCAAAATGTCCTGCGGCAGGTCGAAGCAAAGATTGACATAAATCAAGGTGTCGCCAAATCCGGGCGCTTACGATGGCTCCGCGACTTTGGTCAGTCTCGCTGGCATGGATGCTGCTAGAGAAATACCTGCGAGATCCTCGCGGCGACGCACAATCGAAACCCCCACGATCCTGCCGTCGTAGGCGTATTATCGACGTTCGTGTAGTTGCTCAATGTTGTTGCTAAACTAAGCCGGCCTTGGCCGGCGTATTGGAGAGTCATATGGATGATGTAGTTATCGTGGCCGCTGGCCGTACCGGTGTCGGCAAATTCGGCGGCAGCCTCGCCAAGATCGCGGCCTCGGACCTGGGCGCGCACGTGATCAAGGGCCTGTTGGCCAAGACCGGCATCGATCCAAGCCAGATCAGCGAAGCGATCCTGGGCCAGGTGCTGACCGCCGGCGTCGGCCAGAATCCGGCCCGCCAGGCGGTCATCAAGTCCGGCCTGCCGAATTCCATTCCCGGTTTCACCATCAACCACGTGTGCGGCAGCGGTTTGAAAGCCACCCATCTGGCGGCGCAGGCGATTAAATGTGGCGACGCACAAATCGTCATCGCCGGCGGCCAGGAAAACATGAGCGCCGCGCCGCACGCGATGCCGGGTTCGCGCGACGGCTTCCGCATGGGCGAGATCAAGATGGTCGACACCATGATCGTCGACGGCCTGTGGGACGCGTTCAACCAGTACCACATGGGCATCACCGCCGAGAACGTCGCGAAAAAACACGACATCTCGCGCGCCGAGCAGGACGAGTTCGCGCTGCAATCGCAGCTGAAGGCCGAAGCCGCTCAAAAAGAAGGCAAGTTCAAGGACGAGATCCTGCCGCTGGAGATCGCCAATAAAAAAGGCACCGTGGTCTTCGACAGCGACGAATACATCAAGCCCGGCTCGACCCTCGAAGGCCTGGCCGGCCTGCGTCCGGCGTTCAACAAGGAAGGCAGCGTCACCGCCGGCAACGCGTCCGGCCTGAACGACGGCGCCGCCGCCGTCATCATGATGTCTGCCACCAAGGCCAAGGAACTGGGCCTGCCGGTGCTGGCCAAGGTCAAGGCCTACGCCTCGTCCGGCCTGGACCCGGCCCTGATGGGCATGGGCCCGGTTTCGGCCAGCCGCCTGTGCCTGAAAAAGGCCGGCTGGACTCCGGACGACCTGGACCTGATGGAAATCAACGAAGCCTTCGCCGCGCAGGCCGTCGCCGTCAACAAGGAAATGGGCTGGGACACCAGCAAGATCAACGTCAACGGCGGCGCCATCGCGATCGGCCACCCGATCGGCGCGTCCGGCGCCCGCATCCTGGTCACCTTGATCCACGAAATGATCCGCCGCGATGCCAAGAAGGGCCTGGCCTCGCTGTGCATCGGCGGCGGCATGGGCGTGGCGCTGGCGATCGAGCGTCCGTAAGGATAAAGATAAAACATGCCGCCTCCGCGGTCGCGGGGCGGTCCGCGAACTTTGGTGTCAGCGAAGTTTGGTATCAACTAAGAAGAGGGGACAATTATGGCAAGAGTTGCATTGGTAACTGGCGGTATGGGCGGTCTGGGCGAAGCAGTGTGTTTCAAACTGTCGGCGCTCGGCTATAACGTGGTCACGACGTATTCCCCTGGCAATCCCAAGGTCGAGCAGTGGCTCGCCACGACGCGCGACCAGGGTTTCAACTTCCGTGCCTATCCGTGCGACGTGGCGGACTACGACTCGGCGCAAGCCTGCGTGGCCGCCATCGAAAAGGACATCGGTCCGATCGATGTGCTGGTCAACAACGCCGGCATCACCCGCGACATGACGTTCAAGAAGATGGACAAGCCGAACTGGGACGCCGTCATGGCCACCAATCTGGACTCCGTGTTCAACATGACCAAGCCGGTCTGCGACGGCATGGTCGATCGCGGCTGGGGCCGTATCATCAACATCTCGTCGGTCAACGGCCAGAAGGGCGCCTTCGGCCAGACCAACTACTCGGCGGCCAAGGCCGGCATGCACGGCTTCACCAAGGCGCTGGCGCTGGAAGTGGCGCGCAAGGGCGTGACCGTCAACACCATCTCGCCGGGCTACATCGGCACCAAGATGGTCATGGAGATCCCGCAGGAAGTGCTCGATACCAAGATCATTCCGCAAATTCCGATGGCGCGCCTGGGCAAGCCTGAGGAAGTGGCCGGCCTGGTCGCGTATCTATCGTCGGACGAGGCGGCCTTCGTCACCGGCGCCAACATCGCCATCAACGGCGGCCAGCACATGTCGTAAGCCGCGGTAACGTGAGGCGGCAAGTTTGCCGCCACGGCAATCGAAGCCAGGTTCGTTCGCGATCCTGGCTTTTTTTTCGTACAATCCGCTATCGATGCTCAAAGGATAGCCATGTTCGACCCGACCTCGCCCCTGTTCCCGCCCATTCTGCCGACCCGGCACGGTATGCTGGCGGTCGACGACCTGCACACCATCTACTGGGAGGAGGTCGGCAATCCGAACGGGATTCCGGTCATCTTCCTGCATGGCGGCCCGGGCGCCGGCCTGTCGCCGCAGCACCGCCGCTTCTTCGACCCGGAACAGTACCGCGTGATCCTGTTCGACCAGCGCGGCGCCGGCAAATCGCTGCCGCTGGGCGAGTGCCGCAACAACACCACCCAATTGCTGATCGAGGACATCGAACGCCTGCGCGTGCTGTTCGGCATCGAGCGGTGGCTGGTGTTCGGCGGCTCGTGGGGCTCGACCCTGGCGCTGGCCTATGGCCAGGCGCATCCCGAGCGCTGTCTGGGCTTCGTGCTGCGCGGGATCTTCCTGTGCACGCAGGCGGAGATCGACTGGTTCCTGTACGGCGCGCAGTGGTTCCACCCCGAGGTGTACGAGGAGTTCATCGCGCCGATTCCGGTCGCGGAGCGCGGCAACCTGCTCAAAGCCTATGTGGACCGCATCATGAGCGACGACCCGGACGTTTACTGGCCGGCGGTGCGCGCGTGGAGCCGTTTTGAGGGCCGCCGCGTGTTCCTGCTGCCGCAGCCGGACGAACCGCCGTCGGACACGCTCGATCTGGGCGTGGGACGCCTGGAATCGCACTACATGGCCAACCTGGGCTTCTTCGGCGAGGACCAGTTGATTCGCGATATGGACCGCATCGCCCACCTGCCGGCGGTGATCGTGCAGGGCCGCTACGACGTGATTTGCCCGCCGTCGTCGGCCTGGCGCCTGAGCGAGGCGTGGCCTGGCGCGGTGCTGCACATGATTCCCGACGCCGGCCACGGCGCGATGGAGAAGGGGATCGCGCGCGCGCTGGTCGGCGCGACGGAACAGTTCAAGCGCAGTCGCGCGTTTGCATAAACGCTGCACATTCGTTCGCGCGGCGCCGAGAATCGGCCCGCGCACGCCCCGGGCTGCTACACTATGGCTTGAGTAGCAATATCGACAGCCCAGAGAGGCGCGCATTAAACCCAGCTTATATGCAATCATGAATATTCAGATCGGCGATATCGGCCACATTATCCAACTGGCCATTGCGCCGGTGTTCCTGCTGACGGGCGTGTGCACCAACTTGATGGTGCTGACCAACCGGCTGGCGCGCATCATCGACCGTTCGCGGGTGCTGGAGGACCGGCTCGACATCGGCTACAGCGACGTCTATCTCAACGAACTCGATGTGCTCTACCGACGATCGCACCTGATCAACGCCTCGATCACCTTGTCGACCGCCTGCGGCCTGCTGATTTGCCTGGTCATCGCGATGCTGTTTTTGGGCGATATCACCAACACCCCGCTGGACAAATACATCGCCGGCATGTTCGTGGTGGCGATGCTGGCGCTGATCGGCAGCTTCTGCTACCTGCTGCGCGAGATCTTCATCGCCTCGGCGGCGATGCGCTCGCACCGCCACGTGCGCCGCGCCCCGGTCAAATAACCTGTAAAGAATAGAGTACCAACATGCACGACTACCAACGCCCTCCGACCCTGCACCGCTACGGCGTGCGCGAAGACCTGGAACTGGCGCTGACCCAGGGCCAGTTCATCCTCGTCCCGGCCTCCAACTGCCTGACCCTGAGCTTTTCGAAGGCGTGGGACCGCAAGCTGTTCGAGCTATTCTCGTCGGACGCCTGCCTGATCATCCACAACACCGAGGAATTCGGCGAGCGCCTGCACCGCGCGGTGCAGCGCACGCTCCCCAGCTGGGCGGGCATCGACGGCGCGGTGGAATACGGCACCCGCGCCGCGCTGGGCGCCGCCTTCACCAAGACGGCGGCCGAAGCGCAGGAGCAGGAGTGGCAGTTCGCCTGGCGCTCGATGCAGAGCAAATTGAGTTTGAATCCGGTGCTGGTGAAAATCGGCAGCCTGGAAAACTTCGCCGAGCTGCGCTCGCGCGATACCTACCTGGCCTGATTGGCCGGCGTCGATGTTGGTGCCGGCGCGGGCGCCGGCGGCGTGACGGGAACGGCCGGCGTGGCCTGCACCGACGGCGTCTGGCCGCCGCGCTTCGCACTATCGTCGCGGCGCTCGATGCGCGCCACGACGGCGCTCATCATGTGTTCGATATCGTTGCGTATCATCTTCGCGCCCAGGATGCCGGGCACATAGAAGTTCGGCACCAGCCGGCCGCTGTAGACAATTTTGGTGCCGCCGGTTTCGGGCACCGGTATCAATTCCCATTTCGATTCGTAGTGCTTCATGTCGCCCGATATCAGCGAGATATCGATCGACGACATCGGCTGCTCGGTCGCCCGCACGATCAGGTGGATGGCCTTGGACATGAACAGAAAGCGCGCCACGCCGAATTGTTCGATGATCACTTCATTACCGTTGCGTGACAGGACCTTGCACGATTCCAGGTCCGGCACGAATTCGGACATGCGCTCATAGCCTGTCAGCACGCGCCATACCTTCGGCAGTGGCGCCGCCACCGTCGCGGTGGCGTCCACTTCGTACATGTGCTGCGCATCGGCGTCCACGCGATTGACCGAGACCTCCAGCTTGGGTAGTTCAAGCTTCGGTGCTTGTGCCGTCACCACCGGGGCAGTCACACCTAACAACAAAAACAGAAGGAATCGCATCATCTTTCCAGCGTAAGGGAAAGGGTGGCAGAATACAAGCGAAGCGCCATCACGTTACAAAATACACGCGGCGCCGGGCCTTTAGAAGCCCGGGTCTAGGGAATTGGGTTTTAATGCGGACATCGCGTCTGGACCATATAACCATAATGACAAATACACCATACCCCCACCTGCTCGCACCCCTCGACCTGGGCTTCACGACGCTGCGCAACCGCGTCGTCATGGGATCGATGCACACCGGTCTTGAAGACCGCTTCTACAACTACGGCAAGCTCGCGGCGTTCTATCGGGAGCGTGCGCGCGGCGGCGTGGGGCTGATCGTCACCGGCGGTATTTCCCCCAACCGCTCCGGATGGTTGCTGCCCTTTGGCGGAACGCTCAACTTCAAGGGCGACGTGCACAATCACCGCCGCGTCACCAGCGCGGTGCACGAGGAGGGTGGCAAGATCCTGATGCAGATCCTGCACGCGGGCCGCTACGGGTATCAGCCGTTCGTGGTGTCGGCGTCGGACAAGAAATCGCCGATCTCGCCGTTCAAACCGCGCGCGCTGACGGAGGCCGGTATCGAGCAGACCATACGCGATTACGCCCGCTGCGCGAAGCTGGCGCGCGAGGCGGGTTACGACGGCATCGAGGTGATGGGTAGCGAAGGCTACTTGCTCAACCAGTTCCTGTGCGCGCGCACCAACCTGCGCACCGATCGCTGGGGCGGCAGCATCGAGAACCGCATGCGGCTGCCGGTGGAAATCGTCAAGCGCATCCGCGCCGAAGTCGGTCATGACTTCATCATCATGTACCGCCACTCGCTGCTCGACCTGGTCGACGGCGGCAACACCTGGGAGGATGTGGTGGCGGTGGCCAAGGCGCTGCAACACGCCGGCGTCACCATCCTCAACAGCGGCTACGGCTGGCACGAGGCGCGGGTCCCGACCATCGTCACGTCGGTGCCGCGTGCGGCCTTCGCCGGCATCGCCGGCCGCCTGCGGCTGGAGGTGACTATACCGGTGGTGGCGTCGAACCGCATCAACATGCCGGCCGAGGCGGAAGGTATTTTGCAGCGCGGCGAGGCCGACATGATTTCGATGGCGCGGCCCTTCCTGGCCGACTCGCACTTTGTCGCCAAGGCCGCGCAGGGCAAGGCCGACGAGATCAACACCTGCATCGGCTGCAACCAGGCCTGCCTCGATCACACCTTCTCCAACAAGCGCGCCAGCTGCCTGGTCAACCCGCGCGCCTGCCACGAGACGGAACTGGTGTACGCCAAGACGGCCAGGCCGCGCCGCGTGGCGGTGGTCGGCGCCGGGCCGGCGGGATTGTCGGCGGCGACGGTGGCGGCCGAATGCGGCCACGATGTCACGCTGTTCGATTCCAGCGACAGCGTCGGCGGCCAGTTCAAGATCGCCATGCAAATTCCGGGCAAGGAGGAATTCGCCGAGACCATACGCTACTTCCGCCGCCAGATCGATTTGACCGGCGTGAAGCTCAGGCTGGGCGTGCGCGTCACGCGCGAGCAGTTGATCGCGGAAGGCTACGACGAGGTGGTGGTCGCCACCGGCATCAAGGTGCGCCGTCCGCCGATCGCGGGCATCGATCATCCGAAGGTGCTGTCGTATATCGACGTCCTGCAGAACAAGGCGCCGGTGGGCAAGCGCGTGGCCATCATCGGCGCCGGCGGCATCGGCTTCGATGTTGGCGAGTATCTGCTGCATGACCCGAAGCATCCGCTGCCGCTGGCGCTGGATGTCTGGGCGAAGGAGTGGGGCGTTGGTTTGAAGGGCGATACGCCGGGCGGCCTGGTCGCGCCGGAGCCGCCGGAGCCGGTGCGGCAGTTGTATCTGCTGCAGCGCAAGACGTCCAAGCTGGGGGTGGGGCTGGGTAAGACTTCGGGTTGGGTGCACCGGGCGGTCCTCGCGCGCAATGGCGTGGTGATGCTCGCGGGTGTGCAGTACGACCGGATCGACGATCAGGGCTTGCATATCACGGTCGGCGGCGAGCAGCGCTTGCTGTCGGTGGATAACGTGGTGGTGTGCGCGGGACAGGACAGCCTGACCGAGTTGATGCCGTCGGAGGAGGAAGTGAAAGCGAATCCGTCGTGGCCGCGCTTCCGTAAGATCGGCGGCGCCGCGCTGGCGGCGGAGCTGGACGCCAAGCGCGCGATCAAGGAAGGCGCGGAGTTGGCCGTGAGCCTTTAAAGTAACGGTCATGGGAGACACGTAGGGCCGATTACGCTGCGCTAATCCGCCCTACGTGTCTCCGTGGTTATTCGATATCCTCGGCCGCTCAATGCCCACCACTCTTGCGCTCGAAATTGGTGACCACGAACTCGGTCATCCCATTGGCCAACTCCTCCTCGCCGATGAAGATCTTGCCGGCCAATTCGCTGCGCAGCAGCTCCGCTTCCTCTTCGTTATGCGTGCGCACCACGGTCTTGATGTGCGGGTTGAGCAAACGCGCCGTCTCCACCATCGCCCGCACGTGGAAGGTATCCGGCGTGGCGATCACCAGCATGCCTGCGCGCGCGATGTGCGCCTGGATCAGCACCGCCGGCTCGCCCGCGTTGCCGGCCACCGCGTGGATGCCGTCCTTGCGCAGCTGGTCGACGATCTCGCGGTTCTGCTCCGCCACCACGAACGGGATGCCGTGCTTGACCAGCACCTCGGCGATGCGGCGCCCCACGCGGCCATAACCGACCAGCACCACCTGCCCGTCCAGATGCTCGTGCGGCACCGACATCGGCAACTCCGCCAGCGGATCGGCGGTGCGCTCGAACTTCGACATGATCGAACCGTCCTTGCTCATCCAGCGCTCCAGCGGCTTGGAAAGACGGAACACCACCGGATTCAACGCGATCGAGATGATGGCGCCGGCCAGGATCAGGCTCTGGCCCTCGATCGGCATCAGCTTGAGCGACAAGCCCAGCGCCGCCAGGATGAAGGAGAACTCGCCGATCTGCGCCAGGCTGGCCGACACCATCAGCGCCGTCTTGGCCGGATAGCGCAGCAGCACCACCAGCACGAAGGCGGCCAGCGATTTGCCGAACACGATGATGGCCACCACCGCCAGCAGTTTGAGCGGCTGCTCCGTCACGATGGTGGGCTCAAACAGCATGCCCACCGAAACGAAGAACAGCACCGCGAACGCGTCGCGCAGCGGCAGCGATTCCTGCGCCGCGCGGTGCGCCAGTTCGGACTCGCGCAGCACCATGCCGGCGAAGAACGCGCCCAGCGCGAACGAGACGCCGAAGAAATGCGTCGAGCCGTAGGCGATGCCGACGGCGGCGGCGATCACGCACAAGGTGAACAGCTCGCGCGAACCGGTGCGCGCCACCTGCCACAACAGCCACGGGAACAGCTTGCGACCGACCACCAGCATCAGCGCGATGAAGGCTCCGACCTTGCCCAGCGTGACGGCCAGGGTGCCCCACAGATCGACTTCGCCGGCGGGGATGGCGACGCCGTGTTCATCGAGCGACACGCCGCCCAGCGAGCCGGCCAGCGCCGGCAGCAGCACCAGCACCATGACGGTGACCAGGTCTTCCACCACCAGCCAGCCGACCGCGATGCGGCCGTTGAACGTATCGAGGATGCCGCGTTCCTCCAGGGCGCGCAGCAGCACCACGGTGCTGGCCACCGACAGCGCCAGGCCGAACACCAAACCGCCGCCGATGCTCCAGCCCCAGAAGTGGGCCAGCGCCATGCCGAGCGCCGTGGCGACGGCGATTTGCAGCACCGCGCCGGGCAGCGCCACCTTGCGCACCGCCCACAGGTCGTCGAGCGAGAAGTGCAGGCCGACACCGAACATCATCAGCATCACGCCGATTTCGGCCAGCTGCGACGCCAGCGCGGCGTCGGCCACGAAGCCTGGTGTCGCGGGTCCCAACATGATACCCGCAGCCAGATAACCAACCAGCGCCGGTAGTTTAAGGCGCGTTGCAAGGTAGCCGAACACCAGGCCGAAGCCCAGTGCCGCTGCGATTGTGGTGATCAGACTGATATTGTGGGGCATGCGCGGGGGGCTCCTCTAGAGATGGGCGACAGCCCAAAGGGTAGCACACGAGAGGCCGACGACAACACCCCAACCTTTGATGTAAAGCCGCGCGCGCTGCCTATATGGTCAGTGCGGCCGGCACTAGGCGCATGCCGACGCAGACCAGCTCAGCAACTCGCGCGGCAGGCTGGATTCCTGCAAGGCGGTTTTTGCGATGGCGAGGCCCTTGTAGGCCTGCGGGGAGAGAGTGAAGATGTCGAGACGTGCGGTCATGGCGTTTCCTTGGTTGATTGCGGATAGCCGTATTGTGCGATTTCATGGCTTAGCCATGAAGTGCCAAGACCGGTCAACTTAGCTGGGCCATGATTCGCAGGGCCAGTTCGCGCGCGCGCCGTGGCGTCTCGATATTGGTAAAGCTCAGCAGCAGCGCGCGCGTAGCCAGTTCCAGCGAGTTGCGGTAGCCGGAGGTGACGAACACCTGCGACGGCGCGCAGTCGATGCCGCGCGAGAGTTGCAGGTAGGTGGAGATGGCCGTGCGCAGCGCCGGCGTGCCGAAATAGGGCGGGTAGGCCATGTCGGCGGCCAGCGTGGCGCGGATCGCGCGCGCCGCCAGCGCGGCCCACACCTTGCGCGGAAACGCGTCGAGCGCCGGAAGTCCCATTTGAAACGGTTTGTGAGACGCCGTCGGCGACCCGCGCAGGTCGGCGGTGGCGTCGTTCGGCCGGGCGGGCAGCGCCACCGGGGCGTGGCGCACCAATGCCGGCGTGACGACGGTGCCGGCCTGGCCGCGTGTTTGCAGGTAGCCCTCGGCGCCAAGCAGCGAGTAGGCCGCTTCCACCGTGCCGCGCGCCAGTCCCAGGTCCAGCGCCAGCGCCCGTGCCGAAGGTACGCGGGCGCCCGGCCGCAGCATGCCGCTCGCGATGGCGGCCCGAAAGCGCATGTAGATCTGGCGGTACAGCGGCTCGGTCGCACCGTGGTCCAGCTGGAGGAAGTCCGGGGATGCCTTCACGACGGCCTTTGCTCACGACTATGCCAAACGCGGGTGATCAGGACATCGCCATTTTCGAGGATGGCGTAGCGGATAACGTAGGCGCGCTTGCCAAATTTGGCAGGCCACTCCCTGAACTCGGCGCGCGGCGCGCCGAGTTCAGGATTCTTCATAATTCTGGCGGTATTGCTGATGATGGCTGCGGCGCCACGACGGGCCGCAGCCGGGTTTTGCTTCGCAAGGAACTGATGGAGTCTGGCGACGTCCGCCAGCGCATCGGGATGCCAGATCAGCGCGGGCATTCGCTCCACTTCCCGGCCTCGAGATCGGAAAGCCAGGCGTCGGCGCGCTCTTGTGACACGCCGGCCACGTCACCATCGCGATACGCTTGCAAGCGCTGGCGGTCCACCTCCAGCGACAGCGCGTCCTTGCATACCGCCGCGATGAAGTCATCGACCGACAAGCCTTTGCGGCCGGCCGCTTCAATCACCGCCGCTTCGAGTTCATCGGACATCATCAGGGTGATCATGCCGCTCCCCTCAGACCTTGCGCACCACCACGCAGCCGATCGAGTAGCCGGCGCCGAAGGAGCAGATCACGCCCAGCTGGCCCGGCGCCATGTCGTCGGAGTGCTTGTGGAAAGCGATGATGGAGCCGGCCGATGAGGTGTTGGCGTATTCGTCCAGGATCACCGGCGCTTCGCCCGGCTCGGCGTCGCGGCCCAGCACCAGGCGGCTGATCAGCAGGTTCATGTTCAGGTTGGCCTGGTGCAGCCAGTAGCGGCTCACCTGCGGCACCTCCAGGCCGGCGCCGGCGATGGTGGTCTTGATCATCTCGGCCGCCATCGGGCAGACGTCCTTGAACACTTTGCGGCCTTGTTGGCGGAACAGCTTGTCCGGCTGGCCGATGCCCGACTCGTCGAAACGGTTGAGGAAGCCGAAGTTGTTGCGGATGTTGTTCGAGAAGCTGGTCTTGAGCTTGGTGTCGAGGATTTCCCAGCGCTGCGAGCCCTTGGCCGTGTCGGCCGCCTCGATGACCATCGCCGTGCAGGCGTCGCCGAAGATGAAATGGCTGTCGCGGTCGCGCCAGTTCAGGTGGCCGCTGGTGATTTCCGGATTGAGCACCAGCACCGCGCGCGCCTGGCCGCTTTGCACCGCCGCCACCGCCTGCTGGATGCCGAAGGTGGCCGACGAGCAGGCCACGTTCATGTCGAAGCCGTAGCCGTCGATGCCGAGCGCGCCCTGCACCTCGACCGCCATCGCCGGATAGCCGCGCTGCATGTTCGAGCAGGCCACCAGCACCATGTCGATGTCGGCCGGCACGCGGCCGGCGCGGTCCAGCGCCTGGTGGGCGGCGGCCACGCAGATTTCGGCCTGCAGCGACAGTTCCTCGTCGGCGCGCTCGGGGATGCGCGAGACCATGCGCTCAGGGTCGAGGATGCCGGATTTTTCCATCACATAGCGCGACTTGATGCCGGACGCTTTTTCGATGAAAGCCACGCTCGACAGCTCCAGCGGCGTGACGGTGCCTTCCGCGATGGCGGCGGCGTTGTCGGCGTTGAACTGCTCGGCATAGGCGTTGAAGCACTCGACCAGCTCTTCATTGGAGATCGACTGGGCCGGCGTGAAGAGGCCGGTACCGCTGATGACGGCTTGTTTCATGATTAAACTTTCGAATTTGGCAATGGCTTGCGCCAATAATGAGTCAAATTCTACACAATGGCCGCACGATCCGCGTAATAAAGGGATGAAATCGCGAGGAAATAAAAACGGCGCCGTCTGGCGCCGTCGTTAGCGATGGGTTCGTGTCCGAATGTCGGACCTGACCCCGCGGTTATTTTTTGATGTCGTTTTGCACGACCTTGGTTTCCTGCTTGGCCAGTTGCACCGGCAGGCCCTTGAGGTGGTTCAGCGCCTGCGCCAGCTGGAAGTCGTCGCCGCTGCCGTATTCGAGCGGCTTGCGGGTCTTCTCCAGCGCGACGATGCGCAACTGCTCTTCCAGTTCGTCGCGTTTGGTCTTGGCGATTTCCTGTTCGCGATCGTTGCTCAGGTGCTTGTCCAGATCGGCCTCGCGCGTGCGCAGCGCGTTCAGGCCGTCGCCGTCGGCGTTCTCGTCCACCGCCAGGTCCGGCGTGATGCCCTTGGCCTGGATCGAGCGGCCGTGCGGCGTGTAGTAGCGCGCCGTGGTCAATTTGACGGCGGTGTCGGCGGTGAGCTGGCGTATCGTTTGCACCGAGCCCTTGCCGAACGTTTGCGTGCCGATGATGTCGGCCCGCTTGTAATCCTGCAGCGCGCCGGCGACGATCTCCGACGCCGACGCCGAGCCGGTGTTGACCAGCACCACCATCGGCACCTGCTTGATGGCGGCCGGCAGTTTGGCCAGCGCGTCGGTCTCGCTGCGCAGGGTGTAGTACTCGGGACGGCCATAGAAGATTTGCTTCTGGTCCGGCAACTGGCCGTTGGTCGAGACGATCGCCGCGTCCTTCGGCAGGAAGGCGGCGGCCACGCCGATGGCGCCCTGCAGCACGCCACCCGGGTCGTTGCGCAGGTCCAGCACCAGGCCCTTGATGTTCGGGTCTTGTTTGTACAGTTCGACAATCTTGGCGGCCATGTCGTCGATGGTCGGCTCCTGGAACTGCGAAATGCGCAGCCACGCATAGCCCGGTTCGACGATCTTGCCCTTGACGCTCTTTTGATGGATCTCTTCGCGCGTGATGTTGAACACCAGCGGATCGGCCTCGCCCTTGCGCAGGATTGTCAGGCTGACCTTGGAGTGCGGCTCGCCGCGCATCTTCTTGACCGACTCGTCCAGGCTCAGGCCCTTGACGGCTGTGCTGTCGAGGCGGCTGATCAGGTCGCCCGCCTTGATGCCGGCGCGCCAGGCCGGCGAATCCTCGATCGGGGCGACGATCTTGATGTAACCGTCCTCGCTTTGGCCGATCTCGATGCCCAGGCCGACGAACTTGCCCTGCGAACCTTCGCGCAGCTCGGCGTAGGCTTTTTTGTCCAGGTAGGCGGAATGGGGGTCGAGCGAGGCGACCATGCCGGAGATGGCCTCGGTCAGCAGTTTCTTGTCCTCGACCGGCTCGACGTAGTCGGACTTGATCAGCCCGAACACGTCGGCCAGCTGGCGCAGCTCCTCGAGCGGCAGCGAAGGCTCGACCGGCTTTTGCGCCATGGCGGAAAATTGAAGGGAGACGGCGATGCCGGCGACGACACCGAGGCCGACCAAACCGGAATTCTTGAGTTTCTTGCCCATGTTTCACCTGTTGGAACAATGTACAGAGAGCCATCAACAGCGGGCGATTGCGCGCGCGATGTGCATGAGCTGAGTATAAACCTGATTTCGAGCAATCGTAGTAGCCGTCACGAAATGATTTATACCTTTACGGAATTTTACAACGGTTGACGTTGACTTTGAATCCACACCAACGCCCGCTTGGCGTTACATCAAGTTTGCATATTTTTACGCAGTGTTTCCCCTACGTTCACGTCGGTAAGCATTTGTAAGAAGTGCCGCCACGGCCGAAGGCGCGGCCTACACTGAACTCGTATTTCTCTCTACCCTGAAGTGGTTTTCGCCTGCGCCCCAAGCGCAGGCTTTTTTTTATCTACGGAGCTTCCATGCGCTTTTCGCCGCTTCACCCGTCGTCTTTTTCCTACCCCTCGGCCGCGCGCGCCCTGGCCCTGGTTGGCGCGCTGTTGCTCGCCGCGTCCTTGCCGTCGCCGGCGCTCGCGGTTCCCGTCCTCGACATGCATGCCGAGGATTTTCTGCCGATGGCGGACGATTTGAGGAAGGCGCTGAACCTGAATCCCAACCAGCAGATACTTTGGCAACAAACCGAGAGCAAGACTCGCAACCTGCTGCGCGAGCGCAAAGCCCGCCGCGAGCGCCTGCAGGCGGCGACGCAGGCCGGCACGCAGGACGCCAACGTCGAACTGCGCGATCTGACCAAGGCCATCGACGTGGAAACCGACGCAGCAGCCGCCGAGGAGAAGCTGCTGCGCGAATGGTGGCTGACCGTCAACGATGCGTTAAATGAAAGCCAGCGCCGGATCGTCGCGCAGCAGGTCGACGAGCATCTGCTGCGGGTGCCGGACAACGGCGCCAGCCCGCACAGCGCCAGCGAGCGCAAGGAGGAGGGTGGCGAACGGCGCGGTGGCGGGCGCAGGGGTGGTGGCGCCGGCGGCATGGGTGTCGGTGTCGGCGCGGGCGGCGCCAGCATCAACCTGCCGGGCGGCGGTTAAGGCCGAGCGGCCCCACGCCCGTCTCAGGTGGCGTGCCGGTTACCCTTTTCGGCGCGGGCATCCCGCAGTGCCCGGCGTAGCCGCCGATTTTCCACCAGCAGCATGATCAACATGTAGAAGGTGAAAATCTCGAAGGCGGTCGCCTGAAAATACCACCAGAACAGCCAGGCCAGCGCGGCGCAAATCAGCCCGGTGCCAAGCAGCAGCAGTTTGTCTGCCAGTATCGCCTGAATTTTCATATGAATATCATTGGTGAATTAACACGCGACCGATGCTACACCCGCGATACATGCGGGTGTGTATCGTAAAGTAAAAAAGCGGAACGGTATTATTTCGACACGGTCTCAAGCGGTAGAATATTTGCGCGGCCGTCACAAGCGGCCGACAATACGACTTGAAGTTCTCATTAAAGGACCACCGTGAACCGCTTTCTGCTGAGTACCCTGACCCTGAGCCTGGTCACCGCCTTCGCCACCGCCGCCGCCGATGACAACGCGCCGCTGACTTCCGGCATCGAAGTGAAAAACATCGATCCGGGCGTGCGCGTGCAGGACGACTTCTACACCCACCTCAACGGCCAGTGGCTGAAGACCACGGAGATCCCGGCCGACAAGTCGAGCTGGGGCACCTTCGCCAAGCTGCGCGACGACACCCTGTCCGAACTGCGCGGTATCGTCGAGAAGACCGAGGCGCAACAAGGCAAGAAGGCCGGCAGCGAGGCGCAGAAGATCGGCGACCTGTACGCCAGTTTCATGGACGAGAAAAAGCTGGACGCGCTGGGCATCCGCCCGCTTACGGGCGAACTCAACCGCATCCGCGCGATCAAGGACAAGAAAGCCTTCCCGATGCTGATCGCCCATCTGGACAAGCTCGGCGTCGCCACCCCATACGGCCTGAACGTGCGCCAGGACGCGCGCGAATCGACCAAATACGCGGTGAGCATTTCGCAAAGCGGCCTGGGCCTGCCGGACCGCGACTATTACCTGAAAAAGGACGACGCCAAACTGGCCGCCATCCTGGTCAAGTATGAGGCGCACATCGCCAAAACCCTGAAGCTGGGCGGCGACAAGAATCCGGAAGCCAACGCCAAGGCCATCGTCGCGCTGGAAACCGCGCTGGCCGAGGCGCAGTGGACCAAGGTGCAAAACCGCGACCCCGTCAAACGCTATAACAAAACCCTGATCGCCAAGCTGCCCGAGCTGGCGCCCGCCTACGACTGGGGCCACGCGCTGGCGTCGGCCGGCGTGGCCAACAAGGTCGACTACGTGATCGTCGGCCAGCCGAGCTATCTGGCCGGCTTCAGCGCGGCGCTAGAGAAGACCGACCTGGCGACGTGGAAGGCCTACTTCGAATGGCAGTTGCTGCGCAGCGCTTCGCCCTACCTGTCGAAGGACTTCGCCGACGCCAGCTTCGACTTCTACAGCACCGTGCTGACCGGCGTGGCCGTGCAGGAGCCGCGCTGGAAACGCGGCGTGGCGCTGGTCGAGCGCTCGATCGGCGAGGGTCTAGGCCGGCTGTACGTGGCCGAGTATTTCCCGCCGGAGCGCAAGGCGCGCATGGACCAGCTGGTGAAGAACCTGCTGGCCTCGTACCAGACCAGCATCGACGCGCTCGACTGGATGGGGCCGGAGACCAAAAAAGAGGCGCAGGCCAAGCTGGCCAAGTTCACGCCCAAGATCGGCTACCCAACCAAGTGGCGCGACTATTCGTCGCTGGCGATCGTCAAGTCCGACCTGATCGGCAACGTGCTGCGCGCGGCCAACTTCGCCAACCAGCGCATGATCAACAAGCTGGGCAAGCCGATCGACCGCGAGGAGTGGGGCATGACGCCGCAGACCGTCAACGCCTACTACAGCTCGACGATGAACGAGATCGTGTTCCCGGCCGCCATCCTGCAGCCGCCGTTCTTCGACGTCAAAGCCGACGACGCTGTCAACTACGGCGCCATCGGCGCGGTCATCGGCCACGAGATCAGCCACGGCTTCGATGACGGCGGCAGCCAGGCCGACGGCGACGGCAACCTGCGCGATTGGTGGACCAAGGAAGACCGCGCCAACTTCAAGGCCAAGACCGACGCGCTGGTCAAGCAGTACGGCGCCTACAGCCCGATCAAGGGCTACAACGTCAACGGCGAGCTGACGCTGGGCGAGAACATCGCCGACAACAGCGGCGTGGCGATCGCCTACAAGGCCTACAAGTTGTCGCTGGGCGACAAGCCGGCGCCGGTGATCGACGGCCTGACCGGCGACCAGCGCTTCTTCATGGGCTTCGGCCAGGTGTGGCGCGTGCGCATGCGCGACGAGCAGCAGATTTTGCAGGTGAAAACCGATCCGCACTCGCCGGGCCGGTTCCGCGCCAACGGCACCATGGTCAACCAGCCGGGCTTCTACGACGCCTTTGGCGTCAAGCCGGGCGACAAGATGTACGTGGCGCCGGAGCAGCGTGTCATCATCTGGTAAATGATTAAAACGAGCAGGTTATCAAGAGGCCACATGGTGTGGCCTCTTCGCCGTTCTTCAAGTGGAGAGTCGATTTGAAAGCACATCTGTTGTTAAGTGCGCTGATGCTGGCGCTGCTGGCCTCGGCCGGCGTTCAGGCCCGGCAAAAAAGCTCGGGCGTGGATTTGGGCAACATCGACGCTTCGGTGCGTCCGCAGGACGATTTTTTCGCCAATCTGAACGGCAAGTGGTTGTCCAGGACCGAGATTCCGGCGGACAAGTCCAGCTGGGGTTCGTTTGAAAAACTGGACGACGACACCAAGCCGCAACTGCGCGCCATCATAGAGGCGGCCGCGGCCGACGGGAACCGGGCGCAGGGCAGCGACGCCCAGCGCATCGGCGATTTCTACGCCAGCTACATGGACGAGGCCAGGCTGGAGGCGCTGCGCCTGGCGCCGCTCAAGGACGAGCTCGACCGCGTCGCCGCGCTGCGCGACAAGAAGGATATCGCGGCCCTGATCGCGCACTTCAACCGTTACGGCGCGACCGCGCCGTACGGCTTCGGCATCCATCAGGACAACAAGGATTCGACCAGGTATGTCGTCGACCTGGGACAGGACGGCCTGGGCTTGCCCGACCGCGACTACTACCTGAAAAAGAGCGACCGCAAGATGGCCGACACACTGGCCAAATACCAGCGCCACATCGGCGCCATGCTGGGGTTGGCCAGCAACGGCAACGCGGCGGCCGAGGCCCGCGCCATCGTCGCGCTGGAAACCGAGATCGCGAAACTCCAATGGACCAAGGTCGCGCTGCGCGATCCGGTCAAGGCCTACAACAAGGTGCCGCTGGAAAAGCTGGCGGCGCTGGCGCCAAGCTATGACTGGAGCACGTGGCTGAAGGATACCGGTATCGCCGGCAAGGTCGACTATGTCATCGTCAGCCAGCCGAGCTTCATCAGCGGCTTTGACAAGTTGCTCGCCAAAACGCCGCTGGCGACCTGGAAGGCCTACTTCCAATGGCAGCTGATCCACGCCAACGCGCCCTATCTGTCCAAAGACTTCGCGCAGGAGAACTTTGCCTTCTACAACACGGTACTGCGGGACGTCAAGGAACGGCAGCCGCGCTGGAAACGGGCGGTCAACGCCACCAACGACGCGCTCGGCGAGAGCCTGGGCAAGCTATACGCCGAACGGCATTTCCCGGCCGAGCGCAAGGCGCGCATGGAGGCGCTGGTGCGCAACCTGCTGGCGGCTTTCCAGCAAAGCATCGATACGCTCGATTGGATGAGCCCGGAAACCAAGCTGCAGGCGCAGGCCAAGCTGGCCAAGTTCACCACCAAGATCGGCTATCCGAACCGGTGGCGCGACTATTCAACGCTGGTCGTGGCCAAGGACGACCTGGTCGGCAACGTCCTGCGCTCGCACGCCTTTAACTATGACAAGGAGTTAAACAAGCTCGGCAAGCCGATCGACCGCGACGAGTGGACCATGACGCCGCAAACCGTCAACGCCTACTACAACCCGGAGATGAACGAGATCGTGTTTCCGGCGGCCATACTGCAGCCGCCGTTCTTCGACGCCGACGCCGACGATGCGGTCAACTACGGCGCCATCGGCGCCGTCATCGGCCACGAAATCAGCCACGGCTTCGACGACCAGGGCGCCCAGTACGACGGCGACGGCAACCTGCGCGACTGGTGGACCAAGGCCGACCACAAGAACTTCGCGGCCAAGACCAGGATGCTGGTCAAGCAGTACGGCGAGTTCAGCCCGCTGCCCGGCTACCACGTCAACGGCGAGCTGACCCTGGGCGAGAACATCGCCGACAACAGCGGCGCGGCCATCGCTTATAAGGCTTACTTGATTTCGCTGGGCGGCAAGCCGGCGCCCGTCATCGACGGCCTGACCGGCGAGCAGCGCTTCTACATGGGCTTTGGCCAGGTGTGGCGTTCCAAGACGCGCGACGCGCAGCAGATCGTTTATCTGAAAACCGATCCGCACGCGCCCGAACAATTCCGCGCCAACGGCACGGTGCGCAACCAGCCGGGCTTCTACGAGGCGTTCGGCGTCAAGCCGGGCGACAAGCTGTATCTGGCGCCCAAAGACCGTGTCATCATGTGGTGATGTGATATAAATCGCTGCACGGCCCGTCGCAGCGCGGGTCTTTTATGGTTTTACTCAACAAGGAAAATCTCGTGAAACGTCATCTATTAAGTGCATTGACCCTGAGCCTGATCGCGGGCTTTGCCGGCGCCGCCGACGACACCAAAAGTGTCGCTCCGGCCAGCGCCAAGGTAGCTCCCGGAAAAATGAGTTCCGGCATCGCCACCGAATACATCGACCCGGCCGTGCGCGTGCAGGACGACCTGTTCACCCACATGAACGGCAAATGGTTGGCCACGACGGAAATTCCGGCCGACAAGGCCAGCTGGGGCAGCTTCGCGAAACTGCGCGACGATATCCAGCCGCAACTGCGCGCCATCATCGAAGGCGCCGCCAACCAGCCGAACAAGGCTGTTGGTTCCGACGCCCAGCGCATCGGCGACTTCTACGCCAGCTTCATGGACGAGGCCAAGCTCGAACAGCTGGGCGTGACGCCGCTCAAGGCCGAGTTCGACCGCATCGCCGCCGTCGGCGACAAGAAGCAATTGCCGGCGCTGATCGCGCACTTCAACCAGATCGGCGTCAGCGCGCCCTACACCTTCGGCATCCACCAGGACAACAAGGATTCGACCAAGTACGTGGCCGACCTGTACCAGAGCGGCCTGGGCCTGCCGGACCGCGACTACTACCTGAAAGCCGACGACGCCAAGCTGGCCGACGTGCTGGCCAAGTACGAACTGCACGTCGGCAAGATGCTGACCCTGGCGGGCGACCCGCACGGCGCCGTCACCGCGCACGGCATCGTCGAGTTCGAGAAGGAACTGGCCAAGCTGCAATGGACCAAGGTCGAGCTGCGCGATCCGATCAAGGCCTATAACAAGGTCGAGGTCGCCAAGCTGGGGGCGATGGCGCCGGGCTACGACTGGAACGCCTACCTGGGCGGCGCCGGCATCGCCGGCAAGGCCAGCTATGTGATCGTCAGCCAGCCGAGCTACCTGAAAGGCATGGCGGCCTTGCTGGACGAGACGCCGCTGGAAACCTTGAAAGCCTATTTCCACTGGCAGACGGTGCGCGCGTTCGCGCCCTACCTGAGCAAAGCCTATGTGGACGAGAACTTCTCCTTCTACGGCACCGTGCTGAGCGGCGTGACCGAGCAGCGTCCGCGCTGGAAGCGTGGCGTCTCGGTGGCCGAGGGCGCGCTGGGCGAGGCGGTCGGCAAGCTGTACGTCGAGCAGCATTTCCCGGCGGACCGCAAGGCGCGCATGGAAGCGCTGGTCAAGAACCTGCTGGCCTCGTACAAGACCAGCATCGACAAGCTGGACTGGATGAGCCCGGTCACCAAGAAGCAGGCGCAAATCAAGCTGGCCAAGTTCACCACCAAGATCGGCTATCCGAACAAGTGGCGCGACTACTCGAAGCTGGAAGTGGCCAAGGACGACCTGGTGGGCAACGTCATGCGTTCGACCCAATTCGAGTACAACAAGGAATTGAACAAGCTGGGCAAACCGATCGACCGCGAAGAGTGGGGCATGACGCCGCAAACCGTCAACGCCTACTACAACCCGGAGATGAACGAGATCGTGTTCCCGGCGGCCATCCTGCAGGCGCCGTTCTTTAACGCCGACGCCGACGACGCGGTCAACTACGGCGCCATCGGCGGCGTGATCGGCCACGAGATCAGCCACGGCTTCGACGACCAGGGCGCCCAGTACGACGGCGACGGCAACCTGCGCGACTGGTGGACCAAGGCCGACCACAAGAACTTCGCCGCCAAGACCAAGATGCTGGTCAAGCAGTACAGCGAGTTCAGCCCCCTGCCGGGCTACAACGTCAACGGCGAGCTGACGCTGGGCGAGAACATCGCCGACAACAGCGGCGTGGCGATCGCCTACAAGGCCTACAAACTGTCGCTGAACGGCAAGCCGGCGCCGGTGATCGACGGCCTGACCGGCGACCAGCGCTTCTACATGGGCTTTGCGCAGGTGTGGCGCATGAAGATGCGCGAAGCGGCGCAAATCCAGCAGATCAAGACCGATCCGCACTCGCCGGGCCAGTACCGCGCCAACGGCACGATGCGCAACCAGCCGGGCTTCTATGACGCCTTCGGCGTCAAACCGGGCGACAAGATGTACCTGCCGCCTAAAGACCGCGTCATCATGTGGTAAAAAGTAGGTAAAAAAAAACCTCGCCGCGGCGAGGTTTTTTTTGGCCGGTGCGTTCCGGTCAGAGCTTGCTGACCGGCACCGGCTTGCCCTTTTGTACCTTAGTCAGGTACACCGTGTTCAGGCCCTGGTGGTCGGTGGCGCTGAAGGCGATGTCGAGTCCGCCGAGGTTGACGCTCAGTTTTTCCATCGCCGCCAGGAAGCTGGCGCGCGTCAGGTCCGGGCCGGTCTTCTTCAATGCTTCGACCAGCGCCACGGCGTTGATGTAGCCTTCCAGCGACGTGTAGTCGCCGTCGTTGACGCCGGCGGCCTTCATGTCGGCGCGGTACTGCTTGACGATGGGAATCGATTCGTCGAACGGCGACGGCACCACCTGCGTGATGTAGACGCCTTCGGCCGCGTCGCCGGCCGCCTTGATGAAGTTGGCGGTGCCCACGAACGACAGGTTGAAGAACTTCGGCTTGAAGCCGGCGGCGGCGGCTTTCTGCACGAACGCCGCGCAGGCCTTGTAGGTGCCGACCATCAGCACCGCCTCCGGCTTGGCGGCGATCAGCGCGGCCAGGCCGGCATCGACGTCCTCGGTGTTGCGCTGGTAGAAGCCCTCGCCGGCCATCGTCATCTTGCGTTTTTGCAGCGAGATCTGCAGCCCTTCCTTGCCGACCTTGCCGTAGGTGTCTTCCTGGTAGAACAGGCCGATCTTGGTGACGCCGGCATCGGTGACCAGCCGCTCGACCTGCAATTCGATTTCATTGAAGTACGAGGAGCGGATATTGAAGACGTTTTTGTTCAGCGGCGAGCGCAGGAATTCGGCGCCGGTGAACGGCGCGAAGAATGGAATATTCGCCTCGTTGACCAGCGACATCGCGGCCTTGCTGGTCGGCGTGCCGACATAGCCGAACAGCGCGAACACGCCATCCTTCTTGATCAGCTTTTCGGTCGCGGCGGCGGTGCGCGGCGGATCGTAGCCGTCGTCCTCGCTGACCAGCGTGATCTTGCGGCCGTTGACGCCGCCGGCGGCGTTGACCTTCTTGAAGTAGGCCTCGCTGCCGGCCTTGATGCCCAGCCCCAGCCCGGCGGTCGGTCCCGTTTGGGCGTTGGCCATGCCGATCTTGATCTCGGTGGCGGTGACGCCGGGTTCGGCCGAGGCGGTCGACACCAGCGTTGACAACAGCAAACCCAGTGCAGCGGTAAACAATTTGTTTTTCATATTATTGCTTCCATAGTATGCCGGCGCACCGGCGTTCCGAAATCGAATAATTGCCCGACAAGAACTGTTACCTCACCATAGTCCTTTGTGTGTCGCGTGACAAGGCCGGTTTTGCAACGCATGGCTAGCCATATGCGAGTCGCCCGGGATGGCCGGGTACTGGTAAACTGGGGGTTCTATTCATAGGAAAGCCGTCTTCATGCGTCTGCGTTACCTGGCACCGATATTTTTTCCGCTGTTGCTCAGCGGCTGCGGCGAATCCTATACGCCCGGCAATCTTTACATGGCGACCACGCCGGAATGCAAGACGTGGCAGGACGGCTCGCGCTTTGAACTACCGCGCGGCATGAGCGTGGCGACCACGCCGCCGGTCACGTTGCCGGAGGGCGGCGCCGAGTTCACGTTCGTGTACATCATCCCGCGCGGCGAGCGCGCGCGTTTCCTCACGCGCGATTACAACGTCACCGCGCCCAAGGGGCCGGTGCTGCACAAGGCCGAGCTGGTCACCTTGTACCAGCGCACGACCAACTCCCGGCCGGAGATCGTCGACTCGATCCCCAAGGTGCCGGACATGTTCGTCGCCAGCGCGGCTGGCGAGGAGACGTTGTGGCGCGTGCGGGTGCGGGTCAAGGACAAGCTGCCGCAGCGCTTCGACATCGTGCCGCCGGCGTTTGAGATCGGGTTGAAGGAGTATCCGATGCGCACGTTCACCTACCGCTATTTCCCGGAACGCAAGGCGTTCGGGCTGTGCAGCTAGGCAGCGACATCCGCACACCTGGGGAAACACGCCCCATGTGTCGGCGAGATCCGCATAACGCGGAGACACGTAGGGCGGATTAGCGAAGCGTAATCGGCCATGTATGAGCCGTCGATGACGCATACATTGGCCGATTACGGCGTTCCGCCTAATCCGCCCTACGTGTCTCCGGTGCAGCTTTCTTGCGCGGATTTCCGCAAAGCCGCCTTCGCCGATTGCGGTTTGCCGCAGTAACCTCCGGCCCGTTCATCCCCTCGTCCCTTTAGAATCAAGCACTTGCCATCCGCGCCGGCGCTGGCACAGAAGCTGCAATGTCTCCACCAACAACAACCACAATGGAGACCAGCAATGCCCAAATTCCGTCTGTTAGCCCTGACCGCCGCCATCGCCTTCGCATCCACCGCGCAAGCACAGGAAGTCGTCCGCCTCGGCAACCTCAAATTCGCCCACTACGGCGCCGTTTCGTACATCAAGGAAATCGCGCCCAAGTGCGGCCTCAAGGTCGAGGAACACATCTTCGCCAAAGGCCCCGACGTCATGCAAGCCATCCTGGCGGGCGAGCTGGACGTCGGCGCCACCGCTTCCGAAGCCGCCATCTCCGGCCGCGCCAACGGCGCGCCGATCTACGTGGTCGCCGGCTTCGCCAAAGGCGGCGCCCGCCTGGTCGCGCGCCCCAACGAGGGCATCAAGTCCATCAAGGATTTGAAAGGCAAGAAAGTCGGCGTCACGCGCGGCGGCATCCACGAGGTGCTGCTGATCGCGGAACTGGCGCAGGCCGGCCTGACCTCCTCCGACCGCCCGGGCAAGGACGTGCAACTGGTGTTCCTCGCCTTTGCCGACCTGAACCAGGCGCTGATGGGCAAGAACCTCGACGCCATCATGCAGAGCGAGCCGCAGTCGTCGCAAGCCATCAACAAGGGCTACGGCGTCGAGGTGATGAAGCCGTACGACACCGCCATCGGCGAGCCGGTGCGCACCCTGGTGATGAGCGAGAAGTTCTACAACGAGAAGCGTCCGCTGGCGCAGAAGTTCATGAACTGCTTCGTCCAGGCCACCAAGACGTTCATCGACAACCAGGCCGTGGCCGAAAAATACGTGCGCGAATCGATGTTCAAGAACCAGATCACCAAGGACGACTTCGAGGACGCGATCAGCAATTCGCCGTACAGCTATGACGTCACTGCCGAGCACATCCAGATCACCACCGACATCATGCTCAAGACCGGCGTCGGCCGCATGAGCAAGCCGCCGGTCGCCAAGGACTGGGTCAAGACCGATTTGCTGGACGCTTCGAAGAAAAGCCTGGGCATCAAATAAACCCATCAAAAAGCAGGAGACACCATGAACAAACAAGACTGGCGCCAGAGCGCCACCGGGGCCGTGGTCCCGATTCTGATCGTCGTGCTGTGGCAGGCCAGCGCCATGCTCGGCTGGGTCAATCCGCAGGTGCTGCCGTCGCCGGTGGCCGTGGTCAGCAAGTGGGTCGAGTATCTGCTGCCGCTGACCGTCTACGATCCGGCCGCGAGCTCGTGGATCAGCTGGGCTTTTTCCGGCGAGTTGCTGGGCGATACCTTGAGCAGCCTGTACCGCGTAGTGGTCGGTTTCGCCGTGGGCGCCGGCCTGGCCTTGCCGCTGGGCTTGATGATGGGTGCCAGCCAGCGCATGTATGCGTGGCTCAATCCGCTGATGCAGGTGCTGCGCCCGATTCCGCCGATCGCCTACATTCCATTGGCCATCCTTTGGTTCGGCCTGGGCAACGCGCCGGCCGTGTTCCTGATCGCGCTCGGCGCCTTCTTCCCGGTGCTGGTCAACACCATCGCCGGCGTGCGCCAGGTCGACGGCATCTACATCCGCGCCGCCCGCAACCTGGGCGTCAACCAGCGCACGATGTTCATCCGCGTGATGCTGCCGGCCGCCGTGCCGTACATCCTGTCGGGCGTGCGGATCGGCATCGGTACCGCTTTCATCGTCGTGATCGTTTCGGAGATGATCGCGGTGAACAACGGCCTCGGTTTCCGCATCCTCGAGGCGCGCGAGTACTTCTGGTCGGACAAGATTATCGCTGGCATGATCAGCATCGGTCTGCTGGGTCTGATCATCGACGTGGGCATGAACAAACTGAACAATCATTTGCTGCGGTGGCACCGTGGTCTGGAGAACTAAGATGAAGGTTAATGATATGAATCCGACCCACATCCAAGTCAGCGGCGTCCACAAGGTCTTCAAGACCGACAGCCGCGAAGTCGTCGCACTGAAGGAAATCAACCTCGACATTCCGCAGGGCCAGTTCGTCTGTCTGCTGGGACCTTCGGGCTGCGGCAAGTCGACCCTGCTGAACGCGGTCGCCGGCTTCTCGTTGCCGTCGTCCGGCACCATCACCGCCGATGGCAAGCTGGTTACCGGTCCGGGACCGGAGCGCGGCATGGTGTTCCAGGAATACGCGCTGTTCCCGTGGATGACGGTGGAAAAGAACATCGCCTTCGGCCTGGAGATCAAGGGCATGGACCAGTCCGCTATCACGGCCAAGGTCGACGAGTTGCTGGCGATGCTGTCGCTGAGCGATTTCCGTCACCGCTTCCCGAAAGACCTGTCGGGCGGCATGCGCCAGCGCGTCGCCATCGCCCGCGTGCTGGCGCTGGACTCGCCGATCATGTTGATGGACGAGCCGTTCGGTGCCTTGGACGCGCTGACGCGCCGCAACCTGCAGGACGAGCTGCTGCGCATCTGGTCCGAGCTGAAGAAGACCATCATCTTCGTCACCCATAGTATCGAGGAGGCGATCTACCTGGCTGATCGTATCGTGGTGATGACCTACCGTCCCGGTACGGTCAAGCGCGACATGATCGTCGATCTGCCGCGCTTGCGCGACCCGGCGGCCGCCGAGTTCAACGCGTTGAAGCGCGAACTGGGACAGTTGGTGATGGAAGAGCAGCAGCGCCACCACAACGACGAGATGCGGATGGCCGCAGTCGATTAAGGCCACCTCTGTTCCGCGTGGGGCGGATCCGGCGGAACGCCGTAATCGGCCAATGTGTGCGCCGTCGACACGCATGCATGGCCGATTACGCTGCGCTAATCCGCCCTACGTGTTTCAGAAGAGCTCGTGTGAAGTAGAATCCGTTGATGCGCGCCAAAAAAACCTTGCTCCTTCTGTTCGCGTTGATCTGCGCGGTGGGCGTCATCGCCGGTTCGTATCTGGCCGGCACCTCGCGCGCCCGCGCCGACCTGCGCCTGCAGGGCCAGCGGCAACTGCAGCTGATGGCGCCCGACCTGCAATCGCTGCTGCAAAAATACGAGACGCTGCCATTCGTGCTCGGCTTCCAGCCCGACCTGATCGAAGCGCTGGCGCACCCGTCCGACACGCGCGCCATCAGCCGCCTCAACAGCACCTTGAAAACCATCCAGCAACAAGCCAACGTCGGCGCCATCTACGTGATGGACCGCGACGGCTTGACCATCGGCGCCAGCAACTGGGACCAGCCGCTGGGCTTTGTCGGCAAAAACTTCTCCTACCGCCCCTATTTCGACGCCGCGCTCAAGGGCAGGGCCGGGCGTTTCTACGGCATCGGCACCAGCACCACCGAGGCCGGCTACTTCATCGCCCAGCCGGTCTACGGCAACGGCAGCGCCGGCGGACCGGTCACCGGCGTGGTCGCCGTCAAGATCAGCCTGGCGGACTTCGAACGCACCTGGCGCAGCAGCGACGACGCCATCGTGCTGGCCGACCGCAGCGGCGTCATTTTCCTCAGCAACCGCCCCGACTGGATCTACCGCAGCCTGACCCCGCTGGACGCGGCCACCGAGCGGCAACTGGCCCATACCCAGCAATACATGGGCAAGACCGTCACGCCGCTGAACGGCCAGCCCGACCTGTTCGTCACGCAGTCGGTCGGGCAGCTGGGCTGGCAGCTGATGCTGTTCCCCGGACAGTCGCGGGTGTTGCGCGCCGGCCTGCAATGGGCGCTGGCGGCGGTCCTGCTGCTGGCTTGCGCCGCGCTGGCGGGCTGGGCTTCGCACCAGCGCCGGCGCCGGCTGGAGGAACGGTTGGCATCGCGCGCGGCGCTGCAAAAGGCCGAGCTGGAGCTGAACGACAAAATCGTCGAACGCACGCAGCAGCTGCGCACCACCAACCAGCACCTGGAAAGCAAGTACGCCAAGCTGCAGGAAACCGAGCACCTGCTGCGCTCGACGCAAAATGAACTGGTCCAGGCAGGCAAACTGGCGATGCTGGGACAGATGGCGACAGGGATCACCCATGAACTGAACCAGCCGCTTGCCGCAATTCGTGCCTTCGCCGACAACGCGCGCGTTTTCCTTGAGCGCGGGCAGGGCGAGCAGGTCGCGGGCAATCTCGGCCACATCAGCGAGGCGAGCGCGCGCATGGGCGCCATCATCGGCCAGCTCAAGGGCTTCGCGCGCAAGGATGAAACCCTGGGCACGGTCGAGCTAGCCGCGTCGGTGCGGGCGTCGGCCTTCCTGCTCGAGAGCGAATTCCGCCGCCACGCCGTCACCCTCGATATCGACGTCGGCGTGGAGAATCTGAAAGTGACCGGCGACAGCGTGCGCATCGAGCAAGTGCTGATCAATCTGCTGCGCAACGCCCTTGACGCGGTCGAGAGCGCCGAGCGTCGCCTCGTCGCCATCCGCCTCGCGCGCGACGGCGACAGCGCGCTGGTCAGCATCTGCGACAGCGGCGAAGGCATCCCGGAGCAGGTGGTGGCGCACCTGTTCGAACCGTTTTTTACCACCAAGCCTTCCGGCAAGGGCCTGGGCTTGGGGCTGGCGATCTCGTCGTCGATCGTGCAGGCGATGAACGGCCAGCTGACGGCGCATAATCAGACCGACGGCGGCGCGCGCTTCGAGCTGCGGCTGCCGCTACAAAACGAATCATCTGAAACACGTAGGGCGGATTAGCGAAGCGTAATCGGCCATGGTTGAGTCGCGAACGGCGCACCGATGGCCGATTACGGCGTTTCGCCTAATCCGCCCTACGTACTACAACAAGGAGCATGACGTGCAGGCCATCCTGATCGAAGACGAAGCCGCGCTGCGCCTCGCCACCAGCCAGACCTTGGAACTGGGCGGCTTCAGCGTGCAAGCCTGCGCCAGCGCGGAGGAGGCGCAAGCGCTGTTGCGCGCCGACTACGCCGGCGTCATCGTCACCGACGTGCGCCTGCCGGGCCGTTCCGGCCTGGACCTGCTGGCGCAGATCGCCGCGCTCGACGCCGAGTTGCCGGTCATCGTCGTCACCGGCCACGGCGACGTCGAGATGGCGGTGGCCGCCATGCGCGGCGGCGCTTACGACTTCATCGAAAAGCCCTTCGCCAGCGGCCGCCTGCTGGACGCCGTGCGGCGCGCGCAGGAGCGGCGCCGGCTGGTGCTGGAAAACCGCCAACTGCGCACCGACCGCGCCCAGCATCCGGACCTGCCCGACCTGATCGGGCGCTCGGCCGCCATCGAACAATTGAAGGTTCTGGTGCGCAACGTCGCCCCGGCCGGCGTGGACGTGCTGATCAACGGCCAGACCGGCACCGGCAAGGAAGTCGTGGCCCGCCTGCTGCACGCGGCAAGCGGACGCAAGGGCAACTTCGTCGCCATCAACTGCGGCGCCCTGCCCGAATCGGTGTTTGAAAGCGAGATCTTCGGCCACGAGGCGGGCGCCTTCACCGGCGCGCAAAAGCGCCGCGTGGGCAAGCTCGAGTTCGCACAGGGTGGCACCGTCTTCCTCGACGAAATCGAAAGCATGCCGATGGCCTTGCAGGTCAAGCTGTTGAGGGTGCTGCAGGAACGCAAGCTTGAGCGCCTGGGTGGCAACGACTCGGTCGCGCTGGAATGCTCGATCGTCGCCGCCACCAAGGTCGATCTGCTGCAGCTAAGCGCGCAGGGCCACTTCCGCGAAGATTTGTATTACCGGATTGGCGTGGTCAGCATCGACCTGCCGCGCCTGCGCGACCGGCGCGAGGATATTCCGCTGCTGCTGGCGCACTTCACCGCCGACGCCGCCGCCCGCTACCGGCGCCCCGTGCCGGCCTGGACCGCGCAGCAAATGGCGCAATGGCAGGCCGAGGAGTGGCCGGGCAACGTCCGCGAACTGCGCAACTTCGCCGAGCGGCTCGTGCTGGGTATCGTCGCCGCGCCAGTGAATGCGCCCGCCGCCGTGGCCGGCGACGCCATGTCGTTGCCGCAGCAGGTCGACCACCACGAGCGCGAATTGATCGTCCAGGCGCTGGCCGCCGTCGACGGCAACGTCGGCCTGGCGGCCGACAACCTGCTGGTGCCGCGCAAGACGCTGTACGACAAGCTGAAAAAATACCAGATCGGCACCGGCCGCAAGTAAGCTCGCGAATGTTCGGACGTAAAAAAACCGGCCATTCAGACCGGTTTCGATGATGTCGCGTGCAGCTTACTTCGGCTGGGCCGGATCGACGGCTTTGTCCGCTGCCGGTGCGGCCGCCGGAGCGGCCGGCACTTCAGGCTCCTTGAACTTGGCGCCGGATTGGTTGGCCATGAAGACCACGGCGCGTGCCACTTCCACATCGTCCAGGTCGGGGTTGCCGCCTTTGGCGGGCATCGCGCGCAAACCTTCGACCGCGTGCTTGACGATGGTGCCGTAGCCTTGTGCGATACGGGCGGCCCAGCCGCCGGCGTCGCCGACCTTCGGGGCACCGGCGACGCCGGCGCCGTGGCAGGCCGCGCAGGTGGAGGTATAGATGGCTTCGCCCGATTGCAGCACCTTCGGCGCGTTCACGTCCTTGAAGGTGAAGCCGGCATCGGCGACGGGGGAGAGGCGGGCGGCGATTTGTTCCGGGGCCTGGCTGTTGGAGCCGGCGCCGGTCAATTTATCTTCCGTGACGTACTTGACCAGCAGGACAATGCCTAAGACGGTGACTAAGAAAAAGCCGATCACAGCAGCTGCAAGCTGTTTGGGTGTTCTGATTGCGGATTCGTGTTCGTTATGTGCGTCGCTCATGATTTCCTTAACAGACTATTGTCGAGCCGGGGTGGCGTGCGAAAAACTGATCAAGCAGCTGCCTTGCAAAACCTTCACCAAACGGGCGATTATAGACTCAAAAATCCCTGTATGGAAACGCAAAGGTGCTCAAAACGACACTTTCCGTGGACGGGAAGCGATAAAAACGGTATCCTACGGCTCACTTCAAGAAATCCCCCTACGCGGCTGTAGCTCAGTGGATAGAGTATTGGCCTCCGAAGCCAAGGGTCGTGGGTTCGATCCCCGCCAGCCGCACCAAAATTCCCCAAATATATCAATAGCTTACGTCTAAAGGACGTTGTTGAGCTACTGAACAACGAACTGGACTTACCTCAGAAAGATCTCGCCGCCCTGATCCGGGATAATACAGTCGAACCAGAATACGCTCTCGGCCAAACGCAGGAAGCGGTATGCCCATCTGCCTGATGAGGTGCTCGACCGTGTCGAGGCGGTGGTTCGGCAGGCGTTTGAAGCAAGCAAGTCAACCGACGATCCCTCAGAAAGTTAGATTTCCTCGAAGCGGAAGCTCGAATTCACGGAAAAATGAAGGTTTTTCGATGCGAGTAAAAGGATTTCGAAGAGCCGCTCCATTTTTGCGGGAGCTACGATCCATCCGGGCTTCCAGATCCTGTGGCCGCCTGTGATCATTTTTGCGCCAACACCTCCGCCAACTGCCGTTGGGCGTGCGCGGGCGATATGTTTGAATTGTTGAAGTAGTCGGCGACGATATCGATCCATCCCTGCGACATTTGCGGTGGCATGAGCATCGATTGCGCGAACACTTGCCCGTGCTTGCGCGAAATCAGATCCAGGCCGATCTTCCCGCACGTATCGAGATTGTCGCGCTGGATGTCGGTGCGCGGCGGAATCGACCCCTTGATCTTGTTGAAGGCGAGCTGGTTGTTGACGTTCATGATCTGGCGCGCGAAGAGCCGCTGGGAACGGCGCACCTGCTCATTGCTGGAGACCGGAAAGGCGAAAGCGTCGATCACCACGAAATAAATCGAATTCGTCCCCGGCGCCAGCGTGCAGCGGAAATCCTTGTCGACCACCAGCCCTGCTTCCTTCAACTCCCCCTTCGCATAGTCGCCCATGAATTGCATGCCCGCCCGGCCCCGCCCGACCGAGAGGGTGGCGTCGACCCAGGTTTTGCCGCTCCGGGCGGGATCGACGAAAACGCTTAAGCGCCGCAGGATGTCCAGCGCTTTCAGCATCGCCGGGTCCATGGCGGCGTTCGAATCGCCGCCGGCCAACAGGCGCGTGTAGCCCTCGGCGCCATAGACGGAATAGACGATGTCATTGAAGAGCAGGGAAATTTCCCACGCGCCGGATCCGAGTGCTATCGGTATATAACCGGCGGCCTTGATTTTGGCGGCGCTGGACAGAACGCTGTCCCAGGTTGTCGGCGGCGACAGCTTTAACTGATCGAATATCTTCTTGTTGGTCCAGACCCAGTTTTCGGCGTGGATGCTGACCGGCGCAAAATAGATGTGTCCCTTGTAGCTGATGTGGTTGACCAAATTCTGCGGCAGGAAGTCGCGCCAATGATCGGCGGCCGCGATTTCTTCGATATCCTCGATGACGCCCATCGACGCCAGCTCCATGCTTTCGCCGTTGGCATTCCACTGAATGACGGCGGGAGGATAGCCGTTGGCGATCATGTCGGTGGCCAGGCCGCTTTGCGCCAGCTTGTTCTTGGACGGCATATCGACCCACTTGCCGCCCAGACCCTTCCAGGCGTCGCGATAGACGTCGAGGGCCTTGCGCTCGCTGGGCGAAATCCAGTAGTGCGCCACCTCCACCGCCGGCTTAAACACGCCCGTCCCGGGCTTGGGAACCGATGGCGGCTCCGCGCGGGCGAGCGGCGTGAGCGACATCGCAAGCATCAAGCTCGCGTATCCCGGGAATAGAAGCTGTCTGCGTGTCGTCATGGTCGAACCTGCTCCGTCATGAAATGACCAAGGCCGCGTCCAGGCCGAGGGTCGCGATTTCGAATGGCTGCGGCTGCGCGTAGAAATAGCCCTGGGCGATGGGGCAACCGGCCTGCCGCAAGAACTGGACATGCTCCTCCGTCTCCACGCCTTCGGCAACGCAGCTTTTTCCCAGACTGGCGGCGAGATCGATCATGGCTTTAATGATCTGCTCCGATTTGACATCCTTGCCGATTTCGGAGACGAAGCTGCGGTCGATTTTGATGTCGTCGAAATGGAAGTTTCTGAGGTTGGTCAGGGAGGCGAAACCGGTGCCGAAATCGTCGAGGGCGATCGACACCCCCCGTTCACGCAGCTTGTGCACGGTCGCCAGTATCTGTTCCGTATATTTGTTCACAAAGACGTCTTCGGTGATTTCGATGGCGAGATCGTTCCAATCGAGCGCGTAACGGGTCACCGCGTTTGCCAGCATAAAATAGCCGGCGTCGGAAATGAGGGCGATTTCCGGCATGTTGATGGCCACGGTTCCACAATCGAGGCCGGCATCGCGCCAGGCGCGGATGTCACGGGCCACCCGGTTCACGACAATCTCGGTCATCGCTGTCATCGATGACGCCGTGTCGAGAAGATGCAGGAAGCGTCCCGGCGGCAGGATGCCGAACTGCGGATGGCGCCAGCGCACCAGCGCTTCGAACGCCAGATGCTGGCCGGTTCGGAGGTCGATCTTGGGTTGGTAATACACGAGGAACTCGTCGTCTTCGACCGCCTTGAACAGGGCGGCGCGCAGCTGGCTTTCCGCAAGGCGGTCGGCCATCATCGCCGCGTTGAAGATGATCTGGCTGTTGCGTTGCGTTTTCGCGGCGTACAGCGCCAGATCGGCGCATCGGATGATGGCTTGGGCGTCGGCGCCGTGATCGGGAAACACCGCGCCACCGATACTGGCGGAGATGCGATGGGTGTGTCCCTCGAAGCTGAAAGGCGTGAACAGGCTCTCGAGGATGCGTGCGGCAAGCGCCCCGGCCGCCGCGTTGCCCGCGAGGTCGGGCACAAGGATCGCGAACTCATCGCCGCCCAGGCGTGCCGCGATGGCGCCGGCTTCCACGGTCGAGGCAATGCGGTGCGCCACTTCCATCAGCAAGCCGTCGCCGGTCTGATGCCCGAAGGTGTCGTTGACCGCCTTGAAATCATCGAGATCGATCAGCAGAAGCGCGAATGCACCATCCCTTGGATAGCCTTCAGCCGAATACCGGGGCGCGACCAGTCCGGCGAGCGTTTGATTGAACGACCTGCGATTGCACAGGCCGGTCAGGCTATCCTTGTTGACGAGAACCGACAGCTCATGTTCGAAGACTTTCTTCTTTTCGTACTCGATGCGCAGTTTCTTCAGCAGCGGGAAGATCATCAGCGCGCCAACGACGCACAGAGCGATCAACAGCGACAAGATCAACAAAGCGCTGATCCGCTTGGCCGCGACGATGCTCTCCTGGCTCTTGCTGAACGATTGCGCGACCTCCAGTTGAAAGCCGCGCATGATGGCGCCGTCCGACGCGGCGGCGAAATCGATGGGGCCCCAAAAGGAGTAATGCTTGCTGCGGCTGACGTTGTCGAACTTGCTCAGTTTTTCCGCCCGATCGATGAAGCTGCGAAGACGAATGTCGAGATCGCTTGGCTTGGCGTCCTTGTCCAGCTGGAGACGAAGACGTTGCAGTTGCGCGCCGGTGTCCCTGATTTTCGCGATTTGCTGATTCATGTCCTCGATCATGTGGTCGAGCACATTGGCCGGCACGACGTCGGCCGTGGAGCCGCGCATCAACGCGCGCGCGGTGCCTTTGAGTTGCTGGAACTCGATAAATTGATTACTGGTCAGAAAGCTGATGTTTTGTTGTACGGAATGACGTTCAAGAACGGTCTGCATGGAGGCATAAATGATCAACATGATGACGATGACCGCCGCCAAAGTGCCCAGATAGTAATGGGAGATGGTCTTTATGTGCCGATCGAGCGAGTAATGATTTTTATTGAAATCGCCGAGGCTCATGGTGTGTCCTGACTAGCGTTAGGTTTCCGGAGACACGGTAGGCGAGGTGGGCATCGCTTGCCGAGCCAAGACTTTGGCGGTATGGCCGGCAGCTCGTCCCGGCCGCGCCCATCGCATCGCCGAACACGCCGGCTCATTTGTTTTAAATTGTATTTTGGAAATTATAATGGCATTGGTGCAAGTGCCATATCAGGAAATCCTGATTGTCTCGTCAGGAAAGGCGGGTGATTCGCGAAACAAGCCCTACAAGCGCGGTCCACCCCGTCGACCCCGCCCCCCGCCGCGCAGCTTACTGCCGCGAGGGCAGCGCGTACCGCGCGAGGATGCGCGAGTAGCTGTGGTCCTTGCGCATCTCGATCAGCGCGCGGTTGAAGGCGTCGCGCAGGTCGCGGCTGCGGAAGCCGACCTTGAAGCCGGTGGTCGCGTCGAAAATGGCATGGTAGTCGAGCGCCACCCGCGTGTCGAACTGGGTGCTGAACTGCTTGCGATACCACTCGAAGACTTGTTTGTCGACGACGATCACGTCGACCCGGCCGAACCAGAACATCTTGTTTTGGGCTTGCTGGTTGGAAGGCTGGAAGTAGTTGCCCGGGAAGCGGCCATCGGCGCCCGGCCGGTAGCGCGCTTCGAAGGCGGGACCCAGGTCGCGCCAGCCGTTTTGCCAGATGGCGAAAGTGTAGCGGTCCAGATCGGCGATCGTCTTGAGCACGATGTGGCGGTCCCGTCGCGAAATGGCGACGTTGTGGAAGGTGACGAACTCGTCCGAGAAATACACGCCGCGTCCGTCGCTGCCGCGCACGCTCACGGCCAGGTCGACGCCGTCGCCCTCCCTGAACGGCAGCAGCCGCACGTTGGGTGTTTCGCGAAAGGTGACGCGGCGTCCGGCGCGCCGCAGCGCTTCTGCAACCACGTCCGCCTCGATACCGCCGGCTTTGCCTTGCGCGTCGCGGAACGAGAACGGAGGCCGGCTACCTTGGTAGACCGCCACCAGCTCGTCCGCACTCGCGAGGGCGGTCAAGCTCACGAAGGCCAGGGTGCACAGTGCTGCCAGTCTTTTCATAGTCCGCCAAGTGTTGCAATTTTGCATTGTGACAATTCGATATTTTTCACGCCCAACCCCAATGGTACGATAATTCCCACTGGCAATTCCGATATCGTCGCAGTCCGACTACCAGAGAACGGAATCATGGGTATTACTCCAGAAGTGACTCGTCGTACCTTTTTAAAAGTATTGGCCAGCGGGGCGACCGTCGGTTTGTCGGTGACCAGCCTGCCCGGCATGGCGATGAACGCGTCCCGGCCGCGTTTGACCGAGGTGCCGGCCTGGGCGCCCGAGCCGGGCCGGGCCCGATGGCGCATCGATGGCCTGCCCAAGGTGCTGGGGCAAAAAATCTACGCGCGCGATTTCAAGGCACGCGACTTCAAGGACTGGCCGCAGAACGAGCAGTTCCTGTACGCGGTGCGCTGCGACCGCTACGACCAAGTGGTGGCGGGATACGACCTCGGCATGTTGCCCGCCGAGTTGCGTCCGGTGGCGGTGATCGACGCCCAGGCCCTGGTCGATAAAAAGCTGAAACTGGCCGACGGCATGAACAGTCCGTTCCTGGCCACCATCGGCAAGCCGGCCGATTTTTTCGGGCAGCCGGTGGCGATGCTGATTTTCGCCAATTTCGACGCCTACCGCCGCGCCGTTAAAATTCTGCAATTCAATCCGGCCGTGATCAAGTACGGCGCGCCGGCCGCCACCGCGACCGGCACCTATACGCCGGTCACCAGCTATATCCGCGACGACGCCAAGAACTTCAACTACGTCTACACGCCAAACTACGCGGCGAACAAGGACGCGGTGTCCGCCGGCATCTCGGCGGCGATCGACGGCAAGACCTGGCCGACCTTCACGCGCCGGTTCTACACGCAGACCATCGATCCGATGTTCATGGAGCCGGAGTCGGGCATGGCGTGGTACGACCCGGCCACCCGGCAACTGAACCTGGTGCTGGGCACGCAGTCGCCCAGCGGCGACCTGCGCAACGCGGCCGATATCTTCGACGGCAGCGCCTACCCGGTGAAGGACATCGATTTGTTGTCCTGCTATCCCGGCGGCGGCTTCGGCGGGCGCGATTCGTCGCTGTTCTCGATGTACCTGGCCTTGGCCGCGCCGTTCTCGAGCGGGCCGCTGCGCTGGGCGCAAAGCCGTTTCGAGCAGTTCCAGGTCGGCCTGAAGCGGTGCGAGACGGATTTCAGCGAGACCCTGGCGGTGGACGCCAACGGCAAGATCCAGGCGCTGCGCTGCGACTTCACGCTCAACGGCGGCGACCAGATGAACCTGACGCCGTTCGTGGCGCAACTGGCCGCGCTCAGTTCCATGAGCTGCTACAACATCCCGCGCGCGATCGCCAACGCCAGGTCGCTGCAAACGCCGCAACTGATGGGCGGCTCGCAGCGCGGTTTCGGCGGGCCGCAGGCCTTCATGGCGATCGAAACCTTGCTCGACGAGGCGTCGCAGGCCCTCAACATCGATCCTTTCGAGCTGCGCCGGCGCAACCTGCTGGGCAAGGGCCGTGGCGCCACCGTGACGGGCGCGCCGATTCTGCAGGACCTGCAACTGGAGGAGATGCTGCAGCGTCTGGAGCGGCATCCGCTGTGGCAAAACCGCAAGCTGACGCAGCAGGCCAAGCAGCGCCAGGGATTGCTGTACGGCGTCGGTTTCGCGCTGTCGAACGAGGCCTACGGCACCTCCGGCGATGGCATGTTCGGCGCCGTGCAGATCGAGCCGACCGGCACCATCACCATCTACACCCCGTACATCGACATGGGCAACGGCGCCGCCACCGCACTCGGCCTGGCGCCGGCGTCCTACCTCGGACGCAACGCCAACAGCATCAACATGGGCGAGACCCAGCTGTTCGATTCGTTGAAACTGACGACCGCCTTGCCCAAGCCGCCCGCGCCGGTGCCGCCAAACTACGTGCTCAAGGCGTCCGGCTCGGCCAGCGCCTGCCTGGGCGCCTTCTACCAGTACCACGTGGTCGAGCAGGCGGGGCTGGCGCTGGTTTTGCAGACCTTGCTGCCGGCGGCCAACGCCATCTGGGGCAGGGAGGTGCCGGCCGCCGCGCTGAGCTGGAAGGACAACCGGCTGCACGCGCAAGGCGTGTCGTCGCTGCCGTGGTCGGCGCTGGTCAAGCAGGCCACGCGCATGCGGCTGCCGATGGTGGCGGTGGTGCACGCCAGCTATGTCGGCGGCTTTGCCACGGCGCCGTTCACCTTCCGCAGCGGCGCCACGACCTTGCCGCTCGACTATGTCGCCATGGGCCTGACGGTCGATACCTTGCAGCCGATTCCGCGCGGCCAAGTGGCCAACCCGCCGTCGATCAACTTCCGCTTCGGCCGCACCACGTACGCGCCTTGCGGTTCGCTGGTGGCGGCCACGATCGAGCCGCGCACCGGCGTGATCGCGGTCGAGTCGGTGGTGTCGGTGCTCAGCGCCGGCGTCCAGCATTGCCCGCAGATGGTGTCCGGCCAGTCGCAGGGGGCGATCGCGATGGCGCTGGGGAACGTGTTGCTCGAGCATTGTCCGAACGACCGCACCGGGCCGGGCAACGGCACTTGGAACCTGAACCGCTACGCCATCGCGCGCTCGACCGATATTCCGCAGCAGGAATTGATCGTGCTGCCGCCGGCCCCGGGCGAAACCACCGCGCGCGGCATCGCCGAGGCGGTGATGTGCCCGATCGGTCCTTCCATCCTGAACGCGCTGGCGATGGCCACCGGCGGTAAACGCTATACAACGACGCCGGTCACCGCGCGTGCCGTCCTGGAGTCCCTGAAATGACACAGCCCATCCGCTTCCACATCAACGACAAACCGGTGCAGGCCGACGCCGGCGACGCCGACATGGCCCTGATTGATTTTCTGCATGAACGCCAGGACTTGACCGGCACCAAATTCTGTTGCGGTATCGGCGTCTGCCGCGCCTGCACCGTCGCCACCCGCGAGGGCACGGACGAGGTGTTGGAGAAGACGCTGTCCTGCTCCACGCCCGTCTGCGCGGTCGAGAACATGTCGATCTACACGGTTGAAAGCCTGGGCTCGGAACAGGCGCTGGCGCCGTTGCAGCAAGCCTTCCTGGAGAACTTCTCGTTCCAGTGCGGCTACTGTGCGCCCGGATTCCTAATGGCGGCCACGGCCATGCTGTCGCACCTGAAGCGCGCGCCGGTGCCGGCCTCCCAGCTCGACGAGGTCATGGAGACGTGGGTCGGCGGCAATCTGTGCCGCTGCACCGGCTACGTGCGCTATATGGAGGCGATCCGCAAGGTGGCCTTGCCCTACACGCAAGGTGGCGGGGGGAAATTATGAGCCTGCCTTCCCTGCTGTCATTGATTCCCGCCCTGCTGCTGGCCGTCACGGTGGGCATTGCGCAGGCGGCGCCCAAGGCCGCCGTCAGCAAATATAGCAAGCAGAGCGCCGTCGAGTACGGCCAGGTTTGTGCCGACATGATCGGGCAGATTCCGGCCTTTAACTGTCTGGACGGTACCATCGTGCCGATCACCGTCGATGGCAAGATCCCGGCCGAGTACAAGCCGGGCATGACTTGCGACCGTCCGGCGCTGCTGCCGTATCCGGACGGCTCGTTCGGCCAGTGCACACCGTATTCCCGCTTGCTGAATCTGTCCTACGGCAAGACGCAGATCTCGGCCATGTGCCGGCGCGAACAGTTGCGCGATCCGAACAGCAAGTTCTTCGACGAGGTCGACATCGTCGCCCACAACGTCGACACCGGCGATACCTGCTGGTTCCATGCCGAGGGCAAGCCGGGTCAGAAGACCGGCTTCGACGCCTCGCGCGTGCCGCCGCCCAACGAAAAGGCGCCGCCGCCGCAGCGCATCTCCGCCGGCCAGTTCTGGTGGGCGCCGGCGGCCACCGCGTCGAAAAACTGCCTGAGCTGCCACGACGCCGATCCCTTCATGTACAGCCCGTGGATCGGCCAGCTCAAGTATCTGTTGCCGGCCGATCCATTGGGGCGCTACAGCAACATCGGCAAGGAGTTCGCGCAGTGGCACTCGAACAGCATCAGCACGCGCGACAACACCTGCATCGGCTGCCACCGCATCGGCGACCAGGCCAGCTGCTCGCAATTCGTGCCGATGGCGGCCGGCAGGATACCGGCCAAGGACGGCAACGCGCTGGCCAACAGCTATCCGTTGAGCCACTGGATGCCGGTCAACAACGATCAAAGCAAGGAGTTTTGGGAGCAGGCCAACCTGGAGTCGCTGAACCAGCTGCTGACCTGCTGCGCCGATCCGAAGAATCCGATTTGCACGATCAAGCCCATCGTCACGCCGCCGAAGCGTTAATCTGAAACACGTAGGGCGGATTAGCGAAGCGTAATCCGCCAATGCCTGCGTTTCGACGGCTCATGCATTGGCGGATTACGGCGTTCCGCCTAATCCGCCCTACGTATTTGCGCGAAAATTCCACTTTCAGCGGTCCGGGTGTTGGTTGTAGGGCAAGATGTGCGTGGGGACTATGTTATTTCCCACACGCACGGTTGGAGTGGCCCTCTGGTTAAGCTTGCATTTGAGATAAACTCTTGCTTCTCCAGTTATCTTGGTCCGCGCCATGCCCAATAAAACGCTCGACGACGTCGGTTTCCGTCGTATTCTCGCCCGTAACATCACTTTGCCGCTGGCGGCCGGCGTCGTCAGCGCCGGCGTGTTCGTCGTGCTGCTGGTGTACCTGGTCACGACCATGAACTGGGTCGAGCACAGCGAGCGCGTGATCGGCAACGCCAGCGAGATCAGCAAGGAAATGGTCGATATGGAGACCGGCCTGCGCGGCTACATGCTGGCCGGCGAGGAATCGTTCCTGCAACCCTATGTGCTCGCGAAGCCGAAGGTGGCCTCCAGCCTGGCCAGTTTGCTGAAACTGGTGGAAGACAACCACGCCCAGGTCGACCGCCTGCGCCTGATCGAGGCCCAGCATCTGCAATGGGACCAGTATGCGCAGGAAATGATACGGTTGCGCGCCGCCAACGGCGATGTGACCGGGCCGGTCAAGACCGGGCGCGGCAAGAACCAGTTTGACGAGATCCGCCGCCAGCTCGACGCCTTCATCGATGTCGAGATGCGCATGCGCCAGGACCGCAACGCCTCGGCCCGCAATGTGACGGGCATGGTGGCGGCGGTGTATCTGGTGTTGACCCTGGGCGTGGGCGGCGCGCTGGCCTGGTTCGGACGGCGCGAGCTGCTCGGCCTGTCGAAGACCTATAACGATGTGCTGCGCCAGCACACCGAGCACGCCGATCTGTTGCAGCAGCAAGCCTGGCTGCGCACCGGCCAGAGCGAGCTGGCGCAGCAAGGCATCGGCCAGCTGGCCCTGCCGCAACTGTCGGCGGTGCTGCTGCAATTCCTGGCGCGTTACATGAACGCGGTGGTCGGCGCGCTGTATCTGCGCAACCCGGATGGCAGCCTGCGCCGCGTGGCGTCCTACGGCTTCAGCGCCGAGTGGGAGCGGCGCGACCAGCAGCTCAAATCCGGCGAGAGCCTGGTGGCGCAAGCCGCGCTGGAACGGCGCCTGATCCGCCTCGACAAGGTGCCGGCCGATTACATCCAGGTCGCCTCCGGCCTGGGTTCCGGGACGCCGGCCAGCGTGCTACTGGCGCCGCTGGACAACGACGGCCAGATCAACGGCGTGGTCGAAATCGGCCTGCTGCGTCCGATCACGGTGCGCGACATGGATTTCCTTACCCTGGTCAAGGGCAACATCGGCAACGCCATCGAGGCCAGCCAGTCGCGCCAGCGCTTGCAGGAAGTGCTGGAGGAAACCCAGCAACTCAACGAGGAATTGCAGGTGCAGCAGGAGGAACTGCGCACCGCCAACGAGGAACTGGAAGAACAGTCGCGCGTGCTGGAAGAATCGCAGGCCAGCCTGGAGAACCAGAAGGCTGAACTGGAACAGACCAACGAGCAACTGGCCGAGCAGGGCACCGCGCTGGACCAGAAAAACGCCGCACTGGTCAAGGCGCAGCTGGACCTGGAGGAGCGCGCCCGCGAGCTGGAGCGCGCCAGCCAGTACAAGTCGCAGTTCCTGGCGAATATGTCGCACGAGTTGCGCACGCCTTTGAACAGCTCGCTGATCCTGGCCAAGTTGCTGTCGGAAAACAGCGCCGGCAACCTGAACGACGAGCAGGTGCGCTTCGCCAACACGATTTACTCGGCCGGCAACGATCTGCTGAACCTGATCAACGACATCCTCGACATTTCCAAGGTCGAGGCGGGCAAGCTGGAGCTGGTGCCGGAGCAGCTGTCGCTGCGCCACGTGGTCGAAGGCATGGCGATGGTGTTCGAACCGCTGGCCCAGCAAAAGAAACTGGCCTTCCACGTGCAGGTGGCCGACGACCTGGCCACGCACATGGTCACCGACCGCCAGCGCCTGGAACAGATACTCAAGAACCTGCTGTCGAACGCGCTCAAGTTCACCAGCAGCGGGCAGATCACCCTGGCCGTGCACGCCGCCGGCGAGGGCGCGGTCGGCTTCTCGGTGCAGGACACCGGCATCGGCATCCGCCATGAAGACCAGCAGGGCATTTTCAACGCCTTCCAGCAGGCCGACGGCACCACCAGCCGCAAGTACGGCGGCACCGGCCTGGGCCTGTCGATTTCGCGCGACCTGGCGCATCTGCTGGGCGGCGCCATCAGCCTGGTCAGCGAGCCGGGCAAGGGTAGTTGCTTCACCTTGACGATGCCCTTGCGCTGGACCGCGCCCGAGCCGGGACCGCGCATCGGCAGCGCCAGCGCGCCGGCCACCATGGATGACAACGGCGGCGTCGGCGCCTACGCGGCCACGTCGCTCGGCCTGGCTATCGCCGCGACGTCGCCGCCCGCGTCCCAAGGCCACGGCGCCGATAAAGAAGAAGCGACGCCGCGCGTGCGCGCCTTCGACGACGACCGCGAGCAGCTGCCGCCGGGCGCCGACAACGCCCGCTCGGTGCTGGTGATCGAGGACGATCCCGCCTTCGCCCGCATCCTGTACGACCTGGCGCATGAAAAACAATACCGCTGCCTGGTCGCCTTCGACGCCGACGAGGGGCTGGAACTGGCGCGCCTGCACCGCCCCAACGCGGTGCTGCTCGATATCCGCCTGCCCGACCGCTCCGGCCTGTCGGTGCTGCAACTGCTCAAGGACGACGCCCAGACCCGCCACATTCCCGTGCACGTGGTGTCCGGCACCGACGCCGGCGAGGCCGCGCTGCACCTGGGCGCGATCGGTTTCGCGCTCAAGCCGACCACGCGCGAACAGTTGATGGAAGTGTTCCGCCGCATCGAAACCAAGCTGACGCAAAAGATCAAGCGCGTGCTGCTGGTCGAGGACGACGACCGCCAGCGCGACAGCGTGGTGCGGCTGATCTCCGACGACGATGTCGACATCGTCGACGTCGGCAGCGGCGAGGAGGCGCTGGCGCTGCTGCGCACCACCGTGTTCGATTGCATGATCATCGACCTCAAGTTGCCCGACATGCAGGGCAACGAGCTGTTGCAGCGCATGGCCGGCGAGCAGCTGGCGGCATTCCCGCCGGTGATCGTCTACACCGGCCGCAACCTGTCGCGCGCCGAGGAGGCCGACCTGCACAAGTATTCGCGCTCGATCATCATCAAGGGGGCCCGTTCGCCGGAGCGCCTGCTCGACGAGGTGACCTTGTTCCTGCACAAGGTCGAGGCCGACCTGTCGTCCGAGCGCCAGACCATGCTGCGCACGGTGCGCTCGCGCGACCGCGTGTTCGAAGGCCGGCGCATCCTGCTGGTCGACGACGACGTGCGCAACATTTTCGCGCTGACCAGCGCGCTGGAGCAGAAGGGCGTGCTGGTCGAGGTGGGCCGCAACGGCTTCGAGGCGATTGAAAAACTCGACCAGAATCCCGACATCGACCTGGTGCTGATGGATGTGATGATGCCGGGCATGGACGGGCTGGAGGCGACGCGCCACATCCGCGCCGACGCCCGCTTCGCCCGCCTGCCTATCATCGCCATCACCGCCAAGGCGATGAAGGACGACCAGGAACAATGCCTGGCCGCCGGCGCCAGCGATTACCTGGCCAAGCCGATCGACCTGTCGCGCCTGTATTCCCTGCTGCGGGTGTGGATGCCCAACGGCGAGCGCGGCGGATGATGGGGAGGGGAGCGTATGCAACATAGCGACACCGACATCGAGCTTAAAGTGTTGATGGAAGCCATCTACATGAAGTACAGCTACGATTTCCGCGACTACACCGGCGCCTCGCAGAAGCGCCGCGTGCTGCATGCGCTCAAGGAAATGGAGTGCGCCAGCATCTCGGCGCTGCAGGCGCGCATCATGCACGAGCCGGCCGCGTTCAGCCAGTTGCTGCAATACCTCACCATCCCGGTGACGTCGATGTTCCGCGACCCCGGCTATTTCAAGGCGCTGCGCGAACACGTGGTGCCGGTGCTGCGCACCTATCCGTCGCTGAAGATCTGGATCGCCGGCTGCAGCACCGGCGAAGAGGTGGTGTCGATGGCCATCCTGCTCAAGGAGGAGGGTTTGCTCGAGCGCAGCATGATCTACGCGACCGACATCAATCCGCAGTCGCTGGAGAAGGCGCGCAAGGGCGTGTTTCCGCTCGACGCCATGCGCGAATACACGGCCAATTACCAGGCCGGCGGCGGCACGCGCAGTTTTTCCGACTACTACACGGCGGCCTATGATGCGGCCCTGTTCGACAGTTCGCTGTGCGAGAACGTCACCTACGCCGACCACAGCCTGGCGACCGACGCCGTGTTCGCCGAGACCCACTTGATCAGCTGCCGCAACGTCATGATCTACTTTAAGAAGAGGCTGCAGGAGCGCGCGTTCGGCTTGTTCCACGAGTCGCTGTGCCATCGCGGCTTTCTCGGCCTCGGCAGCAAGGAAAGCATCGATTTTTCCGCCTACGCGCCCAGTTTCGAGCCGGTGCAAAAGCGCGAGCGGCTGTTCAGGAAGCGTTGAAAATGGTGCGGACGACGGGGGCGCCACCAGGTTTGCCGACGACGGCGGCGATCGCCGCCGCGCTGGCCGGCCGCAAGATCGAGGCGGTGGTGATCGGCGCCTCGGCCGGCGGCGTGGGCGCGCTGCTCAAGCTGCTGCCGGGCCTGCCCGCCGGTTACGGCCGGCCGCTGGTGGCGCTGCTGCACCTGCCGGAGAACCGCCAAAGCCAGCTGGCCGAGGTGTTCCGCCAGCGCATGGCGCTGCGGGTGTGCGAGGCCGGCGACAAGGAACAGCTGTCATCCGGGACGCTGTATTTCGGCGGTTCCGGCTACCATTTGTCGGTTGAGTCGGACCGCAGCTTTTCGCTCAGCTGCGAGGCGCCGCTGCACTTCGCCCGCCCCGCGATTGATTTCCTCATGGAATCGGCGGCGGACGCCTACGGCCCGGCTTTGCTGGGCATTTTATTGACCGGCGCCAATCAGGACGGCGCCGCCGGCCTGGCCGCCATCGGCCGCGCCGGCGGCCTGACCGTGGTGCAGGACCCGCACGAGGCCGAAGTGGCCACGATGCCGAAAGAAGCAATCCGTCTGCGGACGCCGGACCTGGTCCTGCCGCTGGACGCGATACACACAATGCTGTTGATGCTGGAGAATAATTGATGCAAGCCGAGCACCCGACCAAACTGCTGATCGTCGACGATCTGCCGGAAAACCTGCAAGCGCTCAACGCCGTCATCCGCGGCGACGGGCGCGAGATCTTCCAGGCCGGTTCCGGCGAGGAGGCGCTGGCCTTGCTGCTGCAGCACGACTTCGCGATGGCCTTCCTCGACGTGCAGATGCCCGGCATGGACGGCTTCGAACTGGCCGAGCTGATGCGTGGCACCGAGCGCACCCGCCAAATCCCGATCGTCTTCGTCACCGCCGCCGGCAAGGAACTGAACTATTCCTTCAAGGGCTACGAGGCCGGCGCCGTCGATGTGCTGTACAAGCCGCTCGACTCGCGCGCCGTGCGCAGCAAGGTCGAGGTCTTCGTCCAGTTGTACGAGCAGCGCGAGGCCACGCGGCGCCAGGTGCAGGCGCTGGAGCTGGCGCGGCAGAAGCAGGAGGCCACCCTGGCCGAACTGAACGCGGCGCAGACGCAACTGCAGCGGGCGCTGTCGATGCGCGACGAGTTCATGTCGATGGTGTCGCACGAGATGCGCACGCCGCTCAACACCCTGTACCTGGAAACGCAGCTGCGCAAGATGCAGCTCGAGCGCGGCAACATGGCCGCCTTCGGCGCCGAACAGTTGCAGCGCATGGTGGCGCGCGACGACCGCCAGATCCAGAGCATCATCCGCCTGATCGACGACATGCTCGACGTCTCGCGCATCCGCAGCGGCAAGCTGTCGCTGCGGCCGGGCTGGGTGGAGCTGTCGGGCCTGCTGCGGCGGGTGGTGCACGACCTGACGCCGCAGGCCGCCACGGCCGGCTGCACCATCAGCCTCGACGCCGACACCCCGGTCAGCGGCTGGTGGGACGAGTTCCGCATCGAGCAGATCGTCGTCAACCTGCTGACCAACGCGCTGCGCTACGGCGCGCAGCAGCCGGTGGCGGTGTCGCTGGTGGTGGAGCAGGATCTGGTGCGGGTCGAGGTGCGCGACCAGGGGCCGGGCATCGCGCCCGAGCAACAGGCCAAGATCTTTGAACCGTACGAGCGCGGCGTCGGCAACGAGGTGCCGTCGGGCCTGGGACTGGGCTTGTATATTTCGCGCGAGCTGGCCGAGGTGCACGAGGGCACCTTGACGGTCGCCAGCACGCCGGGCGAAGGCGCGGCGTTCAGCCTGACTTTGCCGCGCAGGGACGCGCCGCCGCTGTAAAGGCGGGCCGGCGCCGGTCAGCGCGAGCGCGATTCCTCGCGGCGCTGGATCAGATAGGCGTTCAGGTCGTCGAAGCTGACGTTGCCGCGCTGCGCGGTGTCGATGTTGTCGAAATTCTTGTCGACCACGCCCAGGCCGGCCTGGCGCGCCTCTTCCCGGCTCAACGTGCCGCTGTGGTCGGTGTCGGCGTCCTCAAAACGTTTTTTCAGCTTTTGCACCGTGGTGAAGCGCAGCAGCACCGGCCCCGGCGCGATGTCGCGCTGCGGCTGGCGCATCGAGCGCGGCACGTACGAATCCGAATAGGGCGTGGACATGCCTGCGGCGGACGCCGGCGTTTCCGCTTGCGGGGTTTGGGCGCCGGCGCTGGCGGTGGCCAGCAGCGCTGTCAGTAGGGTCGGATGCAAAAGGTTCACGGTTGTCTCCCCGCCATCGATCGATGCACGGCTCAGGTTGACACTTTGATCCGAAAGCGCGGATTAATCAAATACCTTCTATGGTGCGGCGCGATTTTGTCGCCAGGAAACATTAATCTTTTGGCTTAAGTCTTTGTTTTTAAGGGAAATTTGTCTAATCGGTAAGTGTGCAATGTATGCCAGAGAGCATTGAATTGGCGCTGTTCGGCGGCGGAGGGCGGCGCTGCGGCGATGCGGCGCCACCCTTGGCTGCGGCGCTCCGGCCTAGCAGTTACGTATCTGGAGCATGCCGATCGCCAGCGGCCCCGGTATCGCGGGGAGCAGCGCGGGGACCAGATCGACCTCGATCCAATAGCTGTTCAACGAGAAGTTGAGGTTGAAAGCGCCGATGCAGGTCGCGGGGTTGCGGTACTCCCTGAACCCGTTCGCAAGAGGGACGGGGATGGGGCCGGGCGCGTCGCTGTCGATGAATGCCACCGAGACCGGCGCACCGCCCGCGATGGGATAGGCGAGCAGGCGCGCCGTGACCCGTCCAGGGCTGACATTGGTGTCACGGATGTGCGCGAACAGGGCGCGGGCCGGCACCAGGCCCCCGGGGGTGCCGTAGGTGTCGGTGACCTGGTAGCGCACCTTGCAGGGGACCAGCAGGCCGGGCATCAACCTCGCCTCGAAGTTTTCCATCTGTACGGCGAAGTAGCACGATTCATCGACGATGCCGGTCGAGCCGACCGACGTCCAGTTGCTGTTTGCCAGCGCGGCGCCAGGTGCGGCCAGCGCGGCGATGGCCAGCAGGGCCAGCGGGCGTACGACGCGCGACGCTAAGAGTTTGGGCGATTTAAGTGGGAACATGGCGACTCCTTGAAAGGGCAGACCGGACCGGCCCGCATGCCTTCAAGACTAGACCGTCGCCGACGCTCAGCTTTAAGGTGCGTCAACCAACTCACTACCTTGAAAATAGGCACTTTTGCCCGGGTGCTGCGTTTTTCATCCGCCATTCTCAAGCGCTATTTGCGCCAGAAGCCGGCGTGGGCGACGCGCGCCTCGTCCTCGCGCAGCGGACCGATAACTTCGGTCGGACGCTGGCCGCGCGCGAAGACGTCGCGGCACGGCAGCGACAAGGTCGGATTTTCGGGATCGCTACCGGTCAGTTCCAGCAGGCTCGCTTCCGACATCGCGTAGACGACGCGGCCGACGCCGCTCCAGTAGGTGCCGCCGGCGCACATGGCGCACGGTTCGGCGTTGGCGTACAAGGTGGCGCCGGCCAGTTGCGCGGGACTGTGTTTTTGGGATGCCATGCGCAGCGCGTTCATCTCCGCGTGCGCGGTGCGGTCGCCGCTGGAGGCGTTCATCGCCTCGGCGATGACGCTGCCGTCGGCGGCGACCACCATTGCCGCGAACGGGTGGTGGCCTTCGTCGCGCGAGCGCTGCGCCAGCGCCAATACGCGGGTGAGGAATGCGTGGTCTTGCGCGGTCGGTGTCGTCATATCGTTCCTTTGTTTAGTCCTCGCGCAGCACGCCGTAGCGCACGTTCTGCCGCTTCAGGTAATTGCGGTAGGCCAGCGACATGCGGTCGCACGCCACCGACACTTCCGCGCCGGGGATCAGCGGCAGCCGCGCGGGGCTCTGGCTTTCCAAAATCGGCAGGTCCTGCAGGAAGATGGTGTCCTGGAAGCCGCGCAGGGCGTCGTCGTCCGAGGTGAAATCGTTCAGCGCCATGATGATCCACACGCGGGTGGTGGTCTCGGTCAGCGGTTGCGGCAGCAGCGCGATCGCTTCGGCGATGCCGCCCGGCGGATGCTTGGTCAGTATCGCCGTCAGCGGCCGCACCACGCGATACGTGTATTCGATGTCGCTGCCGCCGGTGGCGGCCTTGCTGGCTTGCGGCTGCCACGCGCGGCATTGCTTGGCCCGGACGCCGCTGCCATGGTCTGCATCGTCGAACGTTTCGACCGTGTAGTCGGGAATCGCCGCGTGCTCGGGCACGCCCAGTATGCCGTCGTGCACGAAGGCGAAGTGCGCCATGTCGAGGAAGTTCTCGACGATGCGCGGCCCGCTGCTTCGCACCTCGTACGGGCCGCACCAGACCTTGCGCAGGCGCTCGTCCGCGAATTCCGGAAAGCGCGGCGGCCCGGAGTCGGCAGGCGACCCGATGCAAACCCATACCATCCCGTATTTTTCATGCGTGTGGAAGGCGTCGACCCGCGCTTTGAGTTTGTCGGCTTGCAGCGCCGGCAGCGCGGGGATGTGCCGGCAGCGGCCCTCGCCGTCGAAGCGCCAGCCGTGGTAGGCGCAGCGCAGCGTGTCGCCCTGTGTGCCACCCACTATCGCACCCATCGACAGGCGCGTGCCGCGATGCGGGCAGCGGTCTTCCCACGCGTGGACGGCGCCGCCGCTGTCGCGCCACAAGGCGATGCGCGTGTCCAGCAGGTCGGTGGCGGTGATGGCGCCGGCCACGATCCGCGCGGACAGCGCCACCGGATGCCAGTCGTTGAATAAAACGGGATCGATTGTCATGTGTGTCCGATTGGCGGGGCCGTGGCGCGCCCCGCTTTTGCCGGTGCTTTATTTGGGGATCGCGCCGTCCACGCCTTGCACGTAGAAGTTCATCGACAGCAGGTCCTTCAGCGGCACGGCGACGCCGGCCGCGTACTTGACCGCGCCCGACTGGTCCTTGATCGGACCGGTGAACGGGTTGAAGGTGCCCGCCGTCAGCGCGGCCTTCTTCTCTTCGAAGATCTTGCCCGCGTCGGCCGGAACCACGGCGTTCAGCTTCGACATCTTGACCATGCCTTCTTTCAGGCCGCCGCGATAGTCGCCGGTTTTCCAGGTGCCGGCGAGGACCGCCTTGGCGGCGTCGATGTAGTAGCCGGACCAGTCGTTGGTGGCGGCGGTCAGGTGGGCCTTCGGCGCGAAGCGCGACATGTCCGAGTCCCAGCCGAAGGCATATACGCCTTTTTCCTGCGCGACCTGCAAGGTGGCCGGCGAGTCGGTGTTCTGCGCCATGACGTCGGCGCCTTGCGCCACCAGGGTTTCCGCCGCCTGGCGTTCCTTGGCCGGGTCGTACCACGAGTTCACCCAAATCACCTTGGTCTTGATGCCGGGGTTGACGCTTTGCGCGCCCAGGGTGAAGGCGTTGATGTTGCGGATCACTTCAGGGACCGGGAAGGAGGCGATGAAGCCCAAGGTCTTGGACTTGGTCATTTTGCCGGCCAGGATGCCGTTCAGGTACGCGCCCTCGTACAGGCGCGATTCGTAGGTGCCCAGGTTCTTGCCGCTTTTGAAGCCGGTGGCGTGCAGGAACACCACGCCGGGGGCCGACTTGGCCACCTTCTCGGTCGGGTTCATGTAGCCGAACGAGGTGGTGAAAATCAGCTTGTTCCCTTCGGCGACGAGCTTGCGGATCACGCGTTCGGCGTCGGCGCCCTCCGGCACGTTTTCCACGTAGGTGGATTTGACTTTGCCGGCCAGCGCCTTTTCCATCGCCAGGCGGCCCTGGTCGTGGGCGTAGGTCCAGCCGGCGTCGCCGACCGGGCCGACGTAGACAAAGCCGATCTTCAGCGGTTCGGCCGCCAGCGCGGGCAGGGCGGCGGCGCCGAGGGAGGCGGCCAGCGTGGCCAGCGCGATCATTGTGCGACGATTCATCATGCGGTTCCTTTAGCGGTATCGAGATTGGATTGAGAGTGGACTAGAAATGGTATTCCGCGCGGACCATCGGCGTTCTGGCCGTGGCGCCCGGGTTGTTCTTGTCCGAGTTGCCGAATTTGTTTTTCCAGTACTGGTATTCGACGCCGATCTTGAAGGTGTTCTTCGGCGCGCTGACGACGGCGCTGGCGTCGTACATGATCTGCATGTCGATGTTGGTTTCGCGCGCGGTGTCGCCGCCGAATTCGTCCTTGCCTTTCTTGTCGATGAAATTGGCGAAACCCTCGAACGACAGCGGAATGCCGATGTTGAACGGGATGCCCCATGCGGCGGTGAGCATGGCGTGGGTGTCGTAGCGGTAGCGCGGCGTGGCGACGTTGGTGTAGGTGTTGAACGGCGCGTTGCTCTCCCATAGCGCGAGCAGGCTGATGTCGAGGAAGCCCGGTACGTCCATCATCAGGGTGGGCCCGGCGACGACCATGCGCTTCTTGGAGTTGTAGCCGGCGTCGGTTTTGCTGTTGTAGTCGAAGCCGAGGGTGGCGCCGACGCCGCGCACCGGACCGAAGGCCCAATTGCTTCCCGTGACCTTGCCCAGGTCGAGCGTGTGGCGGTACACGGCGTACGCTTCGTGCGCGCCGCTGGCCGCTCCCGCCGACGATGGGTCGTCGTGGGACGACATCAGGAAGTCGACGTTGATGAAGTTCTTGCCGTATTTGTAGCCCGAGACGTGGCTGAAGTTGACGATGTTCTTGGTGATGTCCGTGTCGTTGAACGGCTCGGCGAACCTGGTGCCGTAGCGGTAGCCGAGGTAGGTATCGCTCCAGTCGGCGGCTTGGGCGGCGCCGGCGCAGCCGGCGAGAACCACTAGTACTGCGGCGGTACGGGTTACGAGTTGAGACATCATGCGAACTCCAGTCAGTGGGTGAAGAGGCGGTATGAACGAACTATTTTTGTATCCAATCCCGCTTGAGGATTGGATTCAATCTCGTTCTCTTTTCTAGCAATTTGCGGGCCAGACGGGGCCAGATGTTTTTTGCATGCGCCTTAAAAACCTGAGAGGACTTCGGCCAGGTTGACCTTTTTGTGGGTGGTGTCGAGGCGCAGGCGCGCTTCGATTTCCAGCAGGTGGTGCTCGATCAGGTGCGTCGCCTCGGCGACTTTTCCCTGCTCGATCAGGGTCGCCAGATCCTGGTGTTCGTGGTTGCCGCACATCGGCGCGCCGGGCTTTTCGTAGAGCGCGATGATCAGCGAACAGCGCGATACCAGTTCCGCCATGAAGCGCAGCAGCACGTGGTTGCCTGCCAGTTCGGCCAGCAGGATGTGGAACTCGCCGCCCAGCCGTATCCAGCCGGCGCGGTCGCCCGTGCGGCGCGCCTGGTCCTCCGCTTCGAGCGCGGCGCGTATCTGCCGCAGCGACGCCGGCGTGGCGTTGCGTATCACCAGCGGCATGATCTCGCGCTCGATGGCGCGGCGCGCGGCGAAGATGTCGCGCGCCTCCTCCGGCGTGGGCGAGGCGATGACGGCGCCGCGATTGGGGCGCAGCTCGATGATGTGGTCGTGCGCCAGCCGTTGCAGCGCCTTGCGCACGGTGGTGCGGCTGACCTGATAGAGCTCGCAGAAATCGGCTTCGCCCAGATGGGTGCCGGGTGGCAGGCGGTGGCTCATGACGGCGTTGACGACGGCGCGGTAGATGCGCATGTCGACGCCGGTGGTGCCGCGCTTGAGCGGCATGTCTTTGCCCGTTGCCTGGGCGGCCGGTTCGGCCTTGCCTGCGCTGGTGCGTTTGCCTTGTGGGCGTGCGGAACTGGTGGATGACATCTATTGAATCTCCGTTGGATACACACGCCTGTATAAGCAGGAAGTGTGCTCACGCCGGCGGGCGCTTTGTGTACAACCCGGAGGATGCGGCGCACGTTTTTGGTGATGTTTTCGTCATCTTTAGTGCGCAGTGCTGTCCAGATGGGCGCGCCGCCCGGGATCGCGCGTGGCATGTTCGTGGCATGCTAATTGCGTCTGGTGGCGTAACTACTTTGTATACGATAAGGACAGCGGATGAAGGAAGCACCCCGTCTGCAGATGCTCGGCATCTCGAAGATCTACCCGTCCGTGGTCGCCAACGCGGATGTCGACCTGACCGTGATGCCTGGCGAGATCCATGCGGTGCTGGGCGAGAACGGCGCCGGCAAAAGTACGCTGATGAAGATCATCTACGGCGTGACGAAGCCCGATGACGGCCAGGTGATATGGGAGGGACGCCAGGTCCATATCAATTCCCCGCACGACGCGCGCAAACTGGGCATCGGCATGGTGTTCCAGCACTTCGCGGTGTTCGAGACGCTGACGGTGGCCGAGAACATCGCGCTGGCGCTGGACGAGAAGGTGGCGCCGGCCGAACTGGCGCCGCGCATCCGGGCCGTTTCGGAACAATACGGCCTGCCGCTCGATCCGCAGCGGCTGGTGCACAGCATGTCGGTGGGCGAGCGGCAGCGGGTGGAGATCGTGCGCTGCCTGCTGCAGTCGCCACGGCTGCTGATCATGGACGAGCCGACCTCGGTGCTCACGCCCGACGCGGTGCTCAAATTGTTCGAATCGCTGCGACGCCTGGCCTCCGAAGGGGTGAGCATCCTGTATATCAGCCACAAGCTCGACGAAATCCAGTCGCTGTGCGACAAGGCGACGGTGTTGCGCGCCGGGCGCGTCTCCGGCACCGCCAACCCGAAACAGGAAAGCGCGCGCTCGCTGGCCGAGTTGATGATCGGGCGCGAGCTGCCGGTGTGCGTCAACACGCCGCGCGCGCCGGGCGAGATGATGCTCTCCCTCGAGGGCCTGACGGTCGACAGCGAAGATCCCTTCGGCACGCGGCTCAAGGACATCAACCTGGAACTGCGCGGCGGCGAGATCGTCGGCATCGCCGGCATCTCCGGCAACGGCCAGCAGGAGTTGTTGAAGGCCATATCCGGCGAGCGGCCGCTGCGCGGTGGCGCCGGCCGCATCCGCCTTGGGACGCTGGACGTGGGCGCGCTCGACGCGGCGCGCCGCCGCCAACTGGGTCTGGGTTTCGTGCCGGAGGAGCGGCTGGGACGCGGCGCCGCGCCGGAGCTGTCGCTGGCCGACAACGCGCTGCTGACCGGCTATCTGCCGGCCGCCAGGACCGGCATGGTCAGGAACGGCCTGATACAGCGTGGCGCGGTGCGCGACTTCGCGCGCAAGGTGATTGCCCGCTTCAACGTCAAGTGCGGCGGCGAGGGTTCGGCCGCCTCCAGCCTTTCGGGCGGCAATCTGCAAAAGTTCATCGTCGGCCGCGAGATCGCGCTGGGCCCCAGGGTGATGGTGTTCGCGCAGCCGACATGGGGCGTGGACGTCGGCGCCGCCATGCTGATACGCCAGGCCATCCTCGACATGCGCGACCAGGGCGCGGCGGTACTGGTCCTGTCCGAGGAGCTCGACGAATTATTCATGCTGAGCGACCGCATCGCGGTGCTGGCCGACGGCCGCCTGTCGCGCGCCGTGCGGGCCGCCGGCACCAGCATCAACCAGATCGGCGTGTGGATGAGCGGCGATTTCGACTACCAGGGAGCGGACCATGTCCAGGCTTGAACGACGCCCGGAACCTTCGCGCCGCATGATGCTGGCGTCGCCGCTGATCGCGGCGGCGGCCATGCTGCTGACCGGCTCCGCGATGTTCTTCTTCCTCGGGCAGGAGCCGCTGCACGCCTTCCATGTCTACTTCATCAAGCCGTGGACCACCATGTACGGGGTCGGCGAGTTGCTGCTGAAGGCGACGCCGCTGATCCTGTGCGGCGTGGGGCTGGCGATCGGTTTCCGCGCCAACGTCGCCAACATCGGCGCCGATGGCCAATTGACCGTCGGCGCGATCGCCGGCGGCGCCGTGGCGCTGTACTTCGACCAGGTCGAGGCCTGGTGGGTGCTGCCGCTGATGCTGGCCGCCGGCGCGCTGGGCGGCATGCTGTGGGCGGCGATACCGGCGCTGTTGCGCACCCGCTTCAACACCAGCGAAATTTTGGTCAGCCTGATGCTGGTGTACGTGGCCTATCATCTACTGAGTTATCTGGTGCACGGGCCGATGCGCGATCCGGACGGCTTCAACTTCCCGCAGTCGAAGATGTTCGGCGAGTCGGCCACGTTGCCGCTGCTGGTGGAGGGATTGCGCGTCAACGCCGCCTTCATCCTGTCGCTGGTCGCGGCGGCGGCGGCCTGGTTCTTCTGCAAGCACACCTTCGCCGGCTACCGCATGCAGGTCAGCGGCATGGCGCCGGCCGCCGCGCTGTACGCGGGCTTCAGCGAACCGCGCAACGTGTGGCTGGCGTTCATGGTCAGCGGCGCGCTGGCCGGTGTGGCCGGCGTCGGCGAGGTGGCCGGTCCGCTGGGGCAGATGCAGCCGTCGGTGTCGGCCGGCTACGGCTTCGCGGCGATCATCGTCGCCTATGTGGGCCGCCTGCATCCGCTGGGCGTGGTGTTGTCGGCGTTGTTGATGTCGCTGCTGTACATCGGCGGCGAGACGGCGCAGATCGAGCTGCAGGTGCCGTCGGCCATCACCGGCATGTTCCAGGGATTGCTGCTGTTTTACCTGCTGGCGGCCGATCTGTTCATCCACTACCGGTTCAAACCGCGCAAGCGCCCTATACCCGTCACCGCCGCCGCCGTTGGAGAAACCGCATGATCGATACCGCGCTGTTAATCGCTTTCCTCGCCAGCACGGCGGGCGCCGCCACGCCGCTGGTGGTGGCCTCGATGGGCGAGCTGGTGACCGAGCGTTCCGGCGTGCTCAATCTGGGCATGGAGGGCATGATGCTGGTCGGCGCCGTGACGGGATTCGGCGTCACGCTGGCCACCGGCCAGATGTGGCTCGGTCTTCTCGCGGCGATGGCGGCGGGGATGCTGATGTCGCTGATCTTCGGTTTCCTGGTGCTGACCTTGCAAACCAACCAGGTGGCCACCGGGTTGGCGTTGACCTTGTTCGGCATCGGCGTCTCCGCGTTCATGGGGCGCGGCTTCGTCGGGCAGACGGTGGAGCGCATGCCGCAACTGAGTTTTCCGCTGCTGTCGGAGATGCCGTTCGCCGGCCCGCTGCTGTTCCGTTTCGACGGCATGGTCTACGCGTCGGTGGTCCTGGTGGTGTCGATCGGCTGGATGCTGGCGCGCACCCGTCTGGGGCTGGTGATACGCGCCGTCGGCGAGTCGCCGCACAGCGCCCACGCGATCGGCTTTCCGGTCATCGCGCTGCGCTACGGCACGGTGCTGTTCGGCGGCGCCATGGCGGGCCTGGGCGGCGCCTACCTGTCGCTGGCGCTCACGCCGATGTGGGTGGAGGGCATGACGGCGGGACGCGGCTGGATCGCGCTGGCGCAGGTGGTGTTCGCGACGTGGAAGCCGCGCGGCGTGCTGGTGGGCGCCTACCTGTTCGGCGGCGTGACGGTGCTGCAGTTCCACGGCCAGGGGTTGGGACTGGCGATTCCGTCGGAGTTCCTGTCGATGCTGCCATATCTCGCCACCATCGTGGTGCTGGTGATTATCTGCCGTAATCCGCAGACCATTTTGCTGAATAAACCGATGTCGCTGGGGCAGAACTTCAAGGCGGATTGAGGTCGCGGCCCGCGCGGATTGTATGATGATGTTTTGACGATCTGGAATCGACGGCATGGGCGGCACGGTGACACTGGAGGGGCAGGGCTGGAGTTTCGACGCGGCGGCGCCGGCGACGGTGCTGGAGGCGGCCGAGCGGGCCGGCGTGCGCTTGCCCAGTTCGTGCCGCAACGGTACCTGCCGCACCTGCATCTGCCTGAGCACGGGCGGCGCGGTGCGCTACAAGATCGAGTGGCCGGGCCTGAGCCTGGACGAGAAGCGCGAAGGGTATATCTTGCCGTGCGTGGCCGTGGCGGAAACAGACCTGGTGATCGTGGCGCCGGCGGCCAGGCGCCTGCCGTGATGGAATGCATGCATAAATCTAAAACACGTAGGGCGGATTAGGCGGAACGCCGTAATCGGCCATTGCATGAGCCGCCGGCCACGCATGCATGGCCGATTACGCTACGCTAATCCGCCCTACGTGGATCCACCCTTGCGCAGGCGGCTCAGCAGCGCGTCGGCCGATTCGCTGAGCGGCACGCCGTGGCGCCGCAACAGCTGGATGTTGAGCACCATGTTCTCCAGCACCAGCTTGGCCGCGACGGCCAGCAAGGTCAAATGCTTGTCCTCGTCGCTGAAGTTCTCCATGGCGTCGGCCATCTCGCACAGGTGGTTCGAAATCAATCCCCGCAGATCATGCTCGTCGAACGGCAGGTCGGCGAAATCGATCGGGTCCTCCTTCTCCACCTCTTGCATCAGCAGTTCCAGCTCTTGCGGCGTAATCGACATGCGGTGCTCCGGTAGTTGACGCGTTTTCATTTTAGCGAAACCGGCGCCAATCCGCGTTAGAATCTGTGCTGAATCCAGTCGACCAATGAGAAAATAAACATGGCGCAACTGATTTTTACCCAGCAACTGGGTCGATTCATGACCGTGCCGCAGGTGGAGACCGACGCGGCCGATCTGCGAAGTGCCCTGGACCAGGCGTTCGACGCCCATCCGAGGTTGCGCGGTTACGTGCTCGACGAGCAGGGTTGCCTGCGCGAGAACGTCGTCATCTTCATCGACGGCCAGCGCGCCCGCGAGCGCGAACGCCTGGACGACGCGCTCGCCCCCCTCTCCCAAGTCTATATCTTGCAAGCTTTATCAGGAGGCTGATATGTCCGACCGCGCCTATCTGGCGACCCGCAAAGGGCTGTTCGAAGTCTACCGCACGCACGAGGCGTGGCATGTGGACCGGCAGCATTTTCTTGGCGATCCGGTGTCGATGGTGCTGCCGGACCGGCGCGACGGCACCCTGTACGCCGCACTGAGCCTGGGCCATTTCGGCAGCAAGCTGCACCGGCTCGATCCGGGCGCGACCGAGTGGACCGAGATCGCCGCGCCGGCGCTTCCGCCCAAGCCGGCCGACAGCGAGGACAAGGTCGAGTGGACAGTCAAACAAATCTGGTCGCTGGCGGCCGGCGGGCCCGACCAGCCGGGCGTGTTGTGGGCGGGGACCCTGCCGGGCGGCCTGTTCCGCTCCAACGACCGCGGCGACAGTTGGCATCTGGTGGAGCCGCTGTGGAACATTCCCGAGCGCAGCCAGTGGATGGGCGGTGGCTACGACGTGCCGGGCATCCATAGCATTTGCGTCGATCCGCGCGACAGCCGGTCGGTGCTGGTGGGCGTGTCGTGCGGCGGCGCCTGGCTGACCAACGACGGCGGCGAGAGCTGGGCGCCGCGCGCCAAGGGCATGGTGGCGACCTATATGCCGCCCGAGCTGGCCGAGGTGGAGGCGGTGCAGGACCCGCACCGCATCGTGCGCTGCGCGGGCGAGCCGGACAAGCTGTGGTGCCAGCATCACAACGGCATCTGGCGCAGCGTCGACAACGGCGCCCACTGGACCGAGGTGCGCGCGGCGCCGTTGTCGAATTTCGGTTTCGCGGTGGCGGTCCATCCGCGGGATGGCGAGACCGCGTGGTTCGTGCCGGCCGAGGCCGACAGCAAGCGGGTGCCGCCGCGCGCGGCGCTGGCGGTCACCCGCACCATCGACGGCGGCGGAAGCTTTACCGCGTGGCGCGGCGGCCTGCCGCAGCAGCATTGCTACGACCTGGTCTACCGGCACGGGCTGGCGGTCAGCGACGACGGCCAATTATTGCTGATGGGCTCGACGACCGGCGGCGCCTGGCTGTCGGAGGACGGCGGCGGCCAGTGGCAAACCGTCTCCACCACCTTGCCGCCGATTTACGCGGTCAGCTTCGCCTAGTCGGCTGAGTCGGCCTCACGGCCGTAGTAGGCCAGGAACATGTCGACGGTGACGTCGAGCACCTTCTGCTGCGTGGCCGGGTCCAGCGGCGGCTGGTTCAGCGTGACCTGCGGCCAGAAGGCGAAGGTCTTGAGCTGCCCCTGCAGCATCTGCGAGGCCAGTGCCGGATCGGCCTCGCGCAGCTTGCCGTCGGCCTGGGCCGCACGCAGCCATTGCGTCACGGCTTCCTCCTTGGCGCTCAGCCGCGCCACCATCTCGTGCGCGCGCGCCGGCGAATGGATCGTCTCGGCGATCGCCACGCGCGCCAGATCCAGGAAGTAGGCGTCCTGCAGCATCGCCATCTTCTTGCCCAGAATCTCCATCAGCTGTTGCCGCAATGGCAGCTCCGGCACATACGGGGTTTCCATCAGCGCCGCCGTGCTGCTCCACAACTGATGCAATATTTGCGCGAACAGTTCGTCTTTACTGGGGAAGTGGTTGTACACGGTGCGCTTCGATACCCCGGCCGTGGCGGCGATCTTGTCCATGCTGGTCGCTTCGAAACCGCTGGCGCGGAATTCGGCGATGGCGGCGTCGACGACGGCCTGGCGCTTGCGGTCGGTGAGCTTGAGGGGAAGGTTCATGGCAATTATTTTACACCGTCTGGTTTACTTTTTCAAAAATTAGAACTACACTGTGTAGTGTACATTATCCGTCCTGGAGCGTTCCGATGACTTATCAAACCGCTATCGCCAAATCCCCCTCAGGTCTTGACGGCCTAGACGGCCTGTCCGTGCCCACCGCCCCGCGCACCCGCACCGGCAAGTTCCGCAATCCGGTCAAGATGCACGCGATGGGCCTGATGCAAGGCCTGGGCCTGATGCTGCGCGTGCTGTTCGACAAGCCGGCCGACACCGTGCCGCGCCAGGCCATTCCCGTTCATGCGATCACGCAGCGCCAGTTATTGGATGCTCCGGATCGCACCCTGTTCCGCCTCGGCCACTCGACCGTGCTGCTTAAGCTTAACGGCAACTTCTGGCTGACCGATCCGGTGTTCTCCGAGCGCGCCTCGCCGGTGCAATGGGCCGGTCCCAAGCGCTTCCACAAGCCGCCGATCAGCATCGACGAGCTGCCGCCGATCAAGGGCATCATCCTGTCGCACGACCATTACGACCATCTGGACAAGGCGGCGGTGATCAAACTGGCGGCCAAGACCGAGCACTTCATCACGCCGCTTGGGGTGGGCGACCGCCTGATCGCCTGGGGCATCCCGCGCGCCAAGGTGCGGCAACTGAGCTGGTGGCAGAGCACCCAGGTCGCCGGCCTGAAGCTGGTCGCCACGCCGGCCCAGCATTTCTCGGGCCGCGGCTTGAACGACCGTAACAAGACGCTGTGGGCCTCGTTTGTTATCGAGGACCGTGGCCTGAAGGTGTTTTTCAGCGGCGACAGCGGTTATTTCGATGGATTCAAGGAGATCGGGCGCCAATTCGGGCCGTTCGACCTCACCATGGTGGAGACCGGCGCCTACGATCCGCAATGGCCGGACGTCCATATGCAGCCGGAGGAATCGTTGCAGGCGCATATAGACTTGCAGGGCAAGGTCATGATGCCGATCCATAACGGCACCTTCGATCTGTCGATGCACGCGTGGCACGATCCGTTCAACCGCATCTCGGAATTGGCGGGCGAGCGTCGCTTGCCGCTGGCGACGCCGGAGATCGGGCTCGCGCTCGATATCGCGCGGCCGGCGCTGGATGGCAAATGGTGGGTGCCGCTGGTGGAGCGGGAAACGGCGGCGGCCGAAGCTGCGGCGGCAGGTGCCTAGGCTCGGCGCCTAGGCGGTAACGTTGATCAGCTTGCCGATGGTTTGGCCCTGGGCGTTCAGTTGAGGCCTGGCGGCCGTCGGAATGGCCGCCAGCAGTTGCTCGGCGCGGTTGGGACGTTCGATCGCGCCGCTCAGCGCGGCGCCAAGTTGGATGGCGGGCGACCTTGCCGGGGCCTGCTGCTGTTGCGCCTGGGTGCTTTGCCGCTGGGTATCGGCCAGGGTTTGCCGGTCTTTCGTCAATTGGCTGCGGCTCTGCTCCAGGCGGCTGGCATCCTGGCTCACGCGTGACTGGCCCTGTTGCACTTGCCTTTCAGCTTGTGCGACCGAAGCTTGCAGTGCATTGACGGACGTTACGGTGGCCACGATATTCTCCTGGTTACAAAACGCTGGACGCGATGATGCAGAATTGACATCAATGCCTGAAGATTAGGCGATGACGGACAAAAAGGCAAGGCCGGCCGAGTGTTGTATTTCTCAATGGTGGCGGCGATCACTGTGGCGGCAGGCTCATCCGCGCCGCTATAATCAATGATCAACATTGAGCGTTTCTCTATGAATCTCCAGCTCCTCGCAAAGTTCCTCGGCATGTCGAAGACCACTGTGAGCCGGGCGTTAAACGGTTACCCTGAGGTCAATGTCCGCACGCGCGAACGTGTTCTGAAGGCCGCGCAGGAAGCCGGCTACCAGCCCAATCCGCTCGCGCGCAGCCTTGCGCTGGGCCGCACCAACGTGTTCGGCATCATTTATCCGCTGCTGCCGTCGGACTTGGGCGATCCGATGTTCCTGGACGTGGTGTCCGGCATGTCGGCCGCGCTCGAGGACGTCGGTAAGAACCTCATCATCGCGCCGGTGTCGCCCAACGCCGAGCAGCGCTCCTATCAGCAGACCGTGCTGGGCCGTCGCGTCGACGGCCTGGTGGTGGCCCGCACCCTGGTGCGCGACGAGCGCGTCGCCTTTTTGAGCAAGTCCAAATTTCCGTTCGTCGCCTACGGCCGCACCGAGCTCGACGCCCCGTACGCGTGGTTCGACTACGACAACGCCTCCGGCACCAGCATGGCGATGGAGCGCCTGCTGGCATGGGGACACAAGCGCGTGGCCTTGATCAGCGCGCCGCTGGAGATGAACTTCGCGCGCCAGCGCCGGGACAGTTTCGTCGCCTCGATGGCGGCGGCGGGGCTGGCGGTCGATCCGCGCTACTTAATCGAGAGCAAGCTGGACCGGCGCAGCGGATATCAGGCGATGCAGCAATTGCTGGCGTGCTCGCCGCGCCCGAGCGCCGTCATCGTCGACAACAATATCGCCGGCATCGGCGCGGTGCGCGCCTTGCGCGACGCCGGTGTGGAAATGGGCAAGGAAATGTCCATCATCGTCTGGGGCAGCATGGCCGACACCTTGGCCGGCGCCAACGTCACCACCATCGACCAGCCGGAGCCGGCCAAGGCCGGCGCGCGCATGATCCAAATGCTGCTGGCGCTGATCGACGGCACGCCGGCCGGCGAGTTGCACGAGCTGTGGCAGCCGGTGTTTTTGGCCGGGACGACGGTCGGACCTTGTCTGCCGCTGTAAAACATACCGAGATGTGAGAGGGAGGGGCGAGGCATGCCTCGCCTCCGGGTTCTTACGATGCTACTCGCTCTGTCGGAAGGTGAAACAAGACGGTCGCTTTCAATTGCTCGGTGTACTTGTACAAGTCATCGAGATGCTCCAGCGTGACGCGTTCCTCCTCCTTTTTGTCATTGAAGAGACCTAACGATAATTTTTGAAGATTGTTGAACCGTAAACGGCAAACCGGCTTGCGGTTATTGTCGTCAAGAAGAATTGCGCAATAGCTCTGCGAGTCGCGCATGACTATTCTGCGAGGATTGACGACATCGCGAAGAATCGACCTGATCATATGCAGGCCCTCGATCTCTTCGGCGGTCGTGACGATAAGCGTTTCCTCCAAACCTGCCGGCACCATGACAGGGGTTTGCTCTTGTGCAGGCGAGGATTCGGGAGTCATCGCACCTTTAAGACGATCATTGATGCGTTCGCCCAGCAACTGTTCGAAAGCCCTCTTGGTGAGGATGGTGAATTGATCCTTGACGGTGGGTGTGAAGCGCTTGCCAGCAAGCAGGTCAGATGACAATAGGCGGACAAAGTCTTCAGCCGGATTGGTCATCCATTCAGCGAGCCGATTCTGAATTGCCCGGGTATATTTCAAATCATTTGCTGTGGTAAGGATCGTGTCGAGATCAAACATTGTCTTGGCGAATTTTTTCAATTCATCGACGTCGCGCTCTTTGAAGTCCAGAATGTTGAACTCAAAAAACGGCTTCTCATCCATTTTGTTTGGTTGTTCAAGATCGGTAAAAAATTTGTAGGTAAGGCCGTTTGTGAGTACACCAAATCGTGCTTCGGTCACGTGGAAATACCGGAACAGCTGGCTGGCGTGATTGATGTGAAGATCCGCTCCGCTCTTCTTGCACTCAAAAAGCATAATTGGCTTACCATCCCGCAAAACGGCGTAGTCCACTTTCTCGCCTTTTTTTGTACCGACGTCGGCGACAAGTTCGGGAGTGACTTCCAGCGGATCAAAGACGTTGTATCCGAGCAGCTGGATAAACGGCATAATCATCGCATTCTTTGTTGCCTCCTCCGTTTGAATCATGTCCTTTGCGGCCGCGACGCGCGTTGCGAGTGCCCTGAGCTGATCGATCAAATCCATCTTGCATCCCCTAGTCTGGTTTCATTGGATAGTTATTTTTTCGCACCTTCAAGGGTAGTCTTGCATATTTTATAAAAAGATAGCAATAAATAAATTATCTATTTCCAATAGAAGTTGACTATTGGATTTAATGCGACAAAAAGAACGCCTATCCCCAAATGCAGATGGCGCTCACTGGAGAGGGCTGGCGATATAAACTCCGTGTGGTAAACCGTCTCTTTCGGCTTCTCTTTTGTTCTTTTTTCTCTCGTTTGGGCTCTTTTTGAAATTAGCGATCTAAAAAGAGGAAAAGAGAAGAAAAGCGAGGGGAAAAGCGAACGTTTACCACATGGGCGCGGTGCGCTGCCTCGACTGCTCTCATTCCGACGGGCTATTTATCTACATGTGTCTGCGCAACCTATTGTATTGCTGTGGCTTCGATCTCGAACAACATGCCGTTCAGCGCCAAGCGCGGCACCGGAATCAACGTGCACGCTGGCGCGGGGTTGTCGCCCCATGCGGCGCTAAGCGCGCCGCCGAAAATGCGCAGACGCTCTTCGCTATGGTCGACGATCAGCACGGTGAGCTTGGCGACGTTGGCGAGTCCGGCGCCCGCCGCCGTCAGCGCGGTTTGCAGGTTGTCCAGCGCCTGCTTCACTTGTGTTTCGAAATCTTCCGGCAGTACGCCATCGGCGGTTTCGCCGCCCTGGCCGGCGATGTAGATCATGTTTGCCGGCGCCTGGGCGACGACGACGTGGCTGTAACCGTTGGGACGCGGGTCGTACAAACCGGGTGGGTTGATGAAGGAAAGCTGGGTCATGGAGGCCTTTCGTGTGAGAAGTGTGCGAACACTATAAAATCTCAACTTAACTTGAGGTCAAGGATTTTATATGGCGTCTCCACCGAAGGAGCTGGGCGTCGGCGAGTTGGCCGAGCGGGCCGGCGTGGCCGTATCGGCACTACACTTTTATGAGGCCAAGGGGTTGATCCATTCGGTGCGCTCGGGCGGCAACCAGCGGCGCTATGCGCGCTCGGTGCTGCGCCGGCTGGCGGTGATCAAGGTGGCGCAGCGGGTCGGTATGCCGTTGGCGGCTATCGCCGAGGCGTTGAATGCGCTGCCGTCGGGGCGTACGCCGACCGTGGCGGATTGGCGCAGGCTGTCGGCGGCGTGGAAGCTGGAGTTGGAGGCGCGCATTCGCACGCTGACCCAGTTGCGCGATCAGCTGGATGGGTGCATTGGTTGCGGGTGCTTGTCGTTGAGGGCTTGTCCGCTTCGGAATGCGCAGGATGCGTTGGCGCGGGAGGGGGCGGGGCCGCACTTCGAGGCGTAGCGGGGTTGGTGGCCTGCGGTTTTGCGCCGCCGACGGCGTATGCATGGCCGATTACGCTGCGCTAATCCGCCCTACGTGTTTCCTCGGTATGTCGGGGGCAGTGGCCTTCGGTGCCGCTGCCCCGTTCTCTTACATGTTGCGGCGGTATTGGCCGCCGACTTCGAATAGCGCCGTCGTGATCTGCCCCAGCGAGCAGACGCGCACCGCTTCCATCAGCTTTTCGAATACGTTTTCGTTGTCGATCGCGGCTTGCTGCAAGGCCGCCAGCGCTTGCGGTGCTTGTGCCGCGTGACGGCTGTGGAACTCCTCCAGCCGCTTGAGCTGCGATTGCTTTTCGTCGTCGGTGGAGCGGGCCAGTTCGATTTTCTGCGGCTCGCCGGTGGCCTTCGGATTGCGGAAGGTGTTGACGCCGATGATGGGCAGGGTGCCGTCGTGCTTCTGGTGCTCGTACAGCATCGACTCTTCCTGGATCTTGCCGCGCTGGTAGCCGGTCTCCATCGCGCCCAGCACGCCGCCACGCTCGGCGATGCGCTCGAACTCCTGCAGTACCGCTTCTTCCACCAAGTCCGTCAGCTCCTCCATGATGAACGAGCCCTGGTTCGGGTTCTCGTTCTTGGCCAGTCCCCATTCGCGGTTGATGATCAGTTGAATCGCCAACGCCCTGCGCACCGATTCGTCGGTCGGCGTGGTGATCGCTTCGTCGTAGGCGTTGGTGTGCAGCGAGTTGCAGTTGTCGTAGATGGCGATCAGCGCCTGCAAAGTGGTGCGGATGTCGTTGAAGTCGATCTCCTGCGCGTGCAGCGAGCGGCCAGACGTCTGCACGTGGTACTTGAGCTTTTGCGAGCGGTCGTTGGCGCCGTACTTGTCGCGCATCGCCACCGCCCACAGACGGCGGGCGACGCGGCCGAGCACCGTGTATTCCGGGTCCATGCCGTTGGAGAAGAAGAACGACAGGTTGGGGGCGAAGTCGTCGATGTTCATGCCGCGTGCGAGATACGCTTCGACGAACGTGAAGCCGTTCGACAAGGTGAACGCCAGCTGCGAGATCGGGTTCGCGCCGGCTTCGGCGATGTGGTAGCCGGAGATCGACACCGAGTAGAAGTTGCGCACCTGGTGCTCGACGAAGTACTGCTGGATGTCGCCCATCACCTTCAGCGAGAATTCGGTCGAGAAGATGCAGGTGTTCTGGCCCTGGTCCTCCTTCAGGATGTCGGCCTGCACGGTGCCGCGCACGTTTTGCAGCACCCATTCGCGCAGCTTGGCCGCTTCGTCGGCGTCCGGCTGGCGCTTGTGTTCTTCGACGAAGCGGTCGATCTGCTGGTCGACGGCGGTGTTCATGAACATCGCCAGGATGGTCGGCGCCGGGCCGTTGATGGTCATCGATACCGAGGTGCTCGGGCTGCACAGGTTGAAGCCGTCGTACAGCACCTTCATGTCGTCCAGCGTGGCGATCGAGACGCCGGAGTTGCCGACCTTGCCGTAGATGTCGGGACGCGGCGCCGGATCGGCACCGTACAAGGTCACCGAGTCGAAAGCGGTCGACAGGCGCTTGGCGTCCATGCCGGTGGAGACCAGCTTGAAACGGCGGTTGGTGCGGAAGGCGTCGCCTTCGCCGGCGAACATGCGGGTCGGGTCTTCGCCTTCGCGCTTGAACGGGAACACGCCGGCCGTGAACGGGAAGGAGCCGGGGACGTTCTCCAGCATCAGGAAGCGCAGGATCTCGCCGTGGTCCTCGTAGCGGGGCAGGGCGACCTTGCGGATCTTGGTGCCGGACAGCGTGTGCTGCACCAGACGCGTACGGATTTCCTTGTCGCGGATTTTGACGACGTAATCGTCGCCGGCGTAGGCGGCTTGCATCTCGGGCCATCCGGCCAGCAGCTTCTTCGCGCCGGCGTCCATCGCCGCGTCGCGGTCGGCGATGACATCGTCGAAATCCGCGGTTTTATGCGCCAGCGCCAGCATGCGCTTCGATTCCGTCAGCTGCTGGCGTTCACGCGCCAAGGTCACCTGCTTGCGGGTGAACCGATGATAGCCGCGCACGGTGTCGGCGATCTCCGCCAGATAGCGCGCGCGCGCCGGCGGCACGATCACGTTTTTGCCGCTGGAGTGGCGCAGCGCCACCGCCGGCAGCTTGCCCGGTTTCGTCGGCAAGCCGAATTGCGCCAGCTTGGGCAGCAGGCCCTGGTACAGCGCGGTGACGCCGTCGTCGTTGAAGCGCGACGCTTGCGTGCCGTAGACCGGCATCTCCTCGGGGCGCTGGCTCCACAGTTCGCGGTTGCGCTGGTACTGCTTGGCGACGTCGCGCAGCGCGTCCTGCGATCCCTTGCGGTCGAATTTGTTAATTGCGATGAAGTCGGCGAAATCGAGCATGTCGATTTTTTCCAGCTGCGAGGCGGCGCCGAATTCCGGCGTCATCACATACATCGACACGTCCACGTGCGGCACGATGGCGGCGTCGCCCTGGCCGATGCCGGAGGTTTCGACGATGACCAGATCGAAGCCGGCCACCTTGCAGGCGGCGATGACGTCCGGCAGCGCCTCCGAGATTTCGGAGCCCGCCTCGCGCGTGGCCAGCGATCGCATGAATACCCGTGTTTGGCCTGCCCAAGGATTGATCGCGTTCATGCGGATACGGTCGCCCAGCAGCGCTCCGCCGGATTTGCGGCGCGACGGGTCGATCGAGATGATGGCGATATTGAGCGCGTCGGCCTGGTCGAGGCGGATGCGGCGTATCAGTTCATCGGTCAGCGACGATTTGCCGGCGCCGCCGGTGCCGGTGATGCCCAGGGTCGGCACGGGCAGGCCTTCGGCGGCGGCCAGGATTTCGGTGCGCAGCGCCGGCGCGGCCTTGTCGTTTTCCAACGCGGTGATCAACTGCGCCAGCGGGCGGTGGCGCGAGGCCACATCGCCGTCGCGCAGCGGCGCCAGCGACGTCGGGGAATACTGCGACAGGTCGATGTCGCACTGCCGCACCATCCATTGGATCATGCCGACAAGGCCCATGCGCTGGCCGTCCTCCGGACTGAAAATCCGGGTGACGCCGTAGGCGTGCAGGTCGGCGATTTCGTCGGGGACGATGACGCCGCCGCCGCCGCCGAATACCTTGATATGTGCGCCGCCGCGCTGGCGCAGCAGGTCGATCATGTACTTGAAGTATTCGACATGGCCGCCCTGGTAACTGGAGATGGCGATGCCCTGCACATCCTCCGCCAGCGCGGCGGTGACCACCTCGTCGACCGAGCGGTTGTGGCCCAGGTGGACCACCTCCACGCCGTTCGATTGCAGGATGCGGCGCATGATGTTGATCGAGGCGTCGTGGCCGTCGAACAGCGAGGCGGCGGTGACGAACCGGATTTTGTTGTTCAGGCGCGGCTGGTCCGGCACTGCTGCGATGGTCGGAGCGGAGAGGTCGTTCATGGTGTCCCTTCTATTCTGTGCGTCGATCTGTGTCGTGTTTCTATTATATGACGTTTACGTAAACGTCAAGCCAACAGTGCTGCCGTGGGGTCAGGCGGCGCGCTGCTGGCTGAATTGCGCCATCAATCGTGCCTTCTCGGCGTGGAAGACCGCAACCGCCTTCTCCTTCACATGACCGTAACCGCGTACTTTTTCAGGCAAACCCGCCAATTCGACGGCCAGCGCGTGGTTTTCCACGGTAAGCTGCCCGATCAAAGCGGTGACCATCCCGCGATATTCGACGATCAGCGCGCGCTCCATCTTGCGCTCGTCGCTGCGGCCGAAGACATCGAACGCGCCGCCGCGTAGACCTTTGAACTTGGCCAGCAGCTTGAAGGCGCTCCACATCCACGAACCGAATTCCGCCTTGACCAGATGGCCCTTGGCGTCCTTTTTGGCGAACAGCGGCGGCGCCAGATTGAACTTGATCGAGAAGTCGCCCTCGAACTGCTGTTTGAGCTGCTCGACGAAGCGTCCGTCGGTGTACAGGCGCGCGACCTCGTATTCATCCTTGTACGCCATCAGCTTGAAGTAGTACTTGGCCACGGCGGTCGACAGCTTGTTCCCCAGTCCCAGCGCGGTCTCCCTGGCGCGCACCTGCGACACCAGTTGTTCGTAGACTGCGGCGTAGGTGGCGTTCTGATATTCGGTCAGGAACTGCACGCGCTTGGCGACGATGTTCTCCAGGCTTTGCGGCATCTGCACCACGATCGCCTGCGTCGGCGTGGCCACGCGCTCGACGCGCTTCAGGTCCACGGCCGCGCGGCGGCCCCACAGGAAGCTCTTTTTGTTCGACGCGATGCCGACGCCATTGAGTTCGATGGCGCGCAGCAGCGACGCCTCGGTCAGCGGAATGCGTCCCCGCTGCCAGGCGTAACCGAGCATGAACAGATTGGCGGCGATGGAGTCGCCCATCAGCGCCGTGGCCAGCTTGGTGGCGTCGATGAAATCGGCGGCGCCTGGGCCGCCGACCGATTCCTCGATCAGCGCGCGTACTTCCGCGACCGGATACTGCCAGTCGGCGTTCTGCGCGAAGGTGCCGGGCGGCTGTTCGTGCAGGTTGATCACGGCCAGAGTGCGGCCGGGACGCATTTTCGATACCGCGTCGGCGGCGCCGGCGGTCAGCATGTCGCAGCCGAGGATGACATCCGCCTCGCCGGTGGCGATGCGCTGCGCGCGCAGGTGCGCCGGGGTTTTCGCCACTTTCACGTGCGAGGTGACCGAACCGTTTTTCTGCGACATGCCGGTCATGTCCAGCACCGATGCGCCTTTGCCTTCCAGGTGCGCGGCCATGCCCATCAGGGCGCCGACGGTGATCACGCCGGTGCCGCCGATGCCGTTGATCAGGATGTTGTAGGGTTGCTCGCACGATGGCAGTTCGGGTTCCGGCAGCGCGCCGAAGCCGTCATCGGCGTCCGACTTGCCAACCCCGGTTTTGGTTTTCTTCAGCGTTCCACCTTCGACGGTGACAAAACTCGGACAGAAGCCTTTCACGCACGAATAGTCCTTGTTGCACGACGATTGATCGATGGTGCGCTTGCGGCCGAACTCCGTTTCCTTCGGCAGGATGGAAGTGCAGTTCGACTGCACGCCGCAGTCGCCGCAGCCTTCGCACACGGCTTCGTTGATGACCATGCGTTTGGCCGGATCGGGATATTCGTTCTTCTTCCGGCGGCGGCGCTTCTCGGCCGCGCAGGTCTGGTCGTAGATCAGCACCGACACGCCTTCGACTTCGCGCAGCTCGCGCTGAACGGCGTCCATGTCCTTGCGGTCGTGCAGGCTGACCAGCGACGGCAGCGCGCCACGGTCGGTGTAGCGTCCCAGGTCCTCGGTCACCAGCGCGATGCGTTTCACCCCCTCGGCGGCCATCTGCTGCGCGATCATCGGCACCGACGTGATGCCGTCGACCGGCTGGCCGCCCGTCATCGCCACCGCGTCGTTGTAGAGGATCTTGTAGGTCATGTTGACCTTGGCCGCCACCGCCGCGCGGATCGCCAGATAACCGGAGTGGAAATAGGTGCCGTCGCCGAGGTTCTGGAACACGTGCGGGATCTTCGAGAACGCGGCCTGGCCGATCCATGGCGCGCCTTCGCCGCCCATGTGCGTGGTCAGCTTGTTGAACTCCGGGTAGATCGACGTCGCCATCACGTGGCAGCCGATGCCGGCCAGCGCCAGGCTGCCCTCCGGGACTTTTGTGGACGTATTGTGCGGGCACCCGGAGCAGTAGAAGGCGGGGCGGAACGGCGTGCTGATGGCCTTCTTCAGCACCGCGTCCTTGGCGTCGAGGAAGGCCAGGCGCGCCTTGATATGGTCGCAGGTGACCGGGTCGGAGATCAGGCGCTTGACGCGCGAGGCGATCACGCGCGCCACCTGCGACACCGAGAAGTCGGCCTTGGAGGTGAGCAGCCATTCGCCGCGCGGGGCCACCCACTCGCCTTTTTCGTCGAACTTGCCGATCACGCGCGGGCGCACGTCGTCGCGCCAGTTGTACAGCTGTTCCTTCAACTGGTACTCGACGATCTGGCGCTTTTCCTCGACCACCAGGATCTCGTCGAGGCCCTGGGCGAATTCGCGCACGCTGTCCGGCTCGAGCGGCCATGGCATCGCCACCTTGAACAGGCGCAGGCCGACGTCGGCCGCCATGTTCTCGTCGATGCCCAGTTCCTCCAGCGCCTCGAGCACGTCCAGATACGATTTGCCGGAGGCGATGATGCCCAGCTTCGCGTTCGGGCTGGTGATGGTGGTGTGATTGAGTTTGTTCTCGCGCGCGTACGCCAGCGCCGCGTAGATTTTATAGTCCTGCATCAGCGCTTCCTGATTGCGCGCCTGCTGGCCCAGCGGAATGCTCGACAGGCGGGCATTCAGGCCGCCTTCCGGCATGACGAAATCGAGCGGGATTTTGACATCGACGCGGAACGGATCGGCATCGACGGAGGCCGACGATTCGACCGTGTCGGCCAGCGCCTTGAACGCCACCGTGCAGCCGGAAAAACGCGACATCGCCCAGCCGTGGATGCCGAGGTCCAGGTACTCCTGCACGTTACAGGGATAGAGCACGGGGATCATCGACGCCGAAAACAGATGGTCCGACTGGTGCGGCAACGTCGACGAATAGGCGCCGTGGTCGTCGCCCGCCACCAGCAGCACGCCGCCGTGCTTCGAGGTGCCGGCGTGGTTCATGTGTTTGAAGACGTCGCCGCAGCGGTCCACACCAGGGCCTTTGCCGTACCACATGGCGAAGACGCCGTCGTATTTGGCCTCGCCGATCAAATCGACCTGCTGCGAACCCCAGACGGCGGTCGCCGCCAGGTCCTCGTTCACGCCCGGCACGAACTGCACGTGGTGCGCCTCCAGGTGCGGCTTGGCCTTCCACAGGTTCTCGTCGAGGCCGCCCAGCGGCGAGCCGCGGTAGCCGGAAATGAAGCCGGCCGTGTTCAAGCCGGCCGCCTGGTCGCGCACGCGCTGCATCATCGGCAGGCGCACCAGCGCCTGTATGCCGGACAGGAAGATGTCGCCGTGGGTCGCTGTGTATTTGTCGTCGAGGCTGACGGTGGTCAGTCGGGCGCTGTCGTCTCTGGCGGACGTTGCAGGGCCGGGTGCCGTGGTATCGGGCATGGGAGGTCTCCGTTTTTGGTATCAGATCGCACCTGAACTTGATCGCGCCGGGTAGGCGCGCCAGGATCGGGCCAGGGCCGCATGGTGAGCGGAATTGTGCCTAGTATGGGCGCGAGTTGACGTATACGGAAATAGTGTTTGCCAATCGGGGCATAAGAAAAACTGATACCCCCCAAAGCAACTATTTAGGGGAGCGGGGTGGCGCCTGGCCAGGTGCCGGACTGGCAGAGCTGGACGCTGACTTGCTGCACCAGCCGGCTGATGGCGCTGGCGGCGTTGGTCAGGGGGATGTTCTTCGAGGCGCATAGCACCACCGTGCGCGAGATCGCCGGCTGCCGGATCGGATGGGAACGCATGGTGCCGCGTTGCAGCTCGTCGAGCACCGGCGCGGCAGGCAGCAAGGTCGCGCCCATGTCGGCCAGGATCGCCGATTTAAGGATGGCGATGGAGTTGATTTCGATGACGTTCGATAGCTTAAGCCCGGCCGCGCGCACCATGCTTTCGATGCGGGGACGCACGCCGTGCTGCAGTCCCGGCAGTATCAGGGTGGTGCCCAGGGTCTGCTCCAGGGTGAGCGTCTGCTGGCCGAGCGCGAAGGCGGCGTCGGCGCGGCAGATGAAGCGCAACTCCTCCTCCACCAGCGGGGTGGTGGCAAATTGCGCCAGTTGGCCGTCATCAAACAGCACGGCCAGGTTGATGCGGCCCGATTTGAGCTGCTCGCTCAGGTTGCCGGTCAATTCCTCCGTCAATTGCAGCGTGATTTCCGGGTAGGTGGTGCGCGCGGCCGTCAGCAGCGGCAGCGCCAGCGCGCCCGAGATGCTGTGCGGCAGCCCGAGCGTGACGCCGCCGCTGGGCCGCTCCGCCGATTGCGTGACCGCCGAGCGGGCATCGGCCACCTGCTTGAGGATGGCTTGCGCGTGTTCGTAGAAGATCTTGCCGGCGTCGGTGCTGAGCACGCCCTGCGCCGAGCGGTGCAGCAGTTGCACGCCCAGTTCCTCCTCGAGCTGGCGCAGTTGCTGCGTCAGCGCCGGTTGTGCGACGTGCAACACCAGCGCCGCCCGCGATAGCGACCCATGATCGACGATGGCGACAAAGTAACGAAGTTGGCGTAGTTCCATAGAGTGGGGGCGCGGCGCTTGACCCGGGATAGTCATGGACAAACACCATGTTAGCACTTGCAAATATGATCCTGACAGGAAACTATTTGTTATACTCAAATCAAACCGTCCTCCTTCCAGACTTTTCGCGGGTGCATGTATGTTAAAGAAAGTCGACTCATCCCAACTAAAAGTGGGCATGTATATACATGACCTGAGTTGCGACTGGATGACGCACCCGTTTGTCCGCAACCGGTTTTTGCTGACCAGCGAAGATGAAATCCGCAAGATCCTCAACGCCGGCATCCATGACGTTGTCATAGACAGCGGCAAGGGCCTGGACGTGCAGGATGCGCCGTCGCTGGCCGAGGCGCAGGCGGCGACCGAGCGCGAAATCGTTGAAATCGCCGCCAAGACGCCCGTCGTCACTCGCGTATCGCTGGGCGATGAGATGCGGCGCGCGGTGCAGATCCGCCATCAGGCCTCGACCCTGGTGCGCACGGTGATGCAGGACGCCCGTCTGGGCAAGGCGATCGAACTCGATCAGGTCGAGCCGGTGGTGCAGGCCATCACCGAGTCCATCCTGCGCAATCCGGGGGCGCTGGTGGGGCTGCTGCGCATCAAAACCAAGGACGATTACACCTTTTTGCACTCCGTTAGCGTCTGTACGCTGCTGGTGGCGTTTTGCCGCTCGCGCAACATCGCCGCCGACGTGACCCATCAGGCCGGCCTGGGCGGCTTGTTGCACGACACCGGCAAGGCCCTGGTGCCCGATTCCATCCTCAACAAGCCGGGACCGCTGACCGACGAGGAGTTCGCCATCATCAAGCGCCATCCGCGCGACGGTTATGACATCTTGCGGAAAACACCAGAGGTGGGTCCCATCCCGCTCGACATCACCTTGCACCACCACGAGCGGCGCGACGGCAGCGGCTATCCCAGCAAGCAGGCCAACGAGCAGATCAGTGAACTGGCGCAAATGGCCGCCATCGTCGACGTCTATGACGCCATCACCGCCGATCGTTGTTATCACAAGGGCATGTCGGCGGCGGCGGCGCTGCGCAAGATCTATGAGTGGAGCAAGTTCCACTTCAACCCGCAGTACGCGCAGGAGTTCATGCGCTGTGTCGGTATTTATCCCGTGGGGACGATGGTGATGCTGGAGTCGGGCCGGCTCGGTGTTGTGATCGAGCCACACGAAACCAATCTGCTGGCGCCCAAGGTCAACGTCTTTTTCAATACCAAGCAGAATCTGTATATCAAGCCGGAGACGGTCGATTTGTCGCGGGGACTGGGATTTGGCGGCGGCGACAAGATCGTCGGCCACGAGTCGGCGGCCAAATGGAATGTCGACCCGATGCGGTTTTTGACGCTGGCCTAGCGGCGTTTAGCGGCGCATTAGAAGAATTCGGCCGTGTCGTTGGAGGCGGTGGTCTGCAGCAGGCCGCCGCTGAGCAGCTCGTCGTAATGGCACACCAGGTTGCGGCCGTGGCTCTTGGCGTAGTACAGCGCCTGGTCGGCGTGGCCCAGGATGATCACCGGCGCCTCCAGCGCGCTGATGCTGACAAAGCCCACGCTCACCGTCACCTTGCCCACTTGCGGGAAATCGTGCGACGCCACGTTCATGCGGAAGCGCTCGATGATCTTTTTGGCGTTGTCGAGGGTCGTCGAGCGCAGCAGCACGACGAATTCCTCGCCGCCGAAGCGGAACACGCGGTCTTGCGCGCGGAACGACGAGGTGAGCAGGTTGGCGATCAGGATCAATACCTCGTCGCCGTATAAATGGCCGAAACGGTCGTTAACGTGCTTGAAATGGTCGACATCGACCACCGCCAGCCATTGCTTTTCCTCTTCGCCGTGGTGCCGGCGCTCCGGCTCGCCCGGCAGGGTGACCGAATCCTGCTCGATGCTGGCGGCCAGCATCTTGGCGAGCTGGTCGTCGAAGGTCTTGCGGTTGAGCAGGCCCGTGAGCGAGTCGCGCTCGCTGTAGTCGAGCAGGTTCTGGAAGTTGCGGTAGACGCTGACGATGCCGCCGATGATATGGATGGTGTCGCTGGTGTACGGCGTCGGATTGACGATCTCCAGGCAGGTGTCGGCCTTGTCGCCCAGCCAGATCGGCAGCCACAGCGTGTGCTCGCCGGCCTCGTTGGCGACGTCGGCGCCGGACTCGTGCTGGGCGATGCAGTGCGCCAGCGCAGGGAAATTCTCGATCGGCTCGCCCGGGTTGTGCAGGTCGGTGGTATCGACCATGCAGGCCGGCTCGCCGGCGACGATGATGGCGCGCGGCCGCACGAACACCTTGCCCCGCACGGTGGCCAGGGTCAGCACGCGGGCCTGACTGGCGCGGGCAAGCTCCTGCACCGCCGAAATCACGGAGATGTCGAGCATCATGTGATCTCGGTGGCCAGTCATGTCCACCATGTGTTTCAGTAGGGAATCCATTTTCTTCTCTGGAAAATTAACACACAACCTTGCGGTCAGCCACGCTTTTGTTCACGCCTATCAAGCACGATTTCTCTGATAGTCAGGCGCACGGTAAAGAAGCAGTACGGGGCCTTTCCAAAGAACAGCTAAGCAGGATAATAGCTTTTTGCAATCAAGGCAATTCTTGTGTGCGAAAAAAAATGTCCTTGGAGCTTATTACAACCATTTTCCTACATCAGAGCCGAGTCCCGGGCCACTTTTAGCTTACTAGTGGGCAACAGCCAGCGGGTTGACTTAGGCCAGTGCCACGGCCCGCCGAGCGCCGCTTGTTTGATCAAAAGCACCAAAATAGTTCCATGTGGAAAACTTGCGTCAAGTCAATTCCTATAAAGCTGCTAGTCGTATAGTGATTCCAATGGCGCGGAAACGGCGGTCTGCAGGCCGGCTGTCCGTATCAGAGGGTTTTTCTTAATCGACTCAACTAGGGAGTACATCATGAACTCACTTATCGCAGCAGCAAAGGCGTTTGCGTCGGACGAACAGGGGATCACGGCCATCGAGTACGGCCTGATCGCGGCGACCATGGTCGCCGCGGTCGTCGCCGCGTTCGCTTTCCTGACGCCGGTGCTGGAGGATGCGTTCGAGGCCATCGGTACGAAGATCACCGACGCAACCACGTAAACCGCCTGGCTTTCCAGCCGCCCCCGGCTGGAAAGCCTTTTTTCGGTCCGAAAGTCCCCCCATGTTAAACGCCATCGAAGTCATCCTGATCTGTCTGGTCGCGCAGGCCGCGGTGACCGATCTGGCCACGCGCAAGATTCCCAACGTCCTCATATTGAGCGGCCTGCTATTGGCGATGATACTGCATCTGATCGGCGGGCAGAACTGGGCACCCGTATCGCAATGGCTGGCCGGCACGTTGGCCGGCTTTTTTTTATTCCTCCCGTTGTACTTGCTGCGCGGCATGGCCGCCGGCGACGTCAAGCTGATGGCCATGGTCGGCGCCTTCGTCGGGCCGCAGGCGGCGTTGCACATCGGCGTGCTGGCCTACCTGATCGGCGGCGTCATGGCGGTGCTGATGCTGTTGTATAGCGGCCGCTGGCGCGAGAGCTGGCGCAATGTCGTGCTGATCTGCAAACCGTTGATGTGGCGCCTGCTCGGGCTGCCGCTGGCCCCGGTGCCGATGGCCGCCATCGGCAGCGTCGGCGGCATCCCCTATGGCGTGGCCATCGCGCTGGGGACCGGCGGCTTTGTGGCGTGGGCGCATCGCTGATCGGCACGCTTGGTCCGACTTTGCTGCGCATCAATGCCCGCCGGGCCTCGCCCGATAAACTTAATTCCTCAATGAAACAATTCAGTCCCGCGGAGACCTCCATGCTCAGCCTCGATCCCTCACCCTATGCATCCACTGCGGAGACGGAGCCGGGCCACGCGTTGCCGCCGCAGCCCAAAACCCTGCGCGACACCGGCCTGCCGCAACAGCTGATCGTCGAGCTGATCGCCAAGGCCATCTACGTCGGCGGCAGGACCCATTTGCCGGTGCTCACCACCAAGCTGCACCTGTCGATCAACGTGCTGCGCGAGGCGCTCGACTTCCTGGTGGCCGAGCATGTGGCCGAGGTGGCGTGGCGCGGCGAATCCGACATCGACGTCCAGTACCAGTTGACGGCTGCCGGCAAGCAGCGCGCCGGCGGGTGGATGGAGCGCTGCCGCTACGTCGGCCCGGCGCCCGTCACCCTGGAGGCCTACCGCGCCATGGTCGACCGCCAGGCCGGCCAGGCGCCGCAGCTGTGCGCGGACGATCTGGCCGCCGAGTTCTCCGACGATTTTTTGCCGCCGTCGGTGCAGCAGATGCTCGGCGCGGCCATGTACTCGGGCCGCACCATGCTGCTCTACGGCCCGTCGGGCGGCGGCAAGTCGACCCTGGCACGCCGCCTCGGCGCCATGCAGCAAGGCCTGGTCGCCGTGCCGCACGCGCTGATGGTGGGACAGGACATCATCCAGGTCTACGATCCGGCGTTGCACCGCGCGCCGTTGCCGCGCCAGGTGCGCCAGGCGCCCGAGCGGCGCAGCAGCGATCCGCGCTGGGTGCTGTGCCAGCGGCCCGTGGTGGCGCTCGACGGCGACTTGAGCGAGGACATGCTCGACCCGCAGCCCGACACGCCCAACGGCTGCTACCGCGCGCCGCCCCAGCTGATGGCCAACAACGGCCTGTTGATCGTCGATGACCTGGGCCGCCAGCGCATGTCGTCCAACGATTTGTTCAACCGTTTCTCGCAGGCGCAGGAACTGCAGCGCAGCCAGTTGTCGCTGGCGGGCGGCTACCATTTCAGCGCGCCGTGCCGGATGCGGCTCCTGTTCGCCACCAGCCAGGCGCCGGGCGCGCTGCTCGACGCCTCGGCGCTGCGCCGCGTCGGCTACAAGATCGCGGTCGGCGCGCTGAGCGCGGCCAACTATCGCACGCTGTTCCGCCAGCGTTGCCTGAGCGCCGGCGTGGCCTACGACGAGCCGTCGCTGCGCTATCTGGTCGACGAACTGCACGCGGGCAGCGGCTTGCCGTTGCTGGCCAGCGGCCCGCAGGAGATCATCGGCCGCATCGTCGATTTCGCCGGCTTCAACGGCGAGTCGCCGCGCCTGACCGTCGCCACCATCGACCAGGCCTGGAGCAGCATGTTCGCCGCTGGCGGACAGCAGGCCGCCACCATCGACGACGGCGACACCCTCGACCAACTGGCCCAACACATCCTATGAAAAACCGGCGCGCACTGTGGATGATGGCGCTGGCCGTCATATTCGGACTGGGGGCGGTGCTGATGGCGTCGCGCTGGCTGCTGCGGCAGACGCCGACGACGGCCAACCGCATCGTGGTGGCCGCCGCCGATGTCAGCCTCGGTCAGCGGCTGACGCCGGAGATGATGAAATCGCTCGACTGGCCGGCCGACAACCTGCCGCGCGGCGCGCTGCACGACGCTTCCAAACTGGTGGGCCGTGTGCTGAAAACCAGCGTGCTGCGCGACGAACCATTGAGCGAATTGAAGCTGGCTCCGGCCGGCACGGTGGGCGGGCTGTCGGCGCTGATCACCGAAGGCAAGCGGGCCATCACGGTGCGCGTCAACGACGTGGTGGGCGTCGCCGGCTTCGCGTTGCCGGGCAATTTCGTCGACATCCTCGTCAACACGCAGTCGTCGGGCCACGGCAACGAGAACGCCATCTCCAAGATCGTGCTGGAGCGGATACTCGTGCTGGCCGTCGCCCAGGATGTGGGGCGCGACGAGACCAAGCCCCGCGTGGTCAACGCCGTCACGCTGGAAGTGACGCCTTCGCAGGCGGAGAACCTGGATCTGGCGCGCAGCGTCGGCACCTTGTCGCTGGTGCTGCGCAATCAGGTCGATCCGCGTCCGGGTGTCACCGACGGCGCCACCAAGTCCTCGCTGCTCGGCGTCGTCGCCAAGCCTGCCGAGCCGGCGCCCGCTCCCGAACCGGCGGTGGCGGCCAAGCCCCGCCCGCAGGTGGCGGCCGCCCCACGCGCGCGCGCTTGTGTCGGCGTTATCGTCGGCACGCAGCGCACGCAGGAATGTCTGTGAGGACGCCATGAAAAATCCACTCCGCACTTCGACGCTGCTGATACTGGCGGCGGCAACGCTCCCGCTACACGCGGTGACGCCGGCCGTCCTGGGACCGGCAACCGCGCCCGCGTCCGCGCCCGTGACGGCGCCGAAAGCCGCGGCCGCAGCCGTCGCAAAACCCGCCACCGCGAGCGCCGTCAAAACCACCCCCGAGTCCCCGGCCGAAGGCAAGGGCTTGCGCTGCAGCGGCCAGGCCGCCGCGCCGGGCAACATGACGCTGCAGTTGGGGAAGTCGACCTTGATGCGCATGCCCGAGACGGTGCAGGCGCGCAGCGTCGGCAATCCGGCCGTGCTGCAGGCGATGCTGGTGGCGCCGGATACCTTGTATGTGGTCGGTGTCGATATCGGCACCAGCAACATGATCGTGCAGGGCCGCAGCGGCATGTGCAACGTGGTCGAAGTGGTGGTCGGCATCGATCCATCGGCGCTGCAGGCCTCGATCGCCGCGCTGATGCCCGAGGAGAAAAACATCCACATCAGCGCCGCCGGCGACACCCTGGTCATCAGCGGCATGGTCGACGACGCGCAGACCGCCGCCCGCGTGCTGGACCTGGCGGCCGCCTTCGTGCGCCGGCCGGCGCAGCCCTTGCCGGTCGCCGTGGCAGAAAAAGGCGCGCCGCCACCATCCACCGAGGCCAAGGGCGGTGCCACGACGGGCGGCACGCGCATCGTCAATTTCCTCAACATCGGCGCGCCGCAGCAGGTCATGCTGGAAGTGAAGATCGCCGAAGTCTCCAAGACGCTGCTCGACAAGCTGGAGGCCGGGCTGCTGGTGAGCGTGGGCGGCGGCGGCTGGCAAACCACGTTGGCGGCGAACTTCTTCAGCGGCACGTTGAAAGGGTTGCTGGGTATGGGCCGCCCGGACGGAAACCGTGTGGGCGTCGAAGCGGACCGGCAGGAGGGCATGGTACGCATCCTGGCCGAACCGACGGTGATGGCGATCAGCGGCCAGGAAGGCAGCTTTCTAGCCGGCGGCAAGATCTTCGTCCCGGTAGCGCAGGACAACAACAAGGTGACCCTGGAAGAGAAGGAGTTCGGCGTCGGCCTGCGCTTCACACCGACGGTGCTGGCCGGCGGCCGCATCAACCTGCGGGTGGCGCCGGAAGTGTCGGAGATATCGCGCGAGGGCATCGGCATCACAGCGGTCGGCTTCTCCGGCGGCGCCGTCCTGCCGCTGATCACGACGCGGCGCGCATCCACCACGGTGGAACTGTTCGACGGCCAGAGCTTCGCCATCGGTGGCCTGATCAAGAACAACCGCACCACCAATATCCATGGCCTGCCGATACTGGGCGAGATACCGGTGCTCGGTGCGCTGTTCCGCAGCACCGACTTCCAGCAGGACCGCACCGAATTGCTGTTCGTGGTCACCCCGCACCTGGTGAAGCCGCTGCCGGCCGACTACAAGCTGCCGACCGACGGCGCCACGGCGCCAAGCCGCGCGCGGCTCTTCCTCGGCGGGAAAATGGAAGGCCTGCCGCCGCCAGAGCCAACGCCGGTGCCCGCTCCGTTGCCGACGACTGAAAAACGTTAATCACCTCTTAGGAATCACTATGCGAATTTTATTCAGCATGCTGGCGGTATGCACATTGGCCGCCTGCGTCAACACGCCGCTGGGCAAGACCACGCCGCAATGGGACAAGCAGTTCGGCGGCAGCACCCGCACCGCGATGGCGCGGCAGATCATCGATCCCCAGGCGCGCCGCAACACCGACCCGGTGGCCGGCATGGACGGCAAGGCCGCGCAGGGCGCCTACGAACGTTATCAGCGCACCTTCAGCGGCACCGCTCCGCTGGCGCCGAAGTTCATGATCAGCGGCGACGCTAAATAAGGCCCCACCATGAAAGCACTGATGATCAGCAGGGACAGCCTGCTACATGCGGAAATCGCCGCACAGGGTTCGGCGCGCATGCCGGCGGTGCAACTGGTGGCGTCGCGCAACGGCCTGCGCGACGCCGTCGAACGCCAGTTGCCGGAGTCGCCGGAGTTGGTGATCTTCGACGCCAGCGACGTCGAACCCGGCGAGGCCGACCTGGTCGAACGCCTGGGCAAGACCTATCCTTCGGCCTCGTTCATGCTGCTGACGCGCGAGCCGCAGCAGGATTTGCTGATCCGCGCGATGCGGGCCGGCATGCGCGAAGTGCTGCAGCTGCCGCTGGTGCACAAGGCCTTCCACGAGTCGATGGACCGCATCGAAGTGGCGGCGGGTGTGAGCCAGATGCGCGACGGGAAGGTGCTGGCCTTCATCTCCTGCAAGGGCGGCAGCGGCGCCACGTTCTTGTCGACCAATTTCGGCTACGCGCTGGCCGCGCTGGCCGACAAGAAGGTGCTGCTGATCGACCTGCACGGCCAGTTCGGCGACGCCACCTTGTACGTGTCGGACCAGAAGCCGGCGATGACGCTGTCCGACATCTGCGGCCAGATCAGCCGGATGGACGGCTCCTTCCTCGATTCCTGCCTGGTGCACGTGGCCTCGAACTTCGGCGTGCTGGCGGCGGCCGACGATCCCAACCATCTGGTCGACATGAAGCCGGAGCACATGGACACCATCCTGCGCGTGGCGCGCCAGCACTACGACTACATCGTGCTCGATGTCGGCCGCCAGATCGACGCCATCTCGCTGCGCGCGCTCGATCAGGCGGACGCCATCTACCCGGTGCTGCAACTGGCGCTGCCGGACATCCGCGACGGCCGCCGCCTGTTGGACATCTTCCGCTCGCTGGGCTATCCGAGCGACCGCACCCGCCTGATCGTCAACCGCTACGAAAAGGGCGGCAAGCTGCGGCTGATGGACCTGGAGCAGGCGCTGGGCGCGGAAGTGATGCACACGGTGCCCAACGACTATATGTCGGCCACGGACTCGGTCAACCAGGGCATACCGGTGCTGCAGCTGTCGCGCAGCAGCGCCGTCGCACGCAGCCTGGCCGACCTGGTGGAGTTGGTGACGGCGCGCCGCGTTTCCGAAAGCAAGGGCCTGTTCGACCGCCTGTTCGGGCGCACCGACAACGATTGATTTCCGGAGCAGAAAATGAGCTTACGCGAGCGTTTGGCCAGTGGCGAAGACGGGCGGCAGGGCGGCAACGGTCCTCCCGGCCTGGCCGCGGCGGCCTACCAGGAACTGAAGAAGAGCATGCACCAGACGATCATGGACCGGATCGATCTGGAACGCCTGCAGCGGCTCACGCCTGAGCAGTTCAAGCACGAGCTGGCGCTGCTGGTCCAGCGCATCATCGAGGAGGAGCGCATCGTGCTGAATCAGCACGAGCGGCACAACCTCGTGCTAGACATCCAGCACGAGATGCTCGGCTTCGGCCCGCTGGAGCCGCTGCTGGCCGATCCCGGCGTGTCGGACATCCTGGTCAACACCCACGCCAAGGTGTACGTCGAGCGATCCGGCCGGCTGGAGCTGACCAGCGTCACTTTCAACGACAACGCCCACCTGATGAAGATCATCGAGAAGATCGTCTCGCGCGTGGGCCGGCGGGTGGACGAATCGAGCCCGATGGTCGACGCCCGCCTGCCGGATGGCTCGCGCGTGAACGCCATCATTCCGCCGCTGGCGATCGATGGTCCCATCCTGTCGATCCGGCGCTTTTCCGTCAACCCGCTGACGATCGAAAACCTGCTCGACAACCGCAGCCTGACGCCGCCCATGGTGCAGGTGCTCAAGGCGCTGGGCCACGCCAAGATCAACATCCTGATCTCCGGCGGCACCGGCAGCGGCAAGACCACCATGCTCAACGTGCTGTCCGGGTTCATTCCGGCGTCCGAGCGCATCGTCACCATCGAGGACGCGGCCGAGCTGCAGATGCGCCAGCCGCACGTGGTCCGGCTGGAGACGCGCCCGCCCAACATCGAGGGCAAGGGCGAGGTCAATCAGCGCTCGCTGGTGCGCAACGCGCTGCGGATGCGGCCCGACCGCATCATCCTCGGCGAGGTGCGCGGCGCCGAGGCGCTCGACATGCTGCAGGCGATGAACACCGGCCACGAAGGCTCGCTGGCCACCGTCCACTCGAACACGCCGCGCGACGCCCTGGCGCGGCTGGAGAACATGGTCAGCATGGCCGGCGTGAACCTGACCTCGCGCGCCACGCGCCAGCAGATCTGCGCCGCCGTGACGGTGGTGATGCAGGTGTCGCGCCTGACGGACGGCACGCGCAAGCTGGTCAGCCTGCAGGAGGTGACCGGCATGGAAGGGGAGGTGATCGCCATGCACGAGATCTTCCGCTACGAGCAAAAGGGCGTCGACGCCAACGGCAAGGTGCAGGGGGCCTTTTCCGCCACCGGTGTGCGGCCGCGCTTTGCCGAACGCCTGCGCATGTTCGGCGTGCCGGTGCCCGATTCCGTCTTCGATCCCGACCGGATCTACGAGTAATCGCCATGGACGGCATCTTCTCAGCCTTCGTGGTGCTGCTGTTCGCGGCGGTGATCCTGCTGGTCGAGGGCGCGTGGCTGTGGTGGTCGGGCGCCCACGGCAGCGGCGCGCGGCGCATCGCCAAGCGGTTACGCTTGATGGCCGAGCGGGGCGAAGGCGGCGTCGAACGTGTCGATATCCTCAAACGGCGCACCTATAGCCGCTCGCCGGCGCTGGAAAAGCAACTGCGCCGCATCGCCCGTCTGGGGGCGCTCGACAACCTGCTGCTGCAGGCCGGCGTCCGGTGGTCGGTGGCGCAGTTCCTTGGGTGCTCGCTGGTGATGCTGGTGGTCGGCCTGGCGGGTGCGCGCATTCTGGACATGCCGTTGCTGGCGGCGTGCGGCGTGGTGGCGCTGGCGATGGCGGTGCCATGGATATTGTTGATGCGCACGCGGCGCGAGCGCCTGTCCAAACTGGAGGAGCAATTGCCGGAGGCCGCGGATTTTCTCGGCCGCGCGCTGCGCGCCGGGCATTCCTTCGCCAACGTCATGCAAATGGTGGGCGAGGAAATGCCGGAGCCGATCGCCGGCGAGTTCAAGTTCGCCTACGAGGAGATCAACTACGGCGTGCCGATGAACGAGGCGCTGCACAACCTGGCGGTACGCGTGCCGCTGACGGACCTGCGCTACCTGGTCATCGCGGTGCTGATACAGCGCGAGTCCGGCGGCAACCTGGCCGAGGTACTGGGCAACATCAGCCGCCTGATACGCGCCCGCCTGAAGTTGCTGGGACAAGTGCGCGTGATGTCCGCCGAAGGCCGTATGTCGGCCTGGATCCTGGGCATCCTGCCGCTGGCGGTGCTGTTGTTGATGTCGATATCGAATCCGGCCTACATCCGGGTTCTATGGACCGATCCAATCGGCGTTCGGCTGATGTGGTATTCGGGCGCGGTCGCCGTGGGCGGCATTTTCTGGATGCGCAAACTGATACGCATCCGGATATAAAAGGAGCACGGCATGGACGGACAGCACATACTCTTCCTGGCGATAGTGTTCATCGTCGTCGTTGGCATCGCGATGCTGGCGTTGAAAATCTTTTCGCCGGTGCAGGTGCGCGAGCGTCTGACCGAGGTGGTCGAGCCGGAGCTCACCATGCCGGAGGTGACCGGGGGCTGGGTCGAGAAGGTGGCGCACGTGGCGCAGCCGTTTTCGCGCCTTTCGTTGCCGGACGAGGGGTGGGAGCGCTCGCCATTGCGCACCCGCTTCATGAACGCCGGCTGGCGCAGCCCGTCGGCACCCTCGCTGTACTTCGCCGCCAAGACGGTGCTGGCGCTCGGTTTGCCCGGCGTGACCGCGCTGCTGGCGATGACGATGCTGAGCGCCGTGCCGCAGAAGGGCTTCATGTTCATGCTGCTGCTGGCGGCCAGCATCGGCTACTACCTGCCCAACTTTGTGTTGTCGCGCAAAGCCGCCGGCCGCTGCCGCGAGATCTTCGAGACGTTTCCCGATGCGCTGGACCTGCTGACCGTATGCGTGGAGGCCGGGCTGAGTCTGGAACGCGCGCTGGCCAAGGTGGCCGGCGAGATTCACATCAAGAGCGTGGCGCTGGCGCAGGAGCTGCAACTGGTGCTGATGGAGATGCGGGCCGGCTTCAGCAAGGAGCGGGCGTTGCGCAACCTGGCCCTGCGCAGCGGCGTCGAAGATGTGGACACCCTGGTGGCGATGCTGATCCAGTCGGAGCGGTTCGGCACCAGCATGGGCGATTCGCTGCGCGTGCATTCGGATAACCTGCGCGGCAAACGCAGCGTGCAGGCCGAGGAGGCGGCGGCGAAGATCGCGCTGAAGTTGCTGTTTCCGCTGATCTTCTGCATCTTCCCGACGTTGATGCTGGTGTTGATCGGCCCAGCGGGGATCCAGATTTATCGCTCGGTGTTGCCAGGCATGGCGCGTTGACAGGAGGTTCGAGATGAAAAAATCACTACTGGCGACGGCCACCGGCTTGCTGCTGATCGCATGCGGCGACATGCGGACGCAGGCCCCAGCGATCCAACCGCCAGCCGCCGTTACGCCGGGTGGCCAGGCCATCACGGCATTGGAGCGGGCCTGCCTTTCCGACCCGATGGACGCGGAAAAATGGGAGGCGCTGGCGGCGGCGCTGGAAGCGGACGGCCAGCGTGAACGGGCGCGCACGATGTACGAGCAGGCGGCCACTTTGCGCGCACACGATGTGCGACGCGACTATGCGCTACTGCGGGAAAAAGCCGCCGAGCTGCCCGCGCCCGCACCGGCTTCTTCCGCGTCGATGCCGCGCACCGAGGTGCGGCAGCTCGGCGCGGCACTGGTGGAGGTGCTGCGTGTCGCGCCGGCGGCGACGATGAAAGCGATGCCGCCGCCAACTCCGGCCGGGCCGGCCAACCCAACGGCGGCGATGCCGGTCCTGCCCGCGCCGGTGCGCCTTGAAATCAGCAACGGCAATGGCATCAACGGCGCCGCCGCCCGGCTGGCGCGCTCGTTGAGCGTGGAGGGATTGAAGACCGTGCGGCTGACGAACATGAAAAACTTCGATGTGCCGATCAGCCGCATCGAATATCAGCGGGAGCAGCAAGTGATGGCGGAATCGCTGTCGGAGCGACTGGGCCTGCCGCTGAAAGCGCAAAACGCGAAGTCGCCCCGCGCCGACATGCGCATCGTGCTTGGACACGACGCCAGCCTGGGCGGCCGCTTCAAATAAAAAAAACCGTCCGGGTGGAGATCATCCTCCCGGACGGAAAAAAACACACCCATGTGTTTCCTGTTGCGGCCAGCGCTACACGAGCGCCTGGCGCATTCCTTACTGCCAGCTCACGCTGCCCAAGCCGTTCGCGGAAGACTTTCGATTGGTCGGGTTGCCGTACACGGTGGCTGAACCGAGACCGCTCAAATTAAGTTTCGCGGTGTTGCGTGCATAGACCGACGCGCTGCCCAGGCCCGACATGTTGACGTCGACCGTTTCGGCGCGCAGCTGCTGCGCATCGAGGCTGCCGACGCCACCCAGGCTGGCGTTCAATTGCTTGGTCTGGCCGATCATCTCTATGCGGCCAGCACCGTTAAGATGCAGTTCGACGTTGTCGCTGTTGCCGGTGTTGACGGTCATGCCGCCCACGCCGCCCAGCTTCACGTCGACATTGCGGTATTGCGCGTTGACCTTCACCGAACCGGCGCCTTCCAATGCCAGGCGCAAGTTCTCGCCGCTGAATCCCGCCACCTCGGTGGCGCCCACGCCGCCCGATGTCAGCGCGCGCAGATTCGGCAAGGTCAGCTCGGCGCGCAGATCCTTTTTGCCGCCGATGCTGATGGTGTTGGTCTTGACGGTGGCGATGCGCAGCGTGTCGCCGCTCTGCTGCACCGTCACTTTTTTCAGCGCGTCCGGGTCGCCGTACAAGGTCAGCGAAGCGACCGGTCCCTGTTTGATCTTCAGGCTGATGACGCCATCGAGATCGACGTTGACGGCGCGCGCATCGACACTGCGGCTCTCGCTGATGATGTCCGCGGCCAGCGCGGCGCTGGCGCCGCTGCACAACACCGTGGCCAGCATCGCGGCCTTCAGATATTTTTTCATGATGCGCTCCATCTTCTTCGGTGTGATTACAGGGCTGCTTTTTCGGCGGCGGTCAGGCGCTTGGCGGTGACCGTCACCACTTGCATGGCGCTGGTGTCGGCCTTGGCGACGACCGCTGCGGCGACCGGAGTCGCGGCGCGCGTTGCCGGCACGGCGGCCGTGGCGAAGGTGGTGGCGCCGGCGACGACGACGGCGGCGATGAAGATGGCTTCCATGTTTTTTGCGATGTTCATTTTGAGCTCCTTGGGTTGAATAGTTCGTTGCGTTGAGTGAACTATAGACAAGGGCCATCTGTACATCCACCGGGATGTGACGAACTGCAAAAAGGAGGGGGCAGACTGCGTTTTGGCGGCTTATACGCCGCGGTAGGATAAGCGGGCGGCCGCTCTAGCGGTGGTTGAGGCCCGCACCGCACAGCACGTCCTGGTGGCTGGCGTAGAGCTGCGTCAGCCAGGTGGAGACGGCCTTGAAGCGGGCGATCGATCCCGCGTCGCGATGGCTCAGCAGCCAGATGTCGCGCTGCACCTCGACGCCGGCGCCGATGCGGCGCAAGCCTTCCGGCTCGCCCATGATGCACGGCAGCAGCGCCATGCCGACGCCGGCGCGGCAGGCGCGCACCATCGTGCTCAGACTGTTGACCTTGAGCACGCGGCGCGGCTGCGGCTCCATCGCCGACAGCCATTGCATTTCGCCGGTGCCGGCCAGCGCGTCGTCGTAGGCGATCCACGGCTGCGTGCCCCAGCAGGCGCGCGGGGTGTCGGCGTAGCGCGGGTGGCCGTAGACGGCGAAGCCGAGGTCGCCCAGCTTGCGCATCACCAGCGCCGCGTCCTCGCCCGGCTTACCCATGCGCAGGGCGAAGTCGGCCTCGCGCCGTGTAAACGACAGGTTCTGGTTTTCCGCCTGCAAGGTTAGTTGCAGGTGCGGATGTTGCGCGTGCAATTCTGGCACGTGGTCCAGCAGCCAGTAGTCGAACAGGAAATCGATCGAGGTGATGTTGACCGGACCGGCGGTGGCGTCCGCCTCCTGCGACGAGGCTTGCAGCATGCCCTCGACGTTGCCGTAGACGGTTTCGCCGTGCGCGACGAAGACGCGGCCGGCGTCGGTCAGCTGGTAGCCGGTGTTGTCGCGGATGAACAGGCGCAGTTTCAGGGCCTTCTCGGCGGCGGCGATGCGGCGGCTGATGGTCGACGCGTCCACGCCCAGCTGGCGCCCGGTGGCGCTCATGCTGCCGCTGCGGGCCAGCGCCAGGATCAGCGGGATGTCGTTCCAGTCGAAGTCGTTACTGCTTGGCATCTGTGTCGGCGTAGGGGTGATGTGGGGGGCTGTGCATTTCTGCAAAGTGGGCTTGCATGGCTGTCTGTTCCACAAACGCGGTGGCGGGCCTAAGATTCATCCCATCGCAAGGCCAAACTTGCAAAGAATCGTAGCACAGACATTTATATCCAAACATCAACTAAAAGGAAGACCATCATGAACAACGCCGCTGAAACCACTACTGTCAACCTGTCCCGCCGCACCGCCTTGTTCAGCAGCGCCGGGGCCGCCGCAGCCGCTGTCGCCGCCGTCGCCGTGCCGCTGGCAACGATGGGCGGCGCCGCCGAGGCCGCACCGGTCGCCAAAGGCGGCCCGGTGGCCCACTCGGTCAGCACCATCACCACCCGCGACGGCGTCGAGATCTACTACAAGGATTGGGGGCCGCGCACCGGCCAACCTGTCGTGCTCAGCCACGGCTGGCCGCTGAACGCCGACAGCTGGGAATCGGCCGCCTTCCACCTGGCCAACAACGGCTTCCGCGTCATCACCCACGACCGCCGTGGCCACGGCCGCTCGAGCCAGCCATGGGACGGCAACGACATGGACCACTACGCCGACGACCTGGCGCAGCTGATCGAAAAACTGGACCTGAAAAACATCATCCTGGCCGGCTTCTCCACCGGTGGCGGCGAGGTGGCCCGTTACGTCGGCCGCCACGGCACCAAGCGCATCGCCAAGCTGGGCCTGATCTCGGCGGTGCCGCCGCTGATGCTCAAGACCGCCACCAACCCCGGCGGCCTGCCGATCGAAGTGTTCGACGGCATCCGCGCCGGCTCGGTCGCCAACCGCGCCCAGTTGTATCTGGACATCGCCTCGGGCCCGTTCTACGGCTACAACCGTCCGGGTGCCAAGCCGTCGCAAGGCATCATCAACGCCTGGTACGCCCAGGGCATGCAGGGCGGCCACAAGAACACCTACGACTCGATCAAGGCGTTCTCGGAGACCGACTTCCGCGACGACTTGAAGAAGTTCGACAAGCCGACCCTGATCATCCACGGCGACGACGACCAGATCGTGCCGATCGACGCCGCCGGCAAAGCCTCGGCCGCCATCGTCAAGCACGCCAAGCTGATCGTCTATCCGGGCGCGCCGCACGGCCTGACCGACACGCATAAAGAGAAGTTCAACGCCGATTTCCTGGCGTTCGCCAAGTCCTGATCGCGGCGGGTGGGCCGCCCGGTGGCGGCCCACCCCAAAGGACAGGTAAAAATATTTACAAATATCGCTTGCTATCGAATAGCGAGCGATATATAGTTCTCACATCGGCGGCTCAACAGCGAAACAAGCAGGAATCGCATAGTGAGCTACTAAATCGTCAGTTATCTAAATAAACCAGGAGCCAATCATGAGCAAAGACACCCAAAACCAAGCAGTCAGCCTTTCCCGTCGTACCGCCCTGTTCAGCAGTGTCGGCGCGGCCGCCGCTGCCGTGGCCGTGCCGCTGGCCGCGCTCAGCACCTCCGCCGCCGCCGAAGCCGCGCCGGTCGTCAAAGGCGGCCCGGTAGCCCACTCGGTGAGCACCATCACCACCCGCGACGGCGTCGAGATCTACTACAAGGATTGGGGTCCGCGCACCGGCCAACCTGTCGTGCTCAGCCACGGCTGGCCGCTGAACGCCGACAGCTGGGAATCGGCCGCCTTCCACCTGGCCAACAACGGCTTCCGCGTCATCACCCACGACCGCCGCGGCCACGGCCGCTCGAGCCAGCCATGGGACGGCAACGACATGGACCACTACGCCGACGACCTGGCGCAGCTGATCGAAAAGCTGGACCTGAAAAACATCATCCTGGCCGGTTTCTCGACCGGTGGCGGCGAGGTGGCCCGTTACGTCGGCCGCCACGGCACCAAGCGCATCGCCAAGCTGGGCCTGATCTCGGCGGTGCCGCCGCTGATGCTCAAGACCGCCACCAACCCCGGCGGCCTGCCGATCGAAGTGTTCGACGGCATTCGCGCCGGCTCGGTCGCCAACCGCGCCCAGTTGTATCTGGACATCGCCTCGGGTCCGTTCTACGGCTACAACCGCCCTGGCGCCAAGCCGTCGCAAGGCATCATCAACGCCTGGTACGCCCAGGGCATGCAGGCCGGCCACAAGAACACCTACGATTCGATCAAGGCGTTCTCGGAGACCGACTTCCGCGACGACCTGAAAAAGTTCGACAAGCCGACCCTGATCATCCACGGCGACGACGACCAGATCGTGCCGATCGACGCCGCCGGCAAGGCCTCCGCAGCGATCGTCAAGCACGCCAAGCTGATCGTCTACCCCGGCGCGCCGCACGGCCTGACCGACACGCATAAGGACAAGTTCAACGCCGATTTCCTGGCGTTCGCCAAATCCTGATTTGTCGCAAATCCGGGCTCGGCGGGCTTCGAGTGATCGAAGTCCGCCGCTGTGACGTTATACTCCAGCCTGTCAACCGGAGTTTTGCATGAATGTCATGGCATGTGCCGCTACCTTGCTGCTGCTGTGTGGTCAGACTTATGCCCGCGACTGCGTGATCCGTGTTGCCTATCCCGATCGCGAGCGCCCGCCTTACTACTTCGGTAACGGCGCGGTGGTGCCGGAGCCCCCCGGCGCCGGCGTCGATCTGCTCCGATTGGCGGTCCGCAGTGTCGGCTGCACGCCTGAAATGATCCGCTTGCCGAACGCGAGAATCAAGCTGGCGCTGATCAATGGCAGCGCAGACCTGGCCCCGGTCGATCTTCGCGACGGCGAGCAGCCATACTCGGCCCTGCCCATGAGGGCGGGTCAGCTCGACATTCGCCGTGGTTTGCGAATGACGGCGGTGGTGTATGTGCGCACGGCCGATGGCCTGGCACCCCACACCGATCCACGCACCTATTTCAAGGGCCGCACCTTGGTGACCAACCAGGGTTCGCCGCTGGGCGAGCAGCTCAGGGACGAAGGCTTCAAAGTCGACGACGGCTCGCTCGACACGTACAGCAATATGGACAAGGTGGCGTTGCGGCGCGCCGACGGCTTCGCCTTTTCGATCGCCAACATCGCGGCGATGGAAGCCGCCATCGCCGCGCGCTACGGCACCAGCCTGACCCGGATGGCGATGCCGGTGCGGACCTCGACCTTGTGGCTGTCGGCCAGCAATGCCTACTTCGAGCGGAACGGCGAACAAATGGAGGCGTTGTGGAACTGGTGGGGCGAGAACTCGACCCGCAAGCTGGTCGAATTGCTCAAGAATTACCCGCAGCAGAAGTGAACAGGCCCGCCGGCGGGCGGCGGCTTTACCCAAACCGCCGATCAACTTATAATTGAAGCAACACTGCGGCATATCGCGCACTCGACGCGGTTCCCATCCCCTGAATAACCTTATGAAAACGGACCCTCGTTGAAGAGCGCGATCGCTTTGGTGCGCCGCTTCGCGACCTTTGCCCCGGCCTGGCCGCGCCACGTGATCATGCTGGGCGCGCTCGCGCTCGCGCTGTCTCAGGCGGCCGTCGCCGCCATGCCCGCGCTGGTCAATTACGCCCACACCGGCTGGAACGGCCAGCGCGGCGCGCCCGCCGACGTCCTGCAGTTCACGCAGACCCTGGACGGCTGGCTGTGGATCAGCTCGCCCAATGGCCTGTTCCGCTTTGACGGCGTCGATTTCGAACGGATGGACAGCGTGCAAGGCCATCGGCTGCACACCAACAGCACGCTCGGATTGCTCACCACGCGCGACGGGCGCTTGTGGGTGGGCGGACGCTTCGGCGGCATCAGCGTGTTCGGCGCGAACGGCTCGAACAGCGCGCGCCTGTTCACCGAGGCGGACGGCTTGCCGAAGGGCGCCATTTTCACCATGACGGAGGGACCCGATGGCGGCGTCTGGGCCGCGACCAGCAGCGGCCTTGGCCATCTGGCGCCCGGCGCGACGCGCTTTCGCCGGGTCGGCGAAAGGGAAGGCCTGCCGGAAAAACACGCGCGGCAGGTTTTGTATGGCCGCGACGGCCGCCAGTGGGTCTCGGTCGAAGGGGGGATCTATTTCCGCGATCCAGGCCAGCCGCGCTACCGGCGCGCATGGCCGTATATCGACATGATGGCGATGGCCGAGGCGCCGGACGGCACCTTGTGGGGATCGGACGGCGTCAACAAACATTACCGCGTGTTGTCCGCGCCGCCACCGGGCAATCCGGCGCCGCGCGCGGAACTGGGCGGCAACGGCGCGCTGTTCGACCGCGATGGCAACATGTGGATTTTGAAGGTGAACGCGCTGGAGCGCCGCCAGGCGCCGTATGTCGGCAAGGCCGCCGACGCGCGCCAGATGACCAGGGAAAACGGCATGAGCGGCCCGCTGCCGCAAACGGCGTTCGAGGACCGCGAAGGCAACCTGTGGATCGGCACCTCGGCCGGCCTGGACCGCCTGCGCCGTACCCGCCTGCGCGGGGTGCCGGTCGCCACCGCCTTCGATCGTCCCGGCGTGATCGCCGACGATCGAGGCGGCGTGATCATCGGCGACTGGCGCCACCCGCTGCGCCGCTACACCGCCGCCGCCGGCCCGCAGGAGGAGGTGGGGCGGTTCAAGCTCACCGGCGCCTACCGCGCCGCCGACGGCAGCCTGTGGCTGGCCAATAACGCAGAGCGCTGGCACCGCGCCACGTCGGGCGCGCTGACACGCTTCCCGCATCCGCCGCACCTGGTCGGCCATGACACCCAGGCCATCACCATCGACGCCAGGGGCCGCATGTGGATCTCGCTGTCGCGCCAGGGTTTGTTCATGATCGAGGACGGCGCCTGGCGCAAGGACGGCGGCTTGCCCGGACTGCCCGAACAGCTCGCGTTGTCGCTGGCGACCGACCGCGCCGGGCGCGTGTGGGCGGGCTATCTGCACAACCGGGTCGCGCTGATCGACGGCCAGCGGTCGCGGGTCTTCGGCGAGGCCGACGGTATGCGGCTGGGCAACGTGCAATCGCTGCTGGTGGACGGTCCGCGCGTCTGGGCCGGCGGCCAGAACGGGCTGGCGTGGCACGACGGCCAGCGCTGGCACAGCGTGACCCCGGCCGGCGGGCGGCAGTTGCGCGGCTTGTCCGGCATGGTGCGGACCGGTACTGGCGAGCTGTGGCTGTACGGTTCCGAGGGCATTAGCCGCATCGCCGCCGGGGATGTCGAGCGGCTGCTGCGCGAGCCGGAATGGCCGCTGCCATATGAGCGCTTCGACGCGCTCGACGGTTTGGTCGGCGGCGCCGAGCAGTACCGTCCCTTGCCGTCGATGGCGCAGAGCACCGACGGCCGGCTGTGGTTCACCACCGGCAGCGAAGTGGCCGTACTCGATCCGGCCGCCATCGCGCGCAATCCGCTGGCGCCGCCGGTGCAGGTGCTGTCGCTGCGCGCGGGCGATGTTAGCCATTCCTTCACTTATTCGGCGCCGCCGGATTTGCGGCTGCCGAGCGGCCGGCGCGACCTGCGCATCGCCTACACGGCGCTGGCCCTGGCGCTGCCGGAACGGGTGCGCTTCCGCTACAAGCTCGAAGGCTATGACGAGGACTGGCAGGAAGCCGGCATGCGCCGCGAAGCGGTCTACACCAACCTCGGTCCCGGCGACTACCGCTTCCGCGTGATCGCCGCCAACGAGGACGGCGTGTGGAACGAGACCGGCGCCACGCTGGCGTTGACCTTGCCGCCGCGCTTCGTCGAGACCGGCTGGTTCACGGCGCTGATGGCGGTGCTGGCGGCGCTGTTGCTGGGCGGGCTGTATCGGCTGCGGGTCCGGCATCTGACCGCGCGCATGCGCGACCGCATGCAGCAGCGCCTGGCCGAGCGCGAGCGCATCGCGCGCGGCCTGCACGACACCGTGCTGCAAAGCGTGCAGGGCCTGATCATGCTGTTCCACCAGCAAGCACGCAGCCTGCCGATCAGCGCCGACGAGCGCGGCAAGCTCGAACAAACCCTGGACCTGGCCGACGAGTTGATGGCGGAGGGGCGCGACTGCATCGCGGACCTGCGTACCGGCGGCGAACCGGGCGAGCTGGGCCAGGCGCTCGCGCAATATGGCCAAGTGCTGCTGCAGCAGCGCTTCAGCGCGGGCATCCACGGCACGCCGCGCGCGCTCTGTCCACGGCTGCGCGACGAGGTGCAGGCGATCGCGCGCGAAGCCTTGTTCAACGCCTCGCGCCATGCCCGGGCGGACAAGGTGGAGCTGATCATCGATTACCGTGCCGACGGCCTGTCGGTGCTGGTGCGCGACGACGGTTGCGGCATGCCGGCGGCCTTGTCATGCGGCACGGGGCGGCCGAACCACTACGGCATCGTCGGCATGGGCGAGCGCGCCAAGGCCATCGGTGCGCGCTACCAGCTGGTCTCGGCGCCCGGCGAGGGCACCGCGATGCAACTGGACATCCCGGCCGAACACGCTTACGCGGGAGGCCGCTCGGCGGCCCTGTTCGCCCGGTTGCGCCAGCGCCGGCGACCCCAGGCGAAGGCCGCTTAGCGGACGCTAGCTCGAAAGAGCTAGCGCGTCTGCGCCCGTCATGGCGATGGCGGCGGCGACGCTCCACGGTACGCTTTGGCTGGCATGTTCATCGTGCCCACCATTGATACCCGAAGAGAGGAAAGCATGACCAACCACACCAATCCCGACCAGCGCCGCCGCAATGTGCTGATGAGCGCCGCCACGGCGGCGGCAGCAGCCGGCACTGCCGCCGCCGGCGTCTCGCTCAACGCGTCCGCCGCCACGCCATCGAAACAGCAGACCCGCCAGGTCTCCACGCTGACCACGCGCGACGGCGTCGAGCTGTACTACAAGGATTGGGGGCCGAAGAACGGCCAGCCGGTCGTCTTCAGCCACGGTTGGCCGCTGAACTCGGACAGCTGGGAATCGCAAATGATCTTCCTGGCCGATCGCGGCTACCGCTGCATCGCCCACGACCGCCGTGGCCACGGCCGCTCGAGCCAGCCATGGGACGGCAACGACATGGACCACTACGCCGACGACCTGGCCCAGGTGATCGAGGCGCTGGATCTGAAGAACGCGGTGCTGGTGGGCTTTTCTACCGGTGGCGGAGAGGTGGCGCGCTACGTCGGCCGCCATGGCACCAAACGCGTCGCCGGGCTGGCCCTGGTGTCGGCCGTGCCGCCGCTGATGCTCAAGAAGGCGGATTATCCAGGCGGTTTGCCGATGGAAGTGTTCGACGGCATCCGCGCCGGCTCCACCGCCAACCGCGCCCAGCTCTACATCGACATCGCGTCGGGGCCGTTCTTCGGCTTCAACCGTCCGGGCGCCAAGGTCTCGCAAGGCTTGATCAACTCGTGGACGGCGCAGGGCATGCAGGCCGGCCACAAGAACACCTACGACTCGATCAAGGCGTTCTCGGAGACCGACTTCCGCGCCGACCTGAAAAAGTTCGACAAGCCGACCCTGATCATCCACGGCGACGACGACCAGATCGTGCCGATCGACGCCTCCGGCAAAGCCGCCGCCGCGATCGTCAAGCACGCCAAGCTGCTGGTGTATCCGGGCGCGCCGCACGGCTTGACCGACACCCACAAGGACCGCGTCAACAACGACCTGCTGGCGTTCATCAAGGGCTAAGCCCGGCGCTAGAGGGAGATGATGCCGCGCTTGACCGCGATGGCGACCGCATGGGTGCGGTCATGCGCGTCAAGCTTGGCGAGGATGGTGCGGATGTGGGCTTTGACGGTGTCCTCGGCGATGCCGAGGTGCACGCCGATTTGCTTGTTGCCGTTGCCGGCGGCGGCGCTCGACAGCACCGCCATCTCCCGCTCGCTCAGGTTTGGCTGGCCCAGGCGTTCGACCAGGGTGCGCGCCACGTCGGCGGGTATCCAGCGACGGCCGGCATGTACCGCCCGGATCGCGTCGACCAGGTCCTTGCGCAGGCTGTGTTTCATCAGGAAGCCGGCCGCGCCCAGTTCGAGCGCGCGGCGCATCTGGTGGTCGCCGCTCAGCGTCGTCAGCATGATCACGCGCGCCTGGCCGTGCCGCCGACGCAGCGCTTCGAGCGCCTGCAGGCCGTCCAGCCCGGGCATGGCGATATCCATGATCGTCAGGTCCGGCCGCAAGGCCTCGTATGACTCGAGCACGCCGGCGCCATCGTCGAGTTCGCCCACCACTTGCAGATCGGGCTGGTTGGCGATGGTGTCGGCCAGTCCCGCCAGGATCATCGGATGGTCGTCGACGAGGAGGATGCGGACTGGCTTGCTGCTTGGTTCGGTACTGCTCGACACGTGTGCTCCGTGGGGGTGGCGGGTGGGCTGCGCGCAGTGTAATACAAGTTGTACAACAGCGGCAATCGACGACCGGTCGTCGTATCGTGCCATATAACCAGAAGTAGCTTTCGGCGTCATGCCGCTCACTCATCAAGGAAACATCATGAAATCAATCGCCGCAATCGCCATCGCCGCTGCCTCGGTATTCTGTCAGCAAGCCCAGGCGCAATCGCCGGCCGCCGCCCACGACCACGTGTCGGCCGCGCCGCTGGGCGCCCCCAAGTTCGATGCCAAGGGCATCGCCCGTACCGAAACCGTGCGCAGCCAGTTCGACAGCACGAGGGAGGCGATCCAGGTGCGCGTCGATTTCGCCAAGGGCGCGGCGTTCCCGAAACACTCCCACCCGGGTGTCGAGATCGCCTATGTGCTGACCGGCGCCATAGAATACGAACTGGAAGGCAAGGTCGTTCGCCTCAAGGCGGGCGAGTCGATTTACATCCCGGCCGGCGCGGTACATTCGGCGAAGAACATCGACACCGGCACCACGTCGGAACTGGCCACCTACTTGGTGGAAAAGAACAAGCCGATCGTCATTCTCGACAAGTGAGGTCATCGGGGCAATCATCGTCGCGGATTTCATATCGAAATGATAATTGGTGACGAAAAGTAGTAGAATCGCGCCAATTTCCATTTACTGCGAGAGCCCCTTGATCGACAGCCCATCGGTACGCGCCCTGCGTGCCGCCTTGTACCGGCGCATGGAACGGCCGGAGCACGGCGACCAGGACTTGCAGGGCTGGCGCAACCGGCTGCTGAACGGCTTGTGCGCCGTCGCCTTCTGGCTGGGCCTGATGGCCTTCGTGCCCAGCATGTGGGCCGGCTTGCAACAAGGCCGCTTGCCCATGGTGGCGACGGATGTCATCGCCCTGGCCGGCATAGGCTGGCTGCACTATCAGCGCGGCATCGCGTATCAGTGGCGCGCGGGCTTGCTTCTCGGCATCGCCTACATGATCGCCGTGGTGCTGCTGTTTTCCCTCGGGCCGTTGTCGCAGATTTATCTGATGGCCGTCCCGGTGCTGTGCACGGTGCTGATCGGCAGCAGGGCCGCCATCCTGGCGCTGCTGTGGTGTGGCGCCACCTTGTTCCTGGCCGGCTATATGGGCGGGATAGAGCCCGGCCTGGCCGTGGTGGAGGTCGGCATGTTGGCGCACTGGTTCATCCTGAGCGTGAATTTCCTGCTGGTCTCGTCCGTGTTGACGGTGTCGTGCACCTACCTGCTGCACGGGCTCGACGGCGCCCTGGCGCGCCAGCGCGTCATCCATGCCCGCAGCCACGACAATGAAATCCGCTACCGGCAAATCCTCGAGGCGCAGATCGCCACCCTGCATGCACGCGAGGCGGACCTGCGCGCCTCGCAGGTGAGCCAGGCCGAATCGCTGGCGGCGCAGCGGGCGGCGGAAGTGTCGAACCAGCTCAAGAGCGACTTCCTGGCGATGATCAGCCACGAAGTGCGCACCCCGCTGGGCGGCGTCATCGGCATGCTGCGCTCGGCCATGAAGGACGCCGGCGTGGCGCCCAACACCCGCGACAAGCTGCGCCTAAGTCTGAGCAACGCCGAGGTGCTGCTGCAAATCATCAACGACATCCTCGACTTCTCCCGCTTGGAGGCTGGCAAGATGCCGCTGGAGGTGCTGGACTTCGACCTCGCCGGGCTGCTCAACGACGTGGTGGGCCTGCTGGCCGACCGCGCCGAGGCCAAGGGCGTTTCGCTCATCGCCGAGTTCGCCCCCGGGATGCCCGCCTGGTGGCGCGGCGACCCGACGCGGCTGCGGCAGGTGGTGGTGAACCTGGTCGGCAACGGCGTCAAGTTCACCGAGCGCGGCGAGGTGCGCGTAAACGTGGCGGAGGACGGCGCGCGGGGCATCGTCCTGACCGTGCGCGACACCGGCATCGGCATCGAGGCCGAGGCGCTCGGACGGCTGTTCCAGAAGTTCGAGCAGGCCGACGCCGCCACGTCCCGCAAATACGGCGGCGCCGGATTGGGCCTGGCCATCTGCAAGAACATCGTCACCGCCATGGGCGGACGCATCGAGGCGACTAGCGAACCCGGCTTCGGCAGCGTGTTCCGCGTGCGCCTGCCGCTGGAGCGCGGCGCGCCGGTTGCTGTGCAGGAGGAGGAAGCGCGCCGCCCGCACGCGGCCCGCCTGGCCGTGCTGTGCGCGGAGGACGGCAGCACCAACCAGGTTATCTTGACCGAGCTGTTGAGCAATATGGGCCACACCCTCACCATCGTCGAGGATGGCTTGGCGGCGCTGGAGGAACTGGCCGCGCGCAACTACGACCTGGTGATCATGGACGGCCGCATGCCGCGCATGGACGGCATGGCCGCGTTGCAGCGCCTGCGCGCCGGGCTGGACGGCGTGCGCGACGCCGCCGTGCCCGTGATCGCGCTGACTGCCAACGCGACGGCCGAGGAGCGGCAACGCTTCCTGGCGGCCGGCGCCAGCGGCTTCCTCGCCAAGCCTATCGATGAGATCGCACTGCACACCGAGATCGCGCGCCAGCTCGAAGCGCTGCTGGCGAACGGCAGGCCATTGATCGGCGAGCAGCGCGCCATGGCGGCGGGCGCGCCGGCGTTGAGCGAGTTGGACGACATGTTCGGCGTGGCGGAGTTGCCCGCCGCCGGCGTGCGATCGGCGGAGGCGGACGCCAGGTTGCACCGCGCCATGCGCTCGGCCTTCGTGATCGAAGGGCCGCGCCTGCTGGCGGTGGCGTGGCAGGGGCTGGACGAGGGCGATGCCTTGGCGGTCGCGCTGGCCGCGCACAGCTTGTTGGGCGGGGCCGCGTTTCTCGGCGCGGATGCATTGCGTGCGCGATGCGCGCTGATCGAGCAATTGGCTGATGCCGGCGAGCTGGACACGGTGAGGCCGCAGCTGGCGACGCTCACGCTTGAGCTGGCGGAGACGTTGGCGGACATGGCGCCGGGAACGGCGCCGCCGCCCGCCGCAACAGCGGTAGCGCCGAATAGTCAGTGCGCTTGAATCTGGGACTGGCGTTTCTTCATCCACATGTCGCGCACAAACGCGTACTCGTCAAGCGCGCCGGCGCGCATCTCGTCCAGCGGTAGGGCGGCGGCCCGCATGCTGCCGATCTTGAGCAGCGTGACGGCCATGCTTACGCCGCTATCGTCGATGTATCCGGTGGGGTTCAATGGTTTGTCGCCGAACCCGCTGACGAAGTCCCGCACCGTCTTTGGACCCTGGAGTGGCGCGACAAAGTATCTTGAGTCTTCCCATCCCCACACCGCCAGCGTCTGGCCCAGATCCTCGTTGGCGCGGTCGAGTTTCAAGTCGCTGGCCGGGTCGAAGATGCCGCCGACGCCGGCGGTGGTGTTGACCACGAAGCGGCCCAGCGTTTTGGCGGCGCCGACGGGGCGTCCCTGGAGGACCTGGTTGACCATCGTGCGCGGTTCCTGCAGGTTGGCGAAGAAGGACGTGATCCGGCGCTGCACCACGTCCGGCATCACCTTGTCGTAGGCCACGCCGATGGGACGCATGACGTACTTGTCCACCTTGGTGTTAAAGCTGTACATGCTGCGGTTGTAGCCTTCCCACGGATCGTTGGCTTGGGTGGCGTCGGCCGGGGTGGCGGCGGGCGTCACGGCGGCGGATTCCATGACGGATGGGGAAGCCGTCGGTTGCTGCTTGGTGGCAGTGCTGGCGCATGCGCTGGTGCCCAGCACGATCGCCGCAAGCACGAGGGATTGGATAATTTTCATCTGAAAGATCCTTTGCCATAGGCAGGGTACCCATGGCGAATGAGGTTAGCGGGCGTGTCGAAGCCATAGGCGTTGGTCGGGAAGACACGCCTACCAGATGGATATTGCCGAGGTGGGATTAATGAATTATTCGAGTTTTTAAGAACTCGTTAATCAACGCGACGCAGGCGGGCGGATGCTGGCTGCGCTGTGGCGGCCGGATGAATCGGGACGATCATCGATGGCGGATCGTAAAAAGGGAGCTCGCGTGCAAAGGCCGCCGTCAGCGGCCGACCGCGATCTTGCTCGAACGTGACTCCCGCACGAGGTCGCGGGGCGACGCGCCCAGCACGCGTGCGAAGGCGCGGCGCATTCGCTCGTCGTCGCCAAACCCCGTTTGCACCGCGATGCGCGACGCCGACGTGTGGCCGCTCTCGATCAGCGCCTGCGCCGCTTCCACTCGCAGCTTCTCGATCGCCTTGGCGGGCGACATCCCGGTTTCGGCCTGGAACGCGCGGCTGAAATGGCGCGGACTCCAGTTGACCTGGTCGGCCAGCTGCTGGATGCTCAGCGGTTCGCTCAAATTATCCTTGATGAAGGACAGTATGCGGCGAATGCGCTCCTGTTTCGGGTCGATCTCGGCAAGCAAGGAGAACTGGCTCTGCCCGCCGGAGCGGCGATGGTAGAGGACCATCGTCTTGCAAATCTGCTTGGTGACATCGTGTCCGAGGTCGGCCTCCACCAACCCCAGCACCAGGTCGATGCAGGCGGTCATGCCGGCCGAGCTCCAGACGTTCCCATCGCGGATGAATATCTTGTCGGGATCGACCTTGGTGTGGGGAAACTGGGCCTTCAAGGCGTCCGCGAAGTACCAGTGGGTGGTCACCGAGCGGCCGTTCAACACGCCGGCCTCGGCCAGAATGAAGGCACCGGTGCAAATGCTGGCGATCCGGCGCGACGTGGCCGCGGCGGCTTTCAGCCGCTCCACCATGAGCGGGTACGCCGCCGGTATGCCGGGCGAGCTGCCCACGATCACCGTGTCGTACACCTGGTCGGCGAAGACCTTGGTATCGATGCTCAGGCCGGTCTTGCTGGGGATCAGCCCGCCCGTCATCGACACAATTTCGACGTCGTAGCTGTCCGGAACGAAATGATTGGCGATGCCAAGCACCGACAGGATCGACAAGTCGAGTATGTGAAAATCGGGGAACACCACCAATGCCACTTTTGCTGCCACGGATGCCTCGCTGGAAACCGGTAAGTTGATAAGATGAACGCCATATTCTACGCGCTTCAATCCGGCAGTCTGACCACCGACGCTTGCAGGGAAAGACCGCTCCGGTAGGACACCAACCCGCGCTGCGTTGCCAGCACGACCGCATGGGTCCGCGCCGTGGCGCCTAGCTTGCAAAACAGTGATTTGATGTGGCTCTTGACCGTGCCGACGCCGATGTCGAGCGTGATGGCGATGCGCTTGTTGGACGATCCCAGGGCGAGCAGCTCCAACACTTCGCCCTCGCGCGACGTCAGCGCGCCGGCGGAGAGATTCTGCGTCGCGCGCGCCAGCAGCTCCTTGTTGAAATACCGTTGCCCCTCGCCGAGCGCGCGCAAGGCGGCATGCAGCTCGGCCACATCGCAGCGCTGGGGAACATAGCCATGGACACCGGCCGCCATCGCGGCGCGCACATCCCATTCGCGCTCGCGCTGGCTGATGATCATGATGCGCTCGCCGCGCTCGATCGCGCCGGGCAAGCGGTTCATGGCATCGGCGTAATCGGTGACGACCACGTCCACACCGCCGCGCCGACCGGGCGGTTGGTCCGCAATCCGGGCATGCGGGCAATCCGCCAGCAGCGCGGCCAGGCCGGCGCTGACGATGGCCTCCGGGTGGCGGATGTGGACGTGGACCAGCCGCGCCGCCGATTCAGGCAAACCGGATGTCGCTGGCACTGATCGATACCACCAGGGGCTCGGGTTGATGGCCGCCGTCGGCGTCGCGCACGTAAATCATGTGCCGCGTCGGCACCGTGATGCCTTGCGCCACCACATGTTCGGACAGATAGTGCACCGCCGGCGCGCCGCCGCTGATGTCGACGTCGTAGTCATGCCTGCGCAGCAAGCCGTCGTCGGAAAAATAGAACGTCTGTACCGGGCTGTGGGTCGCCAGGTCGGTTGGGAAGGTGGCCTGCAACCGGCGCCACACTTGGCCGTTTTCTTCCCAGGAAGACAGCTCCGATAGTGAAAAACCGGGACCAGCAAGCATGAAAGGCATCGTGAAATAGTTCCAGATCGCATAGCCAACAAAATAAGCCAACTGCGTATTGCTCCACGGCGTGTCGAGCTGGTGGCCGGCAAAGCTGGAGCGTGGCGCCAGGGCTTCTTCGATGAGCGCGCCGTCCGCGCCGACCAGCGCGACACGCTGCGGCGTCACTTCGGTGCGCGCCGCAGCGCCGAACGGGCTGTGCGACGTCCACGGTTGATGCAGTTTGATTTGGACGTCCACTTCGTCGAGCAAGCCCGGCTTGCCTTTGAGCGGCCAGATGACACCCCCCTGCGACAGATGCGCCGACAAGGTGCTGAATCCGTTCCAGCGCGCCGTGCCGCCGTGTGCTTCGATGATTTTGTCGAGCAGCGTGTGCATGATTTCCTTTCGAATCGATAGTGCCACCGATTATAGGAGCGCCCGCGCCACCGAAACGGACAGGAAACCCTCGCTTTCGGACATTGATTCCAAGATGTCTTTTATTGCGGGAAGTACGTCCGCTGCGGGCGGTGAAGTGCGTTCAGAATTGCAAGCACCCAACCAACCGAACGAAGGCAGGCATCATGAAACCGAGCGGCAATACGATCTTCATCACCGGCGGCACGTCGGGCATCGGACGCGGCATCGCCGAAGCATTCCATCGCCTCGGCAACCAGGTCATCATCAGCGGCCGCCGCGCGGCGCTGCTCGACGAAGTGACCAAGGCCAACCCTGGCATGCACGGCGTGCAACTGGACATCCAGAATCCGCAACAGATCAGGGCGGTGGCCGCCCAATTGGTCAAGGACTTCCCCGCACTGAACGTGTTGTTCAATAACGCCGGCATCATGCCCTTCGACGACGCCGCCGGCGAGATCGACGACGCCGCCGCCGTGCAGACGGTCACCACCAACCTGCTCGGTCCGGTGCGCATGACATCGGCGCTGCTGCCGCACCTCAAGCGGCAGAAGGACGCATTGGTGATCCACAACTCGTCGGTGCTCGCCTTCGTGCCGCTGGCCAGCACGGCCGTTTACTCCGCCACCAAGGCCGCGATGCATTCGTATGCGCTGTCGCAGCGCTTCATGCTGGCCGGCAGCGGTGTGCGCGTGGTGGAGATTTCGCCGCCGTGGGTCGATACCGACCTGGTCTACAAGAGCGGCGATGCGCGCGCCATGCCGCTGCCGGATTTCGTCGCCGCCACCATGGCGGGCCTGGCCAGCGGCAAGGATGAGGTCTACGTCGAGCAGGTGCGGGCGCTGCGCGACAACCCGGGCTCCGGTGAACACGCGTTCGTCAACGCCTTCAACCAGTCGCTCAAAGACAATCCGATCCCCGTTGGCCATTGAGCACCCACCAAAGTATGAGCGCGCCGCGCAAGGAGTTTGCATGACCGATCGCCGTTTATTTCTCAAAGCCGTGGCGGCGGGGAGCGGCCTGCTGCTGCAGGTCGCCATCCCGTCCGTCCGCGCGCGCGACAGCGCCGCCACTGCGGACTGGGAAGCCAACGCGGTGGTGCGCATCGCCGCCGACGGCAAGGTCCACATGACGATGCCCTATGTCGAGATGGGACAGGGCACGTATACCTCGATCCCGATGCTGATTGCCGAGGAGCTTGAGGTCGATTTGCGCGACGTCGTACTTGAACACGCCGGCGCCGACGATAAGCGTTACATCAATCCGGCGCTGGGCTTCCAGGTGACGGGCGGTTCGACCACGATCCGCGCCGCCTGGCTGCCGATGCGCCAGGCCGGCGCCGCCGCGCGCATGCTGCTGGTGCGGGCGGCGGCCGAAGCGTGGCGCGTCGATCCCGCAAGCTGTCGCGCGCAGAAGGGCGCGGTGATCCACGCGGCCAGCGGCCGCAGGCTGCGTTATGGGGCGCTGACGGCGGCGGCGGCCAAACTGCCATTGCCCGCGCCCGAGGCGATCGTATTGAAGCAGCCGAAGGACTTCCGCCTGATCGGCACGGCCGCGCGCCGCCTCGACACGCCGGGCAAGCTCGATGGCTCGGCACGGTACGGCATCGACGTACAGCTGCCGGGCATGAAGGTGGCGGCGCTGGCCATCACGCCGGCCTATGGCGGCCGCTTGCTGGACCTGGACGAGGCGGCAGCGCTCAAGGTGCCCGGCGTACGCCAGGTGGTGCGCCTGGAAGACTGCGCCGCCGTGGTCGCGGACAACTACGGCGCGGCGCAGAAGGGTTTGTCGCTGCTGGCGTTGCGCTGGGACGATGGCCCGAACGCGCATCTGTCCACCGCCGACATCGTCGCCGACATGGCCCGTGCCGCCGGCCAGGGCGCGGCCAAGGTGCGCAGCGACGGCGAACCGGAACAGGCCTTTGCCAAAGCGGCGCACGTGGTGGAAGCGGTCTACGAGCTGCCCTTCCTGGCGCACGCGCCGATGGAACCGATGAACTGCACCGTGCACGTGCAGGCGGACCGCTGCGACGTCTGGACCGGCACCCAGGTCGTCACCCGTGCCGTGGCCGTGGCCGCCAAGGTCACAGGCCTGCCGGAAGCGAACGTCACCGTCCATAACTTTCTGCTCGGCGGAGGCTTCGGGCGTCGGCTGGAAATCGACGGCGTCGAGCGCGCCGTGCGCATCGCGCGCGCGGTCCGGCATCCGGTCAAGGTGATCTGGAGCCGCGAGGAGGATATCCAGCACGACATGTACCGTCCGTACTTCTACGACCGCATGCGCGCCGGCCTCGACGAGCAGGGCATGCCGGTGGCGTGGTCGCATCACGTGACGGGTTCGTCGATCCTGGCGCGCTTCCTGCCGCCGGCCTTCAACAACGGCTTCGACACGGAAACCGTCGACGGCGCCGAGGCGCCACCCTACGCCTTCAAGGCCATCAAGGTGGCGTACACGCGGCACGAACCGCCGATGATACCGACCGCGTTCTGGCGCGGCGTCGGCCCGAGCCACAATGTGTTCGTGGTCGAGAGCTTCATCGACGAACTGGCGGCTGCCGCCAAGGCCGATCCGCTGCGCTACCGGCTGGCGTTGCTGGACAAGAATCCGCGCGCGGAAAGGGTGTTGAAGCTGGCGGCGGAGAAGGCCAACTGGCGGGGCCCGCGCGACGGCGACATTGGCCGCGGCCTGTCGTTTCAATTCGCCTTTGGCACCTATATGGCGATGGTGGTCGACGCGCGTATCGCGGATGGCGAGGTGCGCGTCCAGCGCGTCGTCTGCGCGCTCGACTGCGGCATCGTGGTCAATCCCGACACCGTGCGGGCGCAGGTCGAAAGCGCCGTCGTCTTCGGCATCTCCGGCGCGCTGTGGGGCGACATCACGTTCCGGAACGGCCGCGTCGAACAAAGCAACTTCCACGATTACCGCGTGCTGCGCATGCACGAAACGCCGGTCATCGAAACCCACATCGTCGCCAGCGACGAAGCGCCCGGCGGCATGGGCGAACCGGGCACCTCGGCGCTGATGCCGGCGCTGGCCAACGCCGTCTACGCCGCCACCGGCCGACGCATCCGCAAACTGCCGATCGCCACGGCGTTGCAGGCAACCCCACAGGAGCAGACATGATTTCACTGAACATCAACGGCAAGGCCGTCCCCGTGCACGCCGAACCCGACACACCGCTGTTGTGGGTGCTGCGCGACGAGCTGCACCTGTCCGGCACCAAGTTCGGCTGCGGCATGGCGCTGTGCGGTGCCTGCACCGTCCACATCGACGGCCAGCCGACGCGCGCGTGCGTGCTGCCGGTGTCGGCGGCGGCGGGCAAGAAGGTGACGACCATCGAGGCGATCGGCGCCACGCCGGTGGGCAAGCGCGTGGCGCTCGCCTGGGCCGAGATCGACGTGCCGCAATGTGGCTATTGCCAGTCCGGCCAGATCATGGCGGCGACCGCGCTGTTGCGCGCGATCCCCAAACCCAGCGACAAGGATATCGACCAGGCGATGTCGGGCAACATCTGCCGCTGCGGCACCTACCCGCGCATCCGCGCGGCGATCCACAAGGCGGCGGGGCAGGCATGATGCGGCATGCGGGTTTGGCGCTGTTTCTGGCCTTGGGAGTGGGTCTGGTTGGGTCGGTGGGCGTGGCTCATGCCGCGCCGGAGAAGGCTCCCGGCGCGCTGTTCGACCCGGTCGCCAGCGTGGTGATGACGCCGCGCTGCGTGAATTGCCATCAGGCCGACGCCCCGCGCCAGAAGGATTTCGCGGTGCTCCACGCGCAGCAGGTGGTGCGGGGAAAAGACGGCCATGGCTCGGCGGTGCTGCAATGCGCCGCCTGTCACCAGGCTACCAACACCGCGCAGGGCAAGGTGCCTGGCGCGCCGAACTGGCATCTGGCGCCGCTCAGCATGCGCTGGCAGGGGTTGGACAAGAAAGCAGTCTGCCGGCAGATGCGCGATCCGGTCCGCAACGGCAACCGCAAAACCGGCGAGCAGGTCATCGAACATATGAAAACCGATCCGTTGGTGTTGTGGGCCTGGAATCCCGGCGCCAACCGCACGCAACCGCCGATGTCGCACGAGGAGTTTGTGCAGGTATTGGAGAAATGGGCGGATGGGGGAATGCCATGCCCGGATGACGGCGCCAAGTAACCCGCGAGGTGTTTGCAGATTGGCGAAAGGCCCGCCGGCGATCCCTCGCCGGCGGGCCTTTTAATTGCTACCTGTTAGAAGCAGCAGGCGAGCATCTTCAGGCAGCATTCCAGGCTGCCGCAGCAGTCCATGGTGGTCGCCGCATAGGCGCCAGCCGAAGCCAGCAGGATGGCCGTCACGGCGCTTGCTTTGATGATGATTGATTTCATGGTGTTTCCTTTATTAGCTAGAAGTTGAGCTGCTCGTAACATCACTTCGGCGTGCTAATCGGGCGGGCACCACACATCTCTCACCGGTGCCGGAGAGATGGTCGGGGCGGGGCAGTGGGCTGGCAGGCGCGTCAGCGTCGGCGCGGACAGTGCGATATCGGCGGCGATGGCGGGCATCGCGGCCGGCAGACAATCCATCGCCACGCATTGCGTCACTGGACAATCGGCGTTCTTGCAGCACATGCGAGCGGGCGCGGCCGCCAGCAGGGAGCTGTGCAGCACGAAGACCAGCGCGATGATCATGGCAAGGAACTGTCGCATGGGACGATTGTAGCAAGATTGCGGGAGGTGAGGCCGAATCAGTATTAATTGGCAGATGCTGATCAGGCGGTCGTCAATCGTGCGTGGCTGGCCCGCGAAGGAAATGTTTTGTGTGATGGGCCATCCATCGATGAGGCAACTGTAGCTGTACATCGATTGATACAGCATGGGTCTGTCCCCTTTGTCTTGTGCCTTGTCCCCGCCGCGCCGCACTTCTAGACTTGTGCCATTCCCATGCCGCGAATTGCACACCATGATCGAACTCTTGCCCTTGATGAGCTATTGCCTCGTAATGTCGGCCTCCCCCGGGCCGAACAACGTCATGCTCGCCACCACTGGCGCCAATTTTGGTGCGCGCGGCGCGCTGCCAGCCATTCTGGGCATCCAGGTCGGCATGTTCGTGCAAACCATGCTGATGTGCGTGGGGCTGGGAAGTGTTTTTATAGCCTACCCGTGGGCGCAACAAGCGCTGCGTATCGCGGGATCGTTGTACCTGGTGTTTTTGGCATGGAAACTCAGTGGAGCATCGGTGGGGGGAGCGCATGCACCCAAGGCGGTGTCATTTGCCCAGGCTACGGCATTTCAAGCGCTTAACCCCAAGAGCTGGCTGAAGGCCATAACCGTGGCATCGGTTTTCATGCCTGCGGGGCACAACACGGTCGGTAGCGCGCTACTGGTGGCGGTGATTGGCACCCTGGTGGGAATGCCTTGCAATGTCATGTGGGCCTTGTTTGGCGTCTCGATTCGTCGCTTGCTAAAAGATCCGCGCAAGCAGCGCGTCTTCAATTTAACGATGGGCGCAACCTTGCTCGTGCTGGCCGCGATGTTTTTACGCTAGACTTTCATCATGTTCGCCATCGACCGCTCCTCTCCCATCGCCTTGTCCAAGCAGATTGAGGCAAAGTTGCGCCACATGGTCGAGAGCCGGGCCCTGGCTGGAGGCGCCAAACTGTTGTCGATACGCCAGCTGGCCGCCCAGTTGGCGGTCAGCACGAATACCGTCGTGGTGGCCTATGACAGGTTGGTCGCGGCAGGCGTCATTGATTCCCATGGCACGGCGGGATTTTTTGTCTCCACAAGGAACGACACCAGCAAATCGCTTCCCGATGAGGTCGCGCTGGAAGCGGGCGAGGAGCAAGAGCCGGTCTGGTTGGCGCAGCAAGGAAACGACCAACGCGCTGGTATATTGCTGGCAAGCAGTGGCGCATTGCCGCCGACCTGGCTGCAAGACGCGGTACCGGCCACCGCCGTGCAGAGGGCCTTGGCGCGTAGCGCCGCCGGCATGGCCTCGCGCTGTCCGCCTCAGGGACTTCCGGAATTACGCGAGCACATCGCGCTGCTGTTGCGCGGCATCGGCGCCCCCTTTGACGCCGGCCACATACTCACCACCTTTGGCGGCACCCATGCGATCGACTTGATTTGCCGAAGTTTTTTGCAAGCTGGCGACACCGTGTTAGTGGAAGACCCGGGTTATTTTCTGATGTTTGGCAGGTTACGCCAGGACGGCATTCGTTTGGTGTCCATCAAGCGGCGCCCCGATGGACTCGATCTGGACGAATTGGAGGCCGCCTGCCGCGAGCACCGTCCACGCCTGCTGTTCATGCAAACGGCCTTGCATAATCCCACAGGCTGGAGCAGCAGCGCCGCCAATTTGCACAAGGTCTTGATGTTGGCGCAGCAATACGGTTTCTTGATCGCCGAAGACGACGTGCATGGCCATTTTCAGCAAGGCCATAGTACGCGGCTGGCATCCCTCTCCGGGCTTGATGGTGTGATTTATTACTCCAGCTTTTGCAAGGCGCTGAGCCCCGCCTTGCGCATGGGCTATCTCGCCGCCGCCCCCGCCTTGCTCAGAGTGCTGATGCGGACCAAGATCCATTCCATCATGACGACGCCGGCGCTGAATGAATATGTGCTGCTGGAAGTGCTCAGAGCCGGCAACTTGCGCAAACATCTGGATCGTCTACAACGCAAGATCATGGTGGCACGCAACGCTAGCACGCGCCAATTGAGCGCGGCGGGCGTGCGTTTCGAGCAGCCTGGGGACGCCGGCATTTTCTTGTGGGGTACGATGCCGGAAGGCCTGGACGTTGATCTGCTGGTGCAAGACGCCTACCGCAACAAGATCCTGCTCATGCGTGGCGCCGCCTTCTCGGTGAATGACACACCCGACCGGCACATCCGTTTCAACGTCGCTTTTAGCCAGCATCCACGCCTGAGCACCTACCTGCAAGAGCGCTTGCAAGCCGTGGCCGGAGCGCGCGCAAGTTTGGCGCGTGTCGGCGCGGCTAGTTCGGATGGCAAGCGCTAATTCCTGGCGGTTGACCTTCAGATTCGAGGGGACGGATGCCATCCTTGTCGACTATCAAGATTATCATTAGGAATATCATGGCACGCATGTTTAACCCACCACATCCGGGACTGACTTTACGTGATGACGTGCTACCAGCGCTGGGTCTGTCAGTGACTGAAGCCGCGCAGCAGCTGGACGTCAATCGTGTCACGCTGTCTCGTGTCCTAAACGGGCACGCTGCTATTTCGCCGGAGATGGCTTTGCGTATCGAGGCATGGCTGGGCATAGAGCGGGGCGGCGAAGCGCGGCTGTGGCTGGCGGAGCAGAGCGCATATGATTTGTGGCAAGCTGAACAGCGCTTCGCGAAAACTCCGTTGCAAGTCCAACCTGCGCCTTTGGCGGCTTGAGCCTGCCGGATCCTACTGTTACGCGCGCGCTGAACACGCTGGTTTGCTCACATCAGCGCAATCGAGGCCGGCGTGCAAAAAAAAAGCTGCACGATGCATCCATCGGATTTTAGAACACAAAGCCAGCCGGTAAGGGCTGGGCTAAGTGATTGTTTTTGCTGATGCCGACTGCCTGAATCGAAGTTCGATAAGTTTCAAGGGGTTGCAGCTTCAGATGGCAATTTTTTGCCACTACCCTAAAAGAAGCTGGGTTCGGCGGACACTCAGCCAGCGTTCACCATAGTTTTCCTTGAGCGTGGCACCAAGCTTGCCTTTCAAGTGCCCGTTCAAGGTCTCTAACGAGACGAGCCGATCTATCCATCCACGCGAATGTGCGTGCCGCACGGCCGCCATATCGGGGCTGTTCAGCAGCCAGACTTCGCCGACTGGAAGACTGCCGGCATAGATCAACAGATCACGCTCCCCGTCGTCGAGCAGCACGTTTGGGTAGGTTTGGTGAAATTTGGCACGCATCTCGCTGGTTATAATTTGTACGTGACGAATCGAACTTCGCAGAGTTGCTTCATCAATATGAGTTTCCGGCGACCGATTTTGAGAACCTGTTTGCGTCTCTTCAATTACCTTCTCTACTGTCTCTAGGCTGAAATATCCGGCAATCGTCTTCCAACAACCTGTTCGGTGGGCTTCAATGATGACATTGGTATCGACAAGAACTCGTTGTTTTGAACTGAAAGTCATGCGACCACTTATAAGTCAAATGGAGCGGAAAGTCCATGCTCTGCAAAAAGATCTTGCAGGTCGTCCACGGAAATCCTCAATAGCTGCGCAACGCGTCGTGTAGATACATGCCCCTCATCAATGCCCCATAAAATAGCGGAGACGAATCGCTTGCTGTACCGAGCTGGCAAATGTGAGGTGTTATCGTCCCCGTTCCCTCGCAGAAACTCATCCGCTACATCTGTCTTCTTTATAAGCCCCATATTTACGAGGCGCCACTTCAATGCGAGACCACTAACGCCAAAGTGGGATGCAAGCGCGCGAATCCAAGCAGCAAGCGCAACACCTTGTGGCATTGGGTTGCTTCCGATATAACTTTTGATTACCCTAGTTGGCATCAGAAGCCCCGCAGCAAAATTTTCTGCCAGCTGTTCCACACGTTTTTCGCCTTTATCAGTGGGAAGCGAAACAGACTCAACATGCTTTGGAGGCATTGTGTGCCATGTCAGAAGGTGGAATAGCTCATGCGCAAGGTCAAAAACTCTTCGGGAGGCATGCTCTCTTCGATTAACGATTACTGCATTGAGTTGATCCAGTTGACATGCCGCCCCCGAAACACCAGTAACTGTATCGACATACAGAACTAGGGTGTCCAGCTTTTCTTCCACGGCGGCAGCGAGGCGAGAAGACGGTGTGTCGCCCAACCCAAGGGCGGCCCCTATCGCCTCGCCCTCAGCCACTGCATCTTCGAATGTCGATTTTTGAGTAAGCGCAACTCGCTTCAATGAAGAGTGAATTGAGTCGCCCCGTACTCTCGCCAAATGCCTGAACGCGGCAATCCATTTCCCGGCGGTGTGCTCAAACTCAACAAGCTCTTGAGCATCCGCATTCGTTTGCCTCCAAGAAAACTTGCCTTCGCCTGCGAGTTCAAAGGGATCAGTAAAGTAATCCACTCCGACACCGAAAACTTCAGCGGCTCGGACCATTTCTTCGAATCCAAGCTTTCGATCGCCAGTCTCAATTTGCGACAGCGTCTGGCGATCTTTAAAGCCAAGAGCGTCGGCAAGTTGACTCTGCGTCATCTTGTTTTTGTCCCGCAACGCTTGCAGTCGAAAGCGGATTGCTGTCGAGTCCATTGAATACCCCCAAGTTAACCCCGGCATTGTATCTTGCATTCATCCACAACGCAAGATTATCTTGCATTCATGTGCTTTGCAAGAAAAATTCACCGGTGCGCATGTTTGGCGGTATGTGGTTCGCATGAGCTTCCTGAGCCGAGAAAAAGTGCGCAGTAGTGGGGGTTAGAAGCCCGTAGGCGCGGGCTCCGCCGGGACGACATGTGCGCTTTCCGTTTCAGACTGCATGACATTTCAAATCTTCCCCAAATCAAAAGGGGAAGTTAGATAAAATCCAAATTTGATTTTCGCAGCTAACAGTCGGTGTTTGTCAACGTAGTTGTCGCTTCATCTGGTAATCCCCCAGCAAATGATCGCGTTTAAAAGTAGAATTTTCCAAACTCAGATTTGGAAAGTTCTGCATGAAGACGTCCCGCTTTACCGATAGCCAGATCATCGCCATCCTCAAGCAAGCCGAGGGCGGCTCGCCAGTCCCTGAACTGTGCCGCGAGCACGGCATCAGCAACGCTACGTTCTACAAATGGCGCTCCAAATTCGGCGGCATGGACACCTCGCTGATGGCCCGCATGAAGGAGTTGGAAGACGAAAATCGTCGTCTGAAAAAGATGTACGCCGAGGAGCGCCTGAAGGCCGAGATCGTTGCGGAGGCTTTGGCAAAAAAGTGGTGAAGCCATCTCGCCGGCGTGAGATGGCGCGTCACTACGTTGAGGCCGGCCGCATGAGCGTCAAGGTCGCTTGTCTGGCCTTCGGCATCAGCCAAACCTGCTATCGCTACGAAGCCAAGCTGAACGCGCACAATGAGGTCATTGCCGATTGGCTGGTGCGGCTGACCACCAGTCAGCGTAATTGGGGCTTCGGACTGTGCTTCCTCTACCTGCGCAACGTGAAGTCGTTCAGTTGGAACCATAAGCGCGTCTACCGGATTTACCGCGAACTGGAACTGAACCTACGGATCAAGCCGCGGCATCGCCTTGTGCGGGAAAAACCATTACCGTTGGCCGTGCCCACGCAGATCAACCAGACCTGGTCGATGGACTTTATGCACGACCAACTTGCTGAATGCCGCAGCATCCGTTTGTTCAACGTGATCGACGACTACAACCGCGAAGGACTCGGGATCGAGGTCGACTTTTCGCCGCCCTCTGAACGGGTGATCCGATCGCTCGACAGGATCATTGAATGGCGAGGCAAGCCACTGGTCATTCGTTGTGCGATAACGGCCCTGAGTACATCAGCGCCGTAACGCTGGCCTGGGCCGTCAAGCGCGGCAAGGCCTGCACGGCCTTAAGCGCGCTGGAACACGCTCTGATTGCCCGCTTTGGCACGCTGGGCCGTGTGCCGGCGCCGTTCCTGCTGCGCAGTGACAACGGCTTGGTCTTCACCAGCCGCAGCTTCACGGCCCTGGTGCGTGGCTATGGCCTCAAGCAGGAGTTCATCACGCCGCACTGTCCGCAGCAAAATGGCATGGTGGAACGGGTAATCCGAACTTTGAAGGAACAATGCACGCACCGGCATCGTTTCGAGACATTGCAGCACGCCAGCCGCGTGATCGGCGACTGGATACAGTTTACAACCACAAGCGCCCGCACCAGGCGCTGCGGATGCAAACCCCGGCGGCTACTTTTGCATTAGCCGCGTAAGTTGAGCAGATTTCGTTGGGTCATTACAGACACCACGAGTACAAGATCCGTCTGTTGCTTGCTGTCTGTGCCTGCGGACCAAGAAGACGGCAGAAAATTTAGATTTATAGCCCACTGTATTCAATGTTCACGGGCGATTGTCGTTTAAATTTACAGAGTTTCAAAATCTTCGGGAAGATTAATTCCCGTTGCACGCGTGGTTCTGTAAGAGATGCGCTTATTTTCCTCAACCGACATGCCGAGCCATTCGGTCATTTCATTTAAGCCAGGAAACTGGCTAAACAGGAAATCACCAATTTCTTTTGTTGTTACTTCAATAGGTATTTTTTTGTGTTCGTTTGGTGTTCGTGAGCGAACCTCCACCGTGGTTAAGCATAGAGCTAATGCTTTAAGTGTTTCCGCACGTTCTCCCGTATAGGCAAAGAATAAAAGTTCAGGAAGTGCTGTCACTAGTACAGGTGCGAATCGTCGCATTTCCGGGATCTCGAACAATTCCCTCAGATCGCTGTCATAGCCATGGAAGCTTATTTCCACCTTTCCTTGGCAGTGGTAGGCAAGCTCTTTTGTACTACGTATCCGGTCAAAGAATCTTCGTATCGAAGTAACGTCAAGACTCTTTACTTCGTCGCGGGTAATGATGAAATGGATATGTTCATGAGTTACGAGAACTTCGTTGATGTTCCAAAAATCTTGCATCTCATCGAGAATGTCAGACGGAGGAGGAAGCAATGAAGAGATTCGTTGTTTTGCCCCATTTAATTTGTTTTCAAAAGGGATGGTAATTTTCCAATTACTGCCTGCTCTAGAAGTCGTCTCTGCGGCAAAAACGACCCAGTAAATGTCTTTCGTGTCCGGATGGCAAATTGTAATTAGGACAGGTGTCGGATAATTGGAGAGATAGTTAAAATGCTTCACTTCCCCTCTAAATACGTATCCCCACTGATTTTTTTCTTCAAAAAAAGATTTTCCATATTTGATTTGCAGGGCAAGTAGTTGCCCTGTCACGGTTCCATCTTCCAGAACAATATCCACTTGAGCGTCGATGCCAAAATCATGCTCTTGATGATTTCTCTTAAACAACCAACCAAACTCCTCATTGAACACGCGAGAAACTAGATCAACGCCACGGTCGCCTTTTTGTGCTGCCTTGCTGTACGTAGGGTATCCTCGGCTCATAAAAATCCAATTTGGTTGTTGTATGCTCGTGGTCCGCGCTGCCTGATCGACTCGAGCTCATCTCGCCGGCGGGGTCGGGTGAAAATTGAAATAGCTTTTGCACGCCAAGCGGTCGATGCCAAACTGGCGTTGACATTCCGTTGACACTTAACAAAGAAAAAGGGCTTACATCGCTGTAAGCCCTTGATTTTATTGGTGCCGACTGCCGGTTTCGAACTGGCCACCTGATGATTACAAATCAACTGCTCTACCAAATGAGCTAAGTCGGCGAAACTTGTACGGGGCAAATTATACGCTATTTAATCCGCGTCAGGGTGGGGCGCCCGCCCTTTTTGGGTGGGTCGTTGTCGTCCTGCGGGGCGCTTGGCGCCTCGTTTTTGCCCTCCGGCGCCGGCGTCGGCACGGCCGCCAAGGACGGTCCCGGCACGCTCGTCTCCTCGGCCTGCGGCGGCGCTTCGGTCCCGCCGGTCTGCGGTTCGAACGCCATGCCCTGGCCGTTTTCGTTGGCGTAGATCGCCATCACGTTGTTGACCGGGACGTAGATTTCGCGCGAGACACCGCCGAAGCGGGCGTGGAAGCGGATGCTGTCGTTGTCCATCTTCAGCCCCGACGTGGCGCCGAAACTGATGTTGAGGACGATTTCGCCTTTCTTCACATATTCCATCGGCACAGTGGTCGAGGCGTCGACCTTGACGGCCAGGTAGGGCGTGTAGCCGCTGTCGGTGCACCACTCATAAATGGCGCGCAGCATGTAGGGCTTGGTAGAGATTTCGGACATGGTATTCCAGACTACGGTAAAACACGGCACGCCCCCGGTTCAACACGGTGGGCGCGCCGATAATTTCAACTAAACATCGGCGTTTCCGCGATCGAACCGATCAGCGGCGCATGACCTTTTCCGACGGCGTCAGCGCTTCGATGTAGGCCGGGCGCGAGAAGATGCGCTCGGCGTACTTCATCAGCGGGGCGGCGGTCTTCGACAGTTCGATGCCGTAGTGGTCCAGACGCCACAGCAGCGGCGCGACGGCCACGTCGAGCATCGAGAATTCGTCGCCGAGCATGTACTTGTTCTTCAGGAACAGCGGCGCCAGGGTCGTCAGGCGGTCGCGGATTTCCGCGCGCGCCTTGTCGTGGCTCTTGTCGTTGCCCTTGGCGCGTTCGCTTTCGAGCACGTGCACATGGACGAACAATTCCTTCTCGAAATTGAACAGCATCAGGCGCGCGCGCGCGCGCATCAGCGGATCGGCCGGCATCAGCTGCGGATGCGGGAAGCGCTCGTCGATGTATTCGTTGATGATATTCGATTCGTACAGAATCAATTCACGCTCGACCAGAATCGGTACCTGACCATACGGATTCATGGTCGAGATATCTTCCGGCTTGTTGAACAAGTCGACGTCGCGCACTTCAAAGTCCATGCCTTTTTCGAACAGGACCAGACGGCAGCGCTGCGAAAATGGGCAGGTTGTACCCGAGTAGAGAACCATCATTTTTTGTAGTTCCTTAAAAACTAAGGGGGTGAACCCGCGAACGGATCACCCCGGATCGATCGCCCGCCAGCGGCGGGCATCGCAAAACAAGCGCCGGGCCAGCCGGCGCTCTCGATTATTTAACTTCTTTCCAGAACGACGCGTTCAGGCGCCATGCCAGCAAGACGAACAGGGACATGAACAATACCACCGCCACGCCCAATTTTTTGCGGGTCTGCGCCGCAGGCTCCGCCATCCACTCCATGTAACCGACCAGGTCGGCTACCGCGGTGTCGAATTCCAACTTGTTCATGCTGCCGGCCTTGACCTGCTCGAAGCCGGCGAACTGATGGATCGTTTTGGCCGGATCGTGCGGATCGGGCACCGTTTCCATCTTGATCTTTTGCACACCCTGCAACTCCCACAGCACGTGCGGCATCGCCACGTTTTCCAGCACGCGGTTGTTCCAGCCGGTCGGGCGGGTGTCGTCCTGGTAGAAATTGCGCAGGTAAGTATACAGGTAGTCACCGCCGGTACCGGCGCCCGACGATTTCGCCCGCGAAATGACCGACAGATCCGGCGGCACGACGCCGAACCAGACCTTGGCATCCTTCGGATGCATGGTGGTGGTCATCATTTCGCCGACCTTCTCGCCGGTGAACAGCAGGTGCGATTTGATCTGCTCCTCGCTCAGGCCCAGGTCCTTGAGGCGGTTGTAGCGCATCGATGAGGCATTGTGGCAGTTCAGGCAATAGTTGACGAACAGCTTGGCGCCATGTTGCAACGCGGCCATGTTGTTCGACCGGTCCGGTGCCTTGTCGAGCGCGACGCCGCCTTCGTTGGCGAACGCCAGGGCCGGCAGCAGGGCCAGCGCGGCGAGCAGTTTCTTTGCAAAATTCATGTCATGTCCTTTATATACTTTAGCCAAGGTACGGTCAGTGCGCGTGGAAGACGACGCGGTCGGGCACTTTTTTGAATGTGCCCATGGCGCTCCACCATGGCATGAACAGGAAGAAGCTAAAGTACAGCAGGGTGCACACTTGCGACACCAGGGTGCGGCCGTCGGTCGGCGCCAGGGTGCCGAGGTAGCCCAAGGTCAGGAACGACAGGAAGAACACGGCATACACATACTTGTGCCAGGTCGGACGGTAGCGGATCGATTTGACCGGCGACTTGTCTAGCCACGGCAGGAAGGCCAGGATCACGACCGAGCTGCCGAAGAACACCACGCCCCAGAACTTGGCGTCGAGGATCTGCGGCAGCATGCCGATGATGGCCACCAGCGCGATGACGGCGATGGCGATCTTCACCAGGCGCGGCAGGTTGGACTTGAGCCAGACGAACACCACGTAGGCGGCCACGAAGAACATCAGCACCCACATGAAGTCGGCGGTGGTGGCGCGCAACACCGAGTAGAACGCGGTGAAGTACCAGGTCGGGGCGATGTGCAGCGGGGTCTTCAGCGAGTCGCCCGGCAGGAAGTTGTTGTACTCGAGGAAGTAGCCGCCCATTTCCGGCGCGAAGAACACCACGGTGCTGAAGATCAGCAGGAACACCGACACGCCGAACAGGTCGTGCACCGTGTAGTACGGGTGCGACGGGATCGAGTCGACCGGGTGGCCGTCCGGGCCCAGGTTCTCTTTGACTTCGATGCCGTCCGGGTTGCTCGAGCCGACTTCGTGCAGCGCGATCAAGTGCGCGGCAACCAGGCCCAGCAGCACCAGCGGAATGGCGATCACGTGGAAGGCGAAGAAGCGGTTCAGGGTGGCGTCCGAGACGACGTAGTCGCCGCGGATCCACAGCGACAGGTCCGGTCCGATCAGCGGGATGGCGCCGAACAGGTTGACGATCACCTGGGCGCCCCAGTACGACATCTGGCCCCATGGCAGCAGGTAGCCGAAGAAGGCCTCGGCCATCAGGCACAGGAAGATGGCGAAGCCGAACAGCCAGATCAGTTCACGGGGTTTGCGGTACGAGCCGTACAGCAAGCCGCGCGTCATGTGCAGGTAGATGATGATGAAGAAGGCGGAGGCGCCGGTCGAGTGCATGTAGCGCACCAGCCAGCCCCACGGCACTTCGCGCATGATGTATTCGACCGAGCCGAAGGCCAGGTTGGCGTCCGGCTTGTAGTGCATGGTCAGGAAGATGCCGGTGACGATCTGCAGCACCAGCACCAGCATCGCCAGCGAGCCGAAGATGTACCAGAAGTTGAAATTTTTCGGGGCGTAGTATTTGCCCCATTGATCGTTCCACAGTTTGGTCAGGGGGAAGCGGTCGTCGACCCAGCCTAGTGCTTTTTGTGCCACCGGCGCGTTCGCCGGCAGTTTTGTCTCTTTGAAAGCCGCCATGATTTACGCCTCGCCTTTCTCGTCTTTGCCAATGACCAGCTTGTTGTCGCTCAAGAACATGTAGCGCGGAACCTGCAGATTGTCCGGCGCCGGCTTGTTTTTAAAGACGCGGCCGGCCATGTCGAAGGTCGAGCCGTGGCACGGGCACAGGAAGCCGCCCTCCCAGTCGTCCGGCAGCGACGGCTGCGGACCGGGGGCGAACTTGGACGAGGGCGAACAGCCGAGGTGGGTACAGATGCCGACGGCGACCAGGATGTCGGGTTTGCGCGAGCGCCATTCGTTGCGGGCGTATTCGGGCGTGAATTCTTCGGGATTGCGTTTGGACTCGGCGTCGGCGACCTTGCCGTCGGTCTTTTTCAGCGACGCCACCATTTCGGGGGTGCGCTTCAAGATCCAGACCGGCTTGCCGCGCCATTCGACCGTTGTCATTTCCCCGGGGTTGAGCGCCGAGATGTCCACCTCGACCGGCGCGCCGGCGGCTTTCGCCCGTTCCGACGGCTGGAAGGTGCTCACCAGCGCCCCCGCGGTTGCCAGACCCACTACACCACCCGCCGCGCCTGTTGCGACGAGCAAACCGCGACGGCCGGAATCGACCTGCTTTTCGTTACTCATACAAACCCCAATCAGTCAAAGTGCGAACAAAATCTGGAAACCGCGAACAAACCTGAAAACTGAAAACTTGATGAAGCACGAATGTAGCTTCTAGCAACCTTAAATTATAAGGTAACCGTGTAGCGAATTAAAGCAAAAACGTTGCCGTAACCCCAATTTGGGCGATTTGCGCACCATTTTGGGCTTGATTTTTAGCGGACTCTGCCCTATGAGGGCGCCCGGCCGTTTTGCCAATTGATATAGGTCAAACTTATAACGTAAATCGCTGTCCAAATGCGCGAACGGCAAGCGTGTTTGGAATCTAATTGAAAAAATAGTATGATCCACACGCGGTTTTGTTCACAAATGACCACATGTCGAGGATATAGAAATGGCAATGATGCAAGAATTTAAAGAATTCGCGATGAAGGGCAATGTGGTCGACCTCGCCGTTGGCGTGATCATCGGCGGCGCCTTCGGCAAGATCGTCGATTCGCTGGTGACCGACATCATCATGCCGCCGATCAGCAAGCTGTTCGGCGGGCTCGACTTCGCCAACTACTACATCGGCCTGAACGGCCAGGCGGCCGGCCTGAGCCTGGCGGAAGCCAAGAAGCTGGGCGCGGTGTTTGCCTACGGCAACTTCGCCACGATCCTGCTCAACTTCATCATCCTGGCCTTCGTCATCTTCCAGATGGTGCGGTTGATGAACCGCGCGCGCAACCTGCGCGAGCATCCGGTCGTGACGCCGCCGCCGGCCCCGCCCGCCGAGGACATCGTGTTGCTGCGCGAAATCCGCGACGCCCTCAAGAAATAATCAGGAATAACCACGGGACGCCGCCCGCCGGGCGGCAGATGCAAGCTATGCGACGACTCTGGTTATTGTTTGCGCAAACGGTGACCGTCGTTTTGGCGCTGTACTTTGTTTATGCGGCCGTGGGGCCGCAGGGCGGCGCGCCCGTGCGCCTGCAGCAGATGGGCAGCCCGGAGCGGCCGGCCGTGATGATGGAGGCGGGACCCGGCAAGGCGCCGGCGTCGGCCGTCGGTTCTTACCGGGCGGCGGCCGGGCGCGCGATGCCGGCCGTGGTCAACATCATCACCAGCAAAAAGCCCAAGCACCGCAAGCATCCGCTGCTGCGCGACCCCTTCTTCAAAAAATTCTTCGGCGACCGTGACCGCGACGGCGAGGGCGACGACGACGAGGCCAGCCTCGGCTCCGGCGTCATCGTCTCGGCCGAGGGTTACATCCTGACCAACAACCACGTGGTCGAAGCCGCCGACGAGATCGAGGTCGTGCTGGCCGACGGCCGCAAGGCCGCCGCCAAGGTGGTCGGCACCGATCCGGAGACCGACCTGGCCGTCATCAAGATCGCGCTCGACAAGTTACCGGTGATCGTACTGGGGCAGGCCGAGCAGGCGCAGGTGGGGGATGTGGTGCTGGCGATCGGCAATCCGTTCGGCGTCGGCCAGACGGTGACGATGGGCATCATCTCCGCGCTGGGGCGCAACAACCTGCACATCAACCATTTCGAGAACTTCATCCAGACCGACGCCGCGATCAACTTCGGCAACTCGGGCGGGGCGCTGGTCGACGTCACCGGCAACCTGCTGGGCATCAACTCGGCGATTTATTCGCAAAGCGGCGGCTCGGTCGGCATCGGCTTCGCCATTCCGGTATCGACCGCCAAGACGGTGATGGAGGCGATCATCAAGTCCGGCCACGTGGTGCGCGGCTGGATTGGCGTGGAAACGCAGGAGATCACGCCGGAGATGGCCAGCAGTTTCGGTCTCAAGCGCCAGAGCGGCGCCATCATCGCCGGCGTGGTGCGCCACGGCCCGGCCGACAAGGGCGGCATCAAGCCGGGCGACATCCTGCTGACGGTTGACGGCAAGCCGGTCACCGACACCAACGGCATGCTCAACCTCATCGCCCAACTGACTCCGGGCGAAAAAGCTAAAATGACGATCTTGCGCAAGAGCCGCGAAGCGACGATCGACGTCACGGTCGGCAAGCGTCCGGCCAGCGCCAAAATAAAGTAAACCCAACCCATGCATTTACGCGACCTGACTCAATTCCTCAAAGAACTGGCTGACAATAACAACCGTCCGTGGTTCATCATGAACAAGCCGCGCTACGACATTCTGCGCGAAGAATTCCTGCAGGTGGTCACCGAGATGATTGCCGGGGTCGGCAAGTTCGATCCGGCGGTCAAGTTCAGCAATCCGAAGAAGGCGATGTTCCGCATCAACCGCGACGTGCGTTTCGCGCATGACAAGAGCCCGTACAAGACGCGCTTCTCGGCGGCGGTGGCGCCGAACGACATGCGCCGGCCGAGCCAGACCGGCGGGCCGACGTACTACATGCAGATCGACGGGCAGGGCAGGCTGCTGTTCGGCGCGGGCGAGTACATGCCGCCGGCGGGACGCTTGAAGGCGCTGCGCCAGCACATGGTCGACGATGCCGCCGGGTTTAAGAAGGTACTGAAGAACAAGAAGCTGCGCCTGACGTTTGGCGATATCCGCGACGAGGGCAAGCTGATGCGGCCACCGAAGGGCTTCGACGCCGATCACGAGCACATCGAGTACATCAAGCTGAAGAGTTTCTTCGTGTGGACCGAGATCGACGTGCCGATGAACAAGCCGGAGTTGCTGGTGCCGTTGATCGTCAACGGATTGAAGGACGCGTTCCCGCTGGTGCAGTGGATGCGTGCAGCAAAAGAAGAAACCGTGGACGAGTAATTGGATTAACCACGGAGACACGTAGGGCGGATTAGGCGGAACGCCGTAATCCGCCAATGCGTGAGCCGTCGAAACGCATGCATGGCGGATTACGCTTCGCTAATCCGCCCTACGTGTCTCCGTGGTATCACGAATTTCTGTGGTCAGCGTTTGACCTTTTCATCGCGCGGATCGCGCGACAGCAATCTGGCCACCATCGCCTGCGGCTGGTCGCCGTCGAACAGCACGCCGGCCACGGCGTTTGTGATCGGCATGTCGACGCCCATCCTGGCCGCCAGCTCGCGCACCGCCTTCGAGCACGGCACGCCTTCGGCCACGTGCCCCAGCTCCTGCACGATGGTTTCCAGCGCCTTGCCCTGCGCCAACCCCAGGCCTACGCGCCGGTTGCGCGACAGATCGCCGGTGCAGGTCAAAATCAAGTCGCCCATGCCGGTCAGCCCCATGAACGTCTCGGTCTGCCCGCCCAGTGCGGTGCCCAGGCGGGTGATCTCCGCCAACCCGCGCGTGATCAGCGCCGCCCGGGCGTTCAATCCCAGTCCCAGCCCGTCGGCGACGCCGGTGGCGATCGCCAGCACGTTCTTGACCGCGCCGCCGACCTCCACGCCAACCAGATCCTCGCTGGAATACACGCGGATATTGCCGCCGTGGACGGCCGTCACGACGCAATCGCGCAGCGCCGCCGAGCTTGAGGCGATGGTCAACGCGCACGGCAGCCCGCGCGCCACTTCCTGCGCGAACGAAGGTCCCGACAAAGCGCCGCCGGCGACGCCGTCGCCCAGCACTTCACGCACGATTTGATGCGGCAGCAGGCCGGTGCCGTATTCGAAGCCCTTGCACAGCCACACCACATGCGACACCGCGTGCGGCTTGAGTTGCTCCAGCAGCGGACGCAGGCCCGCCACCGGGCAGGCGGCGATCAGCAGGCCGTCGGCGCCGGCCGCATGCGCCAGCGCGGCGTCGAAGCCGGCGGCGACTTGCAAACGGTCGGGGAAAGGATGGCCGGGAAGGTATTCGGTGTTCTCACGGGCCTCGCCCATGGCTTGCAGGGCGGCGCTGTTGCGGCCCCACAGCAGCACGTCGTGGCGCTGGGCCAGCGCGATGGCGACGGCGGTGCCCCAGGCGCCCGCGCCGAGCACGGTCACCTTGCGCACGCCGGGCGCCGCTTGTTTGGTTTGATTATCTAGCATGGGATCCCGTTCGGCGCCAATGTATGGGCCGTTGTTCAGATCCTGGGATTATATGCCCCAGATCTCGGCATTCTTGACGTAACCGACCAGGCCGTCGCGGTGACGCACCTTGATCCAGCCGCCGGCGGCCACTTCGGTCACTTCCATCAACACGCCCTTGTCGGCGGTGAAGACGGCGGCGGCGGCATCATCCGGCGTGGCGCGGACCTTCAGGTTGGCCACGCGCGCGATCACATTGCGCTTGGCGGTCAGGCCCTTGGCCTCGGTCCAGGCCATTTCGCCGTTGACGTCGCGCACCTTGAGCCATTCGCCGTAGGCCAGCACCACTTCGAGCGGCGCGCCGCGCGGCACGACAAACAGTTTGCCGCCCTTGGTCGACGGGGCGTCGTACAGCACCACGGGCGCGGCGCCTACCGTTTTGAAGTCGAACGCGTGGCTGCCCGCGGCGGCCAGCATCAGGCTCAAACCTGCGATCAAACGGGGAAATGTCATGGCTTACCTTGCTGATGGAGGACAGCGCGCGGGGCGCGGCTAGTCGGGTGAAACAGCCGCCGGACGAGCGCCCGGCGACGTTGCTACAGTATAACAGCGGAATGTCTCCGACTAATTAATGCGTGGTGGCGCTGTCGGCGGCTGGCGCTGCTGCGGCGGCGTCGGCCACGGCTTGCAGGCGCTGCTGGTAGAACACTTCGAAGTTGATCTCGGCCAGGTGCACTGGCGGGAAACCGGCACGGGTGATCACGTCGGCGATGTTGGCGCGCAGGTAAGGGTAGACGATGTTCGGGCAACCGATGCCCAGCAGCGGATCGAGTTGATCGGCAGGGATGTTGCGGGCTTCGAAGATACCGGCTTGCTTGCCTTCGACCAGGAAAGCGACCTTGTCTTTGACTTTGGCGGTCACGGTGATGGTGACGGTCGATTCGAAGATGCCGTCGGCCAGCGGCTCGGCGCCCACGTCCAGGGCTACTTCGATGGTCGGCGCTTCCTGTTCCAGGAAGATAGCTGGGGAATTCGGTTGCTCCAGCGACATGTCTTTCAGGTAGACGCGTTGGATTTGGAATACTGGTTGCAGGTTTTCTTCAGACATGGAACGCTTTCGTTATAGTGAAAACGAGCGGCACGGGCCGCTCAGATGATGTTGGCTTGGGATGGCCGAATAAAAGCCCAAATCAAACGCGAGGGCAATTGTATCAAAACCACTATCGATGCAAAGGATTTCCGCCCGCTCGTTGTATTTGGAGTCAGTTAGCCATTTAACAAGGGTGACAGACCGCCGGCTTGATCGAGCGCATACAAATCGTCGAAACCGCCGACATGCTTGTCGCCGATGTAGATTTGCGGCACGGTGCGGCGGCCGGTTTTTTGCATCATCAGCATCCGCTGCTCCGGGTCGAGGTCGACGCGGATTTTCTTCAGCTCGGTCACGCCCTTCGATTCGAGCAGGCGCTCGGCGCGGGTGCAGTACGGGCACACGGCGGTGGTGTACATGATCACTTCGGTCGTCATGATGCTTCCTTCCAATTATTTTGCCTGCGGCTTGGCCAGGGTCACCGATGGCTTAGCCGATGTCGCCGACGGCTTGGCCAGCGGCAGACCGGCTTTTTGCCATGCAGCAATGCCACCTTCCAGGTTCACCACGTCGGTGAAGCCGGCTTTGGACAGTTTAGCCGCAGCGGACGAGGCACGGGCGCCGGATTGGCAAACCACCACCACGCTCTTGCTCTTGAACTTGTCCAGTTCGCCGATCCGCTGGTCCAGTTCGGCCAGTGGAATGTTCTTCGCGTCCGGTAGGGAACCGTTGGCGAATTCTTTCGCGTCGCGTACGTCTACAATGGTGGCTTTGCTACGATTAATCAACATCGTCACGTCTTGCGGGGTGGCCCGTTTGCCGCGCTGGGTCAGCAGCGGCCACAGCAGCGCGCCGCCGGACAGAACGACGACGGCGATGATGAAAATATTGTCAATGAAGAATTTCACGGGGTTCCAATGGTTTAACTTAATCCGCGCATTATAAAATAGAAGCTGGAAGAGTTCTTAAAGCACTGGTAATCCCTCCGATTCACTCCTTTTTTGAAGATAGTCCACATGTACAAAATCGTATTCATGCGCCATGGCGAATCCACCTGGAACCTGTCGAACCGCTTCACCGGCTGGACCGATGTCGACCTGACCGAAAAAGGCGTGGCCGAAGCCAAGGCCGCCGGCAAGGTGCTCAAGGAATCGGGCTTCACCTTCGACCTGGCCTACACCTCGGTGCTCAAGCGCGCCATCCGCACCTTGTGGCTGTCGCTCGACGAGATGGATATGATGTACCTGCCGATCAAGAACGACTGGCGCCTGAACGAGCGCCACTACGGCGCGCTGCAGGGCCTCGACAAGGGCGAGACCGCCGCCAAGTACGGCGACGAGCAGGTGCTGGTATGGCGCCGCAGCTACGACACGCCGCCGCCGCCGCTGGAAGAGAACGACGACCGCGCCTCGTTCAACGACCCGCGCTACGCCGGCCTGGACAAGTCGCAGATTCCGCTGACCGAATGCCTGAAGGACACCGTGGCGCGCGTGATGCCGGCTTGGGACGAGGAAATCGCCCCGGCCATCCGCGCCGGCAAGAAGATCATCGTCTCGGCCCACGGCAACAGCCTGCGCGCGCTGATCAAGATGCTTGACGGCATCAGCGACAACGACATCGTCGGCTTGAATATCCCTAACGGCCAGCCGCTGGTCTACGAGCTCGATGCCGACCTGAAGCCGATCCGCCACTACTACCTCGGCGACGCCGACGCCATCGCGGCCGCACAAGCCGCCGTCGCCAACCAGGGCAAGGCCAAGTAATTTGTCTTATTCTTCATTGAAAGGTTGGCGCAAGGCCGCCGCCGTCACCGGCGCGGCCTTGCTGTTGATAACGTCCCTGGGCGCCCAAGCCCAGACCGCCCGCTCCAGCAAACCGACCGAGCGCAGCAAGCAGAAGGCGTTGGCCGAGGCCGAGCGCGCCGGCTTGCAGCAAAAGCTGTCGGCGCTCAAAAAGGACATCAGCAAGACCGAAAGCGCCAAGGACGACGCGGCCGATACCCTGGCCGAGTCGGAACAGGCGATTTCGGACGCCAACCGCGCGCTGCGCGACCTGCAGCAGGAGCTCGGCGATACCCAGGGCAAGTTGCAACAGCTGACCGCCGAGCGCGAACGGCTGACGGCCACGGTCGCGCTGCAAAAGCAGCAGCTGGCCAAGCTGCTGCGCGAGCACTATGTCGCCGGCAATGAAGACCGCATTAAATTATTGCTGTCCGGGGACAACCCCAACCGCATCAACCGCGATCTGCAGATGATGGCCTACGTGTCGCAGGCACAGGCGCGTCTGCTGGACGCGCTGCGCGCCAACCTCAAGGCCGTCGAGGATAACCAGGCCGACGCGCAAAACGCCAACGACGAGCTGGCCGAGATCGCGCAGGAACAAAGGCAGCAGAAAACCAAGCTGGAACAGGAAAAGACGCGCCGCGCCGCCTTGCTGTCGACCTTGTCGCAAAAGCTGGTGGCCCAGCGCAAGGAGGCGGGCAACGTCGAACGCGACGAGCAGCGCATCAGCGGCCTGGTCGACAAGCTGAACAAGCTGATCGAGGAGCAGGCGATCGCCGCCGCCGCCGAGAAAAAGCGCCAGGAACAGCTGGCGGCCGCCCGCGCCGCCGCCAAGGCCAAGGCCGACGCCGAGAAAAAGGCGCAGTTGCTGGCCCAGGCCCAAGCGCGCGCCAAGGCCGCCGCCGCCGCGCAGGCCGAGCGCGAGCGTCTGGCCAAGGCCAACGCCAACAAATCCGGCACGATCAAGCCGGCGCAGCCAGCACAGCCAGCGAAACCGCCGGTGCCTGCCAAGCCCGACCCGATCGACGCCGACGAACCAAAAGTCGCGGTCAAGCCCGAGCCGGCGCCGACGCCGGCACCGGTCGAGGAACCGGCCCGTCCGCCGGCCCGCGCCGCGGACATCGCGCTGGCGCCCGCCGCGCCGGCCGGCGCCTTCGCCAGCCTCAAAGGCCAGATGCGCTCGCCGGTCAGCGGCCAGGTCGCGGCCAAGTTCGGCAGCAAGCGCGGCCAGGGGCCGAGCTGGAAGGGTGTCTTCATCCGCGCCGCCGAAGGGGCCGACGTGCGTGCCGTCGCCGGCGGCAGGGTGGTGTTCGCCGAATGGCTGCGCGGCTTCGGCAACCTGATCATCGTCGACCACGGCGGCCAGTACATGAGTATTTACGGTAATAATCAGTCGTTGCTGAAAAGGGCGGGCGACATCGTCAAATCGGGCGACCCGATAGCGAGCGCGGGCAACAGCGGCGGCAACGAGGAATCAGGGCTATACTTCGAGCTTCGCCATCAGGGCACGGCATTCGATCCGGCTGGCTGGGTCAAGTTTTAAGGTTCGCGGAGAAAATGGGCAACAAGTTTAAGAGCATCGCTTTGATCGGACTCGGCGCCATCGCCGGTGTCACCGCCTCGTTGCAGTTTCCCGCCATCGCGCAGAAAGCCGGCGGCACCCCGTTGCCGCTGGAGGAATTGCGCCAGCTGTCGGACGTGTTCGGCCTGATCAAGACCGACTACGTCGAAAACGTCGACGACAAGAAACTCGTCACCGACGCCATTTCCGGCATGGTGTCCTCGCTGGACCCGCATTCGGTCTACCTGGACAAAAAAGCCTTCCGCGAAATGAAAGAGACCGTCGCCGGCAAATTCGTCGGCATCGGCGTCGAAGTCGGCATGGAGGACGGCTACATCAAGGTCGTCTCGCCGATCGAGGACACGCCCGCCTTCAAGGCCGGCATCAAGACGGGCGACCTGATCACCCGCATCGACGGCACGCCGATCAAGAACATGTCGCTCGACGAAAGCGTCAAGAAGATGCGCGGCGAGCCCGGTTCCAAGGTGGCCGTCACCATCAGCCGCAAGGACGAGGACAAGCCCATCGTCATGACCATCACGCGCGAGGAAATCCGCGTGCAAAGCGTCAAGACCAAGATCGTCGAACCGGGCTACGCCTGGGTGCGCATCTCGCAATTCCAGGAACCAACCCTGGACGACATGGCCAAGCAAATCACCGCCCTGTACGCGCAAGACCCGCACATCAAGGGCCTGGTGCTGGACCTGCGCAACGATCCGGGCGGCCTGGTGCCGGGCGCGATCGGCGTGTCGGCCGCCTTCCTGCCCAAGGACGCCGTGATCGTCTCGACCAACGGACAACTGATGTCGTCCAAGGAAACCTTTTACGGCCGCCCCGAGTTCTACGCGCCGCGCTCCAAGACCGATCCGCTGGCCAAGCTGCCGGCCGGCCTGAAGGACGTGCCGATGGTGGTGCTGGTCAACGCCGGTTCGGCCTCGGCATCGGAAATCGTCGCCGGCGCGCTGCAGGATTACAAGCGCGCCACCATCATGGGCACGCAGACCTTCGGCAAGGGTTCGGTGCAGACGCTGCGCCAGCTGACGGCCGACACCGCCGTCAAACTGACCACGGCGCGCTATTACACGCCGCAAAACCGCTCGATCCAGGCGCGCGGCATCGTGCCGGACCTGATGGTCGACGAGACCGCCGACGGCGACGGCTTGAACAGCCTGCGCATGCGCGAGGCCGATCTGCAAAAGCATTTGGGCAACGATAAGGACCCCGAGGGCGAGAGCATCGCGCAGAAGGCCCTGAACGTCCAGCGCGACGGCCTGGAGGACGCGCAGCGCCTGGCCTCGCTGGCGAAGAAATCCAAACCGGTTGAATTCGGCACCAAGGACGACTTCCAGCTGGCGCAGGCGCTGAACCACTTCAAGGGCTTGCCGGTCAAACTGTCGAAGGTGGAGGCGGGTGCGGCGGCCGGCGGTGACGGCGTCGGCGAGATCAAGTCGGATAGCAGCCCGGACGTCAAGTCCGACCTGAAGCCGGATAGCAAGCCGTCCACCAAGCCGGTGAACAAGCCGGCCGCCAAGCCCGAAGCCAAATCCAAAGCCGGCGACGGCAAGCCAGCCTCGAAACAGCCGGCCGCCGAATAACCGAATAGCACTAACCGAATGGCGGCCCGGCCGCCGGTTGAGACCATGGACGATTCGCAACTGCTGCGCTACTCGCGCCACATCCTGCTCGACGAAATCGGCATCGAAGGCCAGCAAAAGCTGTTGGCCGCCCACGCGCTGGTGATCGGCGCCGGCGGCCTCGGCTCGCCGGCGGCACTGTACCTGGCCTCGGCCGGCGTCGGCCACATCACGCTGGTCGACGACGACACCGTCGACCTGACCAACCTGCAACGCCAGATCGCCCACACCACGGCGCGGGTCGGCCAGCCCAAGGCCGCGTCGGCGCGCATCACCTTGCAGCAGATTAATCCCGGCATCGTCGTCAGCGCGCTCAACGAGCGGGCCGACGACGCCCGCCTGGCCGAATTGGTGGCCGGGGCCGACGTCGTGCTCGACTGCACCGACAACTTCGCCACCCGCCACGCCGTCAACCGCGCCTGCGTGGCGCTGGGCAAGCCGCTGGTGTCCGGCGCGGTGATCCGCTTCGACGGCCAGATCAGCGTGTTCGATCCCCGCAAGGCAAGCAACCCTTGCTACTCCTGCCTGTTCCCGCAGGATCAGCAGTTCGAGGACGTCGCCTGTTCCACCATGGGCGTGTTCGCGCCGCTGGTGGGCGTGGTGGGCGCCATGCAGGCGGCCGAGGCGCTCAAGCTGCTGATGGGCGTGGGCAATTCGCTGGCCGGACGGTTGTTGATGCTCGACGGCCTGAACATGGAATGGACCAGCATCGGCGTCGGCAGAAATGACGCCTGCCCGGTATGCGCAGCGGTTAAAATGACAACGAAAAATACAACGTAGAATCCGCCAAACCCCTACCAGGAGAAAACCTTGCTGATGAACCGACTCGCCGTACTTCCGTTGGCATTGGCCGCCGCCTTCAGCGCGCAGGCCGCCAGCACTACCAAATATCTGATCTACACCGAAAGCGGTAAGCAGATGGGTGAGCAGGTGGTCGAGCAGCAGGACGACGGGCTGACCAAGGTGCGGTTCATCTATAAGAACAATGGTCGCGGCCCCGAGCTGACCGAGCAATTCCGCATCGGCGCCGACGGCACCATGACCGAATACGCCGTCAAAGGAAATTCCACCTTCGGCGCCGTGGTCGACGAACGCTTCGAGCGCAAGGGCGACCAGGCCGAATGGAAATCGACCTCGGAGCAGGGCAAGAAAACCATCGCCGGCCCGGCCGCCTATGTGCCGCTGAATAGCTCCTTCGAGGTGATCTCCACCGCCATCACCGCGCTGGCCGCCGCGCCCGACAACAAGCTGCCGTTGCTGCCGTCGGGCACCTTGTCGCAGACCAAGCTGGACTCGCTGGAGATCACCAGCGCCTCCGGCCAAAAGCAAACCGTGCAACTGCTGGCGCAAACCGGCATCGGCCTGTCGCCGTCGTTCATGTGGGCCACCACCGGCGCCAAGCCGCGCCTGTTCGCGGTCATCATTCCCGGCTTCATGAACGCGCTGGAAGAAGGCTGGCAGAACGTCATCCCGGAACTGGCCAAGCGCCAGAAAGCCGCCGAGAGCAAGATGCTGGCCGATGTCGCCACCAAATTGCAGCATCCGCTGCCGGGCCTGACCCTGGTCAAGAACGCGCGCGTGTTCGACAGCGACAAGGCCACCGTCGGCGCGCCGTCGGACATCTACATCCTGCGCGGCCGCATCACCTCGGTGCAGCCGGCCGGCTCGCCGGCGCGCGACGCCGCCAACACCATCGACGCCGGCGGCCGCATCGTGCTGCCGGGTCTGTTCGACATGCACGGCCACGTCGACCGCTGGTCCGGCGCGCTCAACATCTCGGCCGGCGTCACCAGCGTGCGCGACATGGGCAACGACAACGCCCAGATGCAGGCGATGCTCGACGAAACCACCGACGGCAAGCTGCTCGGACCGCAAGTGGTGCCGGCCGGCTTCCTTGAGGGCGAGAGCCAGTACAGCGCCAGCGGCGGCTTCACCGTCAAGGACCTGCAAGGCGCCAAGGACGCGATCGACTGGTACGCGCAGCGCGGTTATCCGCAGTTGAAGATCTACAACTCCTTCCCGAAAGATATCCTGAAGGACACGGTCGCCTATGCCCACACGCGCGGCATGCGCGTCTCCGGCCACGTACCGGCCGGCCTGCGCGCGCAGCAGGCGCTCGACGCCGGCTACGACGAAATCCAGCACATCAACCAGGTGCTGCTGAACTTCTTCGTCAAGCCCGACACGGAAACGCGCAACCTGAACCGCTTCGTGCTGCCGGCCGAGAAGGTGGCCGATCTTGACTTCAACTCCAAGCCGGTCAAGGATTTCGTCGCCCAGTTGGCCAAGAAGCAAATCGCCATCGACCCGACGATGGCGACGTTCGCCTTCCTCAAGCAGCGCGACGGCGACATCAACGAGCCCTACGCCGCCTTCGCCGCCAACATGCCACCGGACGTGGCGCGCGGCTTCTCCGTCGGCACCATGAAGATCGACGGTGCCGAGCAGCTCAAGCGCTACGAGAAGTCCTACGCCAAGATGGTCGACTTCGTCGGCATCATGTACCGCGCCGGCGTGCCGATCGTGGCCGGCACCGACGACATCGCCGGCTTCACCTTGCATTCGGAGCTGGCGCTGCTGGTCAAGGCGGGCTTGACGCCGGCCCAGGCCCTGCAGGTGGCCACGCGCAACGGCGCGCGCTACACCCGCACCAGCAACGATCGCGGCAGCATCACCCCGGGCAAGCTGGCCGACCTGGTGCTGGTGGACGGCGACCCGACCAAGGACATCAAGGACGTGCGCAAGGTGTCGGCGGTGATCACGCGCGGCTATGTGATCTACCCGAGCGAGATCGACACGGCGCTGGGCATCGCCCCGTTCGTCAAGGAAGCACCGCAGGTGGCCAAGAGCGCCCCGGCGGTTGCCGAGGTCGATCACGCGCACGGCGGCGGCAACGATGGCGCCCGCAACCGCATCGAGGCGACCGCCCGCAAGCACGATTAAAGCGTTGGCCGCCGGGTCCTTAAAAAGGCCCGGCATGACAATGGTGTGACAATGCCATGACCTGCCGATGACAAGCTGGTAAAAGCTGGTTAAAACCGCCGATTGTTAAGGCATGTTTAAGCCCCGGGGCGCAAAAATCACGCCTCTGCTTGCTCTGATACCGCTGTTTCGGCCTTATACTCTGCACTCACTTTAATTTGGTAGTAAATTATGAAAAAAGCAACACATCAACGTCGCGCCGCGCGCGGTTTCACGCTGATCGAAATCATGGTGGTGGTGGTCATCATGGGTGTGCTGGCGGCGCTGGTCGTGCCCAAGCTGCTGAGCCGCACCGGTGAATCGAAAGTGGCCGCCGCCAAGGTCGACATCGCCACCGTCATGCAGGCGCTCAAGCTCTACAAGCTGGACAACCAGCGCTATCCGACCACCGAGCAGGGCCTGCAGGCGCTGCTGACCAAGCCGACCAGCGGCCCGGCCGCCAACGGCTGGAAGACCGGCGGCTATCTGGAAAAAATGCCGAAGGATCCTTGGGGCGCGCCGTACCAGTTCCTGTCGCCGGGCATCAAGGGCGAGATCGATGTGTACTCGCTGGGCGCCGACGGTGCCCCGGGCGGCACCGGCGACGACGCCGACATCGGCTCCTGGGATAACTGATCGCACGGAGATACCCCATCATGCGCGCCGCGCGCCGGCCGAGCCGAGGCTTCACGCTGATTGAATTGCTGGTGGTGATGGTCATCCTGGGCATCACACTGGGCATCGTCTCGCTCAGCGCGATGCCCGGGCAGAAGCAGGCCATGTTGCAGGACGCGCAACGCATCGCGCTGCTGCTGCAACTGGCGCGCGACGAGGCGATCGTGCGCAACCGCCAGATCGCCTTCGAGGCCGGACCGGACGGCTACCGCTTCCTGATCCGCAACGACAAGCAATGGGACCTGGCGGTACAGGACGACCTGCTGCGCGAACGCGAGTTCAAGCAGGGCCCGGTGAGCTTGATGCTCGATCCGCCGTCGAACGCCCAGAACGACAACAACCTGCGCATCATCTTCGGCCGCGAACCGGTCGACAAGCCGTTCGTGCTGACGATGACGGGCGGCGGCAGCAGCGTGGCCATCCGCGCCGACGGCATCGGCCATTTCACGGTGGATTGACCATAAACACGATGCGCCGACCTTTCCCCAAAAATCAAGGCTTCACGCTGCTCGAAGTGCTGGTGGCGCTGGTCATCGTCGGCACCGCGCTGGGCGCCTCGCTGCGCGCGGTCGGCAGCCTGACCCAGAACAGCAACGGCTTGCGCGGCGCCATGATGGCAACCTGGTCGGCCGAGAACCGGCTGGTGCAGCTGCGCCTGTCCAAGACATTCCCGGCGGTCGGCAAGCAAACCTTCGAATGCCCGCAGGGCGACATGAAGCTGATGTGCCAGGAGGAAGTCATCGCTAGCCCGAATCCGCGCTTCCGCCGCGTCGAGGTTAGCGTCTACGACCAGGCGAACCCGGAACGCCGCATCATCAAGCTGGTCCAACTGGTGTTGAACTCATGACGCGCATCCATTCACGGCGGCGCGGTGGCTTCACGCTGATCGAATTGCTGGTGGCCATTTCCATCCTGGCCATCGTCGCCGTGCTGGGCTGGCGCGGCCTGGACGGCATCATCCGCTCGCGCGAGTCGCTGACGGCCAAGATGGAGCAGACGCGCGGCCTGCAACTGGCGTTCGCTCAATTACAGAGCGATTGCGCCAGCCTGGCCACGGCAACCCTGGTGAACAACCGCCCCTACATGCTGGCCGATAACGACCGCCTGACCTTCGTGCGGGTGGTGATGACGGAAAACGAGCCGACCCGGCTGCAGGTGGTGGCCTACCGCGTGCGCGACGGCGTGCTGACGCGGCGCGAATCGAACGCCACGCGCGACCTGTTGCAGCTCGACGCGCTATGGCAGGCGGCGCTCAACGACACCGACACCGCCGCCAGCGTCGCGCTGCAGTCCGACGTGCTGTCGATGGGCGCGCGCTACTGGATCAACACCGAATGGCGCCCGGCGGGCGGGATGACCACGGGCGGCTCGGGCAACGCACCGACCGGGCTCGAAGTGTCGCTGGCCTTACAGGGCCAGGAAGTGCCGATGGTCAAATCCTTCCTGCTGGGGGCGCTGTGACGCGGCCGGCGCGCAGACACCGCGCACCGGCGCGCCAGCGCGGCGTGGCGGTCATCACGGCGTTGCTGCTGACGACCCTGGCCGTGACCATCGTCACCAGCCTGTTCTGGCAACAGCAGGTGCAGGTGCGCTCGATGGAAAACCAGCGGCTGCAACTGCAAACCCGCTGGATCGTGCGCGGCGCGCTGGATTTGAGCCGCCTGATCCTGTTCCAGGACTTCCTCGACTCGTCGAGCTTCACGCGCCTGAACGGCATCTGGTCGACCCCGCTGGAAGAGACGCGGCTTGACGATTACGTCGAGCGCGAGCGCCAGGAGGGCGAGGATTTCAACGCCACCCTGTCGGGCAAGATCGTCGATGCGCAGTCGCGCTACAATTTGGCCAACCTGGCCACGGCGCGGGTTCCGGACAAAGCACAGATCGGCGTGTTCCAACGCCTCTTGACAAATCTTCAATTAGACCCGAATCTGGCGCAACAGGTGGCGATGCAGGTGGCGATGACGCAGCCGGTCCAGACCGCGCCGACGACGGGTACGCCCGGTTCGGGCCCACCCGTCACCGGCACCCCCGGCGCGCCGGCCGGTACCGTGCCGGTATCGGGCAGCGTCGAGCCGATGGGTTTTGTCCGGCTGGAGGATTTGCTGGCGGTCAGCGGCTTCACGCCGCAATCGATCGAGCGGTTGCGCGAGTTCGTCATCGTGCTGCCGCAGCCGACCAAGGTCAACGTGAACACCGCGCCGCCGGAGCTGATCGCGGCGCTGGTGCCTGGCCTGTCCCTGGGCGACGCGGCGGCCATGGTCAATACGCGCAAGGGCGCTTATTATCGGGATATGACCAATTTCACGGGGCAACCGCAGATGGGCGCGGCGCAGCGCCAGACGGCGGTGGAGGTGGCCATCCGCAGCGATTATTTCCTGGCCTTCAGCCAGGTCAAGCTGGACCGCGCGGCGCTGGACACGGTGTCGTTGCTGTCGCGGGCGCAGACGGGCCTCACCACGGTGGTTTGGATACGGGAAAACTAGAGCAGCGATTTAGAGCGATCAACGAAAGCGAGACCCTTTGAGTACATTATTTATCCGCTATCCGGCCAAGGCCAGCGTCGACAGCGGCGCCGCCCAGACCTGCCCGTTCGCGCTGGTCGGCGACGGCGGTCATCTGGAGCGGCAGGGCACGTCGCCGCTGGGCAATCTGGGGGACCTGATCGCCGCCTCGCGCCGCGTGGTGCTGATGCTGGCCGCGTCGGACGCGACCTTGCTGCGCGTGAAGGCGCCGCCGCTGTCGGCCTCGCGCCTGAAGGCGGCGTTGCCGGCGTTGGTCGAGGAACAAGTGCTGGGCGACACGGCCGATTGCGTGCTGGCGGCCGGCGCGGCCGACGCCGACGGCGTGCGCACCGTCGCGGTGGTGCAGCGCGCCTGGCTGGAGGTGCTGGTCAAGGCGCTGCTGGCGCAGGGCGCGCACAGCGTCTCGGTGCTGCCGATGCAGCTTTGCCTGCCGTTCCAGCCCGGATCGGTCTCGGCCGCATTGAGCTTGAGCGATGCCGGCTATGAGCTGATCCTGCGCCGCTCGCAGCACGACGGCATGGGCCTGGCGTTGCCGGCCGAGCCGGTGGCGGCGCTGCACACCTTGCGCGCGATGGCCGGCGACGAGCCGGTCACCTTGTACCTGTCGCAGGAGCAAACGCAGCAGTTCGCGCCGCTGATGGCCGACGCCGCCACGGCGCCGCACGGCATCAGCCTGGCCGAGGACCATTGGCAGCATTGGGTGGCGGCGTCGCGCTCGGCCGGGCTGGACCTGGCACCGGCGCTGGGCGCGGCCGGCGCCTCGGCGCGCGAATGGCAACGCTGGCGCTGGCCGCTGCGCATCGCCGCGCTGGCGGTGCTGGTCAACGTGGTCGGCCTGAATATCGAATGGATGCGCCTCAAGCGCGAAGCCAACGAAGTGCGCCAGGCCATGATGCAAACCTTCAAGGCGGCCTACCCGAAGGAGACGGTGATCCTCGATCCGGCCGCGCAAATGCGCAAGAACATTTCGCTGGCCAAGGCCGACGACGGCCAGCCCGCGCCCGACGGCTTCATCGCCATGAGCGCCAACGTGGCCGAGGCGCTGAGCGTGCTGCCCAAGCGCGATGTGATCGCTAGTTTGGATTATAGGGAACGCGCTCTTCAGGTGAAGGTCAAACCCAATACCGTCGACGCCGCCGCCATGACGCAAATTCGCAGCGCGTTGCAGGCCCGCAAGCTCGAATTGACGGAAGCCAATCCGGGCACCTGGCAAATCCGCGTCGCCAGCACCGGCCCGGGCAAACCATGAGCATCACAATGAATAGAACCATGAGCACAACGGCATGAGCAAACTCGATCAAACGATACAGGACTACCGCGCCCGCGCGTCGGCCTTCTGGCTGGCGCGCACCGAGCAGGAGCGCCGCCTGCTGGCCATAGGCGCCGTGGTGGTCGTGCTGGGCCTGTTTTACGGGGTGCTGCTGTCGCCGGCGCTCGAGGGCCGCGAGAAACTGAGCAAGGAATTGCCGGTGCTGCGCCAGCAGGCCGCCGAGTTGCAGGCGATGGCGCTGGAGGCGGCCGCGCTGCGCGGCCAGAACACCATCGAGCCGACGCCGATGACGCGCGACAGCCTGACGGCCGGCCTGACCGCGCGCGGTATGACGGCGCAGTCGGTCAACATCACCGGCGAGTACGCCAAGGTCCAGCTCAACAACGTGGCCTTCGCCGGCATCGTCGTCTGGCTGGACGCGGTGCGCAACGAAAGCCGCATCGCCGTCCAGGACGCCAATTTCACGGCCCAGGACACGGCCGGCATGGTCAACGCCACCCTGACTTTGCGCCAGGGCGCGCGATGAGCGTGCGGCTTGCGCAAAAAGGCCATGCATGAAGCGCGCCGTGCTATGGTTGCTGACCATCGCGCTCAGCGTGCTGGTGACCCTGGCGGTGTTTTTCCCGGCCACGTGGCTCGGCTCCATCGTCGAGCAGCGCACCGGCGGCCGTTTGACCTTGGGCGACGCGCAGGGTACGCTGTGGCGCGGCTCGGCGTTCATCGGCGGCGCGGCCGGCGGCAACCGGCCCGTCACGCCGTTGCTGCCGGGGCGTTTCAGCTGGAAGATCTCGCCGCTGGCGCTGGTCGGCATGGTCGATTTGCGGCTGGAAAACAGCGAAGCGCTGGCGCAGCCGGTGACGTTCCGCGGCAACTGGTCGCAGTGGCAATTGAGTCCGTCGGCGCTGCTGTTGCCGGCGCAGGGCCTGGCCGGACTGGGCGCGCCGCTCAACACGCTGGCGCCGAGCGGCATCATGCGCCTGTCGTGGACCGCGTTGGAGCTGGCGCTGCAGGACCGCCAGGTCGCCGTCAACGGCCGCACCACGCTGGAGATGACGGACATGTCGTCGCGGCTTGCGCCGATCAGCCCGCTGGGCAGCTACACGCTGGCGCTCGATTGGCGCGGCCAGCAGGCGGCCTTGACGCTCGATTCGGTCAAGGGGCCGCTGTTGCTGAGCGGTCGCGGCAACCTGAATAATGGCCGCCTGCAGTTTTCCGGGCAGGCGGAGGCGGCAAAGGGATACGAGGACACCTTGGCCAATCTGTTGAATTTGCTTGGCCAGCGCCGTCCCGGCAGCGACCGCAACGTCATCGCGCTGGAGGTCCGTTAGTGATGTTTTTCGTAGGGCGGATTAGCGCGCAGCGCGCGAGTTGCCAATGAGCGGCCATGAGCCGCCGACGTCGTCATTATTAGTTTCAATCGTGGTCACAATAACACTAGATACAAAGTTCAGACAATGAAAAAACAGTCCGTGAGCAAATCCAATCTTCCCGCGCTGCGCCGCCTGAGCGCGGGTGCGATGCTGTGCTGTGTGCTCGGCGCCGCGCCGACCACCGGGCTGCTGTGGCCGGCCCTTGCCCACGCCGCCGCCGATGACGCCGCGCTGAACTTTGTCGGCGCCGACATCGAGTCGGTCATCAAGGCCGTCGGCCACTACACCAACATCACCTTCGTCATCGACCCGAGGGTCAAGGGCACGATCACCCTGGTGTCGGAAAAGTCGATCAGCAAATCGCAGGCGTTCAGCCTGCTGACCTCGGCGCTGCGCCTGCAGGGCTACGCCGTCGTCAGCGGCGACGGCTACGCCAAGGTGGTGCCGGAGGCGGACGCCAAGCTGCAATCGGGTCCGACCCAGATCGGCTCGGCGCCGACGCAGATCAAGGGCGACCAGATCGTCAGCCAGATCTTCCACCTGAACTACGAGTCGGCCGGCAACGTGGTCACCGTGCTGCGTCCTTTGATCTCGCCCAACAACACCATCAACGCCAACCCCGGCAACAACACGGTGGTGATCACCGACTACGCGGACAACCTCAAGCGCCTGGCCAAGATCATCTCCGCGCTCGACGCGCCGGCCGTGGCCGACCTCGACGTGATTCCGGTGCGCTACGCCATCGCCAGCGACCTGGCTTCGATGGTCAACAAGCTGATGGACGCGAGCGGCGGCGGTGGGGCGCCGGGCGCCGGCGGCGGCGACGCCGGCCGAGTCAGCGTGCTGGCCGATCCGCGCACCAACTCCCTGATCCTGCGCGCGCCGTCGGCGGCCCGTTCCAACCTGGCTAAGTCGCTCATCGCCAAGCTCGACCAGCCGACCCAGGAGCTGGGCAACGTGCACGTGGTCTACCTGAAAAACGCCGAGGCCACCAAGCTGGCGCAGACCCTGCGCGCGCTGGTGTCGGGCGACACTTCGTCGACCAACCAGCAGGGCGGCACGGGCACCGGCAACACCGGCCAGGGCAACCAGGGCATGGGCGGCCAGAGCAGCAACACCGGCGGCTTCGGCGGCCAGAGCAGCGGCAGTTCGGCCAGCGGCGGCAGCACCGGCCCGACCAATCCTCTGCTGACAGGCAACAACAATTCGCAGCAACAGCAGGGCGGCGGCCAGGCCGGCTACATCCAGGCCGACGCCACCACCAACACGCTGATCATCACGGCGCCGGAATCGATCTACCGCAACCTGCGCGCCGTCATCGACCAGCTCGACGTGCGCCGCGCCCAGGTCTACATCGAGTCGCTGATCGTCGAAGTGACGTCCGACAAGGCGTCCGAGTTCGGCGTGCAATGGCTGGGCGCCACCGGCAACTCCGACAGCAAGTACCGCCTGGGCGGCCTGCAACAATCGTCCATCGGCGGCAGTAACAACAACATCGGCAACGTCGCCCTGTCCTTGCTCAACGGCTCGTCGTCGACCACCACGCCGACCCTGCCGGGTTCGGGCCTGACGGTGGGCCTGTTCAAGCAGGTCGCCGGCGGCCTGGGCCTGGGCTTGCTGGCGCGCTCGCTGGAGTCCGACGGCAACGCCAACGTGTTGTCGACGCCGAACATGATCACGCTCGACAACGAGCTGGCGACGATCTCGGTGGGCCAGAACGTGCCGATCCTGACCGGCCAGTTCACCACCACGTCCGGCACCAATAGCAACCCGTTCCAGACCATCGACCGCAAGGAAGTTGGCCTGACGTTGAAAGTGCGCCCGCAGATTTCCGAAGGCGGTACCATCAAGCTGGCGATCTATCACGAGACGTCGAGCGTCGACAAATCGACGTTGACGGCCACGGCCGGCATCACCATCAACAAGCGCGTGATCGAGAATAACGTGATCGCCGACGACGGCCAGATCATCGTGCTCGGCGGCCTGATCGAGGACACCGAGGGCGACAGCACCGACAAGACGCGCGGCCTGGGCGACATTCCCGTCATCGGCAACCTGTTCAAGTACCAGACGCGCAGCCGCAAGAAGACCAACCTGATGGTGTTCTTGCGTCCGGTCGTGATCCGCAACCAGGAGCAGAGCACCAGCCTGGCGACGGACCGCTACGACTACATGCGCTCGTCGCAGGAGGCGATCAAGCCGCCGCAAAGCGTGTTGGTCGAGGATCTGGGCCAGCCGGTGCTGCCGCCGCTGCAAAACGGCGTGCTGAGCGGAGGCGGCGTCGTCGCCAAGCCGATCCCGCCGGCGCCGATTCCACGCGTGCCGGGCCGCGCCGAGAACCTGCAGCCGCAGCAGCAACAACCGCAGCAGCAACAGCAACAACCCGCGCAGTGAGATGAACCACAGCCATGAGTAATCTTCTCCCCTACGCCTTCGCCCGCGACTTCGTCGTACTGGCGCAGCAGAGCGACGCCGCCGAGCACACGGTGGACGTCATGGTGTGCGGCGCCACGGCGCCGGCCGCCATCGCCGAGGTGTCGCGCCGTTTCGGCCGCATCCAGCTCAAGAGCATGACGCGCGCCGACCTCGAGACGGCCATCGCCACCGCCTACGCCAGCGCCGGCGGCAACGCCTCGATGGTGGCCGACGAGTTCGACGCCGAGCTCGATCTGACCAAGCTGTTGCAGGACGTGCCGGCGATCGAGGATTTGCTCGAATCGTCCGACGACGCCCCGGTGATCCGCATGATCAACGCGCTGCTGACGCAGGCGCTGCGCGACAGCGCCTCCGACATCCACATCGAGCCGTTCGAGCAAACCTCGGTGGTGCGCTTCCGCGTCGACGGTTCGCTGCGCGACATCGTGCGCCCGCGCAAGGCGATCCACGGCTCGCTGATCTCGCGTATCAAGATCATGGCGCAGCTCGACATCGCCGAGAAGCGCCTGCCGCAGGACGGCCGCATCACCCTGCGCATCGGCGGCAAGCCGGTCGACGTGCGCGTCTCGACCCTGCCGACCGGGCACGGCGAGCGCGCCGTGCTGCGTCTGCTGGACAAGGAGGCGGGCCGCCTCGACCTGAACCACCTGGGCATGAGCGAGACCATGCTGCCCAAGTTCGACGCGCTGATCAACCAGCCGCACGGCATCGTGCTGGTGACCGGGCCGACCGGCTCGGGCAAGACCACCACCCTGTACGCGGCGTTGTCGCTGCTGAACGCGGCCACCACCAACATCATGACGGTGGAAGACCCGATCGAATACGACCTGAACGGCGTCGGCCAGACCCAGGTCAACCCGCGCATCGACATGACCTTCGCCAAGGCGCTGCGCGCGATCCTGCGCCAAGACCCGGACGTGATCATGATCGGCGAGATCCGCGACCTGGAAACGGCGCAGATCGCCGTGCAGGCCTCGCTGACCGGCCACCTGGTGCTGGCGACGCTGCACACCAACGACGCGGCCGCCGCCGTCACCCGCCTGCTCGACATGGGGATCGAACCGTTCCTGCTGTCGTCGTCGTTGCTTGGCGTGCTGGCGCAGCGGCTGGTGCGCAAGCTGTGCGGCCACTGCAAGACCTTCGACGGCCAGCTGTGGCACGCGGTCGGCTGCGAGCACTGCGGCCACACCGGTTACCAGGGTCGGGTCGGCGTCTACGAATTCCTGGAGACGACGGAGCAGATCCGCGCCCAGATCCACAACCGCGCCTCGGAGGCCGAAGTGAAGGCCGCCGCCATCGGCAGCGGCATGCAAACCATGCGCGACGACGGCGAGCGTTGGCTGGCCGCCGGCATCACCACGCAGGCCGAGTTGCTGCGCGTGACCAAAGACTAGGCCGACAACGATGCCCGCATTCCGCTATGAAGCCGTCGACGCCGGCGGCGCCACCAAAAAGGGCGTGCTCAACTCCGACAGCGCGCGCTCGGCGCGCTCCGAGCTGCGCACCTTGGGGCTGGTGCCGCTCAAGGTCGACGCCATCGCCGCCCAGGTCGACGCCGCCGGCGTGGCCAAGAGCCGCGGCTTCGGCGAACGCCTGTCGACCACCGAGCTGGCGCTGTTCACGCGCCAGCTGGCCAGCCTGCTGGAGGCCGGCCTGCCGCTGGAGCAAGCCTTCACCGCGCTGCTGGAGCAGGCCGAGCGTCCGTACATGCGCGACCTGATCGCCTCGATCCGCTCGGAGGTGATCGGCGGCGCCGCGCTGTCGGACGTGCTGGGACGCCATCCGCGCGACTTCGCCGAGATCTACCGCGCGCTGGTCGCCTCGGGCGAGCAGATCGGCCAGTTGTCGCGGGTGCTGTCGCGCCTGGCCGACTACATCGAGCGCCGCAACGCGCTGGTGCAAAAGGTGCGGCTGGCCTTTACCTATCCTGCCATCGTCACCGTGGTGGCGTTCTCGATCGTGATCTTCCTGTTGACCTACGTGGTCCCGCAGATCGTCTCGGTGTTCGCCAACACCAAGCAAAAGCTGCCGGTGCTGACCATCATCATGCTGGCCGTGTCCGACTTCGTGCGCAACTATGGCATCGTGGTGGCGGTCCTGCTGGTGGGCGCGTGGTTCATGTGGCGCCGGGCGTTGCAAAATCCGGCGCTGAAACGGCGCTGGCACACCTGGCTGCTGACGGCGCCGCTGTACGGCAAGTTCGAGCGCAGCCTGAACACTGCGCGCTTCGCCAGCACCTTGGCGATCACCACCGGCTCCGGCGTGCCGATTTTGCGCGCGCTGGAAACCAGCCGCGATACCCTGTCCAATGTCGCGATGAAGGAGCTGGTCGAGGAGGCCAGCGACGCCGTGCGCGAGGGCGTGAGCCTGGCGCGCTCGCTGTCGGCGCAAAAGCACTTTCCGCCGATGCTGATCCACATGATCCGCGCCGGCGAGATCACCGGCGAGCTGCCGGCCATGCTGGACCGCGCGGCCGCCGCGCAGGAGTCCGATCTGGAGCGCCGCACGCTGACCATCGCCGGCCTGCTGGAGCCGGCGCTGATCCTGGCGATGGGCGTGGTGGTGCTGCTGATCGTGCTGGCCGTGCTGATGCCCATCATCGAAATCAATCAGCTGGTACGCTGACAAGGGAAGTTATGAAGCATGAATCTATGAAGCGTTTGCCCCTGGCCGGCAGCGTGCTGGCCGTGGTGCTGCTGTCGGCGTCGCTGGCGTATTGGGGCTTGCAGTTGTTCAAGCCGCCGCAGCGCGCGATCGCCGCGCCGCCGCCACCACCGCCGGTGGCGCTCAACCTGGACGCCGCCAAGGGCCTGTTCGGCGGGCAGATCTCGGTCGCCGCCGCCAGCAACTACCAGCTCAAGGGCGTGGTCGCCTCGCGCGGCGTCGGCAGCGCCGCCATCCTGGCCGTCGACAACAAGCCGGCGCTGGCGCTGGGCATCGGCAAGGAAGTGGTGCCGGGCGTGACCGTCAAGGAGGTGCATCCGAAGTATGTGCTGCTGTCCGAGGGCGGCGCCATCAAGCGCATCGATTTGCCGAGCGACGCCGGCGCCAGCAGTTCGCCGGGACCGGCCGGCGGCCAGCCGTATCAGGCTATGCAACCGGGGCAGCAGGGCTTCCAGGGATCGCCACCGCCGCCCGCGCCGGCGCCACAGCCGGCGATGCAGCCACCGCCCGCCATGCAGCCGACGCCCGCGATGCAACCGGGGCAGCCGACACCGCAGCAACAACAGCAACAACAGCAACAGCAGCAGAATCCGCCACGATCCAGCACGTCGTCGACCACCATCGCGCCCGTTCCCGGCTTCGACCGTCAACAGTAAGAGAGGCTTATGGCTATCGCCCGCTCCCTGGCCGCAGCAGTTTGCTGCGGCTTTTTCTTGTCCATCGCCTGTTTCGGCGCGTCGGCGCAGACGCCGGTCCATCCGAACGCCGCCTCGGTGGCCCCGGCCATCGCGCCGCCGGCCGCCGATGCCGCCGCCAAGTCGCGTCCCAAGATCGCGCTGGTGCTGTCGGGCGGCGGCGCGCGCGGCTTCGCCCACATCGGCGTGCTGCGGGCGTTGCAGGAGTTGCGCATCCCGGTCGATTTCGTCGTCGGCACCAGCATGGGCAGCGTGGTCGGCGGCGCTTTCGCCGCCGGCAGCTCGGTCGAGCAGCTGGAGCAGCTGGTGCGCCGCACCGACTGGAACGCGGTGGTGGCGGACCGTCCGCCGCGCGACCAGCTGGTGTACCGCCGCCGCGAAGAGGATTTGCTGCTGCCGTCGCGCATCGAGCTGGGCGCCCGCATGGACGGCGTGACCCTGCCGCCGGCCGCCGCCGGCAACGAGGCGCTGGAGCTGGCGCTGACGCGGGTGCTGCCGCACGGCGCGCGCGACAAACCGGTCGACCTGCTGCAGTTGCCGTTCCGCTCGGTGGCCTCGGACCTGGTCACCGGCGAGCTGGTGGAGCTGCGCGACACGCCGCTGTTCCTGGCGATGCGCGCCTCGCTGGCGGTGCCCGGCGTGTTCGCGCCGGTGCGCGTGAACCAGCGCTTGCTGGTCGACGGCGGCCTGGTGCGCAACCTGCCGGTAGACGTGGCGCGCGAGATGGGCGCCGACATCATCATCGCGGTCAACGTCGGCACCCCGCTGGCGCAGGAGAAGGAACTGGTCAGCGCGGTCAGCGTCGCGCAGCAGATGTTGCAGATCCTGACCGAGCAGAACGTCCAGCGCTCGCTCAAGGAGCTGCGGCCCGGCGACATTTTGCTGGCGCCGGACCTGGGCGGCATCGGTTTCCTCGATTTCGGCAGCCACGACCGGGCGATGAAGGAGGGCGAGGCGGCGGTGCGGTCCATGAGCGACAGATTGGTGCAACTGGCGCTGCCGGAGACGCAGTACGCCGCGTATGAAACCGCCCGCCTGTCGGCGCCGGTGCCGATCGACCAGCCGGTGCGGCTGGCCAAGCTGGAGGTGGCGCCGAGCGGACGCATCAACCCGCAGGCGCTGGCCGTGCAATCGGGGCTCAAGGTCGGGCAAATGATCACCAGCGAACAGGCGCAGCGCGCCGGCAACCAATTGTTCGGACGCGGCGACCTGGCGCGCGTGGAGACCGAGATCCGCGACGACCAGGACGGCCGCAGCGTACTGATCAAGCCGACCGAGGCCGACTGGGCGAGCAGCCGCCTGAGGGTGGGCCTGGAACTGAACAGCGACTTCACCGACAACAACGCCTACGAGCTCAAGGTCATGCACGTGGCGTCCTCGCTCAACGACTGGGGCGCGGAGCTGCGCACGGTCGCGCGCGTGGGCACCGAGCGCGTCATTGGCACGCAGTGGTGGCAGCCGCTGGGGGCTGGGTCGCAATGGTATATCGCGCCCGAGTTGCAGTACGGCTCGTCCGCGTTCGACGTGTTCGATGCCTCCGGCTTTCGCCAGGCGCGCTTCGGCTACAACGCCAAGAGCGTGTCGGTGGCGCTGGGCCGCCAGCTCGGCAACTGGGGCGACCTGCGCTACACGGCGGTGCGCCAGACCGTCACGTCCCAGCGCACCATCCCGCACGAGCCGGGCGAGGTGCGCGAGTCGCAAAATGTCGGCGTGCTGTCGTTCAATATCGACAGCCTGGACACGGTGGCGTTCCCGACGCGCGGCACCTTGTTCAACGTCGAATTGCAACGGCTGATGACGCGCGGGCGCGACGGCCCGGTGCCGGCGCGGCAGAGCGTGCAGTGGTTGAAGGCGTTCAGCTTCGGCAGCTGGGCCGGCCATGTGTATGGCGAGTGGGCGCGCAACCAGGGCGGCGCGGCGCAATCGACCTTGGGTGGCTTCCTGCGGCTGTCTGGCACCACCACCGATTCGGTGCTGGGCAGCCGCACGGTGCTGGGCCGCGTGGTCATGGCCAAACGGATCGGCGTCATGCCGACCGCGCTGGGCGGCGACGTGCGGCTGGGCTTTTCGCTGGAGAGCGGCGCCGCCTACGGGCCGGACAACCCGCTCAAACTGGGATCGCTGAAGCAGGCCGCCAGCGGCTTCGTGGCGGTCGACACGCGTTTCGGGCCGCTGTACTTCGGCTCCGGCGCCACCAAGTCGGGCGACAGTAGCATGTATCTGTTCCTCGGGCCGATTTGGTGATGCTTCCTGGATGATTAATGAAGGGGAGTGGAAGACCAAAAAGCATGGCGCCGACTACCGCCGCCAATGGCGCAAGGTGCACTTGGGAATCGACGCCAGCACACTGGAGATCCGCGCCATCGAGGTCGCTGTTTGTAAGGTGAAGGGATATTGACTGTTAACCGGTTAACAGGTAACGTCTTCCCATGTCAATTCAATCCTTCGCGTGCGATGACACAAGAGCCCTGTTCACGACAGGCAAGTGTCGCCGATTTGCCAACATCAAGAGCGTCGCCGAGCGGAAATTGACCCAGCTTGATGCCGCGCCTTCGGTGAGCTTTATGAAAGCTCCTCCAGGTAACGACTTGAAGGAATACAACGGCGCGTGGCATGTCCGGATTAACGACCAATGGCGTCTTACTTTCAAATGGGGTGACAAGGGTCCCTACGATGTGCTGATTGAAGATCCTCAATAGACGACGATCTAGAGGCACGGAACGAAAAACGGAGTTCATCATGCTCAAGAATGGTATGCGTCCGGTCCACCCCGGCGAAATTCTGGTGGAAGACTACATCAAGCCCATGGGCGTCAGCGTGCGCGCGGTGGCGTTGGCCCTGCATGTCCCTTACTCTCGCCTCAGCGAAATCACCAAAGGCCAGCGGGGCGTGAGCGCGGATACGGCCCTACGTCTGGAACGCTATTTTGGGAGCGAAGCGCAAGGTTGGTTGAATCTTCAAAGTGCCTATGATCTTCGTGTCGCCGAAATCTCCGCTGGAAAGGCCATCGCGAAGGCTATCAAGCCTCTCGCTCGCGCGGCTTGACCTTTGGCGACCAGCTCGTCATTCCGGTGCTTAAAGATCGATGATCTTGCGCAGTAGCGCCGGCGAGACCGCCACTGTTCGCCATCGCAGATGAGCGAGTAGGTTTTGGTGTTCATGCGCGTGATGGTGCCGATGCGCTCGCGCAGGTGCTTGCCAAGAAGGCGGGTACCCATGCGTTACAACCATGGTTCGTCGTAGCCCGCGTCGTGGGCGACGACGGTCGATTGTGGGATGCCATTATTATTGTCGGGGCTAGGCTGAAGAATTCAGCTGTCGGAAAGCGTAAATGTTCGTCGGCCTGAAGCCGTCGGCGGGCCGGCATGGTGGATTACGCTGCGCTAATCCACCCTACGTGGTTCAGATGGCGCCAGGTTTGGCGACAGCGGGGTGGGGTTGGGGTTTTGCCGGTGCCCGCCGCAATGCCGTGAAGGCGGCGAATTCCCATGAGCGGAAGCCGACCAGCAGGGTGAAGCCGTCGCGCTCCTGCGGCGCCAGCTTGCGGTCGCCCTGGTGCAGGCGCGCCAGCTCGCCGGCCAGTTGCTGGATGCGGCCCACCAGTTCCTGCGCGCTGGGCAGCGACAGCCGCGCGGGCAGGCACAGCAAGGTCTCGCCGGCGCCGTCGAAGCTGCCGCCGAAGTAGTCGGCCACCGCGTGCTCGCGGAAAAATTGCTGCACCGGGCCGTCCGGCAGCCAGCGGAACGCGTTCGATACGCGCAGGCGGTAGCGGTTCATCGGCTTGAGTTCGATCACGCCTAGCCGGTCCAGCTCGGCCAGCAGCATGATGCATTCGGGTTCCGTCAGGTCGTAGGTTTCCAGCACCTGCTCCAGGGTCCAGTGGCCGAGGCAGCAGATCGCCATCAGCAGCAGATGCGGCTGCGCCAGCAGCGATTTTTCCTGGGTCAAGGTCAGCGCGTCGGCCTGCGGCGTGGCGTCGGCGGCGCCGCGCAGCACGTCCTCCATCGCCACCCCGGCCGCCTTGCAGATCTGCGCCAGCCGCGACAGCGACATGTCCTGCTGGCCGAACATGCGCTTGACGCTCGACTCGCTCATGGCGATGCGCTCGGCGAGCATTTTGTAGGTGACGCCGGCGGTCCGCATCTGGGTTCGCAGTACCTGCAACAGCAATTCCGGTGAACTCATGGATGCCCTTAGTAAAAAAACAAAGGTATCGTAGCACGGTACTTGCTGTGCTGAAAAGTGATTCCTGGAACATTCAAATAGGACAACGCGCGGATGTGGGCCACACTGCGTCCGCTGTCCCTCGTAGAAGGGACGGCGCCCCGAACCACTTCAATCCAGGAAACCTATGTCCACCATGATCAAAACCCTGTGCGCGGGCATGATTGCCGCGCTGTCCAGCTTGTCCGACGTCCAGGCGGCCGATGCCGCGCCTGTCTCTCCCGGCTACCTCGGCGCCGACATCGGCGCCGTGGTCGCCAACGGCAATACCAGGCCGCTCGCCCGCGTGTACGGCGGCCTGACGATGGGCAGCAGCGTGGCGTTCGACTTGCAGCAGGTGCACGCGCTGGAATTGATGCTGTTCACGACCAAGCTGAAGGAGGACGGTTATGGCTTGTACCCGGCTTATTATATTTCGGGCATCAAGACGCGGGCCAACGGTGTCGCCCTGAGCTGGACCACCGCCCTGAAATTGAATGACAACTGGTCGCTGACCAGCAGGCTGGGCGCGACATACACGCGCGCCAAGAACAGCTATGACACCCCGAACGCATACAGCTGGAGCCGCGACACGGCCAACGTCATCGCCGGCGTGGGCGCGGCCTACAAGCTCAGTCGGAACGTTTCCGCCACGGTGGACGTGAACTACATGCCGATCAAGCTCGACAGCTACAGCAAGAGCGATCCGGCGGTGGTGAGCGCCGGCCTCAAATACAACTTCTAAGATCACCCGAGAGCGGGCGCCACCACCGGCGCCCGCTGACGGTTTTACTGCTCGTCCGGGTCCGGCTTCAGCCGGGCCTTGGCCAGCAGCCGCTTGGCGGCCTGGCGTTCGGCCGCCGCCGGTTTGGCGTGCGGACCGGCGCCGCCGGCGCGCGCCTTGGCCGCCAGCGCGACCGGGTTGCGCGGCGGCTTCTGCGACGGCTCCACACGGATCGTCATCTTCTGCCGCGTCGACAAGGCCTTGTTCGCCATCGCCGGCCCCCCGCTTACAACACGTAGCGCGACAGGTCTTCGTTGACCGCCAGCGCGTCGAGTCGCTCGTTGACGTAGGCAGCGTCGATGGTGATGGCCTTGCCGCCGTCTTCGCTGGCGGTGAACGACAGTTCCTCCAGCAGCTTTTCCATCACCGTGTACAGGCGCCGCGCGCCGATGTTCTCGGTGCGCTCGTTGACCGAGTAGGCGATCTCCGCCAGGCGCGTGATGCCTTCCGGCGAGAACTCGATCTTGACGTTCTCGGTCGCCAGCAGCGCCTCGTACTGCTTGGTCAGGCAGGCGTCGGTGCTGGTGAGGATGCGCTCGAAATCGGCGATCGACAGCGACTCCAGTTCGACCCGGATCGGGAAGCGGCCCTGCAGCTCCGGGATCAGGTCGGACGGCTTGGCCAAGTGGAAGGCGCCCGACGCGATGAACAGGATGTGGTCGGTGCGTATCATGCCGTACTTGGTGTTGACGGTGGTGCCCTCGACCAGCGGCAGCAGGTCGCGCTGCACGCCGGCGCGCGAGACGTCGGCGCCGCCCACTTCCGAGCGCGAGGCGATCTTGTCGATCTCGTCGAGGAAGACGATGCCGTTCTGCTCGACGTTCTGGATCGCCTTCTGCTTCATCTCGTCGTCGTTGACCAGTTTGGCGGCCTCCTCGTCGATGAGGAACTTCATCGCCTCCTTGATCTTGACCTTGCGCGCCTTCTTGCGCGCGCCGCCGATGCCGGAGAACATCGACTTGATCTGCTCGGTCATTTCCTCCATGCCCGGCGGGGCCATGATCTCCATCTGCGGGCCGGTCTCGGCCAGTTCGATCTCGATCTCCTTGTCGTCCAGCTCGCCCTGGCGCAGGCGCTTGCGGAAGGTCTGGCGCGTGGCGTCGCCGGCCTGCGGCGTGTCCGACGGCGTCGACTGGTGGAAGCCGAAGTCGCGCGCCGGCGGCAGCAGGATGTCGATCACGCGGTCCTCGGCGGCGTCCTCGGCGCGGGTGCGCACCTTGGCCATCTCGGCCGAGCGGGTCTGCTTGATGCCGATATCGATCAGGTCGCGGATGATGGTGTCGACGTCGCGGCCCACATAGCCGACCTCGGTGAACTTGGTGGCCTCGATCTTGATGAATGGCGCGTCGGCCAGCTTGGCCAGGCGGCGCGCGATCTCGGTCTTGCCGACGCCGGTCGGGCCGATCATCAGGATGTTCTTGGGTGTGATCTCGTGGCGCAGCGGCTCCTCGACCTGCTGGCGGCGCCAGCGGTTGCGCAGCGCGATGGCGACCGCCTTCTTGGCCTTGCCCTGGCCGACTACGTGTTTGTCGAGTTCGCCGACGATTTCATGGGGAGTCATGTTCATGCTGGTTCCAGTGTTTCAACGATGTGATTCAAGTTGGTGTAGATGCACAACTCACCCGCGATGGTCAGTGACTTTTTGACGATTTCGGCGGGCGACAGTTCCGTGTTTTCCACCAAAGCCTTGGCGGCGGACTGGGCATAGGTGCCGCCCGAGCCGATGGCGCCGATGCCGTCCTCGGGCTCGAGCACGTCGCCGTTGCCGGTGATGACCAGGGTCGATTCGTGGTCGGCCACCAGCAGCATCGCCTCCAGGCGGCGCAGCACGCGGTCGGTGCGCCAGTCCTTGGCCAGCTCGACGGAGGCGCGCAGCAGATTGCCCTGGTGTTTTTCCAGCTTGCCTTCAAAGCGGTCGAGCAGGGTGAAGGCGTCGGCGGTGCCGCCGGCGAAGCCGACCAGGACCTTGCCCTGGTAGACCTTGCGCACTTTGCGGGCCGTGCCCTTCATGACGATGTTGCCCAGCGTGACCTGGCCGTCGCCGCCGAGGGCGACGTCTTTGCCGCGGCGCACGCACAGGATGGTGGTACCGTGAAATTGTTCCATATTGACCTCAGAGTAATGACGCGAACTGCTTCAAGACTTGAAAAGTGGGGCTGGAAACCGGAATTGCAAGTTAGTACTTGTGCGGGTAGAGCCGGGCGATGTCGCCGTAACCGAGCAATCTTAACAGGGCCGTGACCAGATGGTTCACGTCGCGGAATTCGATTTTGCGGCCGTCGGCGGCGAGCGGCTGCAGGCAGGCGTGCAGGCCGATGGCGGCCGGGTAGTCGATGCGCAGCAGCCGCGAGCAATCGAACACGATGGTCTGGTACTGGCCGGCATAGTGCTTGATGGCGGGCAGCAGCGGGCCGAGCTGGTTTTCTATGACCGAAGGCAACATGAAGCGGTCCGGCGAGGCGGGCAGCCGCTGGGCCGGCGCCATCGCCACCTTGTGCGGGGCGACAAACGATGGCGGCGACACCTCGAAGGTGACGCAATAGTCCATGCCGGTTTCCTCGAATTCCTTTTCGCGGTTCAGCAGTTGCAGCAGTTCGAGCAATAGCAGCCACGGGCCCTCGGTGTCGTCGGGGCGGCCGATGGCGATGCCGGCGCGGATCTGTGCGGCCAGTTCGGCCGCGCCCACCAGGATCAGTTCGCGCTGGAGGGCCTGCAGCCGGCGCAGGGTGTCGAGCAGCAGCCAGCAGGCGGACGCCTCGATGTCGATGACGCGATGAAATTCCAGCCGCAGCACCGGGTGCGCGTCGGCCAGCCGCAGCAGGTCTTCGAGCCGGCCGGCGATCTGTTCGCCGAGCACGCCGCTGAAGGTGGTGGTGGGCGTCACGCCGGCCCAGCCGGGCGAGGCGGCCGCCGGGTCGGCCGGCGCGCGCCACGGCGGCGGCGAGGTTTCGAAGGTGCTGACGTAGTCGATCGACAGGTTGTCGAAGCGCTCCTGCTGGCCGCCGACCTGGTACAGGTCGAACAGCATCCACCAGACGGTGCGGTCCTGGCTGGCGCCCACGCTGTCTGTCAGCATCTGCGCGGCCGCCGCGCTTTGGCCGTTGGCATAGAGGATGGCGATTTCCTCGACCACCGGCGCGGACTGCGCCGCCACGGCCGCCTCGGGCAGGTCGTCGTCGCGCAGCAGCAGGGTGGTGGGGAGGTCGGCCAGCGCCTCGGTGTCGGGGCCGCCGCCAGCGCCGCCGGCCCGGCCCGGGCGCTGGCGCTGGCTACCCCAGGCCGGCTCCGGCTCGTTGAAGATGTCGAACGCCATCGCCGATTCGATGGCGTCGATTTTCATGGCGGTGGCGCGGGCGATCTCGCGCTGGCGCGCCTGTTGGTGCTGGCGCGCGGTTTCGCTGTTGGCGGCCAGCCGCGCGGCGGCCTCGTCGCCAAGCGGGTCCGGCGCCCCGTCCGGGCGCGGTTGATCGGGTTTTTTGAATAGCGAAAACAGTCCCACGCTTTCCTCGTTGTCGTCGGGCGTCAGCGTAGTGTAGCGGAAGGGAAAGCGATTTTCGTGTTACGGATGGGAAGGGTGTGCAAAAGCACGTAAAAAAGCACGCGGCGGGCGCGTGCTCTCCGGACAGGCTGGCGACGGCCGACCGCAAGGGGCCGGCCGGCGGTGTCAGTCGCCGTACAGTTTCTGCTTCAGTTCGCGGCGCTGTTGCGCTTCCAGCGACAGCGTGGCGGTCGGACGGGCGATCAGGCGCGGGATGCCGATCGGCTCGCCGGTTTCCTCGCACCAGCCGTAGTCGCCACCGTCGATGGCGACGATCGACTGCTGGACTTTCTTCAGCAGTTTGCGCTCGCGGTCGCGGGTGCGCAGTTCCAGCGCGTGTTCCTCTTCGATCGTGGCGCGGTCGGCCGGGTCCGGTACGAGCACGGTTTCGCGCAGGTGTTCGGTGGTTTCGCCGGCGTTTTTCAGCAGCTCCTTCTCAAGGGCTTGCAGCTTTGCTTTGAAAAATGCCATTTGCGCCGGATTCATGTAATCCTTTTCATCCATCTTCAGAATTTCTTCTTCGGTCAGGACGCGGTCGGCGGCGGCGGGGGTCGATTTATTAGTTTTGGTCATAACTTCGCTTACCTTCGATACGACAGAGTTTTCAAATTAATCAGCCCGGATTTCGTGGCAACTTGGTGACAACTTAGTGACAAATTACCATCCCCACAAAACCCGGATAGTTTATACCAGACATTGTTCCAAACCGCTAATAAAGATGTCTTTTGGCAGATTTTTACCTATAAACACCATTTTGCTGCCGCGAACGTCGTTTTCTCCCCATTTCGCGCCCAGATCGCTGCCCATAATCTGGTGCACGCCCTGGAACACCACCTTGCGATCGGCGCCCTGCATCAACAATACGCCTTTGTAGCGCAGCATGCGAGGACCATAGACGTTTACCAGCCCGCCGAGGAATTCGTCCAGCTTGGCGGTGTCGAACGGGCGTGTACTTTTGAACACAAACGCGGCGATGTCGTCGCTGTGGTGGCCGTGATGGTGGTTGTGGTCGTGGCCGTCGTGACCGTGGCCTTCATGGCCGTGCCCGTGGCCATGATCGTGGCCGCAGTGCTCGTCGTGCACGTGGTCGTCGTCGTGGACCTGGTCGGTCGTCAGGAAATCGGGGTCCAGCTCCAGCTTGTCGTTCAGGTTGAAGCCTTTGAGGTCCAGCACGTCCGTCAGCGGGGCGCGGCCGAAATCGGCCTTGCCGATCGGCGCGCGCGGATTGATGCGCTTGAGGCGGGCGGTCAAGGTGGCCAGCTCGTCCCCGGTGACCAGGTCGGTTTTGGACAGCAGCATCTTGTCGGCGAACCCCACCTGGCGCTGCGCTTCCTCGTGCTGGTCCAGCTGGTCCATGGCGTGGCGCGCGTCGACCACGGTGACCACTGCGTCCAGCATATAGTGAGTGCCCACTTCCTCGTCGACGAAGAAGGTCTGCGCCACCGGGCCCGGATTGGCCAGGCCTGTGGTCTCGATGACGACGCGGTCGAAGTGCAGTTCGCCGGCGGCGCGTTTTTGCGCCAGGCCGGTCAGCGCCACGATCAGGTCGCCGCGCACCGTGCAGCAGATGCAGCCATTGTTCATTTCGACGATCTGTTCGCCGCTATCCTGGACCAGGATTTCGTTGTCGATGTTTTCCTGCCCGAACTCATTTTCGATGACGGCGATGCGCATGCCGTGCTGTTCTTGCAAGATGCGGTTGAGCAACGTGGTCTTGCCGGCGCCAAGGAAGCCGGTCAGGATGGTGGTGGGGATCAGTTCCATGGTCAAGCAGCCTGAGTCTGGTGGTCGGGAACCCTATATGGGGCTCAACTGCAAAAATGCAATCGGCCGATTATGCCGGAATTTCAATTGTGCCAGCAATTGGTCCGATTGAGCGGCGTCAGCACGGGCCGGATTTACACGTTAGGCGCCTCTCTTCCCGCTCTTTATTTCACCTTGGCGCGCGGGTGGGCCTTGTCGTACACCTCGGCCAGATGCTGGAAATCGAGGGCCGTGTAGACCTGCGTCGAGCTGATGCTCGAATGACCCAGCATTTCCTGTACCGCCCGCAGGTCGCCCGACGATTGCAGCACGTGCGAGGCGAAGGAATGGCGCAGCATGTGCGGGTGCACGTGCACCGGCGCGCCGCTGGCCACGCCGTGGGCCTGCAAACGCTGCTGGATGACGCGTGGCGAGACGCGGGTGCCCCGGGTGCTGACAAACAGCGCGTCGCCGCCGTCGACCGGCGCCGGGCGCACGGCGAGCCACGCCGCCAGCGCCTCGAGCGCGGCGGCGCCCACCGGCACCACGCGGCGCTTGTTGCCCTTGCCGGTGACGATCACTTCGCGGTTGTCGAGGTCGACCCAGCCCAGCGCGTCCTTGCCGGCTGTCAGGTCGAGGCCGGCCAGTTCGGACACCCGCAGGCCGCTCGAATACAACAGTTCGAACATGGCGCGGTTGCACAGGTCGGCCGGTTCGGTGCCGGTACCGGCGCGCGGCGTGGATGGCGCCACCAGCCGCACCGCGTCGTCGACCGACAGCGCGCGCGGCAATGTCTTGGCGCGTTTGGGCGCGCGCACGCCCTGAACCGGATTGGCCGAGAGCGCGATGCGCTCGCCCAGCCAGCCGAAAAATCCGCGCCAACTGGAGAGTTTGCGCGCGATAGAGCGCGGATCGAGGTCGTTTGCGTGCAGTTTGGCGGTCAGCCGGCGGATCAGGAAATGGTCGATCGCCGGCCAGTCGTGACCGTCCGACAGCGCGGCCAGTTCCCGCAGGTCGCGCGCGTAGGCGGCGGTGGTGTGCGCCGACAACTTGCGCTCGGTGCGCAAATAGCCGAGATAGGCGTCGATCCAGGCTGGCTTGCTGTCCGGTTCGGCGCCCATGGTGTCGCTGCCGTGCCTTAGGCCAGCAGCCAGGCCAGCGCGGTGCTGGAGGTTTCGCCGATGTGGACCAGGAAGTCGGTCGCCATCAGCGAGGTGAAGCGGGCCGGATCGGCCGAGCCCAGGATCAGCAGGCCGAAGGCGTTCTTGTTGCCCGGCTTGCGCAGCGGGATGATCACGGTCGAGGTGATGCCGGAGGCGTCGTCGAGCCAGCGCACCGCTTCGAAGTCCTTGTTGGTGCCGCAATACGGCGCCATCAGGCTGTTGGCGAAGATGCGCGCGTCTTCCGACACGCCTTTGACGAACCATTCGCCGTCGTACTCGGACTCGGTGTCCCAGATGCGCAAGGTGACCTGCGGCACGTCGAAGGCCGACTTCAGGCCGCTGACGACCGAGTGTGGCATGGAACCCACATCTTCGGCTTCCAGCAGCACCTTGGTCCAGCGGTGGAACTTGTTGGCGATGGCTTCGTTTTCGGAAGCGAGGCGCATCAGGTTGCTCATGCGCAGTTCCAGCGCCTTGTACTTGTCACGCATCACTTCCATCTGCCGCTCCTGCAGCGAGACGGCGCGGCCGGTGATGGGGCTGGCCAGTTTGATTTCACCGAGCAAGTCAGCGTGTTCTTCGAAGAAGTGCGGGTGGTCTGTCAGGTACTGCGCGACAAGTGTGGAATCCAGTGGGACGGTCATGGGTACTCTATCTGCAAGGTTGGGGCTAGTTATACATTTTAACCGACGCGCGGCTTTGTACTAAACGAAAAGCGCGCGAAAAAAAACGGACAAGGTCGCCCTTGTCCGTATCCCCAACGTCACACCAGCGGTTCTTGCCGACCGCGAGGTTTAGAAGTTGTGATGTATGCCGAGACTGTAGAAATTAAACGTCGCGGCAGGGGTGATTTTTTTGCGGGCCGCATCGACGTACAGATAGGTGCGGGCCGACAGGTTGTAGTCGTAACCGACCGAGACCTGTTTGGTCTTGGCGATGTTCGGATTGTTGGTCTGGTTGTCAGGTTTTTTCTGGCCGTAACCGGCGCGTATCATGCCTGGGCCGATCGTGTAGTTGGCGCCGATCAGCCATGCCTTGGTTTCAGGATTGATCAGCACGCTCTCTTCCTGGTCCTGCTTCTGATAGGAGCCCATCAGTTTCAAGGCCGGGATCGGTTTGAACGACGCGCCGACCGACCACAGCTTGGTGTCGACGGCGTTGCGCTCGTAAGCGCCGTAAGCGGCGAACGGGCCGCTGGTGGCGGTGGCGCTGAGCGAGTAAGGCACTGCGGCGGCCTTGCTATTGGCCGGGAACTGCGGCGCCAGCGCGGTGCCGCGGCCAATGATGACCGGGTTGTTGTTGGCTTCCTTGGAGGCCACGGTGGCGTTCAGCTGGAAGATGCCGCCGATCACGGGCGTGTTGTAGAACACGGCGTTGGAGAAGCGGTTGGCGGAATTGCCGGCCGCGCTCAGCGGATCGCTGGTGTAGCCGGCCACTTGCAGGTCGGTCTGGTAGCCGGCGGTGGCCGGCATGCCGCTCCATGGCTCGAAGGCGGTGCTGGTTTCCTGGAACGCGGTCAGGCCGCGGCCGATGCGCACGGTGCCGAAGCCGCCCTGCAGGCCGACCCGGCTCTGGCCCTGGAACAGCGGGCGGGTGGTGTTTTCGATGACGCCGGTGTCCGGCTCATAGCGGATCTCCAGCTGGAACAGGGCCTTGAGGCCGTTGCCGAGGTCTTCGACGCCGCGGAAACCCAGTTTATTGTTGTCGCGCTTGCCAACCATGGTGGAGGTGTTGCCGGAGTTGGTGCGTTTGGAAAGGCCAGCATCCAGAGTGCCATAAATGGCGACGGACGATTGCGCGGATGCAGCGCCGAACGCGCCCATGAGTGCCACGGTCACTAAAGATTTTTTGATCATTTGAGTTATTCCTTTTTAGAGTAATTCGTACAAAGGTCTAATGCTGTCCGGCCGCTTCATCTCTCCCCGGTTGGATCGAACCTTAAAGGCTCACCGGGACAAACGCGTTGGAATGGTCGACTATGGCGGCTTGTTTGTGCCAAAAGCAGGTGAATCGCGGCTTCTTGTTGTATTTTCGAAACGCTTGATCGGTAGCCCACAAGCCGCGCTCTTGGCCTCGGTCGTCACAGGGTCTAACCTGCTATTGGTGCATTATTTCTTTTCATGAAAGCATCAAAACAGTTCCAGCGTACAGGGGCGGCAGGGGGTTCGAGCTTGTGGCAGATCAAGCGGCCGCGCATTATGTCTAGGGTGTGGCGTCGATGGCACGCTACACTTGGAGTCTCATGGTGATCCGGCCCGCCTTGCAACGACGCCGACGCACCGCCCGCTTCGATAAATCACATTCATAGTGAGACGATGGCAAATCGAGAAGAGTTAGGGATCATACGGGGCGCCCGCGCGGGAGACGCGGTCTGCCAGTTAGCGTTGGGGAAGCTGTATCTGTTTGGTGGCGCCAGTCTTCCGTTGAGCTTGCCGACGGCGCTGCACTGGCTCAACCGCGCCGCGCTGCAGGACCAGGATGAAGCCTGGATGCTGATCGGCAGCCACGTCCCCTACGAACACGCCCAACATTGCCTTCCAGCCGTGCTGCCCTGGTACGACCGCGCGTACGACGCCGGTGTCGAGCAGGCCGGTGTGGTGCTCGCGCAACTGGTGCTGAACCAGCCCGCGCAGAACGATGCCTCCCTTGTGCCGCAACAGGCCCAGCTGCGCGACAAAGCGCTGCAGGCGCTCGACACCGCAGCCCGTTCCGGCTCGGTGGAGGCGCAATGGCTGCTGGCCCAGCAGGGCGGCGCGCCGGCGGCCAACGCGGCGCAGGTGTCGGCGTCGCCGTCCGCGCGCGCCGTACGCGGCCCGCGCCCGCCGGCACACCGGGCCGGCGGGCGCCAGCCATGGCATGCGCACACGCTCGACCACGGCATGGCGCCGGCCCACTACGCGATGCTCGACGAGGCCTGGCACGGCGACCGTGACGCGTTTTTACAACGCGCGATGCCGCCGCTGCGCAAGCTGCTGGCCGGCGCGCCGGGCGACGCCGAGGCGGCGCGGACGGCGGACTGGCCGCTCGGCCCGCAACAGCTGACTTTGCTTTCGCGCTGCGCCAGCCTGCTCGGCAGCGCGCCGGAGTACGAAGCCGAACTGCGGCAATGCCGCGAACTGGCCGCGCATGGCGGCGAGCGCTGCGCGCAGCTGGCGCTGGGCCTGTGGTTCGCGCGCATGGACAGCGACGGCAAGCGGCAAACCAGGGGCATCGCCGCCGTCAACTTCAAGCGGGCGATACGCTGGCTGACCCTGGCGGGCGAGCAGGGCTTGGCCGACGCCTGGTTCGCGTTGTCGCGCATTTATCTGAAACCGGAGTTCTCGCAGCGCTGCGTGGCCGAGGCACTGTCCTATCTGGAGCGGGCGGCGGAGATGGGCCACTGTGGCGCCCAGCTCGAATGCGGTATGTACGCCTGGCGCAACCGCCGCAACGACGAGAGCAGCGACGTGCGCGCGGTCTACTGGCTGCAGAAGGCGGCGGCGCAGGGGTGCGACGAGGCGGACGCGGCATTGAAGCGGATCGCGCAGTCGCCCAAGGAGTCGGGCTGGACGGAAAGCATCGCCGGCTGCGTCACGCGCGAGCTGACGGTCAGCCAGCCGTTGCTGGCGGCACGGCTGGAACTGGCGGAGTTGTTTGGATTGAGCCGGGCCGAAGCGCTGCTGCTCGATGTCAAGGCGGCCGACCAGGGGCATTGCCTGGTGGTCGATATCCGCGCCAGTTACGGGCGTAGCAAGCGGCGCTTGATTTTGCTGCGCACCGCGCGCGAGCGCCAGGCGCTGGACCGCATCAGCCGCTTGTTCGACGCGATCGACGGCGGTCCGGATGGCCCGGAGGGCAATTACCGCCAGCGCTTGTACCGGCTCAAGACGTGGTTGCCGGCCGCCGGCGGCGATGATTTGCTGGCCGCGTAGGCTGCTACGACAAGGGACTTGCGCGTAACCGCGGAGACACGTAGGGCGGATTAGGCGGAACGCCGTAATCGGCCATCTCCGAGCCGCCGGCGGCGCATCCATGGCCGATTACGCTGCGCTAATCCGCCCTACGTATCTCCACGTTCAGTCATGTGTCTCCGCAGTCATCGGGCGTCGCGGTCCCAATAAAAGTCTTCGCCGTCATTCAGGCATCGCGGTTTGAATCAAATTTCCATCTCGCCTTCGAACACCGTCACGGCCGGGCCGGTCAGCAGCACCGGCTGGCCTTCGCCCGCCCAGCTGATCGACAGTTGGCCGCCGCGCGCGTCGACCCGCACCGGGCTGTCGAGCAGGCCGCGCGCGATGCCGGCCACCGCCGCCGCGCAGGCGCCGGTGCCGCAGGCCAAGGTCTCGCCGACGCCGCGCTCGAACACGCGCAGCTTGATGTGGCCGCGATCGACGATCTGCATGAAGCCGGCGTTGACCCGGTTCGGGAAACGCGGATGGTGCTCGATCAGCGGTCCGGTCAGTTCCACCGGCGCCGCGTCGACGTCGTCGACCACCTGCACCGCGTGCGGATTGCCCATCGATACGGCCGAGATCAGCACGCTTTCCTTGGCGCCGGCCAGCTCCAGCACCAGCGGCCACAAGGTGGCGGCGCCCTGGCGTTCACCCTGCAAGCCTTCGGCGTCGAACGGCACGCGCGCAGGGTCGAGCACCGGCGGCCCCATGTCCACGGTGATGCTGCCGTCGGCCTCCAGCCGCGGCGCGATCACGCCGGCCTTGGTCTCGACGGTGATGCTGCGCTGGTCGGTCAAGCCTTTTTCCGAGACGAACTTGACGAACGCGCGCGAACCGTTGCCGCACTGTTCCACCTCGCCGCCGTCGGCGTTGAAGATGCGGTAGCGGAAATCGCAGCCCGGCTGGGTCGGCTTTTCCACCAGCAGGATCTGGTCGGCGCCGATGCCGAAGCGGCGGTCGCCCAGCAGCTTCCATTGCGCCGCCGTCAGGTCGATCTTCTGGTTGATGCCGTCGATGACCACGAAGTCATTGCCGGCACCGTGCATTTTGGTGAATTTGAGTTTCATCGTCAGTCTTCTACTTGGAAGTTTGGTATAGCGAAGGCTCGCCGTTGGGCCGCGTCTTGAAGCGCTTATGCGTCCAGAAATACTCCGACGGCGCCTCGCGCACGCGCTCCTCGATGAACGCGTTCATGCGGCGGGTGGCGGCTACCATGTCGGGACCCGGGTAATTGTCCCACACCGGATAGAACTTCACACGATAACCTTGATAGTCGGGCAGGAAGGTGGCGATCACCGGCATCACCTGGGCGCCGGTGGTGGCGGCGATGCGCGCCGTCGCCGTCAGCGTGGCCGCCTGGATGCCGAAGAACGGCACGAACTCGGCATCCTTTTCGCCGAAGTCCATGTCCGGCAGCATGAAGTAGGGCAGCTTGTCGCGCAGCGCCCGCAGGATGGGCTTGATGCCGTCCTGGCGGGTGAACAGCTTGACCGGCTTGAAGCGGGCGCGGCCGGCGCGCAGCACCTGGTCGAAGGCGGTGTTCTTTTGCTGCACATACATCGACGAGGCGCTGGCCACCATCGCGATCGAGGCGCCGGCCACGTCCAGGCAAACGAAGTGCGGGCACAGCAGGATGGTCGGCTTGGCCGTCATCTCTTCCACCGGCACCGGGCCCGGCTCCACATGGATCAGCCGCTTCAGGCGCGCCTCGGAGGCCCACCACAGGATGCCGCGCTCCCACACGCTGCGCGAGTACGCCTGGAAATGGCCGCGCGCGATGTCGATCCGCTCGGCCTCGGTCAACTCCGGCATGCACAGGCGCAGATTGGTCAGCGCGATGTGGCGGCGCGAGCGCAGTGTCATGAACAACAGGCTGCCGGTCAGCTTGCCGATCCGGCCCAGCAGCGGCAGCGGCAGCCAGTGCAGCACCCACATCAATCCCAGCAGCAGCTTCATGCCCGGCCCCCCGCCGCGACCGGCGCGGCTATGCCGGCCGGCACCTTGTAGCGGTTATAGCTCCAATAATATTGCTCGGGATTGCGGGCGATCAGGCGCTCCATGGCGGCGTTGATGGCGCGCGCCTGCCCGGCCGTGTCGCCGTCGAGGGAGCCGTCGAACGGCACGAAGCGCACCACGAAGCCTTTGCCGCCGGGCAGGCGCTCGGCGTAGGTGACGATGATGGTGGCGTCGCCCATCTGCGCCAGTTTGGCCGGCAGCGTCATCGTGTAGGCGCTGCGGCCGAAGAAATCGGCCCACACGCCTTCGCCCTCCTGCGGCACCTGGTCGGGCAGCACGCCGATCGGCTTGCCTTTCTTAAGGAACTTGGCCAGCATGCGCACGCCCGACATATTGGCCGGCGCCAACAGCAGGTTCTTGCGCGCGCGCGCGCCCTCGACCAGCGGCTTGAGCGCCGCCTGTTTCGGCGGGCGGTACATCACCATCAGCTCGGTGCGCAGCGCGATTTCCTGCGCGACGATCTCGAAACAGCCCAGGTGTGGCGTCAGGAACACGATCCCGCGCCCCGCGTCCAACTCCGTTTGCACCAGTTCCCAGTTCTCGGCGTGGGCCAGGCGCGACACCCGCCCGGGCGACGCGCACCAGACGAATGGCAGTTCGACGATGCTTTTTCCGGCCTCGGCGATGGCCGCCGACAGGTGGCCCGAGTAGCCCGCAAGGGCCATGTTCTCGCGCATACGCCGACGATGCGAGGGAGAACACAGATAAACCAGCCAGCCCAGCGCGGCGCCCACCGCGTGCAGCAACGGCAGCGGAAAGATCGATAAAAAGCGGAAAAGATAAACAAGCATGAAGTTAAATCGTCAATATCAAGGAGTGTCCGGCTGCTATTGCTCTAGCCAAAAATTTTTTAAGAAGCGTAAAATACCACGTATGCAGTAACCGCTGAGTTAACAGACAACTTGCGAAGCGGAATATAAATATCGCTAAAGCGTCGCAAGCCGTATTGGGTGAGCGACAACCATTCTCAACCAGTATCAGGAGCTTGCGATGTCAAACGATTATCTTTTCACTTCCGAATCCGTCTCGGAAGGCCATCCGGACAAGGTCGCCGACCAAATCTCGGATGCCATTCTGGACGCCATCCTCGAGCAGGACCCGAAGGCCCGCGTCGCCGCCGAAACGCTGTGCAACACCGGCCTGGTCGTGCTGGCCGGCGAAATCACCACGCACGCCAACGTTGATTATATTCAAGTCGCGCGCGAAACCATCAAGCGCATCGGCTACGACAACACCGACTACGGCATCGACTACCGCGGTTGCGCGGTGCTGGTGGCCTACGACAAGCAGTCGCCGGACATCGCCCAGGGCGTCGACGAGGGTGCCGGTATCGACCTCGACCAAGGCGCCGGCGACCAGGGCCTGATGTTCGGCTACGCCTGCGACGAGACCGCCGAGCTGATGCCGGCCGCCATCCACTACGCGCACCGCCTGGTCGAGCGCCAGTCGCAGCTGCGCAAGGACGGCCGCCTGCCATGGCTGCGTCCGGATGCCAAATCGCAAGTCACGCTGCGCTACGTCAACGGCCGTCCGGTCTCGGTCGACACCGTCGTGTTGTCGACCCAGCACGCGCCGGAAATGCAGCACAAGCAGATCGAAGAGGCGGTGATCGAAGAGATCATCAAGCAGGTGCTGCCGCGCGAATGGCTCACCGACACCAAATACCTGGTCAACCCGACCGGCCGCTTCGTCATCGGCGGCCCGCAGGGCGACTGCGGCCTGACCGGCCGCAAGATCATCGTCGACACCTACGGCGGCGCCAGCCCGCACGGCGGCGGCGCCTTCTCCGGCAAGGATCCAACGAAGGTGGACCGTTCGGCCGCCTACGCCGCGCGTTACGTCGCCAAAAACGTGGTCGCCGCCGGCCTGGCGCGCCAATGCCAGGTGCAGGTCAGCTACGCCATCGGCGTGGCGCGTCCGATCAACATCACGGTGTACACCGAAGGCACGGGCGTCATCCCCGACGACAAGATCGCCGCGCTGGTGATGGAGCACTTCGACCTGCGTCCGAAAGGCATCGTGCAGATGCTCGACCTGCTGCGTCCTATCTACGCCAAAACCGCCGCCTACGGCCACTTCGGCCGCGAAGAGCCGGAATTCACGTGGGAGCGCACCGACAAGGCCGCGATCCTGCGCGCCGCCGCCGGCCTGAAATAAAGCAACTCCGGGTCGGGCCCACCGGTGGTGGTCCCGACCCGGAGTTGAGTGTTGCATGAACGTCTGTTGCCCCAGCTTATTTGGCGCGGCGCCTGTGCTGCGCGCCAAGGTGGTGCTAAAATGCACCTTCCGAGGAGCGCTGCGACGAATTCATTTTTGCCAGGCTCGGAATCTGCAACCGCGCTCACGTTACTTTTTTCTAACTGAAAGGAGGGCGTGATGAACGCCGTACTCAAATCCGCACAAGACTACCTGGTCGCCGATATTTCCCTGGCTTCCTGGGGTGACAAAGAAATCCGCATCGCCGAAACCGAAATGCCCGGCCTGATGGCGATCCGCGAGGAATTCGCCGCCGCCCAGCCGCTCAAGGGCGCGCGCATCACCGGTTCGCTGCACATGACCATCCAGACCGCCGTACTGATCCAGACGCTCGAAGCGCTGGGCGCCAAGGTGCGTTGGGCGTCGTGCAACATCTACTCGACCCAGGACCACGCCGCCGCCGCCATCGCCGCCGCCGGCACCCCGGTGTTCGCCATCAAGGGCGAAACCCTGGACGAATACTGGGACTATACCCACCGCATCTTCGAATGGCCGGCCGACGCCGCCGGCAACGCCGTCTACTCGAACATGATCCTCGACGACGGCGGCGACGCCACGTTGCTGCTGCACCTGGGCGCGCGCGCCGAGAAGGACATCTCGGTGCTGGCCGCGCCCGGTTCGGAGGAAGAGATCTGCCTGTTCAACGCCATCAAGGCGCACCTGGCGATCGACCCGGCCTGGTACTCCAAGCGTCTGCCGCAGATCATGGGCGTGACCGAGGAAACCACCACCGGCGTGCACCGCCTGTACCAGATGCACAAAGAGGGCAAGCTGGCCTTCCCGGCGATCAACGTCAACGACTCCGTCACCAAGTCGAAGTTCGACAACCTGTACGGTTGCCGCGAGTCGCTGGTCGACGGCATCAAGCGCGCCACCGACGTCATGATCGCCGGCAAGGTCGCCGTCATCGCCGGCTATGGCGACGTCGGCAAGGGCTCGGCCCAGGCCATGCGCGCGCTGTCGGCCCAGGTGTGGGTCACCGAAATCGATCCGATCTGCGCGCTGCAGGCGGCGATGGAAGGCTACCGCGTCGTGACCATGGACTACGCCGCCGAACACGGCGACATCTTCGTCACCTGCACCGGCAACTATCACATCCTGACCGAGAAGCACATGCTGGCCATGAAGGACCAGGCCATCGTCTGCAACATCGGCCACTTCGACAACGAGATCGACGTCGCCGCGCTCAAGAAGTACACCTGGGAAAATATCAAGCCGCAAGTCGACCACGTGATCTTCCCGTCGGGCAAGCGCATCATCCTGCTGGCCGAAGGCCGCCTGGTGAACCTGGGTTGCGGCACCGGCCATCCGTCGTACGTGATGAGCTCGTCGTTCGCCAACCAGACCATCGCCCAGATCGAGCTGTTCGCCAACACCGACAAGTACCCGGTCGGCGTCTACGTGCTGCCGAAGCACCTGGACGAGAAAGTGGCGCGCCTGCAGTTGAAGAAACTGAACGCGCAACTGACCGTGCTGACCGAAGAGCAAGCGGCCTACATCGGCGTGACGCAGGAAGGTCCGTACAAACCGGACCACTACCGTTATTAATGTGACGGTGTGAGGCGGGGCCGGCATTTGTTGCCGGCCTTGTTTTTATCTAGATATTTTTTGCAGCGAGACTTAGTTATGCGTTTGGTCCTTACCTGGTTAATCAATGCGGTTGCCCTGCTGGCAATTCCCTACCTGATGCATTCTGTCGATGTCACAAGCATAGGCGCAGCCCTCGTCGCGGCTTTCGTGCTGGCCCTTGTAAACACGCTGATCCGCCCCGTGTTGTTGCTGTTGACCTTGCCCGTGACCATGCTGTCGCTGGGACTGTTTATCTTCGTCATCAACGGCTTCATGTTCTGGCTGGTGGCGCAATTCGTCGACGGTTTCCACGTCGACAGCTTCCTGTCGGCGATCGGTGGCGCACTGCTGTACAGCGTGATTTCCTGGGCTCTGTCTACCTTACTTTTGAAGAACTCAGATGGCTAATCATAATTTCAGTATCGAATTCTTTCCGCCCAAGACGGCGGAAGGGGCGGAAAAGCTGCGCGTCACGCGCGCCAAGCTGTCCGAACTGAAACCCAAGTATTTTTCGGTGACCTTTGGCGCCGGCGGCAGCACGCAGCGCGGCACGCTGGACACGGTGGTCGAGATCCTGGCCGCCGGCGAGGACGCCGCGCCGCACCTGTCGTGCGTGGGCGGCACGCGCGAATCGATCCGCGCCATCCTGGCCGAATTCAAGTCGCACAACATCAAGCGCATCGTCGCGCTGCGCGGCGACCTGCCGAGCGGCTACGGCGCGTCCGGCGAATTCCGCTACGCCAACGAGCTGGTGGAGTTCATCCGCCAGGAGACCGGCGAATGGTTCCACATCGAAGTAGCGGCCTATCCCGAGGTGCACCCGCAGGCCAAGTCGCCGCAGGACGACCTGCTGGCGTTCGAGCGCAAGGTGAAGGCCGGCGCCAACGCCGCCATCACGCAGTACTTCTACAATGCCGACGCCTACTTCCAGTTCGTCGAACAGACCGGCAAGATGGGCATCAGCGTGCCTATCGTGGCCGGCATCATGCCGATCACGAACTACACGCAGCTGATGCGCTTCTCCGACATGTGCGGCGCCGAGATACCGCGCTGGGTGCGATTGAAGCTGGCCAGCTACGGCGACGACACCGCGTCGATCAAGGCGTTCGGCCTCGATGTCGTGTCGCAGTTGTGCGAGCGCCTGCTGGCCGGCGGCGCGCCGGGCCTGCACTTCTACAGCATGAACCAGGCCGCGGCGACGACGGCTTTGTGGCAACGCCTGGTGTGATGCGGGTAGAAGCGCGCATCGGAAACACGTAGGGCGGATTAGCGAAGCGTAATCGGCCATGCATGCGCCGTCGACGGCCCATACACGGCCGATTACGGCGATCCGCCTCTTAAGGCCTACCGGCAGGTAGGCCGCCTCCTTCGGTGGGCCCCCGGGGCGGATTGGCGGGCCTCGCCCGCTAATCCGCCCTACGTGATTATCGTGATCATTTCAGTTACCGACTTCGGTAATTATCCTGTCCAGCGCCACATCGTGCGCGTCGCCGTCGAACTTCACCTCCAGGCAGCTGTAGGCGATGCCCACCGTCTGCGGACGCGGCGCCCGCGCCAGCGTGCGGTCGTAAAACCCGCCGCCATAGCCCAATCGATAACCCTCCGGGTTATATCCCAGACAAGGCACCAGCAACGCCGGCGGGTACGCCGCCGCAAGCCGCAAATCCGCCGGCACCGCCACCCCCATCGCATCCTTGACCATCGCCTCGCCGATGCGCCAGTCCGCGAACTCCAGCGCCGCGTGTTTTTCCACCACCACCGGCAGCAGCAGCCGCGCGCCCAGACGCTCCAGCTCCACGTAAGCGGCCTGCAGATCCGGTTCGTCGCGCAACGGCCAATACACGCCCAGCGCGGCCGGCCGCGCCGCGCGCCACCACGCGATCACGCGCGCGCCGATGGCATGGTCCCACGCCGCCCGCGCGGCCGGGTCGAGCGCGCGCCGCGCGGTCAGCAACCGCTTGCGCAAATCGGCCTTTTGCATAGCGGCCGGGGCTATTCGTTCGATCTCGGCACGTGGTATTCTAGGGTCGCTGGTCATGGATTCATCGCCGGTCATGGATTCGGTTGTCGCTTCGTACACTGCTTAAAGAGAGTTTCACATTGATTTCCGCTTCGAAATGGATTGCCGGCGTCGTCGTCGTGGCCTGGGTTGCGTTCAACCCGTCGTATATGTCGCCGGCCCACGCCGAGGATATCGGCGCCGAGACCAAGCGGCAGGACGATGCCTTCCTGCTGATGCGCGACGCGGTGCGCCAGGACGACGCGGCCAAGGTGGATTTCTACGCGGCCCGCCTCGCCAATTATTCCATTCCTTCGTACGTCGATTATTATCGGCTTAAATCGCGCCTGAAGGACGTCCCCTACGCGGAAATCCGCGATTTCATGAAGCGCTACGAAGGCCAGGCCATCGTCGACCGCCTGCGCAACGACTGGCTGCTGGACCTGGGCCGCAAACGCGACTGGGCCACCTTCGACGAGCAGCTGCCGCTGTTCGTGCTCAATGACGACACCCAGGTCAAATGCTACGCGCTGCAATCGCGCGCGCTCAAAGGCCAGAAAGTGGCCGACGAGGCGCGCGCGCTGCTGACATCCCCGGCCGTCTACGGCGAGCCGTGCGCGGGCCTGATCGCGACCCTGTTCCAGACCGGCCAGTTCGACGCCAGCGACCTGTATGAACAACTGCGCCTGGCCGGCGAATTCAACGCCACCGGGCAGGCGCGCCGCATCGTCGCCCTGCTGGGCGGGCCGGAGAAAAAGGCGGTGCAGGCGGTCGACACGCCGGCCCTCGCACTGGCCAAGGGTCCGGGCAGCGGCCGCACCGAACATGAGATCTTCGTGGTGGCCGTCGGCCGCATGGCGAAGACCAGCGTCAAGCTGGCGGCGCTGGCGCTGGAGAAGGCGTCGTCCCAACTGACGCCGCTGGAGCGCCAGGAAGGGTGGGCGGCGATCGCGCTGCAATCGTCCTATTCGCTGGCCGACGACACCGCCGACTACTGGCGCCGTTCGAACGGCGCCAAGCTGTCCATCGACCAGATCCAGTGGAAAACCCGTATCGCGCTGCGCGCCGGCGACTGGCGCCAAGTCAAGGCCAACATCCAGGCGATGCCGGCCTCGCTGCGCGACGATCCGGCGTGGATCTACTGGATGGGTCGCGCGCTGATGGCCGAAGCCGGCGTGACCAGCCATCCGACCGGCGAGGCCGAGCGGCTGTTCCGCGGCATCTCGGACCAGCCGAACTTCTACGGCCAGCTGGCGCTGGAGGAAACCGGCAACCTGATTACCATCCCGCTGCCGGGATTGCCGATCACCCCCGCCGAGATCGCGGCGATCGCCGCCAATCCCAATTTCCAGCGTTCGCTCAAGTTCTTCGGCCTGCGTCTGCGCTTCGAGGGCACGCGCGAATGGAACTGGGGCCTGCGCGGCCTGGACGAACGCGGCTACCTGGCCGCCGCCGAATTCGCGCGCCAGAACGAGATCCTCGACCGCATGGTCAATACCTCGGACCGCACCCGCATCCAGGTCGACTACACGCAGCGCTTCCCGTCGCCGCACCACGACGTCATGCATCCGGCCACGCAGACACTGGGCCTCGACAAAGCCTGGGTGTATGGCTTGATGCGGCAGGAGTCGCGCTTCATCCTCGGCGCGCAATCGCACGTGGGCGCGTCGGGCCTGATGCAGGTGATGCCGTCGACCGCGCGCTGGGTGGCCAAGAAACTGGGCCTGACCGACTTCGCGCAGGACATGCTGACCGACGTGCGCACCAACATCATGCTGGGCACGAACTACCTGAACATGGTGCTGGGGAACATGGACGGCTCCGAGGTGCTGGCCACCGCCGCCTACAACGCCGGGCCGGGACGCTCGCGCCGCTGGCGCGCCACCCTGACCAAGCCGATCGACAGCGCCATCTTCATCGAGACCATTCCGTTCTACGAGACGCGCACCTACGTCAAGAACGTGATGTCGAACGCCACCTATTACGCGGCGCTGTTCGAGGGCCGTCCGCAATCGCTGAAGGCGCGCATCGGCACCGTCGCGCCGCGCTCCTACACCCCCGAGGAAGAACAGGAATCGAGCTACGGCTCGCGTTGACCACACGCATAGACCACACGCATTGACCACCATTTACGGACGCATCATGCAGACCACCAAACTTGATCCCAGCCTGTCGAACACCCTGACCGCCGCGCGCGAGCCGGGCCTGACGCTCATCATCGGCAACAAGAATTATTCGTCATGGTCGATGCGGCCATGGGTGGCGATGACCGCCTTCGGCATCCCGTTCCAGGAGGTACGCGTGCTGCTCGACCAGGCCGACACCGCCAACCGCATCTGCGGCTACTCGGCCAGCGGCCGCGTGCCGGTGCTGCTGGCCGGCGAAATGACGATCTGGGACAGCCTGGCGATCTGCGAGTATCTGGCCGAGCAGTTCCAGGAGCTGCACCTGTGGCCGCAGGACGTGGCCGCGCGCGCGATGGCGCGCTCGGTCTGCGCCGAGATGCACGCCGGCTTCGCCGACCTGCGCACGTCGATGTCGATGAACATCCGCGCCAGCTTCCCCGGCAAGGGCCGCACCAACGGCACGCAGGCGGACATCGGCCGCATCAGCGAGATCTGGGAGGAGTGCCTGTCGCGCTTCGGCCACCACCAGTTCCTGTTCGGCGACTTCTCGATCGCCGACGCCTACTACGCGCCGGTGGTGATGCGCTTCCGCACCTACGGCGTGTCGCTGGCGCCGGCGCTGGACGCCTACTGTCAGCGCGTGCTGGCGCATCCGGCGGTGGCGCGCTGGGTGGCCGAGGCGCTGGCCGAAACCGAAACGGCGCCCAAGCACGACGCCGAGATGCCCGACTGACCATGATGCGGATTTATGTAGTCGGCGGCGCCGTGCGCGACGAGTTGCTGGGCCTGCCGGTCAAGGACCACGACCACGTGGTGGTCGGCGCCACGCCGGACGACATGCTGGCCCAGGGCTTCCGCCCGGTCGGCAAGGACTTCCCCGTGTTCCTGCATCCGAAGACGCAGGAGGAGTACGCGCTGGCGCGCACCGAGCGCAAGACCGCGCCCGGCTACAAGGGCTTCGTGTTCCACACCTCCCCCGATGTCACGCTGGAGGAGGATTTGATCCGGCGCGACCTGACCATCAACGCCATCGCCCGCGCCGACGACGGCACCCTGACCGATCCTTTCGGCGGCCGCCGCGACATCGAGCAGCGCGTGTTCCGCCACGTCTCCGACGCCTTCGCCGAGGACCCGGTGCGCATCCTGCGCGTGGCCCGTTTCGCCGCCCGCTACAGCGACTTCCGCGTGGCGCCGGAAACCAATGCGCTGATGCGCCAGATGACGGAGCAGGGCGAGGTCGACGCGCTCGTGCCGGAGCGCGTGTGGCAGGAGCTGTCGCGCGGGCTGATGGAAGACAAGCCCTCGCGCATGCTGGAAGTGCTGCGCGACTGCGGCGCGCTGGCGCGCATCCTGCCGGAGCTCGACGCGCTGTGGGGCGTGCCGCAGCCGGAGAAGTGGCATCCCGAGATCGACACCGGCATCCACATCCTGCAGGTGATCGATTGCGCGGCGCGGGCGGGGCTGGAACTGCCGACCCGCTTCGCCTGTTTGATGCACGACCTGGGCAAGGGCGTGACGCCGTCGGCCACCTGGCCGGCGCACCACGGCCACGAGGAACTTGGCGTCAAACTGGTCGAGCAGGTGTGCAAGCGCCTCAAGGTGCCGACCGAGTGCCGCGACCTGGCGGTGATGACCGCGCGTGAACATGGCAACGTGGGCCGGGCGTTGCAACTGCGGCCCAACACCATCGTCAAACTGCTGGAACGCTGCGACGCCTTCCGCAAGCCGGCGCGCTTTTCGCAGATGCTGCTGGCGACCGAGTGCGATTCGCGCGGCCGCATCGGGCCCACGGCCAGCTATCGCGACGCGCCGTTCCCGCAGTTAGCGCATCTGGAGGCGGCGCTGGCGGCCGCGCGCGGCGTCAACGCCGGCGAGATCGCCCAGGCCAGCGCCGCCAACCCCCAGCGCATACCGGAATACGTGCACAGCGCGCGGGTGAGGGCCGTCAAAGTGGCGCTGAAGGCGGCCGACGTGGAAGGCGAGGATGCCTCTGGCATGCCGCTGCCACCGTCCGCCCCGGACGGTGGACCCGCATAAACAGGAGTACAATGGGGTCGATGCTGCGCTGCACCATGCTGCTGCACGATGTCTTTTCGCCACTATGAACTCCATTGATCTGTTCCAAAATCCGCTGCGCCGCTGGGGCAAGCACAAAGACGGCAAACACCGTCCGACGGTGCTCGTCAAGGAGCTGCAGGAGCGCGACCGCCGGCGCATGGTCAAGCACTTCCTCGAACTGGAAAGCAGCGACCGGCTGCTGCGCTTCGGCACCATGCTGCCCGACGAGCAGGTCGAGAAGTACGTCAACCACATCGATTTTTCGCGCGACATGGTGTTCGGCGTGTACAACCGCCTGTTCAAGCTGGTCGCGGTCGGCCATCTGGCCTTCGCCCCGCGCGACGAGTCCAGGAGCGCCGTCACCGAGAAGGAACGGGTGGCCGAATTCGGCGTCTCGGTCAGCAAGAGCGCGCGCGGCATGGGCGTCGGCTCCAAGCTGTTCGAGCGCGCCGCCATCCACTGTCGCAACAACGACGTCGACACCTTATATATGCACTGCCTGTCGTCGAACAAGACGATGATGCACATCGCGAAAAAAGCCGGCATGGAGATCCATCGCGACTACGGCGAGGCGGACGCCTATCTCAAACTGCCGCCGGCCAATCCCGCCAGCGTGCTGCAGGAGGCGCTGGACGAGCAATTCGCCACCCTGGACTACACCCTCAAGGCGAACAAACGCTTCGCCACCAAATGGCTCGGTCGTTTGACCGGTCGAAAATAAATCGCATTTTCTCTCACTATAGTTAGAACCTTTACCGGCTGGCCTGGAATGAACGGTCAGACAAGATACGCAAACCGGTAACCAGGCTTCCCAACGTGCCGCTGATTTCCTCACTTCTGCCCATGCCATGGGCGGCGGACGCCTTGTGCGGCGCCCAGTTGCGGGCGCCCGATCTGGGTGTTTGCCTGCGGCTGCTGGTGCTTTCGCCGCTGCTGGAGGAGTGCGTGGTCCGCGCCGGCCTGCAGGAGTGGCTGATACGGCGCTCGGCGCGGCGGCAGGAGCTTGGGTGGGCCTGGCCGGTGCTGGTGTCGACGGCCGCTTTCGGCCTGCTGCACCTGGGCTCCGGCTGGCAGGCCGCCGTCGCGGTGCTGCTACCGGGGCTGGCGCTGGCGCTGCTCTACCAGCGCACCCGCAACTGGTGGTGGTGCGCGCTGATGCACAGCGCGTTCAATGCCTTTGCTATCTCTGTCTGCGGTTTATAGATCTATTTGGATCAATTTCAAGATCAACTTCAGGAGAGTGGCATGACAGGTTTAACGTGGGAATTCCGGCTGCGGCACGCGGCGGCAGCGGCGCTGCTATTGGGACTGGCTTCGCAATCGGCGTACGCGCAAAACGCATTGAACGGCCGGACCCTGTATCAGAACGGTCCCGTCGGCGGCGGCGGCACCTGCGTCGCCTGTCATGGCCCCTCACCGGCCAACAACGTCAGTAACATCCAGCGCGCCGCCAATCAGCCGTCCGTCATCGCCGCCGCCATCGCCCGTAACGCCGGTGGCGGCATGGGCCAGTTCGCCGGCCGCTTCAGCTCCGCCGAACTGGCGGACATCGCAGCCTATATCGGCAATCCGAACGTGACGGCGGCGCCGGCCGCGTCGCTGACGCCGTCCAGCCTGGCCTTCACCGGCACCAGCATCGGCCAGACCAGCGCCCCGCTGAGCGCCACCCTGAGCAACACCGGCAACGCCGCCCTCAATATCGGCAACATCTCGCTGGGCGGCGCGGCCGCCGGCGACTACACGCTGGCCGGCGGCACCTGCGCCAACGGCGCGGCCATCGCGGCCGGCGCCAACTGCACCGTGCAAGCCAGCTTCCGTCCGACGGTGGCCGGCGCGCGCGCCGCCACCCTGACCATCACCCATAACGCCACCGGCGGCAGCAGCGCCGTGGCCCTGAGCGGCACCGGCAACGCCACGCCGCAGGCGACCATCGCGTTGTCGGCGCAGAGCGTCGACTTCGGCGCACAGTTGACCGGCGCCGCGTCGGCCGTCTCCACCATCAATGTCACCAACAGCGGCCAAGCCCCGCTGACCTTCAGCTCCATCGCGCTGGGCGGCGCCAACGCCAACATCTTCACGTTGGGCGGTAGCTGCGCGGTGGCCACGCCATTGGCGGCCGCCGCCAGCTGCACCGTCACGGTACTGGCCACGCCCACCGCCGCCGGCCCATTCGCCGCCAGCCTGACCCTGGCCTCCAACGCCGCCAACGGCAACGCCACGGTGGGTCTGTCGGGCACCGCCTCGGCCGCCGCGCCGGCGCTGACGGCCACGCCGTCCGCGCTGGCCTTCGGCCTGCGCACCATCAGCTCCCCGGCCACCTTGCAGTCGGTGGTGCTGGCCAATACCGGTAACGTCGCCGTCGCCTTCACGCGCGTCGCGCTGACCGGATCGAGCAGCTTCACCATCGCCGGCAGCGACTGCGGCGCCACCCTGGCCGTCGGCGCCAGCTGCTCGGTACCGGTGCGCTTCGCGCCGACCGCCGACGGCGCGGTCACCTCCACCCTGGGCGTGACCTCCAACGCGGCGGCCGTGCAAGTGGCCATCACCGGCAGCGGCACCACGCAATCGGTCGGCATCCCGGTGTTGTCCGAGACCGGCCCGATCGCCTTCGCCGACACGCAAGTCGGCGCCAGCGCGGCCGAGCACACCACGACCTTGAACAACACCGGCAGCGCGGCGGTACGTATCTCGACCCTGACCCTGGGCGGCAGCCAGCCTGGCGATTTCGTCACCGGCGGCACCTGCGCGGCCAACGCCGCCGTCAGCGCCGGCGCCAGCTGCACCATCACCACCGTCTTCCGTCCGACGGCGGCCGGCGCCCGCAGCGCAAGCCTGCTGCTGGTGACCGACGCCGGTGCCCAGTTCACGCTGCCGCTGAGCGGCAACGGCGTGGCGGTCGCGGTCAGCGCTCCTTCGCTGGGACTGAACCCGCAAAGCTTCGACTTCGGCGCCGTCACGATCGGCGCGGCGGCTCCAACCCGTCGCTTCACCTTGACCAACAGCGGCTCGGCGCCACTGACCCTGGCCAGCGCCACCTTCAGCGGGCCGTTCGCCGCCGTCGCCGACAGCACCGGCTGCGCCGCCTTCCCGTTCACCTTGCAACCCGGCGCCACCTGCGACCTGGTGGTGCGCTACACCCCGGTCAACGCCGGCGGCAACAGCGGCAACGTCGTGATCCAGTCCAACGTGGCCGGCAGCAGCTGGACCATCGCCCTGAACGGCCAGGCCAACGCCGCACCGTCCAACGCCGCGCCGCAAAACGCCGGTGGCGGCGGTTGCTCGGCCTCGCAAAGCGTCAACGATCCGATGCTGGCATTGCTGGCCATGCTGTCGCTTGGCGTGATCGTGTGGCGCCGTCGTCGCAGCGGCAGCAGCCGTACCGGCGATCAAAACTAACCTGGAGCCATTATGAAAATCAAAGCGATATCGATATTGTTGGCCGCCGCGCTGAGCGCATCGTCCGCCTTCGCGCTGGAGAAGGGCGCATCCGCGCCGCAGTTCGACCTGCAGGGCATGGACGGCGCCGTCCAGCTGGCGAAGTTGACCGGCAAGGTGGTGTACGTGGACTTTTGGGCCTCGTGGTGCGGCCCGTGCCGCCAGTCGTTCCCGTGGATGAACGAGATGCAGGCCAAATACGGCCCGCGCGGATTCCAGATCGTCGGCATCAATGTCGACGCCAAGAGCGAGGACGCCAAGACCTTCCTGGCGACGACGCCGGCCAAGTTCACCATCGCCTTCGATCCGAAGGGCGCCACCCCGCGCCAGTACGGCATCAAGGGCATGCCGAGCAGCGTGTTGATCGGGCCTGACGGCAAGGTCCTGCTGGAGCACTCGGGCTTCCGCGACGCCGACCGCGCCGAGCTGGAAGCGAAGATTCAATCCGCATTGGGAGCCGCCAAATGAAAACCCTGATCGCCCTGGCGCTGGCCGCCAGCCTGTCCGGCTGCGCCTCGTTCGGCAATGTCCAGCCTTGGGAAAAAGGCACGCTGGCCAAGCCCGAGATGACCTTCAACGACGGCGGTTTGTTCAGCCGTTACGACGACCATATCTACACCAGCCGCGAGTCCTCGTCGGGCGGCGCCGGTGTCGGTGGTGGCGGCTGCGGTTGCAACTGAAATGGAATCTCCTATGACGAGCAAAGAAATCACCATGCATGACGACGGCCAGCCGTCGAGGTCGCCATCCCCGGTGCCATCGCTGGCGGGTTCGATCCTGGCGGCGGCGCTGATGCTGCCGGGCGTGCAGGCCCACGCGGAGGCGCCGCCGACCAATGGCGTGATCAGCATCGGCTATCTGGACTACCGCGATAGCCAGTCCAACATGGACCGCATCCGCGTGCACGCGCCGTCGGTGTCCATCATGGCGCCGGTGGCCGGCGTCTGGAGCATCAGCGCCTCGGCGGTGACCGACGACGTGTCGGGCGCCTCGCCGCGCTACCACACGGCCGTCTCCGGCGCCTCGCGCATGAGCGACGACCGCAAGGCCGGCGACGTCTCGCTCAAGCGTTACCTCGATCGCGGCAGCGTGTCGGTCGGCGCCAGCTATTCGACCGAGCATGACTACGTGTCGCGCGCGCTGTCGCTGCAGGGCACCTTCGAGAGCGAGGACCGCAACACCACGTGGTCGGCGGGCATCGGCCGCGCCAACGACGAGATCAATTCCACCGGCGGCGCCGTCGTCGGCGAGAAAAAGAACACCACCAACCTGTTGGTCGGCGTGACCCAGGTGCTGACCAAGAACGACGTGGTGCAACTGACCTTGGCGCACGACCGTGGCCGTGGCTTCTTCTCCGATCCGTACAAGGCTTTCGACAACCGTCCGCGCAGCCGCAACGAGAACACCGTGCTGCTGCGCTGGAACCACCACGTTGAATCGACCGGTGGCATCAGCCGCACCTCTTACCGCTATTATCGCGACAGCTTCGGCGTGCGCGGACATACGCTGTCGCAGGAATACGTGCAGCCGCTGTCGCAGGGCTGGACCGTGACGCCGGAGGTGCGCCTCTACACGCAAAGCGCGGCGGACTTCTACTACGACCCGGTCTACGATCCGGTGTTCGGCACGCCGTTCCCGCCGGGCTTCAACGCCGCCAATCCGGGCTTGTCTTCGGCGGACCAGCGCCTGTCGGGATTCGGCGCGGTGACCGTGGGGCTCAAGGTCAGCAAGCAGATCGACAAGCTGTGGTCGGTCGACGTCAAGGCCTCGGCCTACCAGCAGCGCGGCAGCTGGCGCGCTTTCCACTCCGGCAGCCCGGGACTCGATACGCTGCGGGCGCAGACCTTCCAGATCGCGGTCAACCGGCAATGGTAGACGCGATCCACCGCACCGCGTTCGACGCGATGGCCAGCCGATGCGAGATTCGGCTGGCCGCGCCCGACGCCCACACGGCCGAACTGCTGTCGCGGCAGGCCGTGGCGGAGGTGCGGAGGATCGAAGAGAAGTATTCGCGCTACCGGCCCGACAGCATCGTCTCGCGGGTCAACGCGGCGGCGGGCAGGGAGCCGGTGGCTTGCGACAAGGAGACCATGGCGCTGATGTCCTACGCCGCCGCGTTGTACGGCGCCAGCGAGGGACTGTTCGACATCACCTCCGGCGTGCTGCGCAAGGCCTGGGATTTCCGCCGGCCGAGCGTGCCGACGGCGGAGGTGCTGGAGCCTTTGCTGGCGCTGGTCGGTTGGCAAAAGGTGGCCTGCGAGGGTGAGCAAGTCCATCTGCGCGAAGCCGGCATGGAAATCGACTTCGGCGGCTTCGGCAAGGAATACGCGGCCGACCGCGCGGCGGCCTTGCTGATCGAGGCCGGCGTGCGGCACGGGTATGTGAACCTGGGCGGCGACATGCGCTTCATCGGCCCCCGGCTGGACGGCCGCCCTTGGAGCATCGGCATACAGGACCCGCGCGATCCGGACGCGGTGGTGGCCAGTATTCCGATCAGCCAGGGGGCGCTGGCCACCAGCGGCGACTACGAGCGTTATTTTGAACTGGATGGGCAGCGTTACTGCCACATCCTCGATCCGCGCACCGGCATGCCGGTGCGGCACTGGCGCTCGGTGAGCGTGATGGCGCCGATGGCGATAGCTGCCGGTAGTTGTTCGACGATCGCCATGCTGAAACAGCAGGGCGGAATCAATTTTCTGAACGCCTCCGACATGGGTTATTTGACCGTCGATGATCAGGGGCAGATGTTGTATAGGGATATCTCATGAAACGACAAAAATGGATGGTGCGTTTGCAGATGCTGGCGACGATGCTGGTGGCGCTCATCGCGCTGTTTGCGGGTAGCCAGGTGCGGGCGGGCGATTTTCTCGAACCGGACCAGGCCTTCAAGCTGAGCGCCGAGGCGCTTGACGCCAAGACCGTGCGGCTGACGTGGAAGATCGCCAAGGACTACCACTTGTACCGCGATCGTCTGAGCTTCAACGCGGCCGACGGCGCGCAGGTGACGGCGCCGGTGCTGCCGAACGGCATACGCAAGTTCGACACCAATTTCAACAAGGAGATGGAAACCTACCAGGACACGCTGGTGGTCGATCTCCCCGTCGCGGCCAAGGAGCCGTACACGCTGCTGGTCGGTTACCAGGGCTGCGCGGACGCCGGCCTGTGTTACTCGCCGGCGGAGCAAAGCTACCGCGTCGATCCGAGGAAGCCCGGCAAGCTGACGCCGATCGACCCGGCCGCCCTGGACGCGGCGACCGCCGCCGCTCCCGTCTCCCCGGCATCCGCCGCGGCATCGGCTTCGGCCGCCCCCACCGCCGCCGCTCCGGAAGACGATAGCTCGCTGGCCCAGCGCACGCTGCAAAGCGGCAGCGCGTGGCGCATCGGCCTGGCCTTCCTGGTCTTCGGCCTGCTGCTGTCCTTCACGCCATGCGTGCTGCCGATGGTCCCGATCCTATCGTCGATCATCGTCGGCGAAGGCAATGTCTCGCGTGGCCGCGGCTTCATGCTGGCGCTGGCGTACAGCCTTGGCATGGCGCTGGTCTACACCTCGCTCGGCGTCGGCGCCGGCCTGGCCGGGGAAGGACTGGCCGCCGCGCTGCAAAAACCGTGGGTGCTGCTGACGTTCGGCGCCTTGCTGTTCACGCTGGCGTTGTCGATGTTCGACGTCTACCAGCTGCAACTGCCGAGTAGCCTGCAAAGTCGCCTGAGCTCCACCAGCGGCAATATGGGCGGTGGCAAATTCGCCGGCGTGTTCGTCATGGGCGCCCTGTCGGCGCTGATCGTCGGCCCGTGCGTGGCCGGTCCGCTGGCCGGCGCGCTGCTCTACATCAGCCAGACGCGCAACGTCTGGACCGGTGGCTGGGCGCTGTTCTCGATGGCGGTCGGCATGAGCGTGCCGCTGCTGCTGACGGGTATCTCGGCCGGCAGCCTGCTGCCGCGCGCCGGCGCCTGGATGAACGGCGTCAAAAAACTTTTCGGCCTGCTGCTGATCGCGGTCGCCATCTGGATGGTCACGCCGGTGTTCTCGGTGACCGTGATGATGGTCATGTGGGGCGTGTTCGCGCTGCTGTGCGCCATGTTCCTGCACGTGTTCGACGGTATTCCGAAGGGCGCGGGGTTGGGCGCCTATGTCGGCAAGACGCTGGGCCTGGCCTTCCTGCTGGTCGGCCTGTTCGAACTGACCGGGGCGGCCAGCGCCGGGCGCGACGTGCTGCAGCCGCTGGGCCACCTGACCGTCGCCCGCGCCGAGGGTGGCGCCGGTGGTGGCGCCGCCGGCGGCGAGGCGCACTTCACGCGCATCAAGACGCTGGCCGAACTGGATCAGATCCTGGCCACCAGCACCAAGCCGGTGATGCTGGACTTCTACGCCGACTGGTGCGTGGCGTGCAAGGAAATGGAGCGGTTCACGTTCTCCAAGCCGGCCGTCAACGGCAAGATGAAGGAGGTGATGCTGTTGCAAGTGGACGTCACCGCCAACAACGCCGACGACAAGGCGCTGATGAAGCGTTTCGGATTGTTCGGGCCACCGGGCCTGATCTTCTTCAACGGCGGCAAGGAGATTCCGAACAGCCGCGTGATCGGCTTCCTGGCGGCCGAGCCGTTCCTGCAGCACCTGAACCGCCACTTCACCTCTTGAAGTTCACCTGATCCCATGTGGCGGTTAGCGGGCAAGGCCCGCTAACCGCCCGGGGCCCATCGAAGCAGCGTGCGCAGCACGCAATCCATCCTCCCGTCATCGCATGGAGCCGGCCGTCCCCCACGGTCACGGCTCGACCTGCACTAAAAAAGTACTTTTTAGAGCATGGCGGACGAAAATCCGGTCCGCGAGCAAATGGCGTAAAATCCCACCTGCTTTCAAGCAGAAACTCCACGTCGTGGCGACTATTACGCTTGCTGCGCCGTCGCCTTTCAATTCGCGATTTCCTTCGCTCACTCTTCGATGAGATCAAATGATTTTTATATTAGGAGGATACATCTGGTGCGCCGTTGCCGGTTTGTTTAGCGCGCTCGCGACGGTGATGATAAAAATATCCGCCAGCCATTCCGAACCAAGCATCGCTATCAAACTCTACTGGCTGGCCGGCGCGATGGCGTGCTATGTCGCCGGCTTTGGCGCATACCGTCTTGCACTAGCCAAGACCGACATTACCGTTGCCTATCCGGTGATGACGATTGTAACCATGACGTTGATTGCGTTCGCCGGGAGGTTGATATTCGGGGAGGCGCTAAGCGTCTATAAGGTGATCGGCATGTTGCTGCTATGTGTTTCCTGCGTGCTGCTGACAAAATAACCCGCATGTAACAGCGCGGACAATCTCCTGGTTGACCGTAAATTATGCAAGAATCCAAGGTACAAAACCGACCCTGCCAGCATTACCATTATTTTGGTATGCGTGGGACTGGCCGGGTTGGCGGCGGCGATATAACCGGCTACGCTCCGGCTTACACCAGCGGCAGGGCCGTCGTGTCCTTGATGCGCTGCAGGGCGAAGCTCGATTTCACGTCCAGCACCGCCGGGTGGCGCAGCAAGGTCGCCATCATGAAGCGCGAGAAGTGGTCCATGTCCTCGACATGCACGCGCAGCAGGTAATCCATCTCCCCCGTCATCGCGTAGCAAGCCACCACCTCCGGCCACTGCTCGACCGAGACCGCGAAGTCGGCGCGCGGCGAGGCCGGCGCGTTCTGCGCGCCCAGCGCCCGCGCGTTGCTGTGTGCGGCCGCGTCGCTGTGCTTCTCCAGCCGCACGTTCACATAGGCCAGCAGCCCCAGGCCGATCTTGTCCGGGTCCAGCAGCGCCACGTACTGGCGGATCACGCCCGCTTCCTCCAGCCGCTTGATGCGGCGCAGGCACGGCGACGGCGACAGCGCGACCAGCTCGGCGACGTCCTGGTTCGACAGCCGGCCGTCGGCCTGCAAGATGGACAGAATCTTACGGTCGGTTTTATCCAGCGCAATTTTGGTCATAAATCCCTCGATAATTCAGTGTTGAGGCAATATTATTGCGCAAAATGGCCGTGGGCGGGAATTGTTTGCAATTTAATGCCCGGTGGGCGGGACTATACTGGCGCTATTCTAACGAGGAGACACGCATGCAATTCCAGCCTTGGGACAACCCGATGGGAACCGACGGTTTCGAGTTTGTCGAATACGCCGCCCCCGATCCGAAAGCGCTCGGCGCGCTGTTCGAGCGCATGGGCTTCACCGCCATCGCCCGCCACCGTCACAAGGATGTGACGCTGTACCGCCAGGGCGGCATCAACTTCATCATCAACGCCGAGCAGGATTCGTTCGCCCAACGCTTCGCGCGCCACCACGGCCCGTCCGTGTGCGCGATCGCCATCCGCGTGCAGGACGCGGCGGCCGCCTACAAGCGCGCGCTGGACCTGGGCGCCTGGGGCTTCGACAACAAGACCGGTCCGATGGAGCTGAACATCCCCGCCATCAAGGGCGTGGGCGACTCGCTGATCTATCTGGTCGACCGCTGGCGTGGCAAGAATAGTGGAGAGCAGGGCGCCATCGGCGACATCAGCATCTACGACGTCGACTTCGTCGCCATCCCCGGCGCGGACGCCAACCCGGTCGGCAATGGCCTGACCTATATCGACCACCTGACCAACAACGTCCATCGCGGCCGCATGAAGGAATGGGCGGACTTCTACGAGAAGATGTTCAACTTCCGCGAAGTGCGCTACTTCGACATCGAGGGCAAGCTGACCGGCCTGAAGTCGAAAGCCATGACCTCCCCGTGCGGCAAGGTGCGCATCCCGATCAACGAATCGTCGGACGACAAATCGCAGATCGCCGAGTATCTGGACGAGTATCACGGCGAAGGCATCCAGCACATCGCGCTGGGCACCGACGATATCTACACCTCGATCGAGAAGATGAAGACGACCGGCATCGCCTTCCAGGACACCATCGAGACTTACTATGAGCTGGTCAACCGCCGCCTGCCGGGCCATGGCGAGCGCCTGGAAGACCTGCGCCGCCTGCGCATCCTGATCGATGGCCACAGCAACGAGAACGAGCGCGAACTGCTGCTGCAGATCTTCACGCAGAACGTGATCGGCCCGATCTTCTTCGAGATCATCCAGCGCAAGGGCGACCAGGGCTTCGGCGAGGGTAACTTCCGGGCGTTGTTCGAATCGATCGAATTGGATCAGATTAAGCGCGGCGTGCTGCAAGACCCGGGCAAAACGCCAGCTTAAGGCATATAGTAGTAAAAAACGCAGCAAAAACCGCCGGTAGCACCGCATAGAACGGAGCACCGGCAATCGCGCGGCAGGGGCCTATCCGGTCATGCCGCGTTCAGTATTTCAGAGAATATTGGAGACATCAATGAACGCACCTCACAAGGGTACGCTGCTGGACCCGGGCACCCACTCGGACGACATTTCGCTGGACGATAAATGGACGCTGGAGCGCGGCCGCGCCTTCATGACCGGCACCCAGGCGCTGATCCGCCTGCCGATGATGCAGCGCGAACGCGACCTCAAGGCGGGCCTCAACACCGCCGGCTACATCACCGGCTATCGCGGCTCGCCGGTCACCAGCGTCGACATGACGGCGATGAAGGCCAAGAAGTACCTCGACGCCCATCACGTCAAGTTCCACCCCGGGATGAACGAGGACCTGGCCGCCACGGCGGTGTGGGGCACGCAGCAGACCAACCTTTTCAAGGACGCCAAGTACGACGGCGTCTTCTCGATGTGGTACGGCAAAGGCCCCGGCGTCGACCGCTGCGGCGATGTCTTCAAACACGCCAACAACGCCGGCTCCGCGAAGCACGGCGGCGTGCTGGTACTGGCCGGCGACGACCACGCGGCCAAATCCTCGTCCACCGCCCACCAGTCGGACCACATCCTCAACGCCTGCGGCATCCCGGTGCTGTATCCGTCGTCGGTGCAGGAGTACATCGACTACGGCCTGCATGCCTGGGCCATGAGCCGCTACACCGGCCTGTGGGTGTCGATGAAGTGCGTGACCGACATCATCGAGTCCGGCGCCGTGGTGGACTTCGACCCGGACCGCGTGCAGATCCAGCTACCGACCGACTTCGAACTACCGGCCGGCGGCCTCAATATCCGCTGGCCCGACACCGTGCTCGATATGGAAGTGCGGATGAACAGCTACAAGTGGTACGCCGCGCTGGCCTATGCGCGCGCCAATAAGCTCAACAAGATCATCTGGGACAGCCCGAAGCCGAAGATCGGCATCATCACCGCCGGCAAATCGTACCTGGACACGCGCCAGGCGCTGGCCGACCTGGGCATCGACGAGCAGGCCGCCGCAGACATCGGCATCCGCCTGTACAAGATCGGCATGACCTGGCCGTTGGAGGCGGACGGCGTGCACGAATTCGCCAAGGGCCTCGACGAGATCCTGGTGGTGGAAGAGAAGCGCCAGATCCTCGAGTACGCGCTCAAGGAGGAGCTGTACAACCTGCCGGACGGCCAGCGTCCGCGCGTGGTCGGCAAGTTCGACGACACCGGCGAATGGAGCAACAAGGGCAAGACGGGGCACGGCGACTGGCTGCTGCCGGCAACCTATGAATTGAACCCGGCGCAGATCGCGCGCGCCATCGCCTCGCGCATCGCCCACTACTGCGACGGCCATCCTGTCGCGGAGCGCGTCAAGCAGCGCGTCGCCTTCCTTGAGGCGAAGGAGCTGGCGTTGAAGACGCTGCCGACCAAGGCCAATCCGGACACCGACCGCACGCCGTACTTCTGCTCCGGTTGCCCGCACAATTCGTCGACCAAGGTGCCGGAAGGCTCGCGCGCGCTGGCCGGCATCGGCTGCCATTACATGGTGCTGTGGATGGACCGCGAAACGTCGACCTTCACCCACATGGGCGCGGAGGGCGTGACCTGGGTCGGCCAGGCGCCGTTCACCAACGAGAAGCACGTCTTCACCAACCTGGGCGACGGCACCTACTTCCACTCCGGGATACTGGCGATCCGCGCGGCGGTGGCGGCCAAGGTCAATATCACCTACAAGATCCTGTTCAACGACGCCGTGGCCATGACCGGCGGCCAGGCCTTCGACGGTCCGCTCGACCCGGGCATGATCTCGCGCCAGATCGCGGCCGAAGGCGTGACGCCGATCATCGTCGTCACCGACGAACCGGAAAAATACCCGTCCGATTACAAATGGGCGGAAGGCGTCACCGTGCGCCACCGCAGCGAATTGATGGACGTGCAGCGCGAACTGCGCGACAAGCCGGGCGTGTCGGCGATGATCTACGACCAGACCTGCGCGTCCGAGAAGCGCCGCCGCCGGAAGCGCAACGAATATCCCGATCCGGCCAAGCGCGCCGTCATCAACGAAGCCGTCTGCGAAGGCTGCGGCGACTGCTCGGTGCAGTCGAACTGCCTGTCGGTGGAGCCGCTGGAGACGGAGCTGGGGCGCAAGCGCCAGATCAACCAGTCGTCGTGCAACAAGGACTTCTCTTGCACCACCGGCTTCTGTCCGAGTTTCGTGACGGTCGAAGGCGGGGCGCTGAAGAAGCCGAAGAAGGCGGCCACCGGCGACTCTCCTGCCGCTGTGTTGCCGATGCCGTCGCTGCCGTCGACGGACACGCCGTACGGCATCCTGATCACCGGTATCGGCGGCACCGGCGTGGTGACCGTCGGCCAGATCCTGGCGGTGGCGGCGCACGTCGAAGGCAAGGGCGCCATCGTGCTGGACATGAGCGGACTGGCGCAAAAGGGCGGTCCGGTGATGTCGCATGTGCGCCTGGCCGACAACCAGGCCGATTTGCACTCGACCCGCGTCGGCACCGGCAGCGCCGATCTGGTGATCGGCTGCGACTTGATCGTCACCGCCAGCCGCGACGCCCTGTCGCGCATGGGTGAGGGCCGCACGCACGCGATGATCAACTCGACCGGTTCGTCCACCGCCGCCTTTGTCAAGAATCCGGACTGGCAGTTCCCGGACGCCGGCTCGCGCGGCGAGATCGTGCGCGCTTGCGGTAACGACTTGGTGGATTTCGTCGACGCCGGCCAGATCGCCACCGCGTTGATGGGCGATTCGATCGCCACCAACATGTTCATGCTGGGCTATGCGTTCCAGAAGGGCCATGTGCCGCTGAGCGAAGCGTCCATTATCAAGGCGATCGAGTTGAACGCGATCTCGGTCAACTTCAACAAGGCCGCCTTCCATTGGGGCCGCACGGCCGCGCATGATCTGGGTTCGGTCACCAAGTTGACCACGCCGGCGAAGGTGATCGAGTTCAAACGTACCCAGACCCTGGACGACATCGTCAACCGCCGCGTCGAGCTGCTGACCGCTTACCAGAACGCCGATTATGCGCAGCAGTACAAGGCGTTTGTCGAGCAGGTGCGCGCCGAGGAAGTGAAGCTGGGCAAGTCGACCCGTTTGAGTGAGGCCGTGGCGCGCTACTACTACAAGCTGATGGCGTACAAGGACGAGTATGAAGTCGCGCGCCTGTACACCGACGGCGCGTTCCAGCAGAAGATCGCCGGCATGTTCGAGGGCGACATCAAGCTCAAGTTCCACCTGGCGCCGCCGCTGTTGGCCAAGCATGACGCGCAGGGGCGGTTGATCAAGCAGGAATTCGGCCCGTGGATGATGAAGGCGTTCGGCGTGCTGGCCAAATTCAAAGGCTTGCGCGGCACGGCGCTGGATGTCTTCGGCTACACGGCCGAGCGCAAGATGGAGCGCGCGTTGATCGGCGAGTATCGCCAGACGGTGGCCTCGCTGCTGCCTAAGCTGACGGCGGAGAACCTGGCGCAGGCGGTGGCCATCGCCAGCATCCCCGAGGATATTCGCGGTTACGGCCACGTGAAGGAGCGGCACCTGAAGTCGGCCAAGCAGAAGGAGGCGACGTTGTTGGCCGCTTTCGGCAAGCCGGTCGCGCCGGTGCCGGTTGATAACCATACGCACGCCGCCTAACTCACAATGTGAGTCACTTCTCAAACACGTAGGGCGGATTAGCGAAGCGTAATCGGCCAATGCATGCGTCACAAACGGCGCATGCATGGCCGATTACGGCGTTCCGCCTAATCCGCCCTACACCTTACGCAGCGAGCATACGGTATCGAACCAGGCTTGCATGCCCACCAGCGGCTGCGGGTTGATCGGCAGCAGCGCGTTGATGTTGACGCCGTTGCCCTTGCCGCCGTTCCTCTCGTCCCACCAAACCCCCGCATTCAGATCGTCCAGCGCCGGCGCCGGCCCGAAGCCCTTGGCCGCGTCGGGCGCGATGCCGCGCGCGGCCACCTCGACCCGGCGTCCGCTGCGCCCCTCGCTGGCCCGCCCGCCGCTGATCCAGCCGACCGAATTGGACACCGCCACCACGCGCGGGTGGATGCCGCGCGTGACGAACACCCGCATCCGCGCCGACCCGATCTTCTCGCCGGTGCCGCGATAGGCCTGCTGCTCGGCCTTGTCGGCAGGCCCTGAACTTGGCCTGTAGGTGGTCAGTTCCACCAGATCGCCGCTCTTAAGGCCCATCTTCTTGGCCACCCCGGCGTTGATCCACATCGGATTGTCATGCACGATCTCCGTCAGGTACTTTTGCGAGGCGGTGCGCGCTTGTGTGTGCACATTCCACTTGAACGTGGTCAGGATGAAGCGGTCCGCCCGCAGATTGCGGTGGGACGGAATCTGCGCGAACGTCGGCAGGCCGTCATCAACGATGCCCAGCGTCTTGGCCACTTGCGTGATCTCCGGCGCGTGCACCTCGAACTTGCGCGACGGCGTGGTGAAGCCCCGCACCGCGGCGTCGCCGATCCGCACGCCCACGGCGACCTCCTTGCCTTTGTCGTTGGGCCGGTAGATCACGCCGGTGCCGGCGTCGGTGCGGCTGCCGTCCAGCTGCTTGTCGCTCAACGGCTTCTGGTAGACCTGGTAAGGCTTGGGTTGCGAACGGTCGACAAACACGCCGTAGTGCTTCATATATTCGAAGCCGTCCTTGAATTGCCGGCCGTCCGGACCCGTCGTCGGCAGCTTGGCGCACTGCGCGCGCACGAAGTCCTCGTGCCCGCCGAACTGGAAGTACTTCGCCTGTTCGGGGCCGAGCCGGCGGCCGATCTCGAACAGCACGTCGGCGAAGCTGCGCGCCTCGCCCGGCGGTGGCGTCAGCGGCTGGCGCAGCGCGACGTAATGGGTCAGCTCCAGGTTGTTGCGGATGTCCATGCCCCAGCGCTCCAGATAGGTGGCGTCGGGCAGGATCAGGTCCGCATAGTGCGCCATCTCCGAATACACCACGTCCGAGCAGGCGTGGAACGGGATCAGCTTCTCGTCCAGCAGCACTTCGACGGTAGTGCTGCGGCCCTCGGGCCAGGTCATCGGCGAGCCCAGTGTATAGCTAATGTAGACGTCCAGCTTTGCGCGGCCCTGGCGCAGGTAGTCGTAAACGATCTGGCCGACCTTCATCTTCTGCCAGCGGTTCGCCAGCGGCCATTCCGGCGGATCTTCCAGGTCGGTGCGGATCTTCGGCGCTGGCGGCACCGGCTGCGGCTGCGGATAGCGCGCGGCCGATAGCTTTTCATCGAGCCCGTAGCAGTAACCGCCCGGCTTGGCGATCGAGCCGACCAGCGCGTTGAGCATCACCACCGCGCGTTCGGCATTGAAGCCGTTGTAGTGGGCGCCGGTGCCACGGTTGGTGAAGGCGGCGACGGCGGGCCGCCGGCGCGCGAACTCCAGCGCCAGGCGCTCGATGTCGCGCGCGGCGATGCCGGACAGCTCGGCCGCCCACGCCGGCGTGCAGGTGGCCAGCCAGGCCCGCATCGTCTCAAGCCCGGGCTGGACGAATTTGGCCACGAAGTCGTGATCGATTTCGTTTTCGCGGATGATCACGTGCGCCATCGCCAGCGCGACTGCGCCCTCGGTCCCGGGGAAGGGCTGGTGCCACTCGTCGCTGCGCCCGGCCGTGTTGGACAGGCGCACATCGAAGGTGACCAGTTTGGCGCCGTGGTCGAAGCGCGCCTTGACCACGCGGCTGACCAGGTGCAGGCCGCCCTGGTGCGCCTCGTAGAAATTGGCGCCGAAGTTGAGGAAGTATTTGCAGCGTTCGGCGTCGATCGATTCCCAGTCGGTTTCGCCGAGCGAAACGTAATTGGCGGCGCGCTTGTTGGATGAGCACAGGGCCCGGTGGTTCAGTTGCACCGGCGTGCCGATCGCGCCCAGGAAGCGGTTGATTTCGGCGTCGATGCGCGAGCGGCCCTGGTGCAGCGCGACCCGCTCCGGATGGCCGCTGGCGATGCTGGCCTTGATGCGCTCGGCCACTTCGGCATAGGCCTGCTCCCAGCTGATGCGCTGCCATTTGCCTTCGCCGCGCGCACCCACCCGTTTTAGCGGATACAACAGCCGTTCCGGGTAGTCGTTGATCGTCGGTCCCGACTGGCCCTTGGCGCAGGTCATGTAGCTGCCCATGTTCGGGTCGAGCGGATTGCCGCGAATTTTGATCACCTTGTCGTCCTGGACGAAGGCTTCGATGCCGCACACCGTCGAGCAGTTCAGGCATACGCTGGTGATGCGCTTGGCGCTGCGATAATCGTTCTTGACCTTGCGCTGGCCGCCATCGGCGACCGGCCGGTAGTTCATGGCGCCGGCGGCGTTGGGCGTGAGCAGGATGGTTTCGCCCAAACCCAGGGTGGCCATCGAGCCGATGCCGCTTTTGATGAATCCACGACGGTCCATGTCAGCCTCCCCGTGGTTTGTTGGCGCGCGGTGCGGCCGGTGGGAACTCGGACTTGAGCTGGTCCCAGGTCTCGACCTCGTACGAGAACGGGTCGTGGCTGCGGCCTTTGGGGATCTTGCGCTCCATCGCGCGCGGCACAACGCCGCCCAGGCCCCGGTACTCCACCAACGGGCGGGTTTTTTCCTCCGGCTTGAGGGGCGACGTCTGCTTCCTATGCTTTGCGTGGAACAGACTGACCTTGCTGGCCGGGTCGTTCAAATCGCCGAACGCGAAGACCTCGGCGGGACAGACCTCCACGCAGGCCGGGTCCATGTCGGCGGCCAGCCGGTGCGAACAGAAATCGCATTTATCGGCCACTTCGGCGACCGGGTCGATGTGGATGGCGCCATACGGGCACGCCTTGATGCAGTCGCGGCTACGGTCGCAGACCGCATCGTCGATGCGCACGATGCCGTCGGCGCCGCGCGCGATGGCGTCGGTGGGACAGGCGTCCAGGCAGGGCGCGTCCTCGCACTGCATGCACAGCGTCGGCAGGAAGGCGCGTTTGGTCGTAGGCTGCTGGTTGTACGGATTGAGCGCGGCGAAATCGTAGTAGTACACCTTGGTGCGGAAGTGGCCGAGCGAGACGGAGTTTTCGACTTTGCAGGCGACCGAACAGGCGTGGCAGCCGATGCAGCGTTCCAGATCGATGGCCATGCCCCATTTGGGGCCGGCGCTGGCGGATGTGGTCATGAAGGTCCCCGGTGAGGTGCGCGAAGGGCAATTGTAGAGCAGTCGCGTGGCAGTTCCGTTTCATGCACCAAAATAACGCATAAGCTTGTGCGGATTCGTTCGTTCATTCCCGATTCGGTGGTTGATAAGATGGCATCCCCATCTTTTACCGGATCACTTCAGTGCAAACAAAATTTAAATTGAACCCGCTGGCGGCAGGCGCTATCGCGCTGCTGTGCGGCGCTGCCGGCTCCTCCAGCGCGCAGGTGGCGGACTCGGAGACCCTGAGCCCGCCCGCAGTCGTCGTCACCGGTTCGCGCATTCCGCGCGCCACGCTCGAAGGCCCGTCTTCCGTCACCGTCATCACCGGCGACGACATCACCAAGCAAGGCTATCGCAACGTCTTCGACGCCTTGAGCAACCAGGCGCAGAACAGCGGCTTCACGCAGGGCGCCGACTACGGCAACACCTTCACGCCGTCGGCCAACGCCATCAGCCTGCGCGGCCTGGGGCCGAACCACACGCTGGTGCTGCTCAACGGCCGCCGCATGGCCGACTTCCCGATCGCTTATGAAGGCACGGTCAATTTCACCAACCTGGCCAACATCCCGTCGAGCGTCGTCGACCGCATCGAAATCCTCAGCGGCGGCGCCTCCGCCGTCTACGGCTCGGACGCGATCGCAGGGGTGGTCAACATCATCCTGAAAAAACAGGCCGACGGCTACGATATCAACCTGAAAGCCGGTGGCACCTCGCGCGGCGGCGGCGGCGACAAGCGCCTGCAGTTCACCGGCGGCCACGCCTTCGACAAACTCAATACCCTGTTCAGCATCGAACTGCTGGAGCGCGATCCGTTGTGGAGCCGCGACCGCGATTTCATGAGCACCCGCACCGGCGTGGCGCCGACGTCCATCCTGGGCCGCCGCAACGTCAGCAGCGGACGCTATGTCGATCTGGGCGACGCCTGCGCCGGCCTGGGCGACGTCTTCAACGGCAGCGCCGTCAAGTACACCGCCAGGACCGGCAGCTATTGCGCCAGCCCGAATGTCGGTCCGACCTACTGGACCACGCAGACCAAGAACAGCAGCCAGAATGTGTTCGGCAGCGCCAACTACGAGCTCTCGCCGTCCACCACCTTGTTCATCGAGGCGCTGTATGGCCAGAATCGCAGCTCGAACAACACGCGCGGCCCGTCGTGGACTTCGCGCTCGCTCACCGACGCTTATTTCGTCAACCAGAACACCGGCAACTACGAGGCGTGGAACAAATACATCTCGCCGGAGGAGATGGGTGGCGTCGATCGCTACAACCGCACCTGGGACGACCAGGCCAGTTCGCTGTCGTTCGGCGCCAAGGGGCAACTGGCCGGCAGTTGGCAGTACGAAGCGGCCTACACGGCGTCGCTCTACAAGAGCCAGGCCAAGGCGCCGCGCGCGCTGGCCAATATCGACAGCTTCTTCCTCGGCCCGCAGTTGGGCGTCGACGCCGACGGCGTGGCGATCTTCGCGCCCGACCAGTCGCGCCTGACGCGCCGTTTGACGCCGGCCGAATTCGACAGCATCACCGGCTTCACCCACAGCGATGACAAGTCGTGGACCAATACCCTCAGCGTGTCCGCCAACGGCGAGGTGTTCGCGCTGCCGGCCGGCCCGGTCAGACTGGCGACGGTGGCGGAGGTGGGCAAGCAGGGTTTCTCGAACCGGCCCGATGACCGCATCAACCAGGGCTACTTCAACCTGGCGCCACCTGCCGACGTCACCGCCGGCACCCGCAAACGCTACGCGCTGGGCGTGGAAGCGAACGTGCCGCTGCTGCCGCAGTTGTCGGCCACCCTGGCCGGCCGCTACGACCATTACAGCTACGCCGGCCGCGACGACGGCAAGGCCACCTACAACGGCGGCCTGGAATGGCGTCCCGTCAAGCAGGTGCTGGTGCGCGGTAACTACGCCACCAGCTTCCGGGCGCCGGACATGAACTATATCTTCAAGGCGCGCGGCACCGGCTACTATTCGTCCACCACCGACTACTACCGCTGCGCGCAGGCCGGCCAGCCGGTGGCCGATTGCGAGTTCGCCAACGTCTCGCCGGGATCGGACTACGTGCAGAACGGCAGCAAGGATCTGCGCGCGGAGCGGGGCCGTTCGACGGGCCTCGGCCTGGTGTGGTCGCCGAGCGCCGACTTCGACGTGTCGCTCGACTACTGGAACATCAAGATCGACGATCTGGTGACCAACCTGAGCGCCGACAAGCTGCTGCGCGACGAGTCGGATTGCCGCATGGCCGGCGACCTGACGTCGCCGACGTGCGCCGACGTCATCGCCCGTATCGAACGCAATCCGCTCACCGCGCTCAACAAGCCGGGCGAGATCCGCCGGATCACGGTCAATCCGATCAACGCCGCGTCCACCAGCGTGAACGGCATCGATGTCAGCGTCAAGCATGTGTTGCGCACCACGGGCTGGGGCCTGTTCGTCTCGAAGCTGAATTACTCCAAGACGTTGGACAAGAAGTCGCGCCAGTTCTCAGGCGATCCGTTGAACGACGACCTGCATGATTTGACCAATCCCGATTGGCGCGACAAACTCAATGCCAGCGTGACGTGGAATCTGGAGAAGTGGTCGAACACGCTGTTCCTGCAGCGCTACAGCAAGGTGCCCAACGGCGCGGGTGAGGCGTATCTCACGCCGACCACGCTGGTCAACGCCAGCGTGGTGTATCGTTTGAATCCGAGCACCACGATCTCGGTGGCGGTCAATAACCTGTTCAACAAGGTCAAGAGCGATACCAGCGGCGGGTGGCCGTATTATCCGGTCGGGAATTACAGCCCGGTCGGACGTCAAGGATGGGTGGAGCTGAATTACCATTTCGGTTCCTAACGCAGTGGCGGATTACGGCGTTCCGCCTAATCCGCCCTACGTGCCTATCGTGTCCGCGACCTTCTCGGTGAAAGCAGGCGACTGTCATATGCGTCACCGCGCAGACACGTAGGGCGGATTAGCGCAGCGTAATCCGCCACGCGCCGCCCCGGTCCCCATTCAGGCCACCTCGCGCCGCGCGGCGCCATGCCCCGCATACTCCGTCACCCAATACGCCAGGGCCAGGGCCGGGAAGGCCATGCCGGTCAGCAGCGCCGCGTGCCAGCCGTGCGTGGCGAACATCCAGCCGCCCAGCGCCGAACCGAGCGCGCCACCGGCGAAGAACAGCGCGAAATACACCCCGTTCAAACGGCTGCGCACCTCCGCGCCCAACGTAAAGATGGCGCGCTGGCCGAGCACCAGGTTGGCCGCCACGCCCATATCGAGGACGATCGATGCGACCACCAGTATCGCCAGGCCGACGTTGCGCGATTCCGGCGCGATCATCGGCAGCGCGAAGCCGACCACCCCCAGCGCCAGCGCGGCGGCGGTCGCCATCAGGGTGTGGCCCGCGTCGGCCAGGCGCCCGGCGATCGGCGAGGCCACCGCGCCGGCCATGCCGACCAGCGCGAAGATGGCGATGCCCGTCTGCGACAGGTGGAACAGCGGACCGGCCAGCATCAGCGGCGTGACGGTCCAGAATAAACTGAACGATCCAAACAGGCCGGCGTGGTACGCGGCGCGGCGGCGCAGCAGCGGCGTGCGCAGGAACAGGTGCCACAGCGACGCCATCAGCGCCGGATAGGTGATGTTCGACGCCGGCACGCGCTGCGGCAGTTTGGCGCGCAGCACCAGCGCCACCGCCAGCACGATCAGCGCGGCGCCGCCGAAGACCACGTGCCAGTTGCTGGCGTCGGCCACCAGGCTGGCGACCGGGCGCGCCAGCATGATCCCCAGCAGCAGGCCGCTGACCACCTTGCCCACCGTGTGGCCGCGCGTCGATTCCTTCGACAGGTGCGCGGCGAACGGCACGATGATCTGCGCCGCCACCGAGCCCAGGCCGATGCCCAGCGCCGCCGTTAAAAACATCCACGCGCTGGTGCTGAACGCGGCCAGCACCAGCATGGCCGATGTGAACAGCAGGCCGCCGACGATCAGGCGGCGGTTTTCCAGCAGGTCGCCCAGCGGCACGACGAACAGCAGGCCGATGGTGTAGCCGATCTGCGTCAACGTGACGATCAGTCCCGCCGCCTGCGCCGACAGGCCGGTGGCCGCGCTGATCGGGCCGACCAGCGTTTGCGCGTAATACAGGTTGGCGACGATCAGGCCCGTCGCGGCCGCCAACAGCAGCACCATGCCGGGGCTGATGTCGGTTTCAGAGGTTTTGTTCATGATGGCTCCAGAAATGGAATTTCGATGAGCCTAGTGTAGGCAAAACGGACCTAAAGATAATTAGGGCATAATGCCCTTATACTTTTCACTTTATATGAACAATCATGGATCGTCTAAAGGCCATGCAGGTATTTGTGCGCATCGTCGAGGCCAATAGCTACACGAAGGCGGCAGAGACGCTGGACCTGCCGCGCGCCGCGCTGACGGCGACGATCAAGAAGCTGGAGGCCTTCCTCGGCACCCAGCTGCTGCAACGGACCACGCGCCGACTGTCGCTGACGCCGGACGGCGCCGACTACTTCAAGAAATGCCTCGACATCCTTCAGGCGGTGGACGACGCCGAGGGCACCTTCCGGGGCCAGAGCGCGGCCCGGCCCAAAGGCCGGCTGCGGGTGGAGCTGCCCGGCGCCGTCGGCCGCAATCTGGTCATGCCGCACATCGGCGCTTTTTGCCGCGATTATCCGGAGATCGATCTGGTCGTCTCCCTGAGCGAGCAGGTGAAGGATTTGACGCGCGAAGGCCTGGACTGCTCGCTGCGCGTGGGCGACCTGCAGGACTCATCGATGATCGGCCGGCGCATCGGCGGCATGGCGTTCCTGACGTGCGCCTCGCCGGCCTACCTGGCCGCGCATGGCGTACCGCGCACGCTGGAGGATCTGCACGCGCATCGCGGCGTGACGCATTTCTCCGGCCGCACCGGCCGCCCGTTCGAGTGGGATTTCGTCGCCGACGGCAGCGTCGTGACGATGCCGGTGCGCGGCGCCATCGCGGTCAACGATCCGGACGCCTACATCATCTGCGCGCTGCAGGACATGGGCCTGATCCAGGCGGCGCGCTACCAGGTGCGCCACCACCTGGCCAGCGGCGCGCTGGTCGAGGTGCTGCACGAGATGCCGCCAACGCCGATGCCGATCTCGTTGCTGTATCCGCAGGGCCGCATGGCCTCGCCCCGCCTGGGCGTGTTCGCGGCGTGGATCGCGGCCTTGTTCCGGGACGATCCGGATCTGCAAGCGTGAGTTGCGAAAAAAGATAGTCACTATGACATTTCCCATCGCCTGCGCGACTATAATATGCGCATGAGAAAATACTCCCCGCTGTTAGCCGCCGCATCTTTGCTGGCGCTGCTCTCAGGCTGCGGTGGCGGCGGTGGCGGCGCCACACCCGCCGCCGTCGCCGCGCCGGCCGTACCACCAGTGGCCACCGCTTCCGAGTGGACCGTGCTGGCCAACCGCTGCGAGAATCCGCGCCCGGGCACCGTCGATGTGCGCGGATCCCTGATGGACGAGCTGAAATGGCTACGGTCCTTCTATGACGAGACCTATCTGTGGTACCGCGAGCTGCCAACTAACCTGCGGCTGGAGAATTACACGCGCGCGGTCGACTTCTTCGACGTGTATAAAAGTTCGGCCGTCACCGCCTCCGGCTTGCCGAAGGATCGCTTCCACTTCACTTATCCGACCGCCGTGTGGGACGCGTTGTCCAGCTCCGGTTCGGAAGTGGGCTACGGCCTCACGTGGGTAAGCAACGAAAGCGCGTCCAACTGGGTCGTGGCGTCGGTCGCACCGGCATCGCCGGCGGCGCTGGCCGACGTGCGCCGGGGCGATGCCCTGACGTCCGTCGACGGCGTGCCCGTCACCGATAACAGTGGCGCCTCCGTGAACCGGATCAACGCCGGGCTGTTCCCGACCGCTGCCGGCCAGGCCCACCAACTGGCGCTCACGCGCGCCGGCGTTGGTTTGCTGGTCAACCTGACGGCGCAACAGGTGACCAGTCCACCGGTCCAAAACGTCAAGACCATCGACACGCCGACCGGCAAGGTCGGTTACCTGCAGTTCGACGACCACAACCAGCTCTCCGAGAGCGAGCTGGCGAAGGCGTTCACCACCCTGAAGTCGGCTGACATCGTCGATCTGGTGCTCGACATGCGCTACAACGGCGGCGGCTACCTGGCCGTGGCCAGCGAACTGGCATACATGATCGCCGGACCGGAAGCGTCCAGCGGCAAGGCCTTCGAGCGACTGCAGTACAACGACAAGATGCCGCCGCAGCCGCCACAACCATTCCTGGACAAGGCGTTCGGCTTTAGGGGCTCGCCACTGGCCGGTGGCACCGCGCTGCCGTATCTGGGGCTCAAGCGCGTCACCATCCTGACCACGCCGGGTACCTGCTCGGCCAGCGAATCGGTGATCAACGGCTTGCGCGGCATCGACGTCGAAGTCAATCTGATCGGCGGCGAAACCTGCGGCAAACCGTATGGTTTCGTGCCGGCGGATAACTGCGGCACCACCTATTTCGCGATCCAGCTGCAGGGCGCCAACCACAAGGGCTTCGGCGACTACGCCAACGGCTTCCAGCCGACCTGCCGGGTGGGCGACGATTTCGGTCATGCCCTGGGCGATTCCTCCGAGCGGCTGCTGTCGACGGCGCTGAGCTACCGCGCCAACGGCATCTGTCCCGCGCAGCCGGCGATGAACCGCGCGCGCTCCGCCACCGTCGCTTCCGGCGCCATGACCGTGGTCCGCCCCCAGGCCAGGGAAATAGCGATCCGCAATCGTTAGCGCGCAAAGCCGTCTATAATTTCCAGCGTATCCGGTGCCGGCGCAGGCACCGGTCGATCAACCCCACGCTGGAAGCCTGTTCATGATTCGTTCCGCCATACTGCTTGCCTTTGCCACCGCCGCCGCCACCACTACCGGCGCCGCGTTGGCCGCCGCCCCGTCATCCGCCCTGAGCACCATCGCCGAACGGTCCGGCTTCCAGAACACCGGCCGTTACGACGAGGTGGTCGCGCTGTGCGCGCGCTTCCAGAAGGCGTATCCGAAACAGGTGCGGTGCTTCGAATTCGGCCGCACGCCGGAGGGGCGGCCGATGCTGGCGCTGGCCGTCTCGCGCACCGGCGCGCTGACCGCCGAGCAGGCGAAAAAGCGCGGCCTGCCGGTGCTGCTGGTACAGGGCGGCATCCACGCCGGGGAGATCGACGGCAAGGACGCCGGCTTCCTGGCGCTGCGCGAGGCGCTGGAGAACAAGGCCGCTCCGGGCGCCCTGGACAAGCAGGTGCTGTTGTTCGTCCCGGTGTTCAACGTCGACGGCCATGAGCGCTTCGGCAAATGGAACCGGCCGAACCAGCGCGGTCCGGTGGAAATGGGCTGGCGCACGACGGCGCAGAATTACAATCTCAATCGCGACTACGTCAAGGCCGACGCGCCGGAGATGCAGTCCATGCTGGCGCTGGTGAACGCCTGGGACCCGCTGGCCTACATCGACCTGCACGTGACCGACGGTGCCAAGTTCCAGCCCGACGTCTCGATCCAGGTCGAGCCGGTGCACGGCGGCGACGAGGATCTCAAGCAGGCCGGCCTGGCGCTGCGAACGGCCGTGATGGCGGACCTCAAGGTGCAGGGCTCGGACCCCAAGCCGTACTACATCTCGTTCGCGGTGAACGACGATCCGACGTCCGGCTTTGTCGACAGCATGCCGGCGCCGCGCTTTTCGACCGGCTATTTCCCGATGCGCAACCGCTTCGCGATGCTGGTCGAGACGCACTCGTGGAAGGACTACCCGACCCGCGTGCGTGTCACGCGCAACACCATCGTCTCGCTGCTGTCGCAGGTCGGCGCGCACGGCCAGCAGTGGCTGAAGACAGCGCGCGAGGCGGACGCGCGGGCGGCGGCGCTGGCGGGCGCCGAGGTGCCGCTCAGCTATCGCACCACGTTCAACAAAAAGACCATCCAGTTCCCCGGCTACGAGTACACGCGTGGCCATTCGGAGGTGTCGGGCGGCCTGATGACGCACTATGACGAAAGCAAGCCGCAGATGTGGACCGTGCCGTTGCGCGACGAGATCGTGCCCGATCTGCGGGTGGCCGCGCCCCTGGGAGGCTATCTGGTGCCGCTGGCCGACGCCCCGAGGGTGGCGGCCAAGCTGAAACAGCACGGCATCACGTTCAAGGTGCTGGGCGCGGACCAGATGGCGGCGGAGGTGGAGACCTTCCGCGCCACCAAGACCAAGTTCGGCGCGCAATCGTTCGAAGGCCGGCAATCGCTGGCGGTGGAAGGCGACTGGGGCCGCGAGCGCCGCAGCGTGGCCAAGGGTTCGCTGTTCGTGCCGATCGCGCAGCCCAAGGCGCGCCTGGTGATGACGATGCTCGAGCCGCGCGGCGCCGATTCGCTGCTGGCCTGGGGCGAGTTCAATAACGCCTTCGAGCGCAAGGAATACATGGAGGAGTATGTGGCCGAGGATGTCGCGCGCGAGCAGTTGGAGGCCGATCCGGCGCTGCGCGCCGAGTTCCGCAAAAAGCTCGACACCGACGCGGAGTTCAACAAGAGCCAGGAGGCGCGCCTGGAGTTCTTCGCCCGCCGCCATTCGTCGTGGGACGAACGCTTCAATCTCTATCCGGTGATGCGCACGGCGCAGAAGTTTTAAGCGGGGAGGGGGCGGTGGACTAAATGGCCCCTGCGGGAAACGGTCTCTTTTGGCTGTCTCTTTTGGTCGGTTTTGGTCTCTTTCGGTCTCCTGTCTGTTTTAAAGCAGACAGGAGTAAAAAAGAGACAAAAAGAGACCGAAAGAGACCAGCGAAAAAGGCGCATTCCCGCATGGTGTGGTTTGGGCTTGCACCTCGCAGGTGCCACACCCGCCTTACAGCATATCCGGATTGTCAGTCATGACAAGCTGCCGTTTTTTACTGTCCGCGCTTGAGCACTTCGCTCTGGATCGAGAACGCGCCGTTCACGCCATCAAGCGTGATGCTCTCGTCCTTGTCGAACAGGATGTCGCCGCTGAAGGCGCCTTCGGCTTCGCGCATTTCGTTCTTGCTGAAGTCGAACAGCCCGCGGTCCATCATGTGCGACGGCTTGATATTGCCCATCGCGGTGAACATGCTCTTGATCCACAGCGGGTTTTTCTGCTGCCACGTCGCCAGCATCTCCTTCATCGCCTGCCGCTGCAAATTCGGCTGCGAGCCGCACAGGTTGCACGGGATGATGGGGAAGCCCATCTTGCCGGCGTATTTTTCGATGTCCTGCTCGCGGCAGTAGGCCAGCGGGCGGATCACCACGTTCTCGCCGTCGTCGGCGGTCAGCTTGGCCGGCATGGTCTTGATGGTCCCGCCGTAGAACATATTGAGCAGGAAGGTCTCGAGGATGTCGCCCTGGTGGTGGCCCAGCGCGATCTTGGTCGCGCCCAGCTCCTTGGCGGTGCGGTACAGGATGCCCCGGCGCAGGCGCGAGCACAGCGAGCAGGTGGTCTTGCCCGGCTCGATCTTCTCGGTGACGATGCTGTAGGTGTCCTGCTCGACGATCTTGTACGGCACGCCGATCTTCTGGAAATACTCCGGCAGCACGTGCTCCGGGAAACCCGGCTGCTTTTGATCGAGGTTGACCGCGATCAGGTCGAACTTGACCGGCGCGATTTTACGCAGGTGCATCAGGATGTCGAGCATCGTGTAGCTGTCCTTGCCGCCGGACATGCAGACCATCACCAGGTCGCCCTCGGTGATCATGTCGAAGTCGACGATCGCCTTGCCGGTTTGCGTGCGCAGCTTCTTTTGCAGCAGCTCGAAGCGGCGCGAATCTGTCGGGTCGCGCTCCTGCGCGGCGCCCGTGGCGTGGTGTTCTTGCGGGAGATGCAGTGGGGCGTTCATATCAGACGTTGTCCTTGATCTTGAATACCTCGACGCCGACGCCTTCGCAGTCCGGGTACACGTCCGGCTTCATCGTCGAGACGCGGGCGGCGCGCACGCGCGGGTGGTCCAGCATCGCGCGCACGATGTCGTCGCACAGGCTTTCCTGCAGCTGCACGTGGCCGCGCGCCATCAGCTTGGCGATGGTGTCGCGGATGAAGTCGTAATCGACCACCTCGTCCAACTGGTCGTGGGTCGGCGTCGACACCGCCAGCGGGATGTACAGGTCGACGTTGATCAGCAGCCGCTGCTCGCCCTTTTTCTCGAATTCGTACACGCCGATGTTGATCAGCACTTCGTAGTTGCGCAGGAACAGGCGGCGGCAGTCGGTCAGACTGGGGTGGGACAGGGCGGACAACATGGGATTACCTTCTTTCGATTTAAATTCTATTGATTCATTTGGCGAGGAACATCACGTCGCGCGGCAATGGCATCAGGTGCTGGCCGCCGTCGACCAGCAAGGTGGTGCCGGTCATGGCGCGCGCCGAGGCGGCGTAGACGACGCTGTCGGCGATGTCCTCGGGGGTGCTGGAACGGCCCAGCGGGGTTTGCCGGTGCGCGTTGGCGAAACCGGCTTCGGTCTGGTCGCCGGACACCATCGTGATGCCGGGCGCGATGCCGACCACCCGCACCGCCGGCGCCAACTGCTGCGCCAGCATCGTGGTGGCGGTGTGCAGCGCGGCCTTGGACAGGGTGTACGACAAAAAATCAGGATTGAGATTGTACAGTTTTTGATCGAGCAGATTGATGACGGCGGCCGGCTCGCCGCCGCCGCCGACCGTCGCCGCGTGCAGCGCCTGCGACAGCAGGATGGGCGCGGCGACGTTGGCGCGCATGTGGGCGTCGAGCCGGGCGGCGGTGAAATCGGCGGCGCTGTCGTAGTCGAACAGCGAGGCGTTGTTGACCACGCAGCGCACCGGCCCGAGGGCGGCGATGGCGCGCGGCAGCAGTTCGCGCACGGCCGCCTCGTCCGACAGGTCGCATTGCAGCGCGACGGCGCGTCGGCCTAGCGCGACGATGTCGGCCGCCACCTGGCGCGCCTCGTCCTCCGAGGCGCGGTAGTGCACCGCCACGTCCCAGCCGGCGCGCGCCAGCCCGAGCGCGATGGCGCGGCCGATGCGGCGCCCGGCGCCGGTCACGAGGGCGACGCGCGCGCCTTCCGGCGTTTGGGTGGAGGAGTGCTGCGTTGTTGTCATAGTCGCTGTTCAAAAAATGTTGTGGGCGTCACGTACTATCACGCACGGGCGCCGATTCGCTACAATGCCGGTATGTCCCTACCCGTACCTTCTAGCGACGCGCTGGCCGCGTCCCACGCCCTGCAGAACCTGATCGCCGCCGACATCGCACGCCATGACGGCGCGATTTCCTTCGCCCGCTTCATGGAGCTGGCCCTTTACGCGCCCGATCTGGGCTACTACAGCGGCGGCTCCGCCAAGCTTGGCAAAGATGGCGATTTTACAACCGCGCCGGAACTGACGCCGCTGTTCGGCGCCGCGCTGGCGCGTGTCGCAGCCGCTATTATCGCCCAAAGCGCGCCACGCATCCTCGAATTCGGCGCCGGCACCGGCAAGCTGGCGTTCGACATCCTGACCGCGCTGGCCGCCGACGGCGCCGCCGTCGAGCGCTATTTCATCGTCGAGCTGTCCGGCGAACTGCGGGCGCGCCAGCGCGAGCGGCTGCGCGATTTCCCGCAGGTGGAGTGGCTCGACGCGCTGCCGGACGCCTTCGACGGCGTCGTCTTCGGCAACGAGGTGCTCGACGCCATGCCGGTCCACCTGGTCACCAAACACCCGGAAGGCTGGCAGGAGCTGCGCGTGACGGTGCGCGACGGCCGCTTCGACTGGCTCGAGGCGCAGGCCGACGACGCGCTGCTGGCGCAGATCGAACGCCAGATCGCCGGCCACGCCGACCTGCCGGTCGGTTACGTCACCGAGGTGCACGGCGTGGCCTGCGGCTTCATGGCGACGCTGGGGCGCATGCTGCGCGACGGCGGCGCCAACGCCGCCTTCCTGTTCGATTACGGTTTCCCGGCGCACGAATACTATCTGGGCCTGCGCGCCACGGGCACGCTGATGTGCCACTACCGCCACCACGCGCACCCGGACCCGTTCTATTATCCGGGCCTGCAGGACATCACCGCCCATGTCGACTTCACGGCGATGGCGCTGGCGGCGCAGGACGCCGGCGCCGGCGTGCTGGCGTATCTGAACCAGGCCGGCTTCCTGATCGGCGCCGGCATCGGCGAACTGCTGATGCGCACGGACCCGTCCGACACGCGCAATTACCTGCCGCGGGCGGGCGCCGTGCAAAAACTGCTGTCGCCGGCCGAGATGGGCGAACTGTTCAAGGTCTTGGTGATAGGAAAGAACGTCACGTTGCCGGACGCCATCACAATGCATGACCGCAGTCACCGTTTGTAGACAAAATGGCACAATGGCCGGAAAAGCAAAGCCATTCGCTGCCTGATCGGTGGGATGGGCGGGCGAAGATCGGCTATGATGGAAGATCGAGCGCCGGTTTAACGCCATATTGGAACAATGGGAAAGATACACACTCACTATGACAACCTGAAAGTGTCGCGCATGGCGCCTCAGGAAGTCATACGTGCCGCCTACAAGGCCCTCAGCCAGAAATACCATCCGGACAAAAATCCGGGTGATGAAAAGGCTGCGCGCATCATGGCCATCCTCAACAGCGCCTACGACACCTTGTCCGACACCCAGCGCCGCCGCGAGCACGACGAGTGGATCGCCGCCGAGGAGTGGGAGATCGAGTGGCTCGAGAGCACCCGCAACGAGGACGGGCGCGGCGACAAGCACCGCCACGACGCCGACCGCTGGAATCCCGAGCCGCTCGACGACCCCCAACCGTTGCCGGCGCCGCTGCGCAAATGGAAGTGGTGGACCGCGCTGGCCGGCTGCCTGGTGGTGGGCTGGATCGGCGGGACGATGGCGTCCGAATCGGCGTTGCTGGAGGCGGCCCTGGGCGGCAAGGTGAGCAGCGGCGCCAGGGCGGAGGCGCAGCGCGCGGCCAAGGCCGACGCCCGCGAGCGCGACGACTGGGCCGGGCAGCGGCCGTTCTACCCGGAGGCAGACACCTCGCCGGCGCCCAAGGGTGCCCCGGTCAAGGTGGTGGCGATGTCGCAGATCGTGCTGCCCGGCGTCACGCCCGATTGCGACAACGACAGCCAGACCCTGGTCGCGCCCAATGGCGAGCCGTGGCCGGCCAACTCCGGCTATATCGAGGGCTTCACCATCGGCAACCGCGGCGACGACATCCAGCTGATGCTCGACAACGCCAACAACGCCTCGGCGGTGTTCATCAAGGTCTACGATGTCGAGCGGCGCGCCAATGTGCGCTACGCCTACGTGCAGGCGCACGACAAACTGATGGTCGACAAACTATCGAATGGCAAGTATGAGATCCGCTACCAGAACCTCGACCCCGGCGCCGGCCGCGGCGGCTGCTCCGGCGCCGGTCCCGGCACCGGCACGGCGCCCAGCCGCACCGCCGCCGCCCGCACCGGGGCGGACACGCCGGCGCTGAGCAACTAGCCCGCCGCCGTCTCCATCAATCCCATTTCCTCGCTCGACATCAGTTTGTCGATGTTCACCAGGATCAGCATGCGCTCGTCGATGGTGCCCAGGCCGATCAGGTAGTCGGAGCTGAAGGCGGTGCCCATCTCCGGCGCCGGCTTGACCTGCTCGGGCGTCAACGTTGTCACGTCCGACACCGAATCGACCACCATGCCGACCACGCGGCCGTTGATGTTGAGGATGATGACGACGGTGAACTGGTCGTACACCGGCTCGCCCAGGTTGAACTTGATGCGCATGTCCACCACCGGGATGATGATGCCGCGCAGGTTGATGACGCCCTTGATGAACTCCGGCGCGTTGGCGATGCGGGTGACGGCCTCGTAGCCGCGGATCTCCTGCACCTTGAGGATGTCGATGCCGTATTCCTCGGAGCCGAGCGTGAAGGCGAGGAACTCCCTGCCGGCGATATCGGATGCGTTTTCTTGCATGGCGATGGTCCTTGGTTGTGTGTCGATTTGTGTCCTGGTTCGGCCCGTCCCGGCACCTTGTTGTGGTCCTTGAAATATTGATCGGCGGTGGCGGCCGCCTCACAAGGGTAGCAGAGTCGGGGCGCCGTGACGAGCGTTCGAAAAATGCTGTTTAGTAAAAAGCGGCGCGCTGTTGCTATCGCTTCCACGGAGCTTGTCACAGGGGGGGAATCTGATTATGCTAGCCTAAGCTAAGGCACACGGCGCGGCCGGACGCCGGACCTTCCAGGAGATTGTGTATGACAGATTCAACCGCCTCAGACGACGACTGGCTGATCGAGGAAGATGAGGAAGTACAGCCGCCGGGAGGCGCGGGCGCTCCGGACCAGCGCCAATGGCGCGTGCTGATCGTCGACGACGACGTCGACGTCCACGCCGTCACGCGGCTGGCGCTGCGCAACGTCAGCTTCAAGGGCCGCGAACTCGAACTGTTCTCCGCCTACAGCGGGCGCGAGGCGTTCGAGATCCTGCGCGACACGCCCGACATCGCGCTGGTGCTGCTCGACGTGGTCATGGAGACCGACGACGCCGGCCTGATACTGGCGCGCCGCATCCGCGAGGAGCTGCACAACGCCATCGTGCGCGTGGTGCTGCGCACCGGCCAGCCGGGCCAGGCGCCCGAGCAGCGCGTCATCATCGAATACGACATCAACGACTACAAGGCCAAGACCGAGCTGACCACGCAGAAGCTGTTCACCACCGTGATCTCGGCGTTGCGCGCGTACGAGAGCCTCAACATGCTCGAACGCAGCCGCATCGGCCTGGGCAAGATACTGGCCGGCGCCACCAATCTGTACCAGATCCACTCGCTGCGCGAATTCGCCTCCGGCGTCCTCAATCAGGTCAGCGCGATCCTCGACGTCGGCTCCGACGGCGTGCTGTGCCTGATGCAGGGCGACACCGGCGTCACCAGCGTGGTGGCGGCCACCGGCGGCTACGCGCAACTGAGCGAGTCCGAGCTGATGCCCACCGGCCACCCGCTGTGGCCGACCATCGCCAAGGCCTTCGCCGAAAAGAAAAGCCAGTTCGATCATCCGGCCAACGTGCTGTTCATCCACACGCAGGAGAACCGCGAGGTGGCCATCTCGGTCACGCCGCCGTGGCCATTGGCGCAGATCCAGCGCGACCTGCTGGAGGTGTTCTGCCAGCGCATCGCGGCGGCGTTCGACAACCTGTACATGTTCGGGCAACTGCGCAAGGCGCAGGAGGCCACCGTGGTGGCGCTGGCCGACCTGGCCGAGTTCCGCGACAGCGGCACCGGCGGCCATGTGCGGCGCGTGCAGCAGCTGTCGTCGTCGCTGGCGGCGCGGCTGGCCGAACGCGGCTCCTATCCCGACGAGATCACGCCGCAGCTGCTGGAGATGATCGGGCTGGCGAGCATCCTGCACGACGTCGGCAAGGTGGCCACGCCGGACCACATCCTGCTCAAGCCGGGGCCGCACACGCCGGAGGAGCGCGTCGAGATGCAAACCCACGCGGCGGTGGGGCGCGCCATCCTGGAGCGCGCCGCCGGCATGGTCGACGGCGTCAGTTATCTGACGTACGGCGCCGCGATCGCCGGCGGCCACCACGAGCATTTCGACGGCAACGGTTATCCGAACCAGCTCAAGGGCACCGAGATACCGGTCGCCGCGCGCATCGTCGCCGTGGTCGACGTGTTCGACTCGCTGCTGCACGAGCGGCCGTACAAGGAACCGTGGCCGCACACCGAGGTGATGACCTACATCACCGAGCGCGCCGGCAAGCAGTTCGATCCGGAGGTGGTGGCGTCGTTGCTGGAGCTGATCGAGCGCGATCCGAGCATAGGACGCACGCCGGATTAGGCGGAACGCCTTAATCCGCCATGGCGCGCTACCGACGGCGCATGGATGGCGGATTACGCTGCGCTAATCCGCCCTACGTGCCTCCGTGGTTCCGCATCCGGCTCGTCCTCATTTGTCGCCATCGCCTCGAATTGCGCGGCCGGCATCGGCCGCGCGAACAAATACCCCTGCGCCTCGTCGCACTGTTTGGCGCGCAGGAAGTCGCGCTGCGCCTCGGTCTCCACTCCCTCGGCCACCACGCCCAACCCCAGCGAATGGGCCAGCGCGATGGTCGCCGCGACGATCACCGCGTCGTCCGGATCGGTCTCGATGTCCTTGACGAAGCCGCGGTCGATCTTGATGCGGTCGATGTCGAACAACTTCAAATAACTGAGCGACGAATAGCCGGTGCCGAAATCGTCGATCGCCACCTTGATGCCGCGCGAGCGCAGCTCGACCAGCAGCGCGCGGCTGCGCTCCGGGTCCTGCATCGCCGCCGACTCGGTGATCTCCAGTTCCAGCAGCGCCGGATCGATGCCCTGGCTGGCCAGCAGATGGTCCAGGTGCGGCAGCAGGCCGGCGCCGTGGCACTGGCGCGCCGACAGGTTCACCGCCAGCCGCAGATGCGCCAGCGGCGTGCCGCGCCACGCCGCCAGCAGGCCGGTGGCGCGCCTGAGCACCCAGTCGCCCAGCGGCAGGATCAGGCCCGACTCCTCGGCGATCGGGATGAAGCGGTCCGGCCCCACCATGCCCAGCTCCGGGTGGTGCCAGCGCAGCAGCGCCTCGGCGCCGATGATGCGCTGCGTGGCCAGCTCCACCTGCGGCTGCAGATACAGCTCGAACTCCTCCTGCTCGAGCGCCTGCCACAGGCGGTTCTCCAGCATCAGCCGCTCGTGGGTGGCGACGTTCATCTCGGCCGAGAAGAACTGGAAGTTGCCGCGCCCCTGGCTCTTGGCGGCATACATCGCGGTGTCGGCGTGGCGCATCAGGGTGCTGGCGTCCTCGCCGTCGGACGGGAACATCGCCACGCCCACGCTGGCGCCGCTGTGGATGGTCTTGCCCTCGAGCGGGTAGGGCTCGGTGAGCGATTCGACGATGCGCACGGCGATGTGGGTGACGGCGTCCGGCGTGACGCCGCCGGAGGTGACGACGATGAATTCGTCGCCGCCGAGGCGGGCGATGATGTCGACTTCGCGCAGCAGCTCGCGCAGGCGCTGGGCCACCGCGACCAGCAGCAGGTCGCCGGTCTGGTGGCCGTGGGTGTCGTTGATCTTCTTGAAGTGATCGAGGTCGATGAACAGCACCGCCGCCGCGCCGTGGGTGCGCCGCGCCTGCGCCAGCAACTGTTCCAGGCGCAGGTTCAGCGACAGGCGGTTGTCCAGCCCCGTCAGGGTGTCGTGGTGGGCCAGGCGGTGGATGCGCTCCTGCGCCATGCGCTGCTCGGTGAGGTCGTGCAGGATGGCGACGAACAGGTGCTCGTCGGGCAGCTCGACCTCGCTCACCGAGATCGCCAGCGGGAACTCGCCGCCGTCGCTGCGCCAGCCGGTCAGCGTGTAGTCGTGCGTGACGCCGCAGGCGATCATGCGCAGCAGGCCGGCCGCGTCGAGGCCGTCGGCCTCGCCGACCCCGACCGGGATCAGGCGCTCGAGCCGCAGGCGCGTCATCTGCTCGGGCGTGTAGCCGAACAGGCGCCCGGCGGCGGCGTTGGCCGACATCAGCAGGCCGTCGCCGTCGATGGTGAGGATGGCGTCGGCGGCCTTGTTCAAGATCGCCTGCAGCCGCGCCTCGCGCTCTCGCAGGCGCGCCGTGCTGTCCTTGACCTGCGCCTGGATGCGCGCCCGTTCGCCGCTGATGAGCAGCATCAGGGTGCCCAGCAAGCCGGTCAGCAGCAGGCCGCAGGTCAGCACGGTCCAGCTTTGCCAGCCGCGCTGCTGCTGCAGGTAGGCCGGCGTCGGCGCCAGGGTCAGCTCGTAGATGCGGCCGCCGAAGTGCAACTGGTGCTGGAAGTCGCCCGCCGCCGGCGCGCGCAGCAGGCTGTCGCGCAAGGTGCGGCCCGGGGTCTCGTCGTCCATGTCCTCGAAGCGCACTAAAAAGTGCTCGAACTCGGAGCGCTTGAGCGCCTGGTCGAGGTAGGCGTCGAACTGCAGCGCGATCAGCAGCGAGCCGACCGGCCGGTGCTGGGCGTTGTTGGGATACACCGTTTGCAGCAGCAGCACGCCGTGGCCGGGCAGGGTGCGCGCGAACTGCAGCGGCGCCGTCGCCGTCGGCTGGCCCGACTGGATCGCCCGTTCCAGCGCGGCGCGGCGCTGGTCCTCGGACAGGAAGTCGAGGCCGACGTAGTCGCGTCCCTCGGCCGGTTCGACGAAGGTGACCGGGAAGTAGCGCGGGCGCTGGGCCGCGCCGCGCAGGGCGCCGCTCAGCGAGCGCTCGCGGATTTCGAACGACGGCGCCACGTGCTGGCGCGCCCACGACTCGAAGGCGGCGCGGTCGGCGCCGGCCACCGGCATCAGCCAGGCCATCGACAGCAGCTCGGGGCGCTGGTCGAGATAGCCGTGCGCCAGGTTGCTGAAGTCGTCCGCGCCCAGGGTGCGGCTGGGATCGTTGAGCGCCTTGGCCATGGCGTAGATGAAGCGCTCGTGTTCGCTAAACTGCGCTTGCAGCAGGTCGCCGGTCTGCTGCGCCTTGAGGCGGAAGGTTTGCAGCTGCTGGTTGCTTTCCCATTTGTCGGCCTGCACGTAGATGGCGATGAAGGCGGCCGCCGACAGCACCAGCGGCAGGCCCACCAGCATGCGGCGGCGCTCCCACAGCGCGCGCGGGCGGCCGATGGCGATCCACGTCAGCGGCGCGCCCAGCAGCACGCCGATGGTGTCGCCCATCCACCAGGCCAGCCAGTCGCCCACCAGGCCGTCCCAGCGCAGCACGCCGGCCAGCAGCATGCCCGACAGCGAGACGGTGCAGGCAATCACGGTGACGCCGGCGGCCAGCAGGATGAAGCGCACCACGTCGCGCCCCGAGCCGATGGCCGGATCGATGTGGCGGCGGAACAGGCCGGCGCCCACCCAGGCTTGCAGCGCGGCACCGGCCGAGGTCGACAAGGCGCCAAGCAAGGCCGCCGTGGTGATGCCGTTGAAGCCCTGCCAGGACGGCACGAGGTTGACGCACAGCGAGCCGAGCGCCACTGCCGGCAGCAGCCGCATGCCGCCGACGGCGCAGGCGGCCAGGGCGATCCCGGCGGGAAGGAAGATCGGGGAGGCGTAGCCGGGCGGCAGCGCCAATAGCAGGCCGAGGCGGCCGGCGATCACATAGGCGGCCAGCAGGGCCAGGTTGGCGAGCACCGCATTGCGTCGGCCAAGGTCGGGGGAATTCGGCTGCGTGGTGTTCAACGGCGGGGCTCCCGGTCGCATGTATTGGTCGAAAAGCGGTCGATCGGCGGGCCGATCCGCGACCGATTGTATAGGAAATCATTCAACGTAAAAACAACACTTGCACTTTTGCACGCGGTCCAGTTAAAATCTCGCCCCGAAGCAGACGGTTCATCCTCAGGGACGCAAAATATCGCAGTCCAAGCGTTGTTGGAGGGTTGACAGGTCAAAGTAATTGCTTCATACTCTGCGGTTCCTCGCGGAGGGGTGGCCGAGTGGTTAAAGGCGACAGACTGTAAATCTGTTCTCTATGAGTACGCTGGTTCGAATCCAGCCCCCTCCACCAAGTTGTTGCGGTGAGACTGAGTAGCAAAAGTGAAATGAACGATACCTCGCGGGTGTAGCTCAATGGTAGAGCAGAAGCCTTCCAAGCTTACGACGAGGGTTCGATTCCCTTCACCCGCTCCAGTGTTGTTGCAATGCAGATGCGCAGGCAGGGCATCAAATGGCAGTACCCAATCAGCCCTTTTAGCTCAGTGGTAGAGCACTCCCTTGGTAAGGGAGAGGCCACGTGTTCAATCCACGTAAAGGGCACCAGAATTCGCAGTGCACAGGAAATAAGCAGCACGTCGGCAGATATATAGCAGTATCGCAGTAGCAAATTCAGCAAAAAATTCAGCAGTATTCACAGACAGTCGGGCGCGAGCCCGGGCAATCACACCAAATCGTTAGGAGTCTAAAATGGCAAAAGGTAAATTCGAACGGACCAAGCCGCACGTCAACGTCGGCACCATCGGCCACGTCGACCACGGCAAGACCACCCTGACCGCTGCGATCGCAACCGTTCTGTCGAAGAAATTCGGCGGCGAAGCTAAAGCATACGACCAGATCGATGCGGCTCCGGAAGAAAAAGCACGCGGCATCACCATCAACACCGCGCACGTCGAGTACGAAACCGCTGCCCGCCACTACGCACACGTTGACTGCCCAGGCCACGCCGACTACATCAAAAACATGATCACCGGCGCGGCACAGATGGACGGCGCGATCCTGGTTTGCTCCGCAGCTGACGGCCCAATGCCACAGACCCGCGAGCACATCCTGCTGGCCCGCCAGGTTGGCGTTCCATACATCATCGTGTTCCTGAACAAGTGCGACCTGGTCGACGACGCCGAGCTGCTGGAGCTGGTCGAAATGGAAGTTCGCGAGTTGTTGTCGAAATACGAATTCCCAGGCGACGACGTGCCTATCATCAAAGGTTCGGCCCGTATGGCGCTGGAAGGCAAAGAAGGCGAAATGGGCGTTGACGCGATCATGCGCCTGGCCGATGCACTGGATTCGTACATCCCTACGCCAGAGCGCGCAGTCGATGGCGCCTTCCTGATGCCAGTGGAAGACGTGTTCTCGATCTCGGGTCGCGGTACCGTTGTGACCGGTCGTATCGAGCGCGGCATCATCAAGGTCGGCGAAGAGATCGAAATCGTTGGTATCACCGACACCGTCAAGACCACTTGCACCGGCGTGGAAATGTTCCGCAAGCTGCTGGACCAGGGTCAAGCCGGCGACAACGTCGGTCTGCTGCTGCGCGGCACCAAGCGTGAAGACGTACAGCGTGGCCAGGTTCTGGCCAAGCCAGGTTCGATCAAGCCGCACAACCACTTCACCGGCGAGATCTATGTCCTGTCGAAAGATGAAGGCGGCCGTCACACCCCGTTCTTCAACAACTATCGTCCACAGTTCTACTTCCGTACGACTGACGTGACCGGTTCGATCGAACTGCCAGCGGACAAAGAAATGGTTATGCCAGGCGACAACGTGTCGATCACCGTCAAGCTGATCAACCCGATCGCGATGGAAGAAGGCCTGCGTTTCGCAATCCGCGAAGGTGGCCGTACCGTTGGTGCAGGTGTTGTTGCGAAGATCATCGCTTAAGGAATATCCGGCTTACCACCAGGGGCGTCTCTGGTGGTATAATCGATATCCTTTGTAGTTTTACGTAGGGACGTAGCTCAATTGGCAGAGCGTCGGTCTCCAAAACCGAAGGTTGGGGGTTCGATGCCCTCCGTCCCTGCCACCGTTTTCAGGTGCAGGGCACCGAAAGTAAATTAAATGTCAAATCAATCCGTGCAGACCGTCAGCACGTCGAATGACAAGATTAAGGTTGCACTGGCAATAGCCGTGGCAATCGCAGGCGTGGTGGGGTTTTATTACCTGTCAGACAAACCAGCTCTCGTACGCGCAGGCGCACTTGTAGCTGGTTTGGCTTTTGCCGTTCTGCTCTTGTGGACTTCGTCGACTGGCCGTGATTTCCTGAATTTCGCCAAAGAAGCCGTACGCGAGACGAAAAAGGTCGTTTGGCCTACCCGTCGCGAAGCAACCCAGATCACGGGCATCGTTTTTGCCTTCGTGCTGGTGATGGCGCTGTTCCTGTGGGGCACGGATAAGACGTTGGAATTCCTGTTGTACGATCTCATTCTGGGCATACGAAAATAATGAACGAAAACGTGCAAGATGATGCGGCAGGCGAACCGGTGACCGGCGACGTGCCGGCGACCGAAGCCGTCGCGGCGCCGGTAAGCGTTCCGGTGAGCAACAAGCGCTGGTACGTTGTTCATGCGTATTCCGGTATGGAAAAAAGCGTGCAGCGCGCGCTGACCGAGCGCGTCGAACGCGCCGGCATGCAAGACCAGTTCGGCCAGATCCTGGTGCCGACCGAAGAAGTGGTCGAAGTCAAGAACGGTCAAAAGTCCGTCACCGAGCGTCGTTTCTTCCCGGGCTACGTCCTGGTCGAGATGGAAATGACCGACGAGACGTGGCACCTGGTGAAAAACACCAACAAGGTGACCGGCTTCATCGGCGGCAAATCGAACAAGCCGACCCCGATTCCAGCGCGCGAGATCGACAAGATCATGCAGCAGATGCAAGAGGGTGTCGAGAAGCCACGGCCAAAAGTGCTGTACGAAGTGGGCGAGCAAGTCCGCATCAAGGATGGCCCGTTCACCGACTTCAACGGCAACGTCGAGGAAGTCAACTACGAGAAATCGAAAGTGCGCGTCTCGGTCACCATCTTCGGCCGCGCCACACCAGTCGAGCTCGAATTCGGCCAGGTCGAAAAAGTATAAACAACCGTTCGCCAGAACGGGCGACGGTGTAAAAACCCCGACAATCTGGCACCAGAGGAGCCCCGCCCCGCAATTGATCGCGTGGCGGGGCGCTACTACTCATACCCAAGATAGGAGCCATCATGGCAAAGAAAATCATTGGTTTTATCAAGCTGCAAGTGCCAGCTGGTAAAGCAAACCCATCCCCACCGATCGGTCCAGCGCTGGGTCAGCGCGGTCTGAACATCATGGAATTCTGCAAAGCGTTCAACGCGCAGACCCAGGGTATGGAACCAGGCATGCCGATTCCGGTCGTCATCACCGCGTTCGCCGACAAGTCGTTCACCTTCGTGATGAAGACGCCTCCAGCGACCTACCTGATCAAGAAACACTCGGGTATCACCAAAGGTTCGCCGAAGCCACATACCGACAAAGTCGGTAAGCTGACCCGCGCTCAAGCTGAAGAAATCGCTAAATTGAAAACCCCAGATCTGACCGCTGCCGACATGGATGCTGCTGTACGCACCATCGCTGGTTCCGCACGTTCGATGGGCATCACGGTGGAAGGTCTGTAATCATGGCAAAACTGTCCAAACGCGCAAAAGTTATCAAATCCAAAGTTGATAGCACCAAGACCTATGCATTCGACAATGCTGTTGCTCTGATCAAAGAACTGGCTACCGCCAAGTTCAACGAATCGATCGACGTGTCGGTACAGCTGGGCGTGGATCCTAAGAAGTCGGACCAGGTCGTTCGCGGTTCCGTCGTGCTGCCAGCCGGCACCGGCAAGACCGTTCGCGTCGCCGTGTTCGCTTCGGGCGAAAAAGCCGAGCAGGCTAAAGCCGCCGGCGCCGATGTTGTTGGTATGGAAGACCTGGCCGAGCGCGTCAAAGCCGGCGACATGCCTTTCGATATCGTCATCGCTTCGCCAGACACCATGCGTATCGTCGGTACCCTGGGTCAAATCCTGGGCCCGCGCGGCCTGATGCCTAACCCGAAGGTCGGCACTGTTACCCCTGACGTCGCTACCGCCGTGAAAAACGCGAAAGCCGGTCAAGTCCAGTACCGTACCGACAAAGCCGGTATCATCCACGCAACGATCGGCCGCAAATCGTTCGCCGACGCCGATCTGAAGAGCAACCTGGTTGCCCTGATCGACGCGCTGAACAAAGCCAAGCCGGCATCGAGCAAAGGTGTTTACCTGCGCAAGGTTTCCCTGTCGTCGACCATGGGCGCTGGCGTCCGTGTCGACCAGGCTACCCTGGCTGCCTAAGTTTTAAAAATCAAGTCCTCGTGCGGCTCAGTCGCATGGGGCAGTTCTTTGGGCTGGTCGAGACTGCTTGCAGTAGCGGCCAGACAATCAAAGACCGTTGGGCTCAGCGCAGCAGGCAGGCGCCGGGTTAATTGGATTTTCCGCCCAACGCAGATGGTGTACCCGATCAAGTTTCGTAGTCCATTGGACTCCTAAACCTCGGACGCCGTTGTTCGAACCGATGGCAGGCTTTTCGCCCGTCATCATTTAAGGAGGTTGACCGTGGGTCTCAATCTGAATGACAAAAAGGCCGTCGTCGCCGAAGTTTCCGCAAAAGTAGCAACTGCGCAAACTATCGTCGTGGCCGAATATCGTGGCATCCAGGTTGCTCACTTGACGCAACTTCGTGCCAAAGCGCGCGCTCAAGGCGTGTACCTGCGTGTGTTGAAAAATACGCTCGCTCGTCGCTCCGTCGAAGGCACGCAGTTCGCCAGCCTGGCAGACAGCATGACCGGTCCGTTGATCTACTCGATCTCGGACGATGCCGTTGCAGCAGCTAAAGTCATCGCTGACTTCGCTAAAACCAACGACAAACTGGTCATCACCGCAGGTAACTACGCAGGCAAACAGCTGGATAAAGCAGCTGTTACCGCGTTGGCGAGCATTCCTAGCCGTGAAGTCCTCATTTCGCAGTTGTTGGGCGTTATGCTGGCTCCGGTGTCGGGCTTTGCACGTGGTCTGGCTGCTCTGGCAGCGAAAAAATCCGAAGGCGCTCCTGTTGCAGAAGTTGCAACAGAAGAAGCCCCAGCCGCTTAATAGCGTCTGTGTCCCGGCGGGGTGGTAACACCTTGGTCGGGGCGGGTTTTTCTCAAGTACCAATCTGATGTACTAACGAATCAATAAATTATTGGAGTTTCAAATGGCAATTAGCAAAGACGACATCCTGGCAGCAGTTAGCGAAATGTCCGTAATGGACCTGAACGAACTGGTCAAAGCTTTCGAAGAAAAATTCGGCGTTTCGGCCGCAGCAATGGCAGCTCCAGCAGCTGGCGGCGCCGCAGCTGGCGCGGTTGCTGAAGAGCAAACCGAATTCAACGTTGTTCTGACCGAAATCGGCGCGAACAAAGTTGGCGTCATTAAAGCAGTTCGCGAAATCACCGGTCTGGGCCTGAAAGAAGCCAAAGACGTGGTTGATGGCGCTCCTAAGACCGTCAAAGAAGCCCTGTCGAAAGCTGACGCTGAAGCCGCTAAGAAGAAGCTGGAAGAAGCTGGCGCCAAGGCTGAACTGAAGTAATCAAGTTGTACGGCGGCTAGTTAGCGCCTCGAGCCAAAGCTGCGGATTTCCTTTCGAAAGGGAGGAAATCCGGCTTTGGCTCCTTTGTCGTCCTCGTCGTATTTGTAGCGTATTGTCCGACGCTGCAGTGGTTAGTAGTTTATTCAAATCAGCTGGAAATGGTAGAGATTTCAGGTTTCGTCTGTGTGACATGCAGCCGAGATTGTTGCTGAAGTGGCTGTGGATCGATTGACATTGATCATCCGCGCACTGGCAAAACCTGAATTTTTTATCCTTTCTGTCACTCACGGAGTGTCCATGCACTACTCATTTACTGAGAAGAAACGCATTCGCAAATCATTCGCGAAGCGCGCCAACGTTCACCACGTTCCGTTCCTGCTGGCTACCCAGCTCGAGTCCTACCATAGTTTCCTGCAGGAAGACGTCGCACCGTCGACCCGCAAGAACGACGGCCTGCAGTCGGCCTTTACCTCGATATTCCCTATCGTTTCGCACAATGGCTTTGCGCGTCTCGAATTCCTGTCGTATGTCCTGGGCGATCCCGCCTTCGACGTCAAGGAATGCCAACTGCGTGGTCTGACGTTCGCGTCGCCGCTGCGCGCCAAGGTGCGTCTGGTGATCCTGGACAAGGAATCGCCGACCAAGCCGGTCGTCAAAGAGATGAAGGAACAGGAAGTCTACATGGGCGAACTGCCTTTGATGACGACCACCGGTTCGTTCGTCATCAACGGTACCGAGCGCGTCATCGTTTCGCAGCTGCATCGCTCCCCTGGCGTGTTCTTCGAGCACGACCGCGGCAAGACCCACTCGTCGGGCAAACTGCTGTTCTCCGCGCGTATCATTCCTTACCGCGGTTCGTGGCTGGACTTCGAGTTCGACCCGAAAGACATCCTGTTCTTCCGCGTCGACCGCCGCCGCAAAATGCCGGTGACGATACTGCTGAAGGCTATCGGCATGTCGCACGAGCAAATCCTGGCGAACTTCTTCGTCTTCGACAATTTCAACCTGCGTTCGGAAGGCGCGGAGATGGAATTCGTTGCCGAGCGTCTGCGTGGCGAAGTCGCCCGCTTCGACATCGTCAACAAGGAAGGCAAGACCTTGGTGCTGAAGGACAAGCGCATCAACGCCAAGCACGTGCGCGACATCGAATCGAACGGCATCAAGCATATTTCCGTGCCGGAAGACTACCTGCTGGGCCGCGTCTTGGCCAAGAACATCGTTGATCCGGAGACCGGCGAAGTCGTCGCGTCCGCCAACGACGAGCTGACCGAAGACGTGCTGGGCCGCCTGCGCGAAGCCAACATCAGCGAAATCCAAACGTTGTACACCAACGATCTGGACCAGGGCGCCTACATTTCGCAAACCCTGCGCATCGACGACACCGCCGACCAGATGGCCGCCCGTGTCGCGATCTACCGCATGATGCGTCCTGGCGAACCGCCAACGGAAGACTCGGTCGAAGCGCTGTTCAACGGCCTGTTCTACAGCGCCGACCGCTACGACCTGTCCGCCGTCGGCCGCATGAAGTTCAACCGCCGCATCGGCCGCGACGAACTGACCGGCGCCATGACGTTGTCGAACGAAGACGTGCTGGCCGTGATCAAGATCCTGGTGGAACTGCGCAATGGCCGCGGCGAAGTCGACGATATCGATCACCTGGGTAACCGCCGCGTGCGTTGCGTCGGCGAACTGGCCGAAAACCAGTTCCGCGCCGGCCTGGTGCGCGTCGAGCGCGCCGTCAAGGAACGCCTCGGCCAGGCCGAAGCGGACAACCTGATGCCGCACGACCTGATCAACAGCAAGCCGATCTCGGCCGCGATCCGCGAATTCTTCGGTTCGTCGCAGCTGTCGCAGTTTATGGACCAGACCAACCCGCTGTCGGAAATCACGCACAAACGCCGCGTTTCCGCCCTGGGACCTGGCGGTCTGACCCGCGAACGCGCCGGCTTCGAGGTGCGCGACGTGCACCCGACCCACTACGGCCGCGTGTGCCCGATCGAAACGCCTGAAGGCCCGAACATCGGCCTGATCAACTCGCTGGCGCTGTACGCCCGCCTGAACGAATACGGCTTCCTGGAAACCCCGTACCGCAAGGTCGAAGGTTCCAAGATCACCGACCAGATCGATTATTTGTCGGCGATCGAAGAAGGCCGCTACATCATCGCTCAGGCGAACGCGACCATCAGTGCCGAAGGCACCTTGAGCGACGAGCTGGTCTCGGCCCGTGAAGCCGGCGAAACCATTCTGGTGTCGCCGGAGCGCATCCAGTACATGGACGTCGCGCCAGGCCAGATCGTGTCCGTCGCCGCGTCGCTGATTCCATTCCTGGAACACGATGATGCGAACCGCGCATTGATGGGTGCCAACATGCAGCGCCAGGCCGTTCCTTGCCTGCGCCCTGAAAAAGCACTGGTCGGTACCGGTATCGAACGCACCGTGGCAGTCGACTCGGGCACCACCGTGCAGGCCCTGCGCGGCGGTATCGTCGACTACATCGATGCGGGCCGTGTCGTGATTCGCGTGAACGATGACGAAGCAACCGCCGGCGAAGTCGGTGTCGACATCTACAACCTGATCAAGTACACCCGTTCGAACCAGAACACCAACATCAACCAGCGTCCTATCGTCAAGGTGGGCGACCGTGTGGCCAAGCGCGACGTGATCGCCGACGGCGCATCGACCGACCTGGGTGAATTGGCGCTGGGCCAGAACATGACCGTGGCCTTCATGCCATGGAATGGTCTGAACTTCGAGGATTCGATCCTGATCTCGGAAAACGTCGTCAAGGACGACCGTTACACGTCGATCCACATCGAAGAACTGAGCGTCGTTGCTCGTGATACCAAACTGGGCGCGGAAGAAATCACCCGCGACATCTCGAACCTGGCCGAGAACCAGCTGGCTCGTCTGGATGAGTCCGGTATCGTTTACATCGGCGCCGAAGTGCAAGCCGGTGACACCTTGGTCGGTAAAGTGACGCCTAAAGGCGAAACCCAGCTGACCCCGGAAGAGAAGCTGCTGCGCGCGATCTTCGGCGAGAAGGCTTCGGACGTCAAAGACACCTCGCTGCGCGTGCCATCGGGCATGATCGGCACCGTCATCGACGTGCAAGTGTTCACCCGCGAAGGCATCGTCCGCGACAAGCGCGCGCAACAGATCATCGACGATGAACTGAAGCGTTTCCGCCTCGACTTGAACGACCAGATGCGTATCGTGGAGGGCGACGCCTTCCAGCGTCTGGAAAAAATGCTGATCAACCAGGTCGTCAACGGCGGTCCGAAGAAGCTGGCCAAAGGCGCCAAGATCACCAAGGAATACCTGGATGATCTGGACCGTTACCACTGGTTCGACATCCGTCCAGCCGACGATACGGCCGCCACCGCCCTCGAAGCGATCAAGGAATCGATCAATGAGAAGCGTCACCAGTTCGATCTGGCCTTCGAAGAGAAGCGCAAGAAGCTGACGCAAGGCGACGAGCTGCAACCTGGCGTGCAGAAAATGGTCAAAGTGTATCTGGCCGTTAAGCGCCGCCTGCAGTCGGGCGACAAGATGGCGGGTCGCCACGGTAACAAGGGTGTGGTTTCCCGTATCGTGCCGGTCGAAGACATGCCATACATGGCCGACGGCACGCCGGCGGACGTGGTGCTGAACCCGCTGGGTGTTCCTTCGCGTATGAACGTGGGTCAGATTCTCGAGACCCACCTTGGTTGGGCGGCAAAAGGCCTGGGTATCCGTATCGGCGAGATGCTGCAACAGCAGATCAAGGTCGAAGAGATGCGCAAGTTCCTGACCACCGTCTACAACGAGAACGGCCGTCCGGAAGATCTGGACCAGTTCGACGACGAAGAGATCATGAAGCTGGCGAACAACCTGAAAAAGGGTGTTCCGTTCGCCACTCCGGTGTTCGACGGCGCGCACGAGTCGGAAATCCGCCGCATGCTGGATTTGGCGTACCCTGACGAGATCGCCACGAAGCTGGGCATGACCCCGTCGAAGAACCAGGTCACGATGTACGACGGCCGCACCGGCGAAGCGTTCGAGCGCAAGGTCACCGTTGGCGTGATGCACATGCTGAAACTGCACCACTTGGTCGACGACAAGATGCACGCGCGTTCGACCGGTCCGTACTCGCTGGTGACGCAGCAGCCGCTGGGTGGTAAAGCCCAGTTCGGCGGCCAGCGCTTCGGTGAGATGGAGGTGTGGGCACTGGAAGCGTACGGCGCATCGTACGTGCTGCAAGAGATGTTGACCGTGAAGTCCGATGACGTCAACGGCCGTACCAAAGTGTACGAAAACCTGGTCAAAGGCGACCACGTGATCGACGCCGGTATGCCTGAATCGTTCAACGTGCTGGTCAAGGAAATCCGTTCGCTGGGTATCGATATCGACCTCGAACGAAACTAAAAGACAGGAAACACTGTCGTTTGGTTTGAGAAACGCAAAGCCCGGCTGGGTAACCAGTCCGGGCGATGTAGTCTCAGGAATTAGAAGTTTAATCACCTCTGGAGTGATACATGAAAGCACTGCTCGATCTATTCAAGCAAGTACAGACGAACGAGACCTTTGACGCGATCAAGATCGGTCTCGCTTCGCCTGAAAAAATCCGTTCGTGGTCCTACGGCGAAGTTAAAAAGCCGGAAACCATCAACTATCGTACCTTCAAGCCTGAGCGCGACGGCCTGTTCTGCGCCAAGATCTTTGGTCCTATCAAGGACTACGAATGCCTGTGCGGCAAGTACAAGCGCCTCAAGCACCGCGGTGTGATCTGCGAAAAGTGCGGCGTTGAAGTCACGCTGGCCAAGGTGCGCCGCGAGCGCATGGGCCACATCGAGCTGGCCTCGCCGACCGCCCACATCTGGTTCCTGAAATCGCTGCCGTCGCGTCTGGGCATGGTCCTGGACATGACCCTGCGGGACATCGAACGCGTGCTGTATTTCGAAGCATACGTGGTCACCGATCCAGGCATGACCCCGCTGAAGAAGTGCCAGATCATGTCGGAAGACGACTACGCCGCCAAGTACGAAGAGTACGGCGACGACTTCACCGCCTTCATGGGCGCCGAAGGTATCCGTGAACTGCTGCGCTCGATCGACATCCACCGCGATGCCGAGACCCTGCGCGTGGAACTGAAGGAATCGAAGTCCGAAGCGAAGATCAAGAAATACGCCAAGCGTCTGAAAGTGCTGGAAGCGTTCCAGCGTTCGGGCATCAAGCCTGAGTGGATGATCATGGAAGTGCTGCCGGTGCTGCCGCCGGAACTGCGTCCGCTGGTCCCGCTGGACGGCGGCCGTTTCGCGACCTCGGATCTGAACGATCTGTATCGCCGCGTGATCAACCGTAACAACCGTCTGAAGCGTCTGATGGAGCTGCGTGCTCCAGAGATCATCACGCGCAACGAAAAGCGCATGCTGCAAGAAGCGGTCGACTCGCTGCTGGACAACGGCCGTCGCGGCAAAGCGATGACCGGCGCCAACAAGCGTCCGCTGAAATCGCTGGCAGAGATGATCAAAGGTAAGGGCGGTCGTTTCCGTCAGAACTTGCTGGGTAAGCGCGTCGACTACTCGGGCCGTTCGGTCATCGTGGTGGGTCCGCAGCTGAAACTGCACCAGTGCGGTCTGCCGAAGCTGATGGCCCTCGAGCTGTTCAAACCGTTCATCTTCAACAAGCTGGAACTGATGGGCTTGGCTACCACGATCAAGGCCGCTAAAAAGCTGGTCGAGATTCAAGAGCCGGTCGTCTGGGACATCCTGGAAGACGTGATCCGCGAACACCCGATCATGCTGAACCGTGCGCCAACCCTTCACCGTCTGGGTATCCAGGCTTTCGAGCCGGTCCTGATCGAAGGCAAGGCCATCCAACTGCACCCACTCGTCTGCGCGGCATTCAACGCCGACTTCGACGGTGACCAGATGGCTGTGCACGTTCCGCTGTCGATCGAAGCGCAGATGGAAGCGCGTACGCTGATGCTGGCGTCGAACAACATCCTGTTCCCGTCGAACGGCGAACCGTCGATCGTTCCTTCGCAGGATATCGTGCTGGGTCTGTACTACGCGACCCGCGAAGCGATCAACGCGAAAAACGAAGGCATGCTGTTCCAGGACGTGTCGGAAGTCATCCGTGCCTACGACAACAAGGAAGTGGAACTGACGACCCGCATCACCGTGCGTATCGTCGAGCATCCAAAGGATCCGGCGACGGGCGAATTCGTCCGCACCGTGACGCGTTACGAGACCACGATCGGCCGCGCCATCCTGTCGGAAATCCTGCCGAAAGGCCTGCCTTTCTCGGTGCTGAACCGCGCGCTGAAAAAGAAAGAAATTTCCAAGCTGATCAACACCTCGTTCCGTAAGTGCGGCCTGCGCGCGACGGTCGTGTTTGCCGACCAACTGATGCAGTCGGGCTTCCGCCTGGCGACCCGTGCCGGTATTTCGATCTGCGTGGACGACATGCTGGTACCGCCACAAAAAGTGACCCTGATTTCGGCCGCGGAATCCGAAGTCAAACAGATCGAGCAGCAGTACGCTTCGGGTCTGGTCACCGCCGGCGAGCGTTACAACAAGGTCGTCGACATCTGGGGCAAGACCTCGGACGAAGTCGGCAAGGCCATGATGGACCAGCTGAAAGTGGAAGACGTCATCAAGCGCGACGGCACCAAGTCGACCCAGGAATCGTTCAACGCGATTTACATGATGGCCGACTCGGGCGCCCGCGGTTCGGCGGCGCAGATTCGCCAGCTGGCCGGTATGCGTGGTCTGATGGCGAAACCGGACGGTTCGATTATCGAAACGCCGATCACCGCGAACTTCCGCGAAGGTCTGAACGTTTTGCAGTACTTCATCTCGACCCACGGCGCTCGTAAAGGTCTGGCCGATACGGCGCTGAAAACCGCGAACTCGGGTTACCTGACCCGTCGTCTGGTCGACGTGACCCAGGATCTGGTCGTCATCGAAGATGATTGCGGCACGACCAACGGCACCTTGATGAAGGCGATGGTCGAGGGTGGTGAGGTTATCGAAGCGCTGCGCGACCGTATCCTCGGCCGCGTGGTGGTCAACGACGTCGTCAATCCGGAAACCCAGGCTACGCTGTACGAAGCCGGCACCCTGATGGACGAGGACATGGTCGAAGAGATCGAGCGTCTGTCGATCGATGAAGTCAAGGTCCGCACCCCGCTGACGTGCGACACGCGCTTCGGCCTGTGCGCCAAGTGCTACGGCCGCGATCTGGGCCGTGGCATGCTGGTCAACGCCGGCGAAGCCGTCGGTGTGGTCGCCGCGCAGTCGATCGGTGAACCAGGTACCCAGCTGACCATGCGTACGTTCCACATCGGTGGTGCGGCGTCGCGTGCGGCGGTGGCCTCGTCGGTCGAAGCGAAGTCGAACGGTACCATCCGTTTCACCTCGACGATGCGTTACGTCACCAACGGCAAGGGCGCGCAAATCGTCATTTCCCGTTCGGGCGAAGTGCTGATCACCGACGACCACGGCCGTGAGCGTGAGCGTCACAAGGTGCCGTACGGCGCGACCCTGATCGTCAAGGACGGCATGGTCATCAAGGCCGGTACGGCCCTGGCGACCTGGGATCCGCTGACCCGTCCGATCATCACCGAGTACGCCGGTGTGGTGCGTTTCGAGAACGTCGAAGAAGGCGTGACCGTTGCCCGTCAGGTCGACGAAGTGACCGGTCTGTCGACTTTGGTCGTCATCGATGCGAAACGTCGCGGTTCGTTGACCAAAACGCTGCGTCCACAGGTCAAACTGTTGAACGACTCGAACGAAGAAGTCAAGATCGCCGGCACCGAACACTCGGTGGCGATCGGCTTCCAGGTCGGCGCGCTGATCATGGTCAAAGACGGCCAGGCGGTATCGGTCGGCGAAGTGCTGGCACGTATCCCGACCGAATCGCAGAAGACCCGCGATATTACCGGTGGTCTGCCGCGCGTTGCCGAGCTGTTCGAAGCACGTTCGCCGAAGGACGCGGGTATGCTGGCTGAAGTGACCGGTACGGTTGCATTCGGTAAGGAAACCAAAGGTAAGCAGCGTCTGGAAATCACGGACATGGACGGCAACAAGCACGAGTTCCTGATCACCAAGGACAAGCAAGTGCTGGTGCACGACGGCCAGGTGGTGAACAAGGGCGAGATGATTGTCGACGGCCCGGCCGATCCACAAGACATTCTGCGTCTGCTGGGTATCGAAGCGCTGGCCCGTTATATCGTCGACGAAGTGCAGGACGTTTATCGTCTGCAGGGCGTTAAGATTAACGACAAGCACATTGAAGTCATTGTGCGTCAGATGCTGCGTCGCGTTCAGATCGTTAATGCCGGCGACACCAACTATATCGTTGGCGAGCAGGTTGAGCGTTCGGAACTGCTGGATGAAAACGACCGTATGAATGTGGAGAATAAGATCCCCGCAACCTACGAAAACGTTCTGCTGGGTATTACCAAGGCATCGCTGTCGACCGATTCGTTTATCTCGGCCGCATCGTTCCAGGAAACCACCCGCGTTCTGACGGAAGCCGCAATCATGGGCAAGCGCGATGGTCTGCGCGGTCTGAAAGAAAACGTCATCGTTGGTCGTCTGATTCCAGGCGGCACCGGTCTGGCATTCCACCGCGCTCGCAAAGAGAAAGAGCAGTGGGAAGTGGAAGAGCGTCAAGCTCTGCTGCTGGCAGAAAAAGCCTCGATGTCCGGCGGCGATGTGGAAGCGACCGAAACGGTTGCCCCGCACGACGGCGAAGCGTAATAGAAATAAAGCGCAATATAGAACGGCACCCTCGGGTGCCGTTTTTTTATTCGAGCCAAGAAATATATTAGGTACCGTTAGTGAAATAACTTAAAAGAGCAGACCGAAACATTTAAAGCCTGCAAAAAACCAGAACCCGAGCGACATAAATTGAAACATACGCCTGGGGCCTCTGGCGGCCGCGCCACCCCGGAGACACGTAGGGCGGATTAGGCGGCACGCCGTAATCGGCCAAGCGCCGCCGACACCGCCAACCGCGCGCACGCGCGCCGTGCCCCACGGTATAGTCCGTATAGCATTGGTGGACCTGACCCCGGAGTTTGCGCCAGCAATTAGTTCGTTCATGCTAAGATCTGGCTCATGATCGCTCAAGCCCTCTTCACCCCCGCCCAGCAGAAACTGCTGGGCTTGCTCTTTGTACGTGTCAATCAGGGTTTCCACTTGAACGAGATCATGCGGCTGACCGGACTGGGCAGCGCATCGGCCCAGCGCGAGCTCAAACGCCTGCACGAGTCCGGTGTCATCACGTCGGAACGCATCGGTAATGTGCGCCGTTTCAAACCCAACAAGGATTGCATCGTGTTCGGGGAATTAAGCAGCCTGGTCAAGAAAACCTTCGGCCTGGTCAGTGTATTGAATTCGGCACTGGCGCCGCTGCAGCATGTATTGAACGTTGCCTTTGTGTATGGCGCGACGGCCAAGGAGCACGAGGGCATGGATACGCCCGTGGAGTTGTTGCTGATCGGGGATAACACCAGCTACGGAGAGTTATTATCCAGGCTGCCGGTGGCCGAACGCTTATTGCGCCGAAAAATCAATCCCAACCTGTATTCGATCCCCGATTTTAAGCGTCGCCTGCGCGAGCAACAGCCATTTATTCTGCAGGTATTGCGCGAGCAGAAAATCTATGTGCTGGGCGATGAATCCGATCTGGAAAAAGTCAGCAACGAGGAAGCGGCAATTTAATCTTCGCGGGTTAAGATTCCATCTAATACCTCACCGCCTGTTCATCCGTCCACGCGGCGGAAACCTGTCTTTGCGGGAACGATAAAGAAAACCGCGTGTATCGCCCGGCCTGGGATTCGCAGTGAATCTTTCCGCCAAACGCGGTAATCACTTGCTCGCAAAACGCCAGCCCCATCCCCGTGCCGCCGCCATTATGCCGAGTGCTGTAAAACGGTTCAAAAACATGGGGCAGGACATCGGCCGGTATGCCGGTGCCGGTATCGGTGACCAGCAGTTTTTTATCGGCGCCGTCGATAAAGAAAGCGATCTCCAATTCTCCCCGCCCCGCCGATTTGATCGCGTACAACGCGTTCTTGAACAGGTTGTATAAAACGTAGACGAGCAGCACGTCCGAGCCGAAGAACGTGAAGTCGTGTCCGCCCTTGACCACCACCCTGTCCCGCATCGAGCTTTCGAACGGGTAGCAGGCCAGCGCCTCCTCGACGCATTTCTTGATCGAATGGTTGGCAAAATCACTACGGCTGAGCATGCCGGCGCGCGCCGAGGCCAGCATCATGTCGACCACGAAATTCGAGCGGCTGATCTCGGCGTCGATGTGCTGGGTCAGCTTGCCGAGGTAGTTCAGTTGCGCAGATTGCAAGGTCGGTTCGATCAGCTTGTGTTCGACCGCCAGATGGTAGCCGGCCAGCAGCTCCGGCAGCGACTTGGCCAGCACCCGCGACTGGCTGCGGATGGTGGCCAGCGGCGTGCGCATCTCGTGGGCGATCGAGGCGGCGACCTCCATCGGGTCGGCCAGCAGGTTGTGCCGGACCATCGCCTGGGCGATCAGGCCGAGGCTGGCGGCGATGAACAGCACTCCCGGCGGATAAAACTGCACGCCGTAGTTGCACAGATAATCGACCGATGCGAAAAAGTAAATCAGCATGCTGACCAGGCAATAGCGCAACCTGGTCTTCTCGGTCGAGACGGCCAGTTGCTGGCGGCGGTACAGCAGCCACAGGCTGCGGCCGACGACGAGCACCGTGTGCAGCAGGTGCAACACGTGCAGCGGACCGGCCTTGGGATAAAAGCCGAAAAAGTAAGCGTACAGGCCTGCGATGAGCCAGTCGCTGCTCAGCAGGATCACGCCCAGTAGCCCGCCGAACAGATAGGACAGTTCGACCCAGCGGCGTTCGCTGCGCTGGGCGGTGAGTTCGGCGACGAAATGGTACAGGGTGGTCGGCAGGAACAGGATCAGCAAATAGCCGAGCTTGGCCGCCGCGAGCGCCTCGTCCGGGTCGCGGATCTGGAACAGAATCGCCCACGAGAACTGCCAGCAAAAGGTGGTGGTGCAAAGTAGAAATAAGGTCAGACTGACCCGGCTCACTCCCCGCGAGTGCAACACGTATGCCCCGTAGCTCAGGAAGAGTAGCGAGACAATGGCGGGCAGGAGAGAGTGCATGTGCGCATTCGACAGGCTTGATGAAAGTCGAAGTATTGCGCGACCCGGAAGAGGGCGCTTGTATTTCGGGTGGGTTCTTGCGATAGATCAAAGTAGCGCATGTTTGTGTCAACGCTGGCGGAGCGTGTAACAAATGCGGTGAAAACACGGCAAGCGGGACCGCCGCGATGTCGTCATCGTGGCGGCCCTTGCACTTAGCGCTGGGACGCGATCCAGCGGTCGACCTTTTCCTCCAGCAGGGCCAGCGGCACGGTGCCGTCGCCGAGCACCACTTCGTGGAACTTCGGCAGGCTGAAGCGCTCGCCCAGCGCCTCTTCCGCGCGGTGGCGCAGTTCGACGATCTTGAGCGAACCGATCTTGTAGCCCAGCGCCTGGCCCGGCCACGCCATGTAGCGTTCGGTTTCGGTCTTGGCGTAGTCGTCGTAGCCCAGGGTGTCGTGCATGTACTGGATGCTTTGCTCGCGCGTCCAGCCCTGCGCGTGCATGCCGGTGTCGACCACCAGGCGGGTGGCGCGCAGCAACTCGTCGTTCAAATGGCCGAAGTATTGCGCCGGATCGTCGAACAAGCCCATTTCCTTGCCCAGGGTTTCGGAATACAGCGCCCAGCCTTCGGTGAAGGCGTTGTTGCCGCCGTATTTGCGGAAGTCGGGCAGGTTCAGTTCCTGCATCAGCGCGATGTGGAAGTGGTGGCCCGGCTTGCCCTCGTGCAGGAACAGGGTGGTCATGCCGGTGCTGCCGTACTTGGTCGGATCGTTGACGACCGACCAGAACACGCCGGGACGCGAGCCGTCGCCGGCCGGCGCCGTGTAGTGGTCGGACGCGGTGGCGCGGCTCAGCTCAGGCTCCAGGCGCAGGTCCAGTTTGGCCTTGGGCATCAAGGTGAACATTTGCGGCAGCTTGGTGTCGAGCACGTCGTTCAGCTTGTGGAACACCGCCTGCACTTCCGCCTCCGTCTTGAACGGGCGGAACTTGTCCTGCGCGGCGACCCACACCGGCAGGCCCTTGGCCGGGCCGTTGTAGCCGAGCTTGGGGCCGAGCTCGGCGAACTGCTGCTGGATGCGCGCCACTTCGCGCAAGCCGATGGCGTGGATCGCGTCCGGTTTGAGCGTGGTCGTGGTGGCGTTGGCGACGCGCGCCTGATACCAGGCGGCGCCGTCCGGCAGCGCGCCCAGGCCGGTCGAGGTGCGGCAGGCCGGCAGGTAATCCTTTTCCAGGAAGGTGGCCAGGCGGGCCAGCGCCGGCATGATGTCGTCGCCGACGGTCTTGCGGTAGGCGGCCGTCAGGCGCTGCTTGTCGGCGTCGCTGAAGCCGGCCGGCAGTTTCTTGATCGGCGTGTAGAAGATGCTGGCTTCGGGTGTGTCGCTGACCAGCTTCTTGAACTGAGGCAGCGCCGAGACCATGATAGCCTTCGGCTGGGTGATGCCTTTTTTCATGCCTTCGCGCATGTTGGCGATGGCTTGGTCGATCCAGGCCGGCATCTGCGAGATGCGGCTCAGGTAGGCGTCATATTCCTTGACGGTGGCGATCGGCTGCGACGCCTCGCCGCCGGCGTAGTTGGCCAGCACCACCGGTACGCTGTCCATCTGCGTGACCGGCAACAGATGCTCGGGGAAGCGCTCCATGGCCAGCAGGCCGCGCAGTTCGTAGGCGAGGATGTCGAGGTTGAGGCGGTCTTCGGCGTTCAGGTGGGCGCGCTTGATGGTCTTGAGGCGCTTGCTGAAGTCGCGGTACATCTTGAACTGCAGCGCGCGCTTGCCCGGCGAGATGCTCAGGCCGAGCTGGTCGTCGTAGCGGTTGTCGCCGTTCTCGGTGGCGCCGATCGGCTCGTAGCGGGCGACGGCGTCGTAGTATTGGTCGGCGATGGCGAGCAGCGCCTGGTGCGCCGGCGTGGCGCTAACCCGTGGCACGGCGGTCGCCGGGGCCGCGATGCTGTTGCCAATTGGAACGAACACCAGCGCGAGCGCGGCCGCGACGCTGGCAAGACGGGTTGCATGCTTCATGTTTTGTTTCCTGATCAATGATAACTCTGGCGGCGACTAGCATAAGGCATAGCGTCGACCGGCCAAGAAACAAATTGTATCAAGCTGGCGGACACGAGAACCACGTAGGGCGGATTAGGCGGAACGCCGTAATCGGCCATGCGTGCGCGACCGGCGGCGCACGCAATGGCCGATTACGCTGCGCTAATCCGCTAAGCTTTAACCTTACGCGGCAGCTTCCGCGAAACGGCTCTCATATAGCGCCGCCACCAGATCCGACTGCGTGATGATGCCGGCGAAGCGCTGCTCGGCGTCAACCACCGGAATGTGATGGAAGCCGGAGTCGGCCATCAGCGGCACCAGGTCGACGATGGGCGTGTCGAGTTGCGCCGTGGTGGGGTGGTGCGTCATGATCTGGCCGACCACCTCGGCTTTTTCCGTGTGCGTGACGCCGCTCTTGCGCAGGAAGCGCCGCAGTTGCCGGCGGATGTCGCCATAGTTATCCAGGCCGCCATGGTCGAGGAAGTCGGTTTGCGTGACGATGCCGATCACCCTGCGCGCGCGGTTGAGCACCGGCAAGGCCGCCACGTGGTGGCGCCGCATCAGCTGCCACGCCTGCTCCAGGTCGGTGCCGAACTCGGCGCTGACGATGTCGCGCGACATGATGTCCTCGCAATTGATGATGCCGAAGCGGCGCTGGTAGGCGCGCTGCTCGGTCTGCATGAACAGCGATTCCAGATCGTCGCGGCTGATGTCGAGCACCTGGTCGTGCTGCTTGAGCACGGCGTCCAGGTCCTCGGGCTTGAAGCCCAGCCGCACGGTCGGCACCGCGTCCCCGGTGCCGTGCGGATTCGGATGGGCGGCCTGCTGCGTGTGCGGATAGCGGCGCCCGGTCAAGTTGTTGTAGACGATGGCCATGCCCGTCAGCAGCGCGGTGTTGACCAATACCGTCAGCAGCGCGAATTCGAAACCGGCCGCGTGCACGGCGGGGCCGCCGATGACGGTGGTCAACGCCACCGCGCCGCCGGGGGGATGCAGGCAGCGCAACGCGAACATGGCGGCGATGGCCGCGCCGACGGCCACGCCGCACAGCACCGGCAGCGGCAGACTGTCGCCCAGCCAGCGCACGCAGGCCGCGCCCACCAGTCCGCTGACGACGTTGCCGCCGATGGCGGACCAGGGCTGGGCCAGCGGGCTGGCGGGCAGCGCGAACAACAGCACGGCCGAGGCGCCCACCGGCGCGACCATGAAGATGGTGGCGCTGCTGGGCTCAAGCAGGAAGTGGCTGAGGACGGCGGTGGCCAGCAGGCCGCACAGGGCGCCGATGGCGGCACGCAGCTGTTCGGCGCCGCTGGCGGTGGTGGGGCTGGGCAGCCAACGGTCCAGGAAAGCGCGCATGGGGCTTAATGAGTATTTTAAATGAGCATTATCCCATGCCGGGCCGGCTCATGCACGCACGTTGCACCTTATTGGTGCGATTCGTGGTGGGACACCAGCTCCAGCGGCAGCGCCGTCGTGTATTTGATCTGTTCCATCGAGAACGCCGACGACACGCCGGTGAGCTGGCCGACCTTGATCAGGCGCTTGTAAAACGCGTCGTAGCCGTCGATGTCGGTGGTGACGACCTTGAGCAGGTAGTCGACGTCGCCGCTCATGCGGTGGAATTCCTGCACTTCCGGCAAGGCCATGACGGCGGCGGCGAAGCGGTCTAGCCACTTGGCGTCGTGCTGGCCGGTGCGCACGCTGACATACACCGTCACCGGCAAGCCGACCTTGCGCCGGTTGACGATGGCGACGCGGCTTTCGATATAGCCTTCCTCCTCCAGGCGCTTGACCCGTTTCCAGCAAGGCGTGCTGGACAGGCCGACCTTCTCGCTGAGCGCGGCGATCGAGAGCGTGCCGTCGGCCTGCAGCGCCGCCAGGATGGCGCAGTCGAATTTATCGAGTGAATTCATGTGGAATGTGGTGAAAAAGAAGAATGAACATCCTGCACTTTATCAGAATCAGGGATCGCTCGGCCCCACGGAAGAAAAGTTGATTTCTACCGGATTGATCCATAGTTAAGCATACCCATGCTAAGACGTGGAACAATGACGGACTATTTTGGCATACTTTCACCCTGGCGCTTGGGTAAACTGTTCAGCTGACCTATCCCTCTTCGCGGCGAACACCATGACCACTGAAATTTACCTCGACGGCAATGCCACCACCGCCGTCCTGCCCGCGGCCATCGGCGCCGCCATCGACGCCATGGGCCAACGCTTCGGCAATCCGAGCAGCACCCACGCCACCGGACTCAAGGCCAAAGCCATGCTGGACCAGACGCGTGCGTGCGCGGTGCGCCTGCTGGGTGTCGGCGACGGCCGCCTGATGTTCAACAGCGGCGCCACCGAAGGCATCCAGACCTCGGTGCTGTCGGCGCTGGTCGCCTTGCGCGAGCGCCAGGCGCGCGGCGAGGCCATCGGCAGCCTGCTGGTCTATGGCGCCACCGAACACAAGGCGGTGCCGGAAAGCCTGGCGCACTGGAACCGTTTGCTGGGCTTGAATCTGACCCTGCATAAATTGCCGGTAGACGCCGACGGCGCCCACGATCTGGCGCTGCTGCGGCAGGTGGCCGGTTCGGCCGCGCTGATCTGCACCATGGCCGCCAACAACGAAACCGGCGTCGTCAGCGATCTCGACGGTATCGAGGCGGTCATCAGGGAAACCGGCACGGCCGCCTACTGGATGGTCGACTGCGTGCAGGCGCTGGGCAAGCTGGGTTTGAATCTCGCCGCCACCCGTATCGACTACGCGCCATTTTCCGGCCACAAACTTTACGCGCCCAAGGGCGTGGGCATGTTGTACGTGCGCGCCGGCGCGCCGTTCACGCCGCTGATCATGGGCGGCGGCCAGGAATCGGGTCAGCGTTCCGGCACCGAGAACATGGCCGGCATCGCCGCGCTGGGCGTGGTGCTGGCCGCGCTCGAACGTGGCGACACCTTCCGCAGCCACGACGAGCTGTGGGGCTTCCGCGCGCGGCTGGCGGACAGCCTGCGCGCGGCCTTGCCCGGCGTGGTGTTCAACAATCCGTTCGACAAGGCGTTGCCGACCACGCTCAACTTCTCCGTGCCCGGCCTGTCGAGCCGCGAGTTGATGGACGTGTTCGACGCGGCCCAGGTGCGCGTCAGCGCCGGCAGCGCCTGCTCTTCGGCCAAGGCCGCGCCCAGCTACGTGCTCGACGCGATGGGCGTGCCGTTGTGGCGCAGCGCCGGCGCCATCCGCATGTCCTTCGGTCCGTTGGCCGACGAGCAGACCATCGCCGCCGCCTGTGCCCGCATCGAGCGCTGCGGCGCCGCGCTGCGCGCCAGTTGCCTGATCCCATCCGAAAGCGCCGCCGTGCCGCACGACGGCTTGCTGCAACTGGGCGTCGAAGGCGCGTGCAGCTGGCTGGTGCTGGACGCGGCCAGCGGCGCTTGCGTGGTCATCGATCCGTTGCCGGAGATGACGTCGCGCATCGCCTCGTATGTGCGCTGCCAGAACTATCGCGTGCTGGCCGTCGTCGGCACCATGCCCGACGCCGCCCGCCAGTCGCTGGTGGATGCGCTGGGCGATCATTATGCCGGCGGTGCCGTAGATGAATTCGGTTGGCCGGCCGCCGCGCCGGTGCCGCTGGTGGTGGCGTTGGAGGGCGGCGCGCCCGCGCGCGCGATCACGCTCGGCGCACAAGTGCTGGTGAGCATGGCCGTCGGCGCCGGCAAGGGGGCGCGCGCGTATCTGCTGGGCGTTGCCGACGGCGACCGCATGCCAGCCTCGGCTGTTCGCTTCGCGTTCAGCGCGGGCTCGCGCGAGCAGGCAATGGAGGCCGTCAGCGGTCCGCGCACTTTGCTGTGCCCAACGCGCGACGATCAAAATCAATTCTGTGCGAGTATGGCCAAGCGCTCGTCGGCAATGTTGACTGCCGAGACGCAACTGGTCGCGCAGTCCGGCATGCAACTCGATAGCGCCGAGCTCGACGCGTTTTTGAGCGCGCATCCGGACGCGGTGTTGATCGACGTGCGCGAGGCTTATGAATTCGCCGCCACCGTCGTGCCCGGTCCGGGAGGCCGCGTCGCGCATAGCGTGCCGTTGAGCCGCCTGGCGGGACAAGCCAGTGTATGGTTGCGCGAGGAGCAGCGGCCGCTGGTATTTTTCTGCCGCAGCGGCAACCGCAGCATGAAAGCCACGCAATGCCTGCGCCGCCTCGGCCACGACCAGGCGTACAGTCTCAGCGGTGGCCTGGCGTTGGCCGCGTGACTGTACGCAGTTGGCCGAACACGCTGCGCGTCACGGAGACACGTAGGGCGGATTAGGCGGAACGCCGTAATCCGCCACGCGCCGCCAACACCGCTTGCGGCGGATGCGAAGACTACGCAAAAATGCAAGCCACCCCAAGGGCCGCCACGGCCCTTTTCTTTTGCTCCAGACCCAACACTCGCGGCTGTATGTACGTCAGCGTACAGTCCCCTGCCGTGCGCCCAAGTACGATGCCTTAGCACATAATTTCCCATTCGCAGATTCGTCGCGCCCGTAGCCGGAGCGCGGCCGCGTCTCGCATGCAACATAGCGAGGTATAACTTGAAAAAGACCAATCCCCTGATGCCCGAGATGACGCTCGGCTTCCGCGAATCGACCACGGCCTCCCTGGTGTCCGACGAAGATGACGAAGACCTGCCCTTACGTGCCGAGCTCTTCAGCGCCGCGCAAATGGGCGCGCACGGCAGAACGCTGGCGGCGCACCACGAACTGAGCACGCGCGGCGGTCCCGACCAGTTGCTGTCGCGCCTGACGGAAAACGCCGACTTCATCAACGCAACCTGCGACGAACTGACCGAGGCCGTCAAGGCCGGTCGGCAGATCACGCCCGCCTCCGAATGGCTGCTCGATAACTTCTACCTGATCGAAGAGCAGATCCGCATCGCCCGCCGCCACCTGCCCAAGGATTACAGCAAGGAGCTGCCGCGCCTGAGCCGGGGCGCGCCGGAAGGTTGCCCGCGCGTCTACAAGCTCGCGCTGGAGATCATCTCGCACGGCGACGGCCGCGTCGATCCCGAATCGCTGTGCCGCTTCGTCGTCGCCTACCAGGAAATCGCGCCGCTCAAGCTGGGCGAGTTGTGGGCCATCCCCATCATGCTGCGCCTGGCGCTGATCGAGAACCTGCGCCGCGTGGCCGTGCGCGTGGCCGACAACCGCGCCGACCGCGACCTGGCCAACAGCTGGGCCGACCAGATGACCGAGGTGGTGGAAAAAAATCCGAGCGGCCTGATTTTGATGGTGGCCGACATGGCCCGCTCCAATCCGCCGATCACCAGCGCCTTCGTCGCCGAACTGGCGCGCCGCCTGCAGGGACAAAGCTCGGCGCTGACCCTGGCGCTGTCGTGGATCACGCACCGCCTGGCCGAATCGGGCCACACCATCGAGCAGCAGATCCAGGCCGAGATCCAGCAGCAGGCGGCCGAACAGGTGTCGATCGCCAACAGCATCGGCAGCCTGCGCTTCCTCGGCACCATGGACTGGCAGGAGTTCGTCGAGACCATGAGCGTGGTCGAACAGACCTTGCGCCAGGACCCGGCCGGCGTATACGGCCGCATGGAGTTCGCCACCCGCGACCAATACCGCCATTCGGTCGAGAAGATCTCCAAGCATTCGCGCCTGTCGGAAGTCGAAGTGGCGCAGCATGCCTTGCAACTGGCCGTGGCGCACGCCAACAGCGGCGACGAGCGCCACAGCCACGTCGGTTTCTATCTGATCGGCGACGGCCTGGCCGCGCTGGAAAAACAGACCGGCATGCGCCGCCCGTGGCGCGAAGTGTTCCGCCACACGTCGGGCGCCTCGCCGCTGACGTCCTACCTGGGCGCGATCGCCGCCATCACCTTCGTCGCCACCGCGCTGCTGCTCGAACGCGCCGCCTTCCATGGCGTGAACGGCATCGTGCTGGTGGCGCTGGGCGTGCTGGCGCTGCTGGGCAGCAGCCAGCTGGCGCTGAGCCTCGTCAACTGGGTGACCACGCAGATCACCCGTCCCAATCCGCTGCCGCGCATGGACCTCGACGACGGCATTCCGGCCGAGGGCAGGGCGTTGGTCGTGGTGCCGACGCTTGCCTACAGCAAGGACAACATCGAAGACCTGTGCGAACAGCTGGAAGTGCGCTTCCTCGCCAACCGCGATCCGAACCTGGTGTTTTGCCTGTTGACCGATTTCGCCGACGCCCCCGCCGAAACGCTACCCGGCGACGCCGCGCTGCTGGAGCAGATGCAGCACCGGATCGAACAACTCAACCGCAAGTACGCCGTCCATCCGAGCGGCGAACCGGCCACGCCTTTCCTGCTGCTGCACCGTCCGCGCCTGTGGAATCCGCAGGAAGGCGTCTGGATGGGTTATGAACGCAAACGCGGCAAGCTGCAGGACCTGAACCGCTTCCTGCGCGGCGGCGCGCGCGACAAGTTCTCGGTCGCCGTCGGCGATATCAGCCGGCTCGAAAGCATCAAGTACGTCATCACCCTCGATACCGACACCCAGCTGCCGCGCGACGCGGCGGCGCAGTTCATCGCCACCATGATGCATCCGCTGAACCGCCCGCGCGTGGACGCGGCGCGTGGCTGCGTGGTCGAAGGCTACGGCATCCTGCAACCGCGCGTGGCCGTCAGCCTGCCAAGCGAGAACGCCTCGCACTACGAAAAGCTGTGCGGCGGCGAGCCGGGTATCGACCCGTACACCCGCACCGTCTCCGACGTCTACCAGGATGTGTTCCTGGAAGGCTCCTTCATCGGCAAGGGCATCTACGATGTCGACGTCTTCGAGCAGGTGCTGGGACACCGTCTGCCCGACAACCAGGTGCTCAGCCACGATCTGTTGGAGGGCTGCTATCTGCGCGCCGGCTTGCTGAGCGACGCCCAGTTGTACGAGGAATATCCGAGCCGCTATAGCGATGACGTCAGCCGCCGCCAGCGCTGGATACGCGGCGACTGGCAGCTGATCTCGTGGCTGTTCGGCCGCGTGCCCGGCCCCGGCCGCAAGCGCGAGAAAAATCCGCTGTCGCTGCTGTCGCGCTGGAAGCTGTTCGACAACCTGCGCCGCAGCCTGACCGCGCCCGCGCTGGTGCTGTCGTTGATCGTCGCCTGGCGCTGGCTGCCCGACCCGTGGCTGTGGACCGGCGCCGTGTTGACCGTGATCTTCCTGCCGCCGTTTGTCAGCGCGCTGCACGACGTGCTGCACCGGCCCAAGGACACCTTGTGGAGCCAGCATCTGCGCGCCACCATGCGCCGCACCGGGCTGCAGTTCTCGCACGCGATGTTGATGCTGGTGTTCCTGCCGTACGAGGCCTACTTTAGCCTCGACGCGATCGTCCGCAGCGTCTACCGCATGACGGTGTCGCATAAACACATGCTCGAGTGGCGCGCGTCGGCGCTGTCGCGCACCGGCGCCAACGCCAGCACCTGGATCAGAATGTGGCCGGCGCCGGTGCTGGCGCTGTTCGTCGGCGGCATGCTGCTCGGTTGGCGTCCCGCCAGCCTGGCGCCGGCCGCGCTGTTCCTGCTGGCGTGGCTGGTGGCGCCGGCCGTGGCGGACTGGATCAGCCGTCCGATCAAGCGCAAGGACGCGCAGCTGTCGCCGGAACAGAACGTGTTCCTGCACAAACTGGCGCGCCGCACCTGGGCTTATTTCGACCGCTTCGTCGGCCCCGACGACAACTGGCTGCCGCCCGATAACATGCAGGAGCATCCGGTGCAGGTCATCGCCCACCGCACCTCGCCGACCAATATCGGCATGGCGCTGCTGGCCAACCTGAGCGCCTGCGACTTCGGCTACATCACGGTGTCGCAGCTGATCGCGCGCACCGGCGCCACGCTGGACGCGATGGATAAGCTGGAGCGCCACCAGGGCCACTTCTATAACTGGTACGACACGCAAACCCTCAAGCCGCTGCACCCGATCTACATTTCGACGGTCGACAGCGGCAACCTGGCGGGCCACCTGCTGACGTTGCAGCCCGGCCTGACCGGCATGTTCGACCAGCCGGTCCTCGGTCCTCAAATCATCGACGGCATGCTGGCCACCGCGCGCGTGCTGGAAGAGACGCTCAACGACGCCGCCACCGCCGGCACGCCGGCCGCCAGCGCCACTGTGGTAAGCGTCGCCAGCGCCGATGGCGCCACCGACGGTGTCGCGCCGCCCATCGCCAGCCAGGGCGCCGAATCCATCGCCACGCCACCGGATCTGGCGCCGTTGCTGGCGCTACTGGCCGCGAAGCCGGACCCCACCCATCTGCAGCAGTTGAACGGATGGCTGGTGCTGGCCGCGCAAGCCGCCGAAGCGCTGCACGCGCAGGTCGAACCGCAAAGCGACGCCGCGATGTGGAGCGCTTCGCTGGTCCGGCAAAGCAACGCCGCCCTCGACGAGCTGGCGCTGTTGACGCCATGGGTCAATCTGTCGGCCGATACCGTGTTCGACACCAGCATGACGCGCGTGCCGACCTTGCGCGAACTGGCCAGCCTGTCCCATGCCAGCGCCGCCATTCCGGTGACCGACCTGGCCCCGGTCGAGCGCGAACGCCAGCAACAACTGGCGCAACTGCTTGAGCAGGGCAGCGCCGCCGCGCACGAGCGCATGCGCGTGCTGGCCGAACTGGCGCAGCGCAGCTGCGCCTTCGCCCAGATGGAATACGGATTCCTGTACAACCCGACCACCAACCTGTTGGCGATCGGCTTTAACGTCAGCGAGCGCCGCCTCGACGCCAGCTACTACGATTTGCTGGCGTCGGAAGTGCGCCTGGCCAGCTTCATCGCCATCGCCCAGGGGCAGCTGCCGCAGGACCACTGGTTCGCGCTGGGCCGCCAGTTGTGCATCGTCGCCGGCAAGCCGGTGCTGCTGTCCTGGAGCGGCTCGATGTTCGAGTACCTGATGCCGCTGCTGGTGATGCCGAACTACCCGAGCACCTTGCTCGACCAAACCTACAACGCCGTCATCGACGCGCAGATCGACTACGGCAAACGCCGTGGCGTGCCGTGGGGGATTTCCGAGTCCGGCTACAACACCGTCGACGCCAACCTCAATTACCAGTACCGCGCCTTCGGCGTTCCGGGCCTGGGCCTCAAGCGCGGCCTGGCCGACGACCTGGTGATCGCGCCTTACGCCACCATGATGGGACTGATGGTGCAGCCGGAAGCGGCGTGCCTGAACCTGCAGAAGATGGCGGGCCTGGGCTTCATGGGCCGCTACGGCTTCTTCGAGGCGATCGACTACACCGCCTCGCGCCTGCCGCGCGGCCAGAGCTGCGCCGTGGTGCGCTCGTTCATGGTCCACCACCAGGGTATGGGCCTGCTGTCGCTCAGCTATCTGCTGCACGACCGGCCGATGCAGCGCCGCTTCGAATCCGATCCGCTGCTGCAATCGACCTTGCTGGTGCTGCAGGAACGCAGCCCGCAGGCCGGCGCCTTCTATTCCAACACCACCGAGCTGGCGGCGCTGCGCACCACCGTGCCCGACCAGCAGGCCGCGCCGATGCGCGTGCTGACCCAGCACAGCACACCGGTGCCGGAAACCCAGTTGCTATCGAACGGCCGCTATCACGTCATGGTCACCAACGCCGGCGGCAGCTACAGCCGCTGGCGCGACCTGGCCGTGACGCGCTGGCGCGAAGACAGTACCCGCGACAACTGGGGCAACTTCTGCTACGTGCGCGACCTGGACGACGGCCAGTTCTGGTCCACCACCTATCAACCGACGCTGGTCGATCCGCGCAAGTACGAAGTGATCTTCTCGGAGGGACGCGCCGAGTTCCGCCGCTCCGACCGTGGCCTGGACCTGTACACGGAAATCGTGGTCTCGCCGGAAGACGACATCGAATTGCGCCGCACCCGCATCACCAACAAGAGCGACAGCGTGCGCACCATCGAGGTGACCAGCTACGCCGAGGTGGTGATGGCGCCGGCCGCCGCCGATGCCGCCCACCCGGCCTTCAGCAAGCTGTTCGTGCAAACCGAGATCCTGCGCTCCCAGCAGGCGATCCTGTGCACGCGCCGTCCGCGCGGCGGCAACGAGGCCATGCCGTACATGCTGCATTCGATGACGGTGCACGACGCGCCGGTGGTCGAGGTGTCGTTCGAGACCGACCGTTCGCGCTTCCTTGGCCGAGGCAACACCGCCGCCGCGCCGCGCGCGCTGCTGGAAAGCGGCCCGCTGGGCGGCGCCGAAGGTTCGGTGCTCGATCCGGTCGTGGCGATCCGTTACACCATCACGCTCAAGCCGGACCAGATGGCCACCGTCGATATCGTCACCGGCATGACCGAGCAGCGCGACGCCGCGCTGCACCTGATCGACAAATACCAGGACAGGCACCTGGCCGACCGCGTGTTCGAACTGGCGTGGACCCACAGCCAGGTGGTGCTGCGCCAGCTCAACGCCAGCGAGGCGGACGGGCAACTGTACGGCCGCCTGGCCAACTCGGTCATCTATCCGAACGCCGCGCTGCGCGCCGACGTCGGCACGCTGGTCAAGAACCAGCGCGGCCAATCCGGCCTGTGGGCGTACGCGATCTCCGGCGACCTGCCGATCGTGCTGCTGCAGATCAAGGACCCCGCCAACATCGATCTGGTGCGCCAGATGGTCCAGGCGCACGCCTACTGGCGCCTCAAAGGCCTGGTGGTCGACCTGGTGATCTGGTACGAGGACCAGTCGGGGTACCGGCAACTACTGCATGAACAGATCATGGGATTGATCGCCTCCGGCATCGACGCCCAGGCGGTCGATCGTCCGGGCGGCATCTTCGTGCGCCTGGCCGACCAGATCTCCAACGAGGACCGCATCCTGCTGCAGTCGGTGGCGCGCGCCATCCTCAGCGACAGCCGCGGTTCGCTGGCCGAGCAGATCAAGCGGCCCGGCCCGCAGTCGATGCGCATGCCGCCGTTGCTGGCGGACGGTCGCGGCGACTACGGCACCACCGTGCCAGCCGCCCGCCCGGCGCGCGCGCTGATGCTGGAAAACGGCATCGGCGGGTTTACGCCGGACGGGCGCGAATACGTGATCACCACTAGCGAGGGCCAGCGCACGCCGGCGCCGTGGTCCAACGTGATGGCCAATGCGCACTTCGGCACGGTGATCTCGGAAAGCGGCCAGGCCTACACCTGGCACGAGAACGCGCATGAATACCGCCTGACGCCGTGGCACAACGATCCGGTCAGCGATGCCAGCGGCGAAGCGTTCTACCTGCGCGACGAGCAGACCGGCGAGTTCTGGTCGCCGGCCGCGCTGCCCGCGCGCGGCGCCGGCGACTACGTCACGCGCCACGGCTTCGGCTACAGCGTTTTCGAACATAGCGAGAACGGCATAGCCACCGAGATGACGACCTTCGTCTCGACCGACGCGCCGATCAAGTACACGGTGCTCAAGGTGCGCAACGATACGCTGGTGGCGCGCAAGCTCACCGTCACCGGCTATGTCGAATGGGTGCTGGGCGATATGCGTTCCAAGTCCGGCATGCACATCCTCACCGAGGTCGACGCGGTCAGCGGCGCGATGTTCGCCCGCAATCCGTACAACACCGAGTTCACCGGCCGCGTCGCCTTCTTCAATTGCGACGCCAGCCTGCGCTCGATCACGGGCGACCGTGGCGAATTCCTGGGCCGTAACGGCTCGCTGGCCGCGCCGGCCGCGCTGCGCCGCGCGCGCCTGTCGGGCAAGGTCGGCGCGGGGCTCGACGCCTGCGCCGCCATCCAGGCGCCGTTCGACCTGCTGCCGGGCCAGGAGCGCGAGATCGTCTTCGTGCTTGGCGTGGCCGGCCGCCGCAACGCCGACGCCAGCAGCATGGTGCAAAAACACCGCAGCGCCGGCGCCGCGCAGGAGGCCCTGGCCGCCGTGCACGCGCACTGGGAAAAGACCCTGGGCGCGGTGCGCATCGAAACGCCGGAACCGGAGCTCGACGTCATCGCCAACGGCTGGCTGATGTACCAGACCATCGCCTGCCGCATCTGGGCGCGCAGCGGCTACTACCAGTCCGGCGGCGCGTTCGGCTTCCGCGACCAGCTGCAGGACGCGATGGCCACCATCCACACGCAACCGCACCTGCTGCGCGACCAGTTGCTGCTGTGCGGCGCCCACCAGTTCCTCGAGGGCGATGTGCAGCACTGGTGGCATCCGCCGTCGGACCGTGGCGTGCGCACGCACTGCTCGGACGATTATCTGTGGCTGCCGCTGGGCGCCTGGCGCTATGTCGCCAGCACCGGCGACATGAGCGTGCTGGAGGAAAACCTGCCTTACCTGGAGGGGCGCGCCGTCAAGCCGGAAGAGGATTCCTACTACGACATGCCGAGCCGCTCGGGCCAGAGCGGCACCCTGTACGAGCATTGCGTGCAGGCGATCCGCCACGGCCTGCGCTTCGGCGAACACGGTCTGCCGCTGATCGGCTCCTGCGACTGGAACGACGGCATGGACAAGGTGGGCGAGCATGGCAAGGGCGAGAGCGTGTGGCTGGCCTTCTTCCTGTGCGAGGTGCTGCAACGCTTCGCCGACGTCGCCGACATGAAGGACGACACGGTGTTCGCATCCGAATGCCGCGAGGAGGCCAGGAAGCTGGCCGCCAACGTCGAATTGAACGCCTGGGACGGCGAGTGGTACCGCCGCGCCTATTTCGACGACGGCACGCCGCTCGGCTCCCACACCAACGAGGAATGCCAGATCGATTCGATTTCGCAGAGTTGGGGCGTGCTGTCCGGCGCCGCCGATCCGGCGCGCGTGCGCGGCGCCATGGAGCAGGTCAACCAGCGCCTGGTGCGGCGCGATTCGGGCATCATCCAATTGCTCGATCCACCGTTCGACAAGGCCGGCCCCAACCCCGGCTACATCCGTGGTTACGTGCCGGGTGTGCGCGAGAACGGCGGCCAGTACACCCACGCCGCAATCTGGACCGCGATGGCGTTCGCCCGCCTGGGCGACACGGAGCGGGCCTGGGAACTGGCGCGCATGATCAATCCGGTCATGCACGGCGGGACGGCGGAGGGCACGGCCAAGTACAAGGTCGAGCCTTACGTGGTCACGGCCGACGTCTACGCCGTTGCGCCGCACGTGGGGCGCGGCGGCTGGAGCTGGTACACCGGCTCCTCGGGCTGGATGTACCGTCTGATCATCGAGTCCCTGCTTGGTCTGACGCGCGGCGCGCAGCAACTGACTCTGTCGCCACGCATGCCGGCCGGCTGGAACAGCTTCACGCTGACCTACCGTTACGAGACATCGTCGTACGTGATCCGCGTGCTGCATGATGGCGACGCCGGCGCGGTGCCGGTGTTGACGGTCGACGGCGTGCCGCAACAGGAACAGGCGATCGCGCTGGTCGACACGGGCATGACGCACCAGGTGGAACTGCGGTTGCCGGCGCGGCCTGCCATTCCCGGGGAGGAACGACTGTAATCGTTTACTCAATTTAGTGCGCGAATGTCTGAATAGACAATAAAAATCGAATTTGTTGGTCATATTGCCGTCATGCATAGTTGGCAGAATTTTAGGATTCCCAACCGCTGAAAGAAGATGACATGAACAAGTTCGCGCCGCTGTCGAAGTTGATGTTCACGCTATTGCTGTCCGCCGGCTTTGCCGGCGGGGCGCAGGCCTCCAAGGCCGACCACCAGGAATTCGAGGCGACGCTGCACGCGCCGTTCCTGGCCGACGCCAAGGCCACGTCCGAACTGCCGGAGGCGCGCACGTTCACGCTGTCGTTCGATTACCCTTTCCTGGAGCAGGCCAAGGCGGTCAGCTGGACGCTGGAGGTGGTCAGTCCCGATGGCGTGACGGTACAGCAGTGGAAGGGCAGCCGCGCGCTGGCGGACAAGCAGGTCGACGTCCGCGTCGCCTGGGACGGCCGTGGCCAGGGCGTGATCCTGTCGGACGGCGTATATCAGGTGCGGATGCGCGCCAGCGACGGCGACGAGGAGGTCGAGCAAAGCTGGGAGATCGGCGTCGGCAAGCGCGTGGCGCAGGCCATGCCGGCCTTCGCGCCGCTGCCGATTTCGCGCCAGCGCGTGGATGGCAAGGGCAAGTCCGGCGCCGCCGCGACCGACGCCATGTCAACGGACGACGGCGCGACCACCACCTCGGTGGCGGCGACGGCCTCGCTGCCGTACACCATCTACCTGGGTAATCTGCACAGCCAGACCAACCATAGCGACGGCGGCGGCGCGCTGTCGAGCTGCACCGGCGCGCAGAACCCGCAAAGCGCGGCGTTCGGCCCGGCCGACGCCTATGCCTACGCAAAAGGGAAGGGCCTCGATTTCCTGATGGCGTCCGAGCACAATCACATGTACGACGGCTCCGACGCCACCAAGACCACGGCCGATCCGGCGGTGGCGAAGGCGCTCTATCAATCGGGCCTGACGGCGGCCGCCAACTACAACAGCGCCAACCCCGGCTTCCTCGGCATGTATGGCCTGGAATGGGGCGTGATCAACAACGGCGGCCATCTGAACATCTTCAACGCCACCGAGTTGCTGGGCTGGGAGAGCAACGGCAGCGGCCAACTGCTGGCCGACACCCAGACCACCAAGAACGACTACGGCGCCTTGTACACGTTGATGCGCCAGCGCGGCTGGGTGGGGCAGTTCAACCATCCGTCGAGCTCCGGCCAGTTCATCGTCAATGGCACCGCGCTCGGTTACACGGCCGACGGCGACCAGGCGATGGCGATGTGCGAAGTGCTCAACACGTCGGCCTTCTCGACCAACACCAGCGAGACGGAGACCAGCCGCAGCACCTACGAGGGCGCGTGCAACAAGGCGCTGGAAGCGGGCTTTCACGTCGCCTTCTCCACCAACCAGGACAACCACTGCGCCAACTGGGGCGCGTCCTACACCAACCGCACCGGGGTGCTGATCCCCAACGGCACGGCGCTGACATCGGCCAGCATGATCGCCGCCATCAAGGCGCGCCGCGTCTACGCGACGATGGACAAGGGGTCGCAGCTGATCCTGACCGGCAACGGCCGCATGATGGGTGAGCGCATCGCCAACAGCGGCACGCTCAAGCTGGTGGCCAATTTCGCCAGCGCCGGCGGAAAAACCGTATCGTCGGTGCGCGTGTACGAGGGCGTCCCTGGCCGCAACGGCACGGTGACGCAGCTCTCGACCACGGCCACCACCACCATCACGCCGGCCGCCGGCGAGCATTTCTACTACGCCAAGGTGACGCAAAACGACGGCAAGATCTTGTGGTCGGCGCCGATCTGGGTCACGCAAACGAGCGCCACCGCCAGCGCCGCAGCGGACGGCCCGCAAGCCCGCTAACCCCCAGCGGGGTCAGGTCCGACATTCGTCCAGCGGGGTCAGTGCCGACATTCGGACACGGCCCCATCCGAAACGGCGTTGCAATGGCTTAGCTCGTGTCCGAATGTCGGCACTGACCCCCCGGGGTTAGACGCCGAGGCTGGCGCCGGCGCCCAGCAAGGTCGCCACGCCGAGCAGCGCGAAGACGGCGGCGGCGATGCCGTGCACCAGTTTGAGCGAGACGCGGTTGGCGATCCGGTCGCCAAGGTAGACCGCCGGGACGTTGGCGATCATCATGCCGAGCGTGGTGCCGCAGACGACGGCGATCAGCGCGTCGTAGCGCGCCGCCAGCGCCACCGTGGCCACCTGCGTCTTGTCGCCCATCTCGGCGACGAAGAAGGCGATCAGCGTGGTCATGAACACGCCGTAGCCGGCCAGGCGTGTGTCCTCGTCATCGAGCTTGTCGGGCACCAGGGTCCACACGGCCATCGCCAGGAACGACGCGCCCAGCACCCAGCGCAAGGTGTCTGGCCCCAGCAGGCCGGTGATCCAGGTGCCGATGGCCGCCGCGAACGCGTGGTTGGCGATGGTGGCAATGAAGATCGCGGCGATGATCGGCAGCGGACGACGGAATTTGGCGGCCAGGACGAAAGCGAGCAGCTGGGTTTTGTCGCCGATTTCAGCGAGAGCGACAATGCCTGTGGAGACGAGGAATGCTTCCATTGGGATGATGTGAGTGGTACGCGGGCCGGAAACGATTAACCAATGATCCAGGCGCGACTCCGGCCCATCATGGCCGCCCCTCGATCATGGTCTCGTCAAGTTTTTCAACCACCTGCACCACGGTCTGCGGACCGATTATGTTGATACAGGTTCCTGCGCCGGGAGGCGCAAGCCGACTACTCCCCAATTACGGCGCGTATTTTAACACAGCCGTTCACCGCTCCCGTTGGCGGCCGCACACATGCCTGTTACATGGCTGTGATATTCTGCATCGCGCTTCAGACCAACATTGAAAAGATCACCATGCCTATCAAGAAGACACTGTCCGCGTTGGTGCTTACCGCACTGATGTCGCTTGCCGCCCACGCCGATCCGCTGAGCTACGCGCGCTACGATCAGGTCCGCACCAGCGACCTGTATCTGGACCTGAAGGCCGATTTCGGCCGCAAGACGCTGGGCGGCTACGCCGAGCTGACATTGAACTGGATCGACAAGTCGGCCCGCACCCTGGTGCTCGACACGAACGAACTCTCTATCGCCAAGGTGCAGGTGCTCAATCCTAGCGGCCGCTGGACCTCGGCCTCCTTCATGCTCGACAAGCTCGATGTGCAGAAGGGCCGGGCGCTGCGCATCGCGCTGCCGTTCCAGCCGCAGAAGGTGCGCGTCTACTACCGCACCGCGCCGTCGGCCGCCGCGCTGCAGTGGATGTCGCCCGCGCAGACCATGTCGGGCAAGCGCCCGTTCATGTTCAGCCAGTCGCAGGACATCAACGCCCGCTCGTGGGCGCCGGTGCAGGATACGCCGGCAGTGCGCTTCACCTACAGCGCCCGCATCGACGCGCCGGCCGGACTGCGCGTGCTGATGAGCGCCGACAACGACCCCGCCGCCACCGGCGACGGCGGCTGGAAGTTCAAGATGGCGCAGCCGATTCCTTCCTACCTGCTGGCCATCGCCATCGGCGAGATCGAGGTGCGCAAGCTCGGTCCGCGCTCGGCGGTCTACGCCGAACCGGCCCGCATCGAGGCCGCCGCCAGCGAGCTGGCCGACACCGAGAAGATGATCAGCGCCGCCGAGAGCCTGTACGGTCCTTACCGGTGGGAGCGTTACGACATGATCGTGCTGCCGCCGTCGTTCCCGTACGGCGGCATGGAAAATCCGCGCCTGACCTTCCTCACGCCGACCATGATCGCGGGCGACCGCAGCCTGGTCGACCTGATCGCGCACGAACTGGCGCACTCGTGGTCCGGCAACCTGGTGACCAACGCCTCCTGGAAGCACATGTGGCTCAACGAGGGCTTCACCACCTACGTCACCACCCGCATCGTCGAAAAGATCTACGGCCCCGAGATCGCCGAGATGAACCTGCAGGTCGAGCAGGAGGAGGCGCTGGTCTCGCTGCTGACCGTGCCGGCCTCCAAGCAGGCGCTGTCCACGCGCGGTCCGGACACCGATCCGTCGACCTACGCCGACGGCGGCCTGATTTATCCGAAGGGCGCGTGGTTCCTGCGCACCATCGAGCAGCGCGCCGGACGCGAGGTGTTCGATCCCTTCCTGCGCGGCTGGTTCGACCAGCACGCGTTCAAGTCGGCCACCACCGAGGAATTCGTCGAGTACCTGAAGAAAAACCTGCTCGACGCGCATCCCGAGTACATGCCGCAGGCGGAGCTGGATGAATGGCTGTACGCCTCCGGTATTCCGGCCACCGCCGTGCGTGCGGTCTCGCCGCGCCTGGCCGCGCTGGATGCGCAGCGCGCCGCGTGGCTCAAGGGCGAATTGCCGACCGCCGATTTGGGCGGCAAGGGCTGGATCGCGCTCGAGTGGATGCACTTCCTGAACGCCATCGAAGGCAAGGCCACCGCCGCGCAGATGCAGGAGCTGGACCAGGCTTTCGGCCTGGCCAAGAGCGGCAACAACGAAATCGCGTACCGCTTCTACCTGGGTTCCGTCAAGGCGGGCTACAACGTGCGCGACCCGCTCAACAAATTCCTCATGAGCGTGGGCCGGCAGAAGTTCGTGGTGCCGCTGTATGCCGCGCTGTTGAAAAACCCGACCGACAAGGACTGGGCGCGCGCCGTCTACGCCAAGGCGCGCGACCACTATCATCCCGTGACCCAGGCTTCGGTCGACAAACAATTCAAACTGAATAAATGATGAAGTTCTCCCGTACTTTTGTATCGGTCGCGTTGATGGCGGCACTCGGCTCGGCGCTCGCCGCGCCGGACGCCGGCACCACCGCGACGACGACCGCCGCCTCCACGGCGGCGGTTCCCGCGTTCAACCTCGACGCCGACGTCGACCGCGCCCTCAAGACCTTCGGCGTGCCGGGCATGGCCATCGCCATCGTCAAGGACGGCAAGGTCGTCACGGCCAAGGGCTACGGCGTGCGCAAGCTGGGCGAGCCCAAACCGGTCGACGCCAAAACGCTGTTCGAAGTGGCGTCCAACTCCAAGGCCTTCACCGCCGCCGCGCTGGCGATGCTGGTCGACGAGGGTAAGATCGCCTGGGACGATCCGGTCACCAAGCACCTGCCGGGCTTCCAGATGTACGATGCCTACGTCACCGGCGCGATGACGGTGCGCGACCTGCTCACGCACCGCAGCGGCCTTGGTCTGGGCGCCGGCGATCTGCTATGGTGGCCGACCACCAGTTTCAGCACCGACGAGATCATCTCGCGGCTGCGCTATATCAAGCCGGCCACCAGCTTCCGCAACAGCTACGCCTACGACAACCTGCTCTACATCGTCGCCGGCAAAATCATCGCCGAGAAGGACGGCAAGCCTTGGGGCGACGCCATCCGCGACCGCATCCTGGCGCCGCTGGGCATGGACGGCAGCACCACCAGCGTGGCCGCGATGCTGGCCAGCGCCGACTACGCGGCGCCGCACAGCAAGGTCAATGACAAGCCGGTCGTGGTCAGGCCGATCCCGGTGCCGAACGCGGTCGGCGCGGTGGGCCTCAACACCAGCGCCGGGGACGTGGCGCGCTGGATGAATCTACTGCTCAACGACGGCAAGACGCCGGACGGCAAGCAGCTGATCAGCGCCAAACAACTGGCCGAGATGTGGACCCAGCAAACGCCGATGCGCATCCGCGAACCGAAACCGGCGCTGGCGGCGACCAAGCCCAATTTCGCCGCCTATGGCCTGGGCTTCAACCTGCGCGACTACAAGGGCCGCAAGATCGCCATGCACGGCGGCGCGCTGGTGGGCTTTTATTCGACGGTGCTGATGGTGCCCGAGGAAAAACTGGGCATCGCGATCCTGACCAACGCCGAGAACGGCCCGGCGATGGCGGCGCTGTACTGGCGCATCCTCGACCAGTACCTGAAGGTGCCGGCCAGCGACTGGATCAAGCTGTACGCCGAGCAGGAGGCGGCGGCCCACAAGGAGGAGCTGGAGCGGCTGGGCAAGGAGCACACGGCGCGCGCGGCCAGGTCGTCGCCGTCGCTGCCGCTGGCGTCCTACGACGGCGCGTATGAAGACCCGTGGTACGGCAAGGTCACCATCGCCGCCGAAGGCGGCAAGCGCGTGATGCGCTTCGCCCGCACGCCGGACCTGACGGGGGAGCTGGAGCACTTCCAGCACGACACCTTCATCGTCCGCTGGAAGGAGCGCAGCTTCAACGCCGACGCCTATGTCACGTTCGCGCTGAACCCGAACGGCAGCATCGAGCGCATGAAGATGGAGCCCATTTCTTCCGAGACGGACTTCAGCTACGACTTCCGGGACCTGAACTTCACGCCCTCGCCGAAGTAAATGGCACAAGTAGCCGCATGAGTCCGGCTAGTGATATGATATCGCCCTCGCATTGCATCGAGTCCCGCAAAGGTACTTTGGCAAGCTTGAATGATTACTAATCGAGGGATGAAGAAGATGTCTATGCAACGAGTTATGCTGCGTGCCAAGCTGCACCGGGTTACGGTCACGCAGGCGGATCTGAACTACGAGGGTTCCTGCGGTATCGACATGGATCTGCTGGAGGCGGCCGATATTCTGCCGAACGAGCATATCGATCTGTATAACGTAAACAACGGCGAGCGTTTCGCGACCTACGCGATTCCGGGCCTGCGCGGCACCGGCGAGATCTCGCTGAACGGCGCGGCGGCCCGCAAGGCGCACCTGGGCGACCTGCTGATCATCTGCACCTACGCGCCGATGACCGAAGAGCAGATCGCCGACTACAAGCCGAAGATCGTGTTCGTCGATGCGCAGAACAAGATCACCGGCATGAAGAAATAAGACCGCTACCGCGGTTCGCAAAAAGCGTCCTTCGGGGCGCTTTTTTTTTCGCCTCGCCGTTGTCGTTTAGTTGCGTTTGTTCTCGGCCGCGTCCTGGCGCAGCAGATGCGACATGTATTGCGGCGTGACGCCGAGGAAGGACGCCACCACCTTCTGCGAGATGCGGTGCTCCAGGCCCGGATAGTCGCGCCGGAACGCCGCCAGCCGGCCCAGGGCCGGGCACACGCTCAGGTACAGCCGCTTGCCCTGGTCGATGATGCCATGCTCGGAGGCCTTCAGATAATAGTCGCGCAGCACGCCGTGGCGCCCGGCCAGATCGGTCAGCGCGGCCCAGTCGATGCGGTAGCCGTGGATCGCCGTTTCGGCGATGACGAAATTGTGCGACAGCTCGTTGCGGTTCGCGCGCAGCAGGTCGTCGTGGGAGGCGGCGGCCTGGCCGTCGGTGCGGAAGTACAAGGTCACCTCGTTGCCGGCGTCGGTGAGGAAACCGGTGCGGGCGACGCCGCTGTGCAGCCAGTACACGCTTTGCGCCAGCACGCCGATGTGCTGCAGGTACTCGCCCTTGCGCATGCTGACCGGCGCGGCGATCGGCGCCAGCAGGCGCGAAACCTCGTCGTACATTTCCGGGGTCACGCGGTAGCGCTGTGTGACGGCGTCCCGGTACTTTGCCCTGTGCTCTAAGAATGCCTGATTCATGTTTCGATGGCGCGGCTGAAGCAACCGGCAATGATGGTTTCGGATCCGGTTTGTGTATGCCGTGCGAACCCGTAGTGTAAACCCTTTCAGATATTCTGGTGCGGAGCGGGTCCGGGCGCCGCGCCGCGTCCGGACCGGGGATGTTACAGCGGGTCTTGTCTGCCGATGAAGCGGTAGATGGCGGCGCCCAGCAGCGCGCCGACGATAGGCGCGACCCAGAACGCCCACAGCTGCGTGGTGGCCCAGTCGCCGACGTACAGCGCCACGCCGGTGCTGCGCGCGGGATTGACCGAGGTGTTGGTGACCGGGATGCTGATCAAGTGGATCAACGTCAGCGCAAAGCCGATCGGCAGCGGCGCGAAGCCCTTCGGCGCGCGTTCGTCGGTGGCGCCCAGTATGATCAGCAGGAACATCATCGTCATCACCACCTCGGTCACCAGCGCCGCCGTCAGCGAGTAGCCGCCCGGCGAGTGCTCGCCGTAGCCGTTGGAGGCGAAGCCGCCCGCCACGTCGAAGCCGGCCTTGCCGGTGGCGATTACATACAGCACGCCGCCGGCGACGATCGCGCCCAGCACCTGCGCCACGATATACGGCAGCAGCTGATTGGCCGGGAAGCGGCCGCCGGCCCACAGGCCGATCGACACCGCCGGGTTGAGGTGGCAGCCGGAGATGTGGCCGATGGCGTACGCCATCGTCAGCACCGTCAGGCCGAACGCCAGCGACACGCCGAGCAGGCCGATGCCGACACCAGGGAAGGCGGCCGCCAGCACGGCGCTGCCGCAGCCGCCGAGCACCAGCCAAAACGTTCCAAAAAATTCCGCGCCATATTGTTTCATATTCTTCCTTCGATTTAAGTGGGGGGTGCGACGCTGCCATAGCAGCTATGCAACTTTGCCAATCTACATCGAAAGTCAAAAATTGTCGAGAGTCGACGGCCCGCCGCGGCATGCGTGAAAGTACCGTTTTGCTAGTCTCTATAAGGCTCCGTTCGTGGTTGCGTGGGTGCAACAGGAAGTTGCAATCGGCCTATCGGATTTAAACTTTATGAGAACAAACGCGGTTCAAGTGCGATAGAGTTGGACCTTCAGGCGTTCCCATCGGCGACGTTTTTGAGAGCTCAGCGGGGTGGCGGTTAGTGAAGACAAACTCATTTGTATTAGACAGAAACATCGTGATGCCGTTTGCGCTCGCCGGCGCCGGTGCGGTGGGAACGATGGCCGCGGGGTGGGGCGCTTGGGGCTGGTACACGGTGCTGTGGGCCGCGTTGCTGCTGGCCGCCGCCGCGTGGTGCGCCTTCGGCCAGGCGGACGGCGGCGCCGGCGCCGGATCGTCGATGGTCGACGATTACCTCGACGGGCGCGAACGCTTCGGCGACGCCGTGCTGCCGATCTGGTGCCGCCATATCGAGAACTCCCGCACGCAGATGGAGGACGCCGTCGCCGACCTGGCCGGACGCTTTTCCAACATCGTCGATAAGCTCGACAACGCGCTGCACGTCGCCAGCCTGGACGGCGGCAAGGGCGCGCCGTCGATGACCGAGGTGTTCGCGCGCAGCGAGTCGCAGCTTGGCTCCGTGGTGACGTCGATGAAATCGGCGATGACGTCCAAGCAGGCCATGCTCGCGCAGATCAAGGACCTGGAACGCTTCACGCGCGAGCTGCGCGACATGGCCGAAGGCGTGGCCAGCATCGCCGCGCAAACCAATCTGCTGGCGCTCAACGCCGCGATCGAGGCGGCGCGCGCGGGGCCGGCGGGACGCGGCTTCGCGGTGGTGGCGCAGGAGGTGCGCAACCTGTCGAGCCGCTCGGCCGAGACGGGCCGCAACATCTCCAACCGGGTCGGCCTGATCAGCAGCGCCATCCTCGCCGCCAGCCAGGCGGCCGAGCAGTCGAGCGAGCACGAGAACCGTTCGATGTCGTCGGCCGAGGGCATGATCGACACCGTGCTGGCCGACTTCCGCACCATGACCGACGCGCTGGTGCAATCGTCCGACCTGCTCAAGCAGGAGAGCATCGGCATCCAGGGCGAGGTGGGACAGGCGCTGGTGCAGCTGCAGTTCCAGGACCGCGTCAGCCAGGTGATGGCGCATGTGCGCGAGAACATGGAGCTGCTGCCGTCGCTGCTGCGCGAGAACCGCGGCCGTTACGAGGCCGACCACGTGCTCGAGCCGCTCGACCCGGCGCCATTGCTGCACGAGCTGCAGAAGACCTACGCGATGGCCGAGGAGCACGCGGTGCATGGCGGCTCCAGGCACGCCGCGCCGGTTGCCGCCGCCGCCGACGAGATCACTTTTTTCTGAACCAGTAGGTAGATAGGGTAGATAAACCATGGCAAAAACGATTATGGTGGTCGACGATTCCGCGTCTTTGCGCCAGGTGGTGGGCATCGCGCTCAAGGGCGCGGGCTACGATGTCATCGAAGGCCGCGACGGTGTCGACGCGCTGTCCAAATGCACCGGCCAGAAAATCCATCTGGTGGTGTGCGACGTGAACATGCCCAACATGGACGGCATCACCTTCGTCAAGGAGTTCAAGCAGCTGCCGAACTACCGTTTCACGCCGGTGATCATGCTCACCACCGAATCGCAGGAGGGCAAGAAGGAGGAGGGCAAGGCCGCGGGCGCCAAGGCGTGGGTGGTCAAGCCGTTCAAGCCGGAAGTGCTGCTCGGCGCCGTGGCCAAGCTGGTGCTGCCGTGAGTTCCGACGCCGCCGCCGGGGTTGCCGGGGTCACTCGCCTTGCCATCGACGGCGAGCTGACGATCTACCGCGCCGCCGATCTAAAGGTGACGCTGCTGGAGGCGCTGCGCAAGTCGCCCGTGCTGGAAGTGGACCTGTCCGGCGTCACCGAGCTCGATACGGCGGGCCTGCAGGTGCTGATGCTGGCCAAGAACACGGCGGCCGCCGACAAGCGCGAACTGCGCCTGTTGAACCACAGCCCCGCCGTGGTCGAGATTGTCGAGATGCTCAACCTGGGCGCCTTCTTCGGCGACGCCCTGCTGATCCACAGCTAATTTCATCAGAGGGCCAGTCATGAACCTGGACGAAGCGCTACAGACCTTCATCACAGAAAGCCGCGAGCTCCTGGAGGACATGGAGAACGCGCTGCTCAACATCGACATCGCCGGCGACCAGGGCGAGGCGATCAACGCCATCTTCCGCGCCGCCCACACCATCAAGGGCTCGGCGGGCTTGTTCAGCCTCGATCACATCGTCGCCTTCACCCACGTGGTGGAAAGCCTGCTCGACGAGGTGCGCGACGGCCGCGTGGTGATCAACGATGAAATGATCGTGCTGCTGCTGTCGTGCTGCGACTATTTGTCCGGCATGACCGAGGCGCTGGCCGCCGGCCGGCTGGAGGCCGATCCCGACACCGCGCCCGAGGGCGAGATGCTGCTGCACCAGCTGCGCCGGCACATGTCGGGCGGCCATGGCGGGGCCGATCAGGCCCAGGCCTCCCAAGCTCCCGCATCGTCGCAGTCGCTGACCGTGCAGTCGGAACCCGGCGTCGAGCGCATCGACAAGGTGGCCGGCGACAGCGACTACTGGCACATCTCGCTGCGCTTCGGCCGGGGCGTTTTGCAGAACGGCATGGACCCGATCGCGTTCCTGCGCTACCTGGCCAAACTGGGCAAGATCGTCGGCATCGCCACCGTGCCCGACGCCCTGCCGGCGGCCGAGGAGATGGACGCCGAACTGTGCTATCTGGGCTTCGAGATCGCCTTCGACAGCAACGCCGACCGCGAGGCCATCGTCGGCGTGTTCGAGTTCGTGCAGGACGACTGCGAGATCCGCATCATCCCGCCGCACAGCAAGGTGTCGCAGTACGTCGATTTGATCCGCGCGCTGCCGGAACTGCCAACGCGCCTTGGCGAAATCCTGGTCATGTGCGGCAGCGTGACCGCGTCCGAACTCGCCGGCGCGCTGCAACAGCAGTCCAGCAACGAGGCGAAGGGCGGCGAGGAAGCGCCGCCGCCGCGCCTGGGCAGCATCCTGGTCGCCGCCGGCAACGTGCCGCCGGTGGTGGTGGAGGCGGCGCTGGCCAAGCAAAAGCAAGTGGTCGAGCAGAAGGCGCAGGAGAGCCGCTCGATCCGCGTCGATTCCGACAAGCTCGATCGGCTGATCGACCTGGTGGGGGAGTTGATCATCGCCGGTGCCCGCGCCAGCATGATCGGCCAGCAGATCCACAACACCGACCTGCAGGAATGCACGTCGACCTTGTCGGGCCTGGTCGAGGAAGTGCGCGACGCCGCGCTGGAACTGCGCATGGTCAAGATCGGCGCCACCTTCAACCGCTTCCAGCGCGTGGTGCACGATGTCGCGCGCGAGTTGGGCAAGGACATAGGCCTGATGGTCGACGGCGAGGATTCGGAGCTGGACAAGACGGTGGTGGAGAAGATCGGCGACCCGCTGATGCACCTGGTGCGCAACGCCATGGACCATGGCATCGAGCCGGCCGACGTGCGCGTCGCCAGCGGCAAGCCGGCCAAGGGCATGATCAAACTGAACGCCTTCCACGAATCGGGCAGCATCGTCATCGAGGTGAGCGACGACGGCGGCGGCCTGCGCAAGGAGAAGATCCTGGCCAAGGCGGTCGAGCGCGGGCTGGTCGATCCGGAGCGCAAACTGAGCGACAGCGAAATCTACAACCTGATCTTCGAGGCCGGGTTCTCGACGGCGGAGAAGGTCACCAACCTGTCCGGGCGCGGCGTCGGCATGGATGTCGTCAAGCGCAATATCACGGCGCTGCGCGGCAGCGTGGACGTTAGCAGCAGGGAGGGCGCCGGCACCACCGTCACCGTGCGCCTGCCGCTGACACTGGCCATCATCGACGGCTTCCTGGTGCAGGTGGGCGGCTCGGTGTTCGTCATCCCGCTCGACATGATCGAGGAGTGCATCGAGTTCGCCACCGAGCCGGGACAGGACTACTGCAATCTGCGCGGCCAGGTGCTGCCGTTCATCCGCCTGCGATCGCTGTTCCGCATCGACGGCGCGGCCACGCGACGCGAGAGCATCGTGGTGCTCAAGCTGGGCACCACCCGCGCCGGCCTGGTGGTCGACACCCTGCTGGGTGAATTCCAGACCGTCATCAAGCCGCTCAGCCCCATGTTCAGCGAAGTCAAATGCATCAGCGGCTCGACCATTTTGGGCAGCGGCGAGGTGGCGCTGATCCTGGACGTGGCCTCGCTGATGCAGGCCGTCGGCGGCAAAGGCACGGTGGCCCTGGCCGCCTAGTGAATCAAGGAGACTATGCATATGATTAACCAGTCGGCCAACGACGCCGCCCACAACATCGTCACCTACGGCAGCAGCGCCATCGTCGCGCTGCAAAGCGGGGCGGCGCTGCCCAGCCAGTTCCTGACCTTCATGCTGGGCGAGGAGCAGTTCGCCGTCGGCATCCTGCACATCAAGGAGATCATCGAATACGGCAGCCTGGCCACGGTGCCGATGATGCCGGCGTGCGTGCGCGGCGTGATCAACCTGCGCGGCGCGGTGGTGCCGGTGATGGACCTGTCGGCGCGCTTCGGCCGCAGCGCCAGCGCCATCACCAAGCGCAGTTGCATCGTCATCGTCGAAGTCGAGGGCGCCGGCGGCGACGGCAAGCAGGTGTTGGGCATGCTGGTCGACGCCGTCAACGCGGTGGTGGAAATCGCCGCCGGCGACATCGAGCCGGCGCCCTCGTTCGGCACCCGAATCCGTCCCGACTTCATCGCCGGCATCGGCAAGTTCAATGGCAAGTTCGTCATCCTGCTGGAGATCGACCGCGTGTTGTCGACCGAGGAGGTGGTGGAGATGGCCCGCGCCGGCGCCAACGATGCCGCCGCCGTTGCTTCCCCCCTGCTGTCCTGATTTTTCCAGTTTTTGAATGTGACGCATCATGCCTTTGGTAGCCATTTCCGATCGTGAGTTCACGCAGTTCCAGCGCTTCATCTACGACGCCGCCGGCATCACTATGTCCAACGGCAAGCAGGCGCTGGTCAGCGGCCGCCTCGCCAAGCGCCTGGCGCATTACCAGCTCGATAGCTACAGCGATTATCTGCGTCTGCTCGAAAGCCGCTCGGACCCCGCCGAACTGCAGATGGCGGTCGATCTGCTGACCACCAACGAAACCTATTTTTTCCGCGAACCCAAGCACTTCCAGCTGCTGCGCGAGCTGGCACTCGATGCACGCGAGAGGCGGCAGACGATGCGCGTGTGGAGCGCCGCCAGCTCCAGCGGCGAGGAGGTCTACAGCATCGCGATGGTGCTGGCCGACGTGCTGGGCGACGCCGCCTGGGAAGTGTTGGGCACCGACATCAGCACGCGCGTGCTGCAGCGCGCCCGCAGCGGCCACTATCCGATGGAGCGCGCCAGCCAGATGCCGCAGGATTACCTGAAGCGCTTTTGCCTCAAGGGCCAGGGCAGCGAGACCGGCACCATGCTGATCGAGCGCGCGTTGCGCCAGCGGGTCCAGTTCCAGCAGGTGAACCTGAACGCGCCGCTACCCAAGATCGGCTGCTTCGACGTCATCTTCCTTCGTAACGTGATGATCTACTTTAACCTGGAGACCAAACGCCAGGTGGTGGCCCGGCTGCTGGCGCAGCTACGCCCCGGCGGCTACTTCCTGATCGGCCATTCGGAAACCCTGAACGACATCAACGACACCTTGGCCGCCGTGGCGCCTTCGGTCTACAGGAAGGCATAGCGGCCGCCATGCCCGACTCGAAACTCATCGATATTTTCCTCATGCCCGGCGACTATTTCGTCGGCGACGAGCGCTATCGCGTGCGAACGCTGCTGGGGTCCTGCGTCTCCGTCACGCTGTGGCATCCATCGCGCCGCATCGGCGCCATGTCGCACTTTCTCTTGCCGGGCACCGCCCATCGCAAAGCGCACGACAAGCCGGGCATGTACGGCGACGACGCCATGCACCTGCTGCTCGACGGCCTGGCGCGCCTCGACGTGGCGCCCGGCCAGTGCCAGGCCAAGATCTTCGGCGGTGGCGCCATGTTTCCGCGCAATCCCAAGGCGCGCGACATCGGCCTGCAGAACGGCGACTTCGCGCGCGAGATGCTGCACAAGAACGGCATACACGTGGTGTCCGAAAGCCTGTTCGGCGAAGGACACCGCCAATTGATCTTCACCATCCGCAGCGGCGATGTACTCAGCCGCCAGGTTCCGCCGGAACCGAAAGCTGCCCGTATCAGGGAAAACGCATGAGTACAATCAACGTCATGATCGTCGACGATTCGGCCGTGGTGCGGCAGGTCCTCAGCGGCCTGCTCAACGCCTCGCCGGGTATCACCGTCACCTACGCCGTGGCCAATCCGTTGCTGGCGATGGAGCGCATGAAGGTGCAGTGGCCGGACGTGATCGTGCTCGATGTGGAAATGCCCAAGATGGACGGCATCACCTTCCTGCGCAAGATCATGGCCGAGCGTCCGACGCCGGTGGTGATCTGCTCGACGTTGACGGAGAAGGGCGCGCAGACGTCGGTCGAGGCGCTGGGCGCCGGCGCGGTCGCCATCATCACCAAGCCGCGCCTGGACCTCAAGCAGTTCCTGCACGATAGCGCCGACGAACTGGTGTCGGCGGTGCGGGCGGCGTCCGGCGCGCGCGTCGGCAAGCTGGTGGGACGGCCGCAGGCGGCGCCGGTCGCCGCCAAGCTCAATGCGGACGCGGTGCTGCCGCCGGCCGACGCCAGGCCGATGACCGCCACCACCGAGCGCGTGGTGGCGATCGGCACCTCCACCGGCGGCACACAGGCGCTGGAGGAGGTGCTGACATCGCTGCCGCGCGTGTGCCCCGGCATCGTGGTGGTGCAGCACATGCCGGAAAAATTCACCGCCGCCTTCGCCGCGCGTCTCGACAGCGTGTGCGAGGTGCGCGTCAAGGAGGCGGCCAACAACGACCGCGTGCTCCAGGGCCAGGTGCTGATCGCGCCCGGCGGCAAGCATATGCTGTTGCGCCGCACCGGCGCCCAGTACTTCGTCGAAGTGGTCGACGGGCCGCTGGTCAACCGCCACCGGCCGTCGGTCGACGTGCTGTTCCGCTCCACCGCTCGGGCGGCCGGCGCCAACGCGCTGGGCGTGATCATGACCGGCATGGGCGACGACGGCGCCGCCGGCATGCTGGAGATGCTCAAGGCCGGCGCGCGCACGGTGGCGCAGGACGAGGCGAGCTGCGTGGTGTATGGCATGCCCAAGGAAGCCGTCAAGCGCGGCGGCGTCGAAAAAACAGTGGCACTCAATGCGATTTATCGCGAAATCCTGCAGCAATTGTCGTATTAGCCTGCATTTATCAAATCGCATCTCGAAGGAAGGGAATCATCATGCTTTCAACTTTGACGGTCAGGACCAAGATCCTGGCATTGCTGGGAGTGGCCATACTGGCGCTTATGGTTGTGGTCTTCATCGCCTTTTCCGGCTTGAAGGCGCAAGGGGCGATGCTCGACGAATTGGGCAAGAACCGCATGCCTTCCATACGGGCCCTGATGGTCATCAACGAGGCCCAGACGGCGCTGCGGTCGTCGAGCCGCTACATCGACGCGATGGGCATGTTCCCCGACGACGCCAACGATGTCGCCGCCGAAGTCAAGCGCAAGCAAGACACCTGGAGCACCGTCGACACGGCGTGGAAAACCTATGACGCCTTGCCGCAGGAACCGGAGGAGGCCGAGGTGTGGAAGACCTTCGTCAAGCAGTGGGATACCTGGAAGACGCGCGACCTGGCCATCACCGATATCGCGGCCCAGATAGCGCGGGCGGAAACCGGCAAGCGCAGGGAACTGTTCGCGCTCCTGCACAAAACGCTGCAGGAGAACCGCCCGGCGTTTCTAGCCGCGGAGGAGAGCCTCAACAAACTGGTGGCGTTGAATGTTCAATACGGCGATAACGATGTCAAACACGCCGATGAAGCCTCCAGAACCGCAGCGAGCAGCATGTATATCAGCGGCGGCGTGGCGCTGGCGTTGCTGGCGGCGATCGGGTTGATTATCCTGAACGGCATCATGCGCCAGCTTGGCGGCGACCCTTCCTACGCGGCGGAGATCGTGCGCAAGGTGGCCGACGGCGACCTTGGCGCCGACGTGCATGTCAGGGCGGGCGACACCACCAGCCTGCTGGCGGCGATGAAGGGCATGATCGACAAGCTCTCGCAGGTGGTGCAGGACGTGAACAACGGCGCCGAGTCGCTGGCCAGCGCCTCCGAGGAGGTCAGCGCGACGGCGCAGTCGCTGTCGCAGGCGGCCAGCGAGCAGGCCGCCGGCACCGAGGAGACCAGCGCCTCGGTCGAGCAGATGACGGCGTCGATTTCGCAGAACACCGAGAACGCCAAGGTCACCGACGGTATCGCCAGCAAGGCGGCGATCGAAGCGGTGGAGGGCGGCGACGCGGTCAAGTCGACGGTGGCGGCGATGCGGCAGATCGCCAAGAAGATCAGCATCATCGACGATATCGCCTACCAGACCAACCTGCTGGCGCTGAACGCGGCGATCGAGGCCGCGCGCGCCGGCGAGCATGGCAAGGGCTTCGCGGTGGTGGCGGCCGAGGTGCGCAAGTTGGCCGAACGCAGCCAGATCGCGGCGCAGGAAATCGAGCAGGTGGCCAGCAGCAGCGTGCAGCTGGCGGAGAAGGCCGGCAATCTGCTCGATGAAATGGTGCCGAACATCCGCCGCACCTCCAACCTGGTGCAGGAGATCACGGCGGCGTCGGAGGAGCAATCGGCCGGCGTGGGCCAGATCAATTCCGCCATCACACAATTGAGCCAGACCACGCAGCAGAACGCCTCCGCCTCCGAACAACTGGCCGCCACCGCCGAGGAGATGAGCGGCCAGGCCGAGCAACTGCAGGAGACCATGTCCTTCTTCAAATTGTCCGGCGCCTCGCGGCCGCTGCGCACGGCCCGCGCGCCGGCCAGGCCGGCCAAGCCCGGGCCGGGGCGCGGACGGCCCGGCCATGGCGGCAGCAAGCAGATGATGGACATGGCCGATCCGGACGAATCGCATTTCGTTAAATTCTGAACGAGGCCGATGATGAGCAACGTACAAGGCGCCGAACCGCAATTTCTCAGCTTTATGCTGGGCCAGGACATGTTCGCGATGGGCATCCTGGCCGTGCGCGAGATACTGGAGTACGCGGGCGTGACGCCCGTGCCGCAAATGCCGCCTTGTATCAGCGGCGTGATCAACCTGCGCGGCACGGCGGTGCCGGTGCTCGACCTGGCGTGCCGGCTCGAGCGCGAGCCGGTAGCGGTGAGCAAACGCACCTGCATCATCGTCGTCGAAGTCGACGGCGATGGAAGCACTGGCGGCGCCTTCGTGATCGGCATCCTGGTCGACGCGGTCAACGCGGTGCTCGACATCCCGCCGTCGGAGGTGGAACCGGCGCCCAGCCTGGGCGCGCAGGTGCGCGCCGAGATGCTGCAGGGGATAGGCAAGGTCAATGGCCGCTTCGTTCTGCTGCTGGACGTGCGGCGGGTGGCGTCCGTGGGCGACCTGGCCGCCATCGCTCCCGCCGCCCTGGATCACGTGTAGCCGCGCACCGCGTCCGCACGAACACACCACCCTGGAGAACCATCATGTTCAAACATATGAAAATGGAGACCCGGCTGCACGCCGGATTCGGCGTCATCGTGCTGTTGGTGGTGGTGCTGGGGATTATCGCCTTCGCCAAACTGACGTCGCTGCACGACCAATGGGCGCGTTTCGAGAGCGTCACCTTGGCGCGCAAGAACGCGGTGCTGGAAGGCGTCATTTCGCAAGGCCACGCCGTCCAGCAATTCAAGAACTACATTCTGCGCGGCGGCGAGCAAAACACCCAGTTCCGCGCCGCGCTGGCCAATATCGACAAGGAAATGGCCAACTACAAGGCCGTGGGGCCCCTCAGCGAGGAAGAACAGGTGCTGTTGGGCGAAGTGGCGGCCGGCGTCAAGGCCTATGGCGACAGCATGGTGGAGCTGGAGGCGATGCAGGCCAAAGGCATGACGCCGGTGGAGATGGATAAATCCATCAAGGGCGCCGACGCCGCCATCGCCGGCGCGTTCCGCAAGCTGCTCAAGCTCAACGACAGCGTGACCGACCGCGAATCGGCGGCGATGACCGAGGTGACCGATTCGGCCAAGCGCCTGATCCTGTCCGTCGATATCGTCATCGCCATACTTGGCTGCGTGCTTGCGGTATGGCTGGCGCGCAGCCTGTCGGGCATCGTGCGCGAGGTGCAGATGGTGGTCGCCGGCCTGGCCGGGGCGTCGCAGGAAGTCAGTTCGACGGCGCAGTCGCTGTCGCAGGCGGCCAGCGAGCAGGCCGCCGGCGTCGAGGAAACCAGCGCGTCGATCGAGCAGATGACGGCGTCGATCGCGCAGAACACGGAGAACGCGAAGATCACCGACGGCATCGCCACGCAGGCCGCCGTGGACGCGACGCGCGGCGGCGAGGTGGTCAAGGCGACGGCGGCGGCGATGCGTCAAATCGCCAGCAAGATCAGCATCATCGACGATATCGCCTATCAAACCAATCTGCTGGCGCTGAACGCGGCCATCGAGGCGGCGCGCGCGCACGAACACGGCAAGGGCTTCGCGGTGGTGGCGGCCGAGGTGCGCAAGCTGGCCGAGCGCAGCCAGGTGGCGGCGCAGGAGATCAGCAAGGTGGCGGCCGACAGCGTCGATCTGGCCGAGCAGGCCGGCGTGATGTTCGATGCGCTGGTGCCCAATATCCGCAAGACGTCGGATCTGGTGCAGGAAATATCGGCGGCGTCGGAAGAGCAGAGTTCCGGCGTGCGCCAGATTAACAGCGCGGTCAATCAGCTTAGCCAGACCACCCAGGTCAACGCGGCCAGCTCGGAGGAACTGGCGGCGACGTCGGAGGAAATGAGCGCCCAGGCCGAGCAGCTGGGCCAATTGATGGCGGTGTTCAAACGCTATGCGGTCGAAGAGCGGGGGCCGGTGCGCCGCGCCGCGTCAACCAAGGGAGGCGGCGGCGCGGCCGCGCCGGTGGCACGCCCGGCGCGGGTTGTCTCGGTGGCCGCCCACGGATCGCCGGATGAAAACAAGTTCACCCGGTTCTGATGCCGTTACATGATCACGGCTTGACGAACTTCAGCGTCATGCGGTCGCTTTCGCCGATCGCCTGATACTTCGCGCGGTCCTCGTCCTTGTTGCCGTAGGTCGGCGGCAGCGCCCAGACGCCGCCTTTGTGGTCGGCGGTGTCTTTCGGGTTGGCGTTGATTTCCGATTTGGCCGCCAGCTTGAAGCCCGCCGCCTCGGCCAGGCCGATCACATACTTCTCGTGCATATAGCCGCTGCTGGCCGTTTCGTCTTGGGTCTTGTTGGCCGGCAGGCGATGCTCCACCACGCCGAACACGCCTCCCGGTTTCAGGCTGGTGTAGACGCTGGCGAACAGCGCTTTCATATTTTCCGGACCTGCCGGTATCCAGTTGTGGATATTGCGGAAGGTGAGCACCATGTCCACGCTGCCGGCCGGCGCGAATTCATATTTGCGCGGCGGCGAGAAAACGCCCAGCGCCACCTTGTTGTACACCGGGTTGGCGTTCAGGCGCGCCATGAAGCGTTCGGCGCTTTTGCGTTCGCGTTCGTCCGGCGCGGCCAGGTCGTTGCCGGCGGCGATCAGCTTTCCGCTATCGCGCAGATAGGGCGCCAGGATTTCGGTGTACCAGCCGGCGCCCGGCGCCAGCTCGACCACCGTCATGTTCGGGCGGATGCCGAAGAACGACAGCGTCTCGTAAGGGTGGCGGTAGACGTCGCGCTGCACGTTGGCAGGGGTGCGGGTGCTGGCGGCGATGGCGGCCTTCAGTTTGGCGTCGACGGCTTCGGTGGCGGCGATCGCGCCGCTTGCAGCGAACAGCGTGGTGGTGGCCAGGGCGGCCACGAGATAACTCTTCATGCAAACTCTCCTGAGGGTTCGGTTGGCGGCGCGCGGTCGCCCGCCCTGCGCGATCATCGGGCATGCATGCGAAGAGGTCAAGCGAATTGCGACGGCCGCACCACCGAAGTGCGGCGCGCCTTCGGCTGGACGCCGCTCCGCCTGGCGCGGACACTGGCGGACACCGGCCGGACACTTCGCGGACACTTTCGCGGACACTTTTCCCACGTTTGACGCCCCGCCGGGGGACTCTTGTAACACAGTGTTTCGCTGTGGTGGATGGCATACATTTTGCCTATCCCGATCCTTAATCCGGCGCTACTATTGGTAATCCTGCGAAAACGGCGACGGATATTCAGGTGTCACGCAAAGAAGCAAGAGCTATAAGAGTAGGACTCGCTAGAAGAGCAAATAAAAGCTAAGCAGAACCCTGGGCGGCTGGCCCACAATCATTGCCTTACGTTTGGAGATACGATGGAACGACGTGCATTCCTCAATATTAGTAGTCTGGCCCTGGGCACGATGCTGCTGCCCGCCTTCGGTCGCGCGATCGCCGCCGAGGAGCTGCTCGCGCCGGTCGCCCTGCAGTTCAAGAAAATGCTGGCCGATACCGCGATGACGGCGGCCACGCAGGCCGGCGCCTCGTACTGCGACGTGCGCGTGGGCCGCTATCTGAACCAGTTCATCACCACCCGCGACCTGAATGTCGAAAACGTCGTCAACACGGAATCGGCCGGTGTCGGCGTGCGCGTGATCGCCGGCGGCGCCTACGGCTTCGCCGCCACCAACGACATGACGCCGGACGGCGTGGCCGCCGCGGCCCGGCAGGCGGTGGCCATCGCCAAGGCCAACGCCAAACTGCAAACCGAGCCCGTTCAACTGGCCCCCGTCAAGGGCGTGGGCGAAGTGTCGTGGGCCACGCCGATCGTCAAGGACTGGCGCACTGTCCCGATCAAGGAGAAGGCCGAGCTGCTGATCGCCGCCAACAAGGCCGGCATGGAAGGCGGCGCGAGCTTCATGCAATCGTTGCTGTTCCAGGTGAACCAGCAGAAGTACTTCGCATCGACCGACGGTTCCTACATCGACCAGGACCTGCACCGCCTGTGGATGCCGGTGTTCGCCACCGCCGTCGACAAGACGACCAACAAGTTCCGCTCGCGCCAGGGATTGTCGGCGCCGGTCGGCATGGGCTACGAATACCTGGATGCGCGCCCGGAGCACAAGATCAAGGCCGCCGGCGGCGTGACCACCTTGTACACCGGCTCCTACGATCTGATCGAGGATGCGCGCGCGGCCGGCAAACAGGCCAAGCAAAAACTCACCGCCAAGTCGGTCGAACCGGGCAAATACGACCTGGTGCTGTCGCCGGAGCACATGTGGCTGACCATCCACGAGTCGGTGGGCCACCCGACCGAACTCGATCGGGTGCTGGGCTACGAAGCCAACTTCGCCGGCACCAGCTTCGCCACGCTCGATAAGTGGCAGAGCAAGAAGTTCAAGTACGGCGCGGACATCGTCAACATCGTCGCCGACAAAACCACGCCAGGCTCGCTGGCCAACGTCGGCTACGACGACGAGGGCGTCAAGTGCAAACGCTGGGACATCATCAAGGACGGCATCCTGGTCAACTATCAGGCCACGCGCGACCAGGCCCACATCATCGGCGAAAAGGAATCGCACGGTTGCTCGTACGCCGACAACTGGAGCAGCGTGCAGTTCCAGCGCATGCCCAACGTCTCGCTCCAGGCGGGCAAGAAGAAGATGACGCCCGACGAGATGATCAAGGACGTCAAGAAGGGTATCTACATCGTCGGCGACGGCTCGTTCTCGATCGACCAGCAGCGCTACAACTTCCAGTTCGGCGGCCAGCTGTTCTACGAAATCAAGAACGGCAAGATCGGCCCGATGCTCGAAGACGTCGCCTACCAGTCCAACACCCAGGAATTCTGGAACGCCTGCGCCGGCATGTGCGACGAGCGCGATTGGCGCATGGGCGGCTCCTTCTTCGACGGCAAGGGCCAGCCTTCGCAGTCGTCGGTGGTCTCGCACGGCTCCAGCACCACGCGCTTCAACGGCATCAACGTCATCAACACCGCACGCAAAATCGGCTAAGCCTGGAGAACAGAGAATATGAAGAATTTGAGTCAAGAAGAGACCAAGCGTATCTGCGACAAGGTGCTGTCGCTGACCAAGGCCGACCAGTGCGAAGTGAACCTGAGCGGCAGCCGCACCGGCAATATCCGCTACGCGCGCAACGCCGTGTCGACCGCCGGCTTGATCGAGGACACGCAGCTGATCGTGTCGGTCGCCTTCGGCAAGAAGCAGGGCATCGCCACCATCAATGAGCTGGACGACAAATCGCTGGAAAAGGCCGTGCGCCGCGCCGAGGACCTGGCCCGCCTGGCGCCGGAAAACCCGGAGTTCATGCCGACACCGACCAAGCAGCAATACAAGGCCAGCGAGACCTTCTTCCAGAAGACCGCCGACATCGACCCTGAATTCCGCGCGCAGGTCGCGGCGTACAGCATCGAGAACAGCAAGAAGAACAAGCTGGTGGCGGCGGGCTTCTTCACCGATACGTCGAAATTCACCGCCATCGCCAATTCGAACGGCGTGTTCGGCTTCCAGCGCGATACGGGTGTCGACTTCAGTGTGACCGTGCGCACCGAGGACGGCCGCGGTTCCGGCTGGGCCAAGCGCAGCGTGGGCGATGCGGGTATCTTCGATGCGCGCGAGGCGTCCAACGTGGCGATCGAAAAGGCGTTGCGGTCGGTCGAGGCCAAGGCGCTGGAGCCGGGCCGTTACACGGTCATCCTGGAACCGGCCGCCACTTCCGACCTGCTAGCCTACATGTTCAGCGGTTTCGACGCGCGCCAGGCCGACGAGGGGCGCAGCTTCCTGTCGAAAAAGGGCGGCGGCAACCGCATGGGCGAGAAGCTGTTCGACGAGCAGGTCAACGTCTGGGCCGACCCGTGGGACAAGAACGTGGCGGTGCTTCCGTGGGATAGCGGCAGCATGCTGGCGCGCGAGCATCAGGAGTTGATCAAGGACGGCAAGATCAATGCCCTGAACTACTCGATGTACTGGGCCAAGAAGCAGGGCAAGCGCGCGGTCGGCGCACCCGGCAACATCATCATGGCGGGCACCAACAAGTCCACCGAGGAGCTGATCGCCAACACCAAGAAGGGCGTATTGGTCACCCGTACCTGGTATATCCGCATGGTCGATCCTCAGTCGGTGCTGTTGACCGGTCTGACGCGCGACGGCACCTTCTACATAGAGAACGGCAAGATCAAGCACCCGATCAAGAACTTCCGCTTCAATGAAAGTCCGGTGTCGATGTTGAACAACATCGATGAACTGGGCAAGCCGGAGATCCTGTCGGGCGACGAGTCGGATTATCAGCTGCTGATCCCGGCGATGCGCGTGCGCGATTTCAATTTCACGTCCTTGTCGGACGCGGTGTAAGAAGATGCGTTAAGCGATATGCGCCGGCGCGGCGTGTATCGCGCGAAACCACGTAGGGCGGATTAGCGCAGCGTAATCGGCCATGCATGCGCCGCCGGCGGCGCATGCATGGCCGATTACGGCGTTCCGCCTAATCCGCCCCACGTGTTTGCTCGACTACGGTGCGGCGCGCGCACGGCCGATCACCCGATCATATTTTTTCAGGAGTTCATGTGGAACGTCGTTCATTTCTAAAAGTCGGCGCGGCCGCCGGCGGCAGCTTGCTGATCCCGGTCTTCGGCAACGCCATCGCGGCCGAGGAGCTGCTCAACCCCATGGCGGTGCAGTTTAAAAAATCGCTGGCCGACGCCGCGATGAACGCCGCCACCAAGGCTGGCGCCAGCTATTGCGACGTGCGCATCGGCCGCTACCTGAACCAGTTCATCACCACGCGCGATCTGAACGTGGAAAACATTGTCAACACCGAATCCTCCGGCGTCGGCGTGCGCGTGATCGCCAACGGCGCGTACGGCTTCTGCTCCACCAACATCATGACGATGGATTCGGTGGCCGAAGCGGCGCGCCAGGCGGTCGCCATCGCCCGCGCCAACGCCAAGCTGCAAACCGAGCCTGTCCAGCTGGCCCCCGTCAAGGGCGTGGGCGAAGTCGCCTGGGCCACGCCGTTCAAGAAGGACTGGCGCACGGTGCCCATCAAGGAAAAGGCCGAGATGCTGATCGCGGCCAACAAGGCCGGCATGGACGCCGGCGCCAACTTCATGCAGTCGATGCTGTTTCAGGTGAACCAGCAAAAGTACTTCGCCTCCACCGACGGCTCCTACATCGACCAGGACATGCACCGTCTGTGGTCGCCGCTGACCGCGACCGCCGTCGACAAGGCCACCAACCGCTTCCGCACCCGCGACGGCCTGTCGTCGCCTGCCAGCATGGGCTACGAGTTCTTCGACGCGAAGCCGGAGAACAAATTCAAGGCCGCCGGCGGCGTCACCACCCTGTACAAGGGCGCCTACGATCTGATCGAGGACGCGCGCGCCGCCGGACGCCAGGCCAGGGAGAAGCTGACGGCGAAATCGGTCGAACCGGGAAAATACGATCTGGTGCTGTCGCCGGAGCACCTGTTCCTGACCATCCACGAGTCGGTCGGCCACGCCACCGAGCTCGATCGCGTGCTGGGCTACGAGGCCAACTACGCCGGCACCAGCTTCGCCACCCTGGATAAATGGCAAAGCAAGAAATTCAAGTACGGGTCGGAACGCGTCAATTTCGTGGCCGACCGCACCACGCCAGGTTCGCTGGCGTGCGTCGGCTACGACGACGAAGGCGTGCCGGCCAAGCGCTGGGACATCATGAAGGATGGCATCCTGGTCAACTACCAGGCCACGCGCGACCAGGCCCACGTCATCGGCGAAAAGGAATCGCACGGCTGCTCGTACGCGGATAGCTGGAGCAGCGTGCAGTTCCAGCGCATGCCCAACGTCTCGCTACAGGCAGGCAAGAAGCCGCTGACGCCGGACGACATGATCAAGGACGTCAAGAAGGGCATCTATATCCTCGGTCGGGGATCCTTCTCGATCGACCAGCAGCGCTACAACTTTCAGTTCGGCGGGCAGCTGTACTTCGAGATCAAGAACGGCAAGATCACCAATCCGCTGGAGGATGTGGCCTACCAGTCCAACACCCAGGAATTCTGGAACGCCTGCTCGGCGTTGTGCGACGAGCGCGATTGGCGCATGGGCGGCTCGTTCTTCGACGGCAAAGGCCAGCCTAGCCAGGTCAGCTGCGTCTCGCACGGGTCTCCGACCACGCGCTTCAACGGCATCAATGTGATCAACACCGCCCGCAAGATAGGATAAACCATGAAGATGCTGAACCAGGAAGAAGCAAAGCGCGTTTGCGACAAGGTGATGGCGCTGTCCAAGGCCGACGAGTGCCGCGTGCAGATCAGCGGCAACCGCCGAGGCAATATCCGTTACGCGCGCAACAGCGTATCGACGGCGGGCTTGGTGGAGAACACGCAGCTGACCGTCAGCGTCGCTTTCGGCAAGCGCCAGGGTACCGCGTCGGTCAACGAGTTCGATGACAAGTCGCTGGAAAAAGCCGTGCGCCGCGCCGAGGAAGTGGCGCGGCTGGCGCCGGAGAATCCGGAGTTCGTGCCGGCGATTAAAACGCAGTTGTACAAAAGTTCGAACACCTACAGCGCGGCCACCGCCGCCATCGACCCGGAGTACCGCGCCGAAGTGGCCGCGCAGAGCATCAACTCGGCCCGCAAGAAAGGGCTGGTGGCCGCCGGCTTCTTCAGCGACACCACCGGTTTCGAAACCGTGGCCAATTCGAACGGCGTGTTCGGCTACCAGACCCTGACCAATCTTGGCTTCACCGTGACCACCCGCACCGAGGACGGTCGCGGTTCGGGATGGGTGACCCGTTCGGCCAACGACGCCGCCAAATTCGACGCGCGCGAAGCATCCGATGTCGCGATCGAAAAAGCGCTGAAGTCGGTCGACGCCAAAGCCCTGGAGCCGGGCCGCTACACGGTGATCCTGGAACCGGCGGCGACGTCGGAGATCATCGGACGCATGTTCGGCGCCTTCGATGCGCGGCAGGCCGACGAGGGCCGCAGCTTCCTGTCGAAGAAAGGCGGCGGCAATCGCCTTGGCGAGAAACTGTTCGACGAGCAGGTCAACCTGTGGGCCGATCCTTGGAACACCGATGTGCCGGTGCTTGCATGGGACAACGCCTCGATGCTGGCGCGCGAGCGCACGGACGTCATCAAGGGCGGCAAGGTCGAATCGCTGGACTACACCCAGTATTGGGCGCAAAAGCAGGGCAAGCGCACCTTCGGCCGCCACGGCAACATGATCATGTCCGGCGGCGGCAAGTCCACCGAGGAGTTGATCGCTTCGACCAAGAAGGGCGTGTTGGTAACGCGCACCTGGTACATCCGCATGGTCGATCCGCAATCGCTGCTGCTCACCGGTCTGACGCGCGACGGCACCTTCTACATCGAGAACGGCAAGATCAAGCATCCGATCAAGAACTTCCGTTTCAACGAAAGTCCGGTGACGATGTTGAACAACATCGATGAACTGGGTAAGCCGGTCGTCATCGGCGGCGACGAAGTGCGCTTCCAGATGATGATCCCGCCGATGAAGGTTCGCGATTTCAACTTCACCTCGTTGTCGGACGCGGTGTAAAGGATAAGGACAGCGCGTGGCCAACTACGATTTCTACTTCACCCGCCTGACTTACGAGTCGGGCGACTGGGATGTGGATGTCCGCATGCCGAGCAACGTGCTCAATTCGCTGGTCGAGTACACGACCTTGCGGGTCGATCCCGTCGAGCGCATCGTCGCGCTGTCCGATCCCAAGATGCTGGAGGCGCCGTTCTGCTATTTCGCCGGCCACAAGCTGGTGCAATTCACGGCGGCCGAACGCAAGAACCTGGAGCGCTACATCAAGGGTGGCGGGTTTCTTTTCGTCGACGACTGCAACCACGACATCGACGGCCTGTTCGCCAAGTCCTTCGAGAGCGAGATCGCCAGTATCTTCGGCAAGAGGGCCTTGCAGAAGATCCCCAACAACCACCCGGTATATTCGAGCTTTTTCAAGTTCGACGGACCGCCCAACACCAGCGTGGAGCTGAACGGCTGGGGCGACGATCTGGTGCACGACTATCTGAAGGCGGTGGAGGTCGGCGGGCGCGTGCGGCTTTTGTACAGCAACAAGGACTACGGCTGCGAGTGGGATTACGACTTCCGCAACAAGCGTTTTCTGGCGATCGACAACACCCGCTTTGCGGTCAATATCATTCAATACGCGTTGGGAGCTTAAAGATGGGCGCAATCGCCTGGAGTGAAAGTGAGATCGGCGCGTTGAGCGCCAAGGTGGCGGCGCTGAAGGCGAGCATGTCGAAGGTGATCATCGGCCAGGAGAGCGTGATCGATTCGTTGATCATCTGCCTGCTGGCCGGCGGCCACGCGCTGGTCGAGGGTGTCCCGGGACTGGGCAAGACCCTGCTGGTCAAGTCGCTGTCGCAGGCGACCGAGATGGACTTCCACCGCGTGCAGTTCACACCGGACCTGATGCCGTCCGATATCGTCGGCACCGAGATCCTGGAAGAGGATCACGCCACGCGCAAGCGCGAGTTCCGCTTCCAGCAAGGCCCGGTGTTCACGCAGGTACTGCTGGCCGACGAGATCAACCGCGCGCCGCCGAAAACGCAATCGGCGCTGCTGGAGGCGATGCAGGAACGCAGCGTGACCTTCGCCGGCCAGACGCACATGCTGCCCAAGCCATTCTTCGTGCTGGCGACGCAGAATCCGATCGAGCAGGCCGGCACCTACCCGCTGCCGGAAGCGCAACTGGACCGTTTCCTGTTGCGGATCGACGTGGTCTATCCGACCGAGGCGGAGGAGATCATGATGGTGTCGGCCACCACCAACGCGGGCCTCAAGGACGCCGAGCCGGTGATGGACGTGGCGACCCTGCTGCGTCTCCAGCAGCTGGTGCGCGATATCGAGATCGGCGACCACCTGCTGGCGTATGCCACGCGGCTGGTGCGCGCCACCCGGCCCGCGCTGACCGCGGTGCCGGCTGTGAAGAAACACGTCGGCTGGGGTGCCGGACCGCGCGCGGGGCAGGCGCTGGTGCTGGCGTCGAAGGCGCGCGCGTTGATGCACGGCCGGCTGGCCGTCACGCGCGAGGATATCGGCGAGATGCTGCTGCCGGTGCTGGCCCACCGCGTGATCCGCAACTTCGAGGCGGAAGCCGATGGCGTGGCGATCGCCGACATCTTGCTGGCCTTGCGCGAGCATATTCGCCCCGATTGATGCAAGCGAACCCCAAGCCGGCCGACGCCACGAGTGCGATGATGGTCCAGACCAAGGATTTGGAGCTGGTGATCCGTCACGTACTGGCGGGTCTTGGCCATGGCCTGCACGCCGGCCGCGAACGCGGCGCCGGCGTCGAGTTCTCCGAGTACCGCGCCTACGCGCCGGGCGACGAGTGGCGCCGGGTCGACTGGAAGCTGCTGGCGCGCGCGGACCGCTACTACGTGCGCGAGGCGGAGCGGGATAGCCATGTCGCCACCTGGTTGTGGCTCGACGCCACCGCCTCGATGGCGGAGCCTAGCCGCGAGATCAACGGTGTCGATAAGTTGTGGTTCGCCCGCACCGTGCTCGCTTGCGTGGCGGCGATCGCGCAGCGCCAGGGGGACGCCTTTGGTCTGGTTGTATGCAGTGGAGGCAAGGTCGAGTTCACACAGGCGACGCGCGGCCCGCGCCAGTTGCAGCGCGTGCTGGCGCAGCTGTCGAAGGCTCGCCCGGATGGAGGCTTGCCCACGGCGGAAGTGCTGAAAGCGAACCTGCATTTCGCCAGGTCGCCGAGTCTCATTTTCGCCGCCAGCGACTTCCTCGACTGGCCGTCGCCGTTGAGCGAGGCGCTGCTGCGCTTGCGCAAGCTGCGGCATGACGTGCGTTTGCTGACACTGCGCACGCAGGCGGAAGTCGATGCCATTTTCAAGTCCGGCGCCGGCTATCGCGATCCTGAACGGAGCGACGGTTTGCACCGCATGAGCAATCGGGACCGCGAGGGCTACAAGCAGCAAAGCCGCGCGCACTTCGACGGCGTGGCGGGCAGCTGCAAACAACACAACATCGTCCACTACGAGGCGTGCATCGAGCAGGAACTGGGCACGGTGCTGCGTAGCTGGCTGCGGCTGGCGGGAGCGCGCGCCAAATGAAGATTGAACATTGTGATGGATAGCCGATGCTGAGTTCTTATCCATTCTGGTGGCTCGCACTGCCGGTACTGCTGTTGCCGATATGGTGGCATCGCCAGAAGCGCCAGCGCTTAAAGGCGGAACCGCTGGCGACGGCGCGCTTTCTGCCTGTCGCCGCGCCGGAGCAGCTGCGCGTCTGGCAATGGCGCGACCGCATCCTGCTGCTGGTGCGCTGCCTGCTGTTGCTGGCGGTGATCGCCTGGCTGGCCGCCACCATCTTCCCATGGCGTGGCAACACGGTACTGCTCGACGCGGGGGTGGACAAGGCATGGGCGGAGCGCGAGATCGGCAGCGCCGGTTTCGCCGATGCGCCCCGTATCGACCTGCCGCCCGATGCCTTGCAGTGGCTACACCAGCATGAGCGTGACTGGCGGCCGGATGGCAGGCTGCTGATCGTCGCGCGAGCCGGGCAAATCGCCATGCCGGCGCGTACGCCGCGATTCGGCCACCGGGTGGAAGTGCGAACGATGCCTGCCACGACCCGAGCCGCCTTGCCGGGCGTGGTCCGGAATCCGGTGGTGCTGTCCACCGCATCCGCGAACGACGCCGCCTGGCGTTCGCTGTTCGCGGCGTTCGATAAAGCCGGGGATGGCAGCAACCGCTATTTGATAACCGACGCGCCGGATGCCGCCACCAAGCTGTTGGTATGGGATGTGCCGGGTGGGGCGCCGCCCGCCGGCTGGCGCGCGCCGCATTGGTGGATTCCTTCCGCCTCCGCGCAAACGGCGGCGTTTCCCGAGCTGAAAAATGCGGGCGCGGTCGCCATCGATGGCCTGATGTTGAAGTATGTGGACAGTCCGCGCGGCCGCCTTTGGACGTCGGAGGCATTCCCTCCACGCGACGCCGACACCGCGCGCGCCCTCTTCGAGGCCTGGCAGTCGCTGAGCGCCGCGCCAGCGCCAGCGTATCCAATGCCGTCACAGACACTGGCCACGGCCCGCGCCTCGTCGTCGGCCATCATCGATGCCAGGCCCGCGGTCTGGCTGGCCTACGTTTTGCTCGCGCTGTTTTTACTGGAACGGATACTTGCCCATGCACGGCGAAACTGACTTCCTGCGCCGCCGCTTGTGGGCCGCCGTCCTGCGCCGCCGGCTGCCGCAATGGCTGGCCGCGCTGGCGCCGTTGGCGCTTGCAGCCATCCTGCTGCCCGCCGCCCGCGCAATCGCACTAGCGGCCATCGTCATTTGGGTGATTTGGCTCGCCGCCGACATCTATCGCTTGCGCCGGCGGCTCGCGGATCAATGGCCGTCATGGCTGAACGCCGCGATCCCGGCGCTGGAGGACAGCAGCATGCTGCTTGCCGCCGGTGCGAAGACGCCGATCGCGCGGTTGCAGCAGCAACGCCTGCAATCCCGCCTCGCACAGGTGCTGACGGGCGACGACTATCGCCGTATCGCGCATACCCGCGTGCGATTCGGTTTCGCACCGCTGGTGGCAAGCCTGATCGCCGCGGGCGCGGCATGGGGTTTTCAAGCGAAACCCGCTACCGCCAACGTAGCGGCGGCCGCGGCACCCGCCAACAAGCCGATTGTCGATGGCGAGGTGTATTTGCGCGTCACGCCGCCGGCCTACACAGGCGTCGCCGGATTCGAGACCGCCGCACGCGACATCCAGATTCCACAATACTCCGAGGTGCGCTGGTGCGTGCGCAAACCCGCTGGCGCGCAACCGGTGGTGGAGTTGGGTGACGGGCAAGCGCTGCCCATCACGGCCGATTGCGCGACCAGGCGCGTCGAGGATTCGCTGTTCTGGCGTACGCGCGGTGCCGCCGGCACGCGGTACAACATCCGCGTCACGCCCGACCTGCCGCCGCAAGTGACGATCATCGAACCGGCGGAGCTGATACACCTGTTGCCCAAGGATGCGAAAGCCGTTCAGCTATCCGTTCTGGCAAAGGACGACTATGCGATATCACGTGCCAGCCTGCACATGACACTGGCGCGCGGCAGCGGCGAAAATGTCCGCTTCACCGATCGCGAAGTGCCGCTGCCGAAATCGGCGGACCCCAAGTCGCGCGGCTGGAAGAAACAATGGACGTTGGCGGAACTTGGTATGGAGCCGGGCGATGAATTGTACTTCTTCGTTCGTGCCACCGATAACGCGCCGGACAATCCGCACACCACGCAATCGCCCACCTACACGCTGCGCCTGCCCGGACCCGACGCCGAAAGCCTGGACTCGACGGCGCTGCCTTCCATGGTCAAGCCGGAGAATCTGCGCAGCCAGCGCCAGATCATCATCGATACCGAACAGCTGGTCGCCGATCTGCAGGCCAATCCCAAGATGTCCGTCGCCACGCTAAGGTCGCGCAGCGAAGGCATCGCCGCCGACCAGGCCGCGCTGCGGCTGCGCTACGGTCAATTCCTCGGCGAAGAATCGAGCTTGTTCGGCGACGCCCATGGACATGGGGGAGCGGAACACAAGGACAAGGAGCATGAACACGAGGGCGAGCACGAAGAGGATGACCATAAAGCCGGCGGACACGCCGAAGAAGAGCATCGCGGCGGTTCCGCAAAGATGGGCAGCGAGGTAGCGGCGATGCATCAATTCGGCCATGTCCACGATCAGGAGGACAACGCCACCATCTTCGACCCGCAGACCAAGGCGGTGCTCAAGCGCGCGCTGTCGGCGATGTGGGATGCCGAAAAATCGCTGCGAGCGATCTCGCCCAAGCCGGCACTTCCGCCCGAGTACAAGGCGCTGGAGGCGATCAAGGAGTTGCAGGCGGCGGAGCGGGTGTATCTGCATCGCACCGCCTTCGTGCCGCCGGCGTTGAAGGAGGAAAAGCGCATGAGCGGCGACATCGTCGGCGCGATGAGCTACAAGCGCGCGCAGGGCGCGGCCAGCGACAGCGTTCCGGCCGAGGTGCGGGAACTGGTGCGGTCTTTGGCGACGGAGGGCGCGTTGCCGGCGTTGTGGAGCAAATCCGCGCGCGACACGATCGCCGCCCGCATTGCCGATCAAGAGCAGAAACTGAGTGCTCAGCGCGCGGTCCAGGACGTGATGGACGGTTGCGTGCCATGTCGCGCCGAGTTGCGCGCCTGGCTGCGCGGCACGTTGACCGACGCACCGGTGCTGTTACAGGCGCGGTCCTCGGCCGATAGCCCGTTCGCGCAGGCTTGGCGCGGCAAGGAGCAGGCACGATGAGCGGCGCGGTGGTCTCCATCATGAATATCGCCACTGTCGATGCCGGCACCCTGGCTGTTCCCGCGCTGGCGCTGGCTGCCGGTCTCGTTAGCGCCGTCCTTTTTGCACGCAAGCGGCGGTGGATCAATGCGTTGCTGGTGGCGGTTGGCGCGGCGGCGTTGGCGACCGCGCTGGCAGACATTCGCCTGCCGTCCAGGGGAGGAGGCGCGTTGGCGGTTGTCACCGATGCCAACGGCCGGATCGACGAGGCGGCGTCGCGTGCCATGCCCGGCGCGGCCGCTATTGCCCTGAGTGGCGACGGACTGCGCGAGGCGGAGTGGCGGGATTTGCCTGCCAGGCCGCTGCAATGGAAACCGGCCCAGGCGGATCTGCTGTCGCTCGACTTTCCGCGCACGATGCCGTTGGGACGTATTTTCACGCTGGCCGTTCGTCGCCCGCATGCGCAAGGCGGATGGCGCTTGCAGCTGCTGGCCGAGAACAGGCAGGTGCTGGCCGATTCCGGCGCTATCGCGGCCGACAGCGCGCCCGCCGCGCAATTGTCCGTTCAATGGCTGCCGCCGGTGGCCGAGGCGATGGTGCTGCGCGCTCGCCTGCTGGATGCCAAAGGTAAGACGATTGCGGAGGGACCGGTGCCGCTGCAGGTGACCGAGGCGGTGCCGCTGCAAATCCAGGGGCGCTTCGATGCCGCGTCGTTCGACGCGCGGGCGTTGAACCGGCTGCTGTCCGACAGCGGCGCGATCGTCGATTGGAGCGTCACGCTGGGCAAGGCCATCGCCCGTAGTGAGACCGCGCGCGAGCCGCTCACCGCGCCGAACGCCATGTTCGTTGATGCGGCTTATGTGGAAAAGATGGCGCCATCGGCGCGCGCTGCGCTGTTGGCCGTGACGGGGCAGGGCATGCCGCTGGTGGTTCTGGGTGCGAATGCGGCCGATGCCGGATTCTGGCAGCGGGAGCTGGGGTTGCGCCTTCAGCCGCAATCGCCGACGACGGAGAAGGAGGACCAGCGCCAGTTCAGCGCTGGGGGTGTTTCGTTGGTCATGCCGCCGGCGACGCTCAATCCCGATGATCGCGGTGGCGGCCAGTGGTCGGTGCTGGCGCGTGACAATCGCAAGCAGGCGTGGTTGTGGCAGCGCGACTTGCGCCAGGGACGCGTGATCTGGGTTGGCGTTTCGGAGTGGCATCGTTACGCGATCAACGCGCCGCAGGCGTTGACGTTGTGGTGGCAGGATGCCATGGACCGGATGGTGTTGGCCGGTGTGCAAAAGGCGGAGTGGCGCTTCCCCGACACGATGCCGGTGACCGGATTGCGCAGCGAGGTGTGCGCGCAGGGCGCGGATACGGGGGCGTTGCTGCGTGTCGATGGTGGGCAGGGGTTGTCCTTGCAGGCGCGCGGGGACAAAGCCGATGGGCTTTGTGCCGCATGGTGGCCGCAGCGCGCGGGCTGGACGCGCTTTAGCGCCGCTGGCATGCCGGTGCCGGGGATGACGTATGTTTATGCTGCGGACGATTGGCCGTTGTGGCAGCGTTCCTTGCGGCGCGAGGCGACCGCGCGGTATGCGGCGCGTGCGCGGACGGCCGACGTAGCCGAAACAACGAACCGATCGCTGTCGCCGACGCCGTTCGCGTTGCTGTTTGCCTTCTGCATGCTGATGCTTTGGTACCGGGACCCGAGGTTCGACGCGGAACCACGTAGGGCGGATTAGCGTAGCGTAATCGGCCATGCATGTGCCGCCGACGGCTTATGAATGGCCGATTACGGCGTTCCGCCTAATCCGCCCTACGTGTCTCCTCGCAACCTTCCCACTGGCGGACATAGTCCGGCGCTTCGATGGTGCAGGCCGCATGCCGTTGCGGCGCCATCGGGGTTCGCGCCCACGGTAGCACGCCCGCCCAAACCGGCCATTGCATGTCTTCCTCGTCGTCACTCGGGCCGCCGCTGCGCACCTTGCACGCTGCTTCGTCCAGCGAGATACGCATGATGGTGGTGGCCGCGTATTCCTTGTCGTTGCCCGGGCGGACCTGTGCCTGGCGTCCCGGCGCCAGCTTTTCCATGAATGCTTCCAGCGTGCGATGGCGCTCGGCTTCATCGGTGACCACCTCGAAGCGGCCATAGATCATCGCCGACCGATAGTTCATCGTATGGCTGAAGGCCGATCGCGCCAACACCAGGCCATCCAGATGCGTGATCGTCACGCAGGTCTCGCTTTCCACCAGGCGCTTGAGCATCCGGCTGCCGTTCGAGCCGTGGATGTACAAATGCCCGTCCTCGCGCCAGCACGCGGTCGGAATGCAATGCGAACCTTTGGCGTCGCTGAAGGCGATGTGGCACAGGTAGGCGTCGTCGATGATGGCGTGCAGGGTGTCTGTGTCGTACTTCGCCTTCTCGGCGCTACGGCGCACGCGGGTGCGGTCGCTCGGGGCGGTGGCGGTGGCTTGGTGCGCGGGGTTGGCTGCTGCGGTCATGATCTCCATCCAAAATGAGTGAAACATCAATATAATGGCTTGCTGGCCCTGTAAAAAGGTCCAGAAATATGCAATTTGATGGAGCCACGAATGGATATGTCCCTGTTAATCACCGGCTATGCGGCGCAGCACGGCCACCGGGGCTGGCCGCGCCAGCGTATGCTGCACGAATGCCTGCGCGCGGCGATCCGCAGCGGCACATTGGCCGCCGGCACGCGGCTTGCCGCTTCGCGCGCACTGGCCGAGGAGCTGGGACTGGCGCGCAACACGGTGTTGTACGCGTACGAGCAGTTGGCCAGCGAAGGCTTCGTCACCACCGATCGGCGTGGCACAGTGGTGGCGACGATCGCGGCGGACCGCAAGCCGTCGCCGTCACCACAGGCGTTGGCGCAAGCCGGCTTGTCGCAACGCGCGCGCGGACTGCGGCCCTTGTCCGGTCCCGCCGAAACGATGGGCGCATTCGTTCCCGGCGTGCCCGCGCTCGACCATTTTCCGTTGACCTTGTGGCGCCGCATGCTGGAACGCGCATGGCGTTCGTTGGCGGTGGCGCAGCTGAATTACGGCGATCCGGCCGGCGAACCGTTGCTGCGCGAGGCCATCGCCGACCACCTGCGCGCGGCGCGCGGCGTGGTCTGCGATGCGGGCCAGGTGTTCATCACGGACGGCACGCAGAGCAGCCTGGATTTGTGCCTGCGCGCGCTGGCCGACGCCGGCGACACGATCTGGATCGAGAGTCCGGGCTATGGCGGCGCGCTGGCGGCGTCGCGCGGCGCCGGGCTGAATGTGGCGGGGATAGAAGTGGACGACGACGGCATCGCGCCGACGCCGGAGGATTGGTTGCTGCGGCCGCCGCGACTGATCTATACGACGCCGTCGCACCAGTATCCGGTTGGCAGCGTGCTCAGTTTGCGTCGCCGTCTGGCGCTGATCGAGGCGGCGCGCGGCGCCGGCGCGCTGATCATCGAGGACGATTACGACAGCGAGTTCCGGCACGATGGCGCGCCGCTGTCGGCCATGCAGGGCCTGGCGCCGGATGCGCCGGTGGTGTATCTGGGGACCTTCAGCAAGACCATGTTCCCGTCGCTGCGGATCGCTTTTGTGGTGGTGCCGCAGGCGCTGGAGACGGCGTTCGCGCTGATGCGGGCGCAGTCGCATGCGGGCGGGCGGACGGCGGAGCAGCTGGCGCTGGCGGAATTCTTACGCAGCGGGCAGTTCGCGTTGCATGTGCGACGCATGCGCAGGCTGTACCGGCAGCGTCGCGACGCGCTGGTGGTGTCGCTGGAGCGGCATATGGGTTCGGTGGCGACGGTGCATGGGGGATCGGCCGGCATGCATCTGGCGCTGCGCTTCAGGGACGAGGCGATGGATGATCTGGCGGTCAGCGCGCAGGCGCTGGAGCACGGGATCGTGGTCAACGCGCTAAGCCGCCACGATACCCAGGGAACGTCGGGATGGCGGGGTTTGATGCTCGGCTACGCGCAGGTGCCGGCGGAGCGGATGGACGAGCTGGTGAAGCGGCTGGCGGCGGTTGTGCACACGGCGGCTTTTGAGCAGGGCCGCGCAGGCAAAGTCACCACTGTTACACGTAGGGCGGATTAGCGAAGCGTAATCGGCCATGCATGAGTCGCCGACGGCGCATACATGGCCGATTACGGCGTTCCGCCTAATCCGCCCTACGTGTTTCCCGGGTCGCGCAATTGCCGTGTCCTCGCTTAGAACGCGGTATCCATGCGGATGTACATCGAGCGGCCGTTCACGCCGATCGGGCAGGTTTCCCAGCAGCGGGTGAAGCCCAGTTTCGGGAAGTCGCCGCCGTTGGTCCATTCCGATGGCAGTTCGTTGAACATGTTGTTCACGCCGACGCTGAGGAAGGTGCGCTTGCTGAAGCCATACCGCACCGACGCGTCAACCAGCCATTTGGCGTCCCACGTTTGCAGGGGGCTGAAGCTTTGCGCCTGCACTTCGCCGTAGTAGTTGGCGCGGGTGTTGACGTTCCACGCGCCGGCCGTGTAGTCGGCCGCCACCACGTGGTGCTTGCGCGGCTGGCCGCGTTCGATCAAGGTCACCTGCGCCTGGTCGAACAGCTGCTCGCCGGTCAGCACCGTCGATGTCGAATGGCGCTTGCTCACCTCTGTCTTGTTGAAGCCCAGCTGACCGGACAGCACCAGCGACGACGCCGCGAACTTGGTGGTGTGCTCGGCCACGACGTCCAGGCCGCGCGTGCGGGTATCGACCGCGTTGGTGAAGAACTGCGCCTGGCCCACGCCCAGCGGACGCAGGATGTTGGTGATCGGGCCGCCGCCGGCCTCCGGTGCGATTTCGCTGGAGAAGACGATGCGGTCCTTGATCTTGATCTGGTACGCGTCGACCGTCAGCGACATGTTCTTGGCCGGGCGCAGCACCATGCCGACGCTGCCGCTAGTCGAGGTTTCCTCTTTCAGCGGGGCGATGCCGAAGGCCTGCGTGACCGAGCTGCCTTCGCGCGCGGTCAGCGTTTCGGTCAGCACGCCGTTATTCAGGTTGGTCGACACGGAGCTGTAGAAGCGCTGCTGCACGCTCGGCGCGCGGAAGCCGCTCGAGACGCTGCCGCGGAAGCCGACCGTCTTGCTCGGGTCGTAGCGGGCGCTCAGCTTACCGGTGGTGGTGTTGCCGAAGTCCGAGTATTTTTCAAAGCGCACGGCGCCGGCCAGGGTCAGGTTCTCCAGCGGCTTGTGTTCGGCGTCGAGGAACAGCGCGATGTTGTGGCGGCCCGAATCGACGGCGGTGGCCGGCGTGTAGCCGGGGAAGCCCTGGATGCCCGCCGCCGCCGTCGCGCCGCTTGGCGTGGTGATGGCGATGGCCGGGTTGTTGGTGCGGCCGTACTGGTAGGAGACCGGGTCGCCGGCGACGATCTGGTAGTTGTCGCGGCGGTACTCGAAGCCGGTGGCGACGAAGACGCTGGCATCGCCGATTTTGACCGGGCCCTTGATGTCGGCGTTGATCGTGGTCTGGTCGAACTTCAGGGTGCCGGTGTCGGCCTCGCGCGGCGATTCGGCGTAGATGCCGCCGCCCGGTTTCGGCTCGTACCAGTAGCTGGTGTTCAAGCTGTCCGATTCGTGGAACGCCAGTTCGCTGGCGCCGTGGTTGATGCTGATGTCGGCCTTCCAGTCGTTGGGCAGGTCGCGGCGGTAGCCGAAGGCGAACGAGGCGTCCTTGATGTCGGTGTGGATCGCCGGCAGGAAGCCGTTCGGGTAGACCGCCTGCACGGTGCGGGCGTCGCCGGCCGAGCGGAAGAAGCCGAACGAGTCGCTCTTGCGCTTGGACAGGCCGCCGAAGGCATAGAACTCGCTGCTCTTGTCGATCGGGATGGCGCCGTTCCACCAGAAGTAGGTGTCGCGGGTGTTGCTGTCGCCCAGGTGCTGGGTCACGCGCGGCGGGTCCACGCGCAGCGAGTCGGGGCCGGCGCGGTTGGTTTCGCCGCGCTTGCGCGCCTCGACGGTCAGGTTGAGGAAGCCGCCGTCCTGGCCCAGCGCGAAGCCGGTGTTGGCGCTGCCGGAGTACAGGTCGCCGTCGCCTTCGGAGGTGGTGCCGACGGTGCCGCTCAGCGAGGTCTCGCTGGTCTGCGTCTTGAGCACGATGTTGATCACGCCGGCGATGGCGTCCGAGCCGTATTGGGCGGCGGCGCCGTCGCGCAGCACCTCGATGCGCTGGATCGCCGCCAGCGGAATGGCGTTGATGTCGGTGCCGGCCGAGCCGCGTCCGACGGTTTGCTGGACGTTGACCAGCGCCTGCTGGTGGCGGCGCTTGCCGTTAATGAGCACCAGCACCTGGTCCGGCCCGAGCGAGCGCAGGGTGGCCGGACGGATGCTGTCGGTGCCGTCGCTGACGAAGGTGCTCGAGAAGTTGAACGACGGGTCCAGCGTTTGCAGCAGTTTGCCCAGTTCCAGCGGGCCGGCCGTTTGCATGTCCTTCAGGCCGATCAGGCCGACCGGGGCCGAGGTGTCGAGCGCGGTCTTGGCGACCGTGCGCGAGCCGAGGACGACGACCGTCTGCTCCTTGGCCAGTTGCTCGTCGGCGGCGGCCTGGGTTTGCGCCAGGCCCGGACCGGCCGCCAGCAGCAGGATGGCGCTGGCGAGCAGCGTGCGCTTGAACCGGGGTGCTACTGTCAGTGCTCTTGTCATGTATTTCTCTCTTTGTTTTTGTTGGGACGCCGCTGGTAGCGGTCGTTGAGAAAATACTATCTTGAGCTGTCGCACGGCTGCAACGCGGCATGCACCAACTTGTTGCGCAATGTGTACGATTGCTAATATTGCTCGCGTTGTGCAGGGATGTGGCGTAATCTGGCCGACGGCCCGCACCTTGCGCGCCGCAAAACGGTGCGAAACTGTGGCGTGCCCGCATCGGTATGAGGCGCTTGCATATCGATAGGCGAAAAACGCGCTAAGTCGGTGCGTCCTTCAAGACAACTCTATTGCTGGTCCAGCATCCACCCTTTAAGGCCGTTGACCCAGGATTTGGCGGGCAGGTTCAGCGTCTTTTTGATGGCGCCGGCGCGCTCGTACAGCACCGCGAAATCGATCACCGGCGACTCCTTGAAGGCGATCACCACGATGTTGGCGTCGTGGACCTCGGGCAGCCAGACCACGGCGTCGAACACCTGCTCCATCGTTTGCAAATTCTTGTCGTAGTTGGAAAAGTCGCCGAAGACGTTGGTGGTCATGATGCCGCCGTCGCGCAGGCAGTCGTGGCAGGCCTGGTAGAACTCGGGCGAGTCGAGCACCGGGCCGCGCGCCTCCTCGTCGTACAGGTCGACCTGCAGCACGTCGACCATGCCGTGGTTGGCCGGGTCGAGCACGAAATCCATCGCGTTCATTTCGATCACGTTCAGGCGCTCGTCGTTCGACGGCAGGCCGAATTGCGCGTTGCAGATCGCGATGACGTTGGGATTGAGTTCGACCGCCGTCACGCGCGCCTGCGGCAGGCGGCGGTGGCAGAATTTGGTCAGCGCCGCGCTGCCCAGTCCCAGTTGGACGATGTGGCGCGGGCTGTCGTTGAACAGTAACCACATCATCATCATTTGCACGTATTCGAGCTCGATGTTGTCCGGCTTGGACAGGCGCATGGCGCCCTGCACCCAGGAGGTACCCAGGTGCAGGCTGCGCACGCCCTCGAATTCGGTGATGGTGGCCGGCGGATGGCCGGGCTGGTCGTAACGGACGGCGTTGGGGGCGAAATTTGGGGCGGACTTGGAAGACATGCCGCCAGTTTAACAGGCCAGCGGCAGGATGATGGTCACCGCCAGCCCACCGCCGTCGCGGTTGGCCAGGGTGATGCGCCCGCCGTGTGCCTCGGCGATTTCGCGCGCCAGCGCCAGGCCCAGTCCCGTGCCGCTACGTTTGGTGGAGTAGAACGGCACCAGCGCGTTGGTCAGCACCGTGTCGCTCATGCCGGGACCCCGGTCCAGAACATCGATGCGCACCGCCTCGTGCAGGCGCCGCACCTCCAGGCCGACCTGCGCGGACGGCGAGCCCGATTCGTGGGCGTTCTTGAGCAGGTTGAGTAGCGCCTGCTCCAGCTGCGCCGCGTCGAAGGCGCAGGATTCGGCCGGCGGTTCGCCCGCCAGCGCGAACTCGACCTGCTGCGACAGCCGCGCCAGGAACGCCGGCCAGTGATGCGGCTCGAGCCGGGGCGCCGGCAGCTTGGCGAAGCGCGCGTAGCCGAGGATGAAGCTTTCCAGGTGGCGGGTGCGCTCCTCGATCGTCTCCAGGATCTGCGGCAGGCGCTCGGTCTGGCCGCGCCGCACCAGTTCCGCGCCCGAATGGGCCAGCGAGGTCAGTGGCGCGAGCGAATTGTTCAACTCATGGCTGATCACGCGGATGACTTTTTTCCACGTTTGCACTTCTTGCCGGCGCAGCTCCATGGTCAGTTGGCGCAGCAGCAGCAGTTCGTGGCGCCGCCCGTTCAAATTGAAGCTGCGGCGCGCCAGGTGGTAGACCTCTTCCTCGTCGATGTCGTCAGCCTTGGCGCCGTCCTTGGTGGTGAACAGGCCGTCGCCGCCGCGCGCCATCGCCTCCACCAGCGCCGGCGACGCCTTCGCCAGCACGTCTTCAAGGCGGTGGCCCTCAAGCTTGCGGCCTTCGTTGAGCAGCTGGCGCGCGGCGATGTTGGCATACACCACCGGGCCGGATTCGCTCACAAGCAGCATCGCCACCGGCGTGTTCTGCACCATGGTGTCGAGCAGCAGTTCGCGCTGCACCAGGTCGAGCCGCTGCTGGCGCAGCACGTCGCCCAGCGCGTTGTGCGCGGCAACCAGGTCGCTCAGTTCATCGTTCTGCGGCCAGTGCAGGCTGAAGGAAAAGTCGCCGTCGCGGTAGCTGGTGACGGTGCCGGTCAGCGCGCGGAACAGCGAGAGCATGTATTCGAGCTGGGAGCGGATGGTGATGATGGAGATCGGCAGCACGCATAGCAGGCATACCGCCAGCACCAGGCCGGGATTGTCGGGGAAGAAGTGGGTCATGGCCAGCGCGATGACGATGCCGACCGTGAGCAGGGTGCCGATCAACGCCGTCCAGCGCGTGAGCAGGGAAAGACGCAGGCTTTTCCCGCGCATGTCTCTTGAAGGGGGCGCCGCCATCAGGAGCGGGCGATGCCCAGCCGTTCCATGCGGCGGTACAGCGCCTGGCGCGACAAGCCCAGTTCCGCCGCCGCCTGCGCCACCACGCCGCCGGCGCGGCTCAGGGCCAGGCCGATGGCGTCGCGGTCAGGTTCGCGCACGCTTTCCTCCATCGTCGTCGCGGCGGCCGCCGGCAGACCGAGGTCGCCGACCTTGATGGTGTCGCCCTGGGCCAGCAGGCCGGCGCGCGCCATGACGTTTTTCAGTTCGCGCACATTGCCCGGCCACGGGTGGGCCAGCAGCGCCGCTTGCGCCGACGGGTGCAATTGCAGGTTCTGGTGCGCGCCAAGGAAATGGCGCGCCAGCGGCAGGATGTCGGCCGGGCGTCCGGACAGCGGCGGCAACCGCAGCTCGATCACGTTGAGGCGGTAGAACAGGTCCTCGCGGAAGCTGCCGGCCTTGATCATCGCCTGCAGGTCGGCGTTGGTGGCGCTGACCACGCGCACCTTGACCTGGCGTTCGCGGTTGGAGCCGAGGCGCTCGAAGCGGCCCGTCTCCAGCACGCGCAGCAGCTTCATTTGTCCGGCCAGCGGCAGGTTGCCGATTTCGTCGAGGAACAGCGTGCCGCCGTCGGCCGCCTCGAACTTGCCCTCGCGCGCCTTGGAGGCGCCGGTGTAGGCGCCCGCCTCGGCGCCGAACAATTCGGCCTCGATCAATTCGGCCGGCAGCGCGCCGCAGTTGAGCACCACGAAGGGGCCGTCGCGCACCGAGGAATTGGCCTGGATGATGTTGGCGATGCATTCCTTGCCGGTGCCGTTGGGGCCCGAGATCAGCACCGGCACGTCGGCGCGCGCGACCTGGCAGGCCAGGTGCACAACGCGCTCGGTGGCCGGGTCCTGCCACACCATGCCGCACAAGTCGTAGCCGCGTTCGAGCTCGCGCCGCTGGCGCAGCTCCGTTTGCAGCCGTTGGTGCAGCGCGCGCTTGGCCAGGCCAAGTTCTATCAGGTTGTTGACGGTGGCGATCAGGCGGTTGTCGTCCCACGGCTTGGCCAGGTAGTCGGCGGCGCCGGCCTTGACCAGGTCGACCGCCGCGTCCAGGTGGGTCCAGGCGGTCAGCAGGATCACCGGCAGGTCGGGGTGGCGCTCGCGGATGGCGCGGAACAGCGCCGTGCCTTCTTCGCCGGAGGTGGTGTCGGCGCTGAAGTTCATATCCTGGATCACCAGGTCGACCGGCTGTCGCGCCAGCAGCGCCAGGCCGGCTTCGGGCGAGGCGGCGCGCACCGCTTCGATGTCGTGCAGCGAGAACAGCACTTCGAGCGCGATGGCGACGGCGGCGTTGTCGTCAATTATCAGTACGGTAGGCATGACGCAAGCATAACATTGTCGCGCCATGCCGGGTGCCGCGATCTCCATCTGCCGGCCGCTGTCACGCGCTGCGCGTGGCCGTCGCCGGCGAGATGGTGGCGGCGCGCCACGCCGGCCCGTAGACGGCGGCCACGCCCAGCGCCAGGAACACGCCGGCGCCGGCCAGCAGATAGCCGCCGGGCAGGCGCGCCATCTCCAGTTTGCTCACCAGCAGCTGGTTCAGGCCCAGCGCCAGCAGCACGCCGGCCGCCACGCCGGCGCTGGTGATCATGATGTTCTCGGTGACGAAGTAGCGCAGGATGTCGATCCGGCGGGCGCCGAGCGCGCGCCGCACGCCGATCTGCTTGCGCCGCTGCGTCACCCACAGGCTGGCCATGCCGACGATGCCGCTGGCGGTGATCAGCAACAGCAGCACGCTGACCGTCACCAGCATCCACGCCATCGCCTGGTCGGCGCGATAGCGGGCGTTGCGGATTTCGTTCATGCTGCGGGTCTTGACGATCACCGGCGTCGGCGAGGCGGCCGTCAGCGCCGCCGCCGTCTCCTTGATGACGCGGTCCAACTGGCCCGGTTCGGCGCGTACGGTGTAGTTGTGCGTGTCGTCGCCGGTCAGGCGCACCGGCACCAGGGTCGAGTATTCGCCGTCGTCCTTGATCTGGGCGCCGGGGGTTTGCAGTTTCTCGACCACGCCGATCACGCGCACCTCTTTGGCGTCGTTGCCCGTGCCGAAGAAGAAGCTCTTGCCGACAAAGCTGCTCTGCCCCGGCCACAGCTTCTCGCCCAGCGCCCGTGTGATGATGGCGAGCTTGGAGAAATCGCTGCTGGTGTTCTGATCGATTTCCGGCACCTCGCCGGGCACGAAGTCGCGGCCCTCGACCAGTTGCAGGCCCCAGGTCTTGATCAGCGAATCGGCGCTGAAATAGGTGGTCGTCGTGGCGGTGGTCTTGAGCTGCTTGCGGTCGATCGCCAGGCTGCTGTAGTTGCCGGAGCGCGACAGCGGCATCTGGCTGGTGGACCCCACCGACATCACGCCCGGCACCGCGCGCAGGGTGGCCGTTTCTGCGCGCTGCACGGCCAACTGGTCTTGGTGGGAGCCGTATTTGAGGTGGCGGATCTGCAGGCTCAGGACGTCCTGCTCGTTGGCGATGCCGCTGGCGCGCGCCGACACGGCTTGGCGCACCTGTACGATGTGCAGCGCGTTGGCCAGGATAGCGAGGCTGAGCGCCACCTGCACGGCCACCAGGATTGGGCCTGTTTTATTGCGCAACAGCGCGGATAATATGGGACGGATTTCCATGAGCGGCCTCGTTTATTGGGATTTGAGTTGCAGCGCCGGCGTTACCTGGCAGGCGCGCCAGGTTGGCAGCAGCCCGGCCAGCACGGCCGACAGCACGGCCAGCGCGAAGGTGGTCAGCAACATGATCCAGTCCATGTGCGCCACCGCCGTCAGCGCCTTCGACTGCATGGCGATCAGCGCCAGCGCGCCGAACGCCAGCAGCAAGCCGAGCGCGCCGCCGGCCAGGCCGACCACCGTGGTCTCGATCAGGAACTGGTTGAAGATTTCGCGGCGCGAGGCGCCCAGCGCGCGGCGGATGCCCACTTCGGCGGCGCGCACCGAGAACTTGGCCAGCAGCAGGCCGATGGTGTTGACCAGGCACAGGACCAGGAAGCCGAACGCCAGCCAGGCCGACAGCTTGCTGTCGTTGGCCACCACCTTCAGGTAGTCGAGCCATTCGCGCACGTCGTAGAGCATATTGGGGGCGTTGCGCTTCAGCCGTCCCAGCTTGCGCTGCTCGATGGCGTAGCTGTCGAGGAAGCTTTGCAGTTCGGCGCGGTCGGCGCCGCTGCGCGTCTCGAACCAGAACTGGATCCAGGTACACTCGGAGTCCAGGAAGGCCTGGAAGCCGGGGCCGGTATCGCCGCTGCAGCTGGTGCTGCCGTTGCGCTGCATCTCGTGGCGGATCGCGCTACTAAATGGGATGTACAGCTCCTCCTCCTCGCTGAAGGCGCCGTCCCTGGCGCCGATCACGCGGTGGAAGCGCGGCACCACGTTCCAGGTATCGAGCACGCCGACGATCTGGTACTGGAAGCCGCCCATGGTCATGCGCCGGCCGACCGGATCGGCGTCGCCGTACAGTTTTTCGGACAGCTTGCGGCTTAGGACCACGACATCGGCGCCGGCCTTGTCGTCGGCCGGGCTCCAGCCCTGGCCGTGCAGGAAGGGCGCCTCGAACATGTTGAAGAAATCGCCGCTCGGGGCGATGCCGCCGGCGTTGAAGACGCCGATGTCCTTGCGCGCCGGCTCGATCGCCACGGCGATGCCATAGATCGCCGTGCGGCGCTCGCCGGCTTTGCTGTTGAGGAGATTGACGGCGTCGCGGTAGCTGATCTGCTTGTCGTTGGGACCGTCGGCGGGCGACCAGCCCTCCAGCGGGCCGTTGTCGACCAGCGGCACGAACAGGCGGTCGCTCTTGCTGGGGATCGGATCGCCCGACATCACGTGCAGGATGGTCAGGGTGGCGATGCTGGCTGCCACGCCGATGGCCAGCGTCAGCACCATCAGCGCGGTCAGCGCCGGATTGCGGCGCAGGCTGCGCAGGCCGAGCATGAAGTAGTACTGGAACATGGCGGTCCCCTTAGGCGACATGCGACTTGCCGTCGGCGCCGTGGGCATGGGCGTTGGCATTGGCATCGAACAGCGACGGCGCCTTGCGCACCAGGTCCGAAACCTGGCCGTCGATGATGTGGACATTGCGCTGCGAGCGCACCGCCAGTTCCGGATCGTGCGTGACCATCAGGATGGTGGTGCCCTGGGCGTTGATCTCCTCGAGCAGTTCCATGACGCCGCGCGCCATCTGCGTATCGAGGTTGCCGGTCGGTTCGTCGGCCAGCAGCAGCTTGGGCGAGCCCGCCAGCGCGCGCGCGATCGCCACGCGCTGCTGCTGGCCGCCGGACAGTTCGGCCGGATAGTGCTTCATGCGCGAGGCCAGGCCGACCTTGGACAGCGCGTCCTCGATGCGCTCCTTGCGCTCGGCGGCGTTGAAGCCCCGGTAGCGCAGCGGCACGTCGACGTTGTCGAACAACGACAGGTCCGGAATCAGGTTGAAGCCCTGGAAGATGAAGCCCAGTTTTTCGTTGCGCAGGCGCGAGCGCGCGTTGTCGTCCATGCCCTTGACGTTGATGCCGTCGAGGATGTACTCGCCATCGGTGAATTCCTCCAGCAGGCCGGCGATGTTGAGGAAGCTGGTTTTGCCGGAACCGGACGGACCGGTGACGGTGACGAATTCGCCCTGCTTGACGTTGATCTCGAAGCCGCGCAGCGCGTGGGTTTCGATCATGTGGGTGCGATAGACTTTGCTCAGGTTTTGCATGCGCAGCATAATGGATTCCTTTGGACTGGTGTCGAGTAAATTAGTTGTTGATCGAGACGCGCGCGGCGTTCTCGAACGTTTCGCTGCCGGCGATGACGATCTTGTCGCCTTGTTTCAGGCCATCGAGGATCTCCACGGCGGAGACGCTGGTGGCGCCCATCTTGATCGGCGTGCGTATGGCGATGCCGTCGCGGACCACGTAGGCGAAGCGGCCGCCCTCGGATTCGACGAACGGGCCGCGCTGCACCATCAGCGTGTTGGGTTTTTCGTCGATCAGCAGGCGCGCGGTGATGCGCTGGTTCTGGCGCAGGCCGGCCGGCTGGGCGCCGTTGAAGCGCACCCGCGCCAGCACCTGGTTCTTGACCACCTCCGGCGACAGCGCCGACAGCTTGCCGGTGGCGGTGCCGGTGCCGACGTTGATCTCGGCGCTCATGCCCAGGCCGATGTCGGCGACGTAGGTCTCGGGCACCTCCAGTTCGACCTCCAGTTTGGACAGGTCGACCAGGGTCATGAGCGGGGTGTTGAGCGGCACCACGCTGCGGTTGGCGACCGACAGCGTGCCGATGAAACCGTCGACCGGCGCGCGCACCGTCAACTCGTCGACGCGGCGCTGGGCGTTGGACAGGATCATGCGCTGCTGTTCCAGCTGTTTGACCTTCGAGGTCAGCTCCAGCGCCACGTTGTCGCTTTCCAGTTCGGCCGCCTGGCGGGCGTGGCGGGCGCGGATATCGGCGGAGTTCAACGCGTCCTTGGCCTTCTGGTAGTCGATCTTGGCGACGATGCCGTCGTTGGCGACGGCGTCGTAGCGCTCCAGCGTGCGCTGGGCGGACAGGCGGTCGATTTCGGCGGTGTCGGCGTCGCGCCGGGCCAGCAGTTTTTGTTTGCGGGCCAGGATTTTCTGGCGCTCGACGTCGGCCTCGATCTGCGCGTAGGCCGATTGTTCGCGTTTGAGCGCGTCCGACAGGTCGGGTGATTCGAGCACCGCCAGCACGTCGCCTTTTTTGACGGTGTCGCCGGCGGCGGCCTTCAGCGTGACGGTGGCCGGGGACGTCGAGTACAAGGTGGGGCTGATGGCGGCGACGATGCGGCCGTTGACGGCGGCGTCGCGGATCAGGGTGCCGCGCGTGACTTCGGCGATGCGCAGGCGCGAGATGTTGACCGAATGGTCGCTGCCGCGCCAGGTGTGGAACAGGTAGTATCCCGTTGCCAGCAGCGCGACCGAGGCGGCTGCGATGACGAGGCGGCGCTTGGCCGTTTGGCCCTTGGGGGCGGCGATGACGGCGTCTTGGCTGGAGGTGTCGCGGATCATGGTGGTCGTCGAGAAAAAGATATGCGGTGCTTTGCAGGATTCGTGCCAATTTGTAAGTGGTTGAATTTGCTCGGGATTCTTGGTCTGTCCGCTGTCCGGGTGTCCGGGTTTTGTCCGCTGTGGCGTCCGGCGCCGGTTGATATTTTGCCAATTGGAATCATATGCGGGGCTGTCGCCACAGGCCGTCGGCGGAGCTTGGCGGATTACGCTGCGCTAATCCGCCCTACGTGGTTCAACTATTATTTTCTTACCCATGACTTTGATCGACAGGCTTACCCGGTTTTTGCTTCCCGCCATGCCGGCCGATGATATCGGCGACTATCCCTATGTCGCCAGCGACGTGGCGCTTTACCAGCGCACCTTGCACGGGGACGGCGGCGCGCTCGATGCGCAGACCTGGGACGATATGCTGCTGCCCCAATACAGCGCGCAGCTGGCGCGCGGCACCAGCATCCTCGGGCAGCAGGAGCTGCACCGCCGCCTGCACGCGCCGGACGGCGGCGCCGCGCAGGTCGCGGCATCCGCCGCGCGGGTGCGGACGCTGGTGGACGATGGCGGACTGCGGCAGCGATTGCTCACCGCCTGCGAGGGGCTGCGCCGCGCGGACCGCGAAGTCGGCGAGACCTTGTTCGGCGCGGCGCCGGCGCCGGTGCCGCGCTGGGCGCGCTATTTACCTTGGCTGCCGGTGGCGTTTCTGCTGTCGGCCACGCTGGCGCTGGTCGGCGGTTTCCTGCCGCTGTGGGGCGTGACCTTGGGATTGTGGTTGGCGCTGTCGCTGGTGCAAATGCGCTTTAGCGAGGCGGCGTCGGAATGGGGGCGCATCCTCAAGACGCTGCAGCAGATGCTGCGCGCGCATACGCTGCTGTCGCAGATCGACGTCCCGATGACGGCCGACCTGCGCGACGACGCGGCGCGCGCCGGCAAGGTCAATCGCGGCATCTGCCGCTCGCCGATGGCGCATATGCCGGGGGTGCGCGAATACGGCGACTGGCTTTGGCTGATGAACATCCGCCACTACTTCGCCAGCCGCGAGGTTGTGCGCGCCAACCTCGATCTGCTGCGCGCGAGTTTTCAGCGGGTCGCGGCGCTGGAGGCCGACCTGGCGCTGGCACGGCATTTGACCGAGACGCCACGGTATTGCTGGTCCGGGCAAGGGCAGGGCGTGGCGTTGGAGAATGCCGTGCATCCGCTGCTGGCCGAGCCGGCGCCGTTGTCGTTCTCGCTGGAACGGCAGGGCGCCTTCATCTCCGGCCAGAACGGCATCGGCAAGAGCACCTTGCTGCGCACCGTGGGGTTGAATCTGATCGTGGCGCGCGCCTTCGGGTTCAGTTACGCCGACGCCGCCGTCACGCCGTCGCTGCCGGTTTACTCCAGCATGCAGAACGAGGACGCGCTCGAAGGCGGCGAGAGCCTGTACATCGCCGAGTTGCGCCGTGCCCGGGAGCTGCTGGCGCTGGCCGACCGGGCGCCGGCGATCTTCATTATCGACGAGATCTTCAGGGGCACGAACCATCTGGAATCGATATCGGCCGCCGCCGCCGTGCTGCATACGCTGTCGGCGTCGGGCCGGGTCATCGTCTCGTCGCACAACCTGGTGCTGGCGCCTTTGCTGGGCGGGGCGCTGGCGCCGTGGTGCGTCGGCCGCGTGGACGGGCAGCTGCGCCTGGCGCCCGGCGTGCTGAAGGAAACCAACGGCATCGCGCTGCTGGCGGACCGCGGCTTCGACGCCGCCATCTCGGCCAAGGCCAACCGCGTCCACGACTGGCTCAGCGACTACATGGCCCATCCGACCGATTGCGAGGCGGTGCTGGAATAAACCGCTTACTGTGTACCACCGGAATGAAAAAAACCAAAGCAAGCAACAAAAAGCAGGGGTTGGTTTATGCGGTAGCCGATGACATCGTCTGCGTCGCGGTCTGCCGTTATCACTATTAATGAGCCGGGCGTCCGCCCGAAGACGCGCACTTTCCTCGTTAAACTTCCGGTGCGGCCTGGCGGCTGGAGTATTCTTATCGATCATGCCACCTGATCCCGGAGCCCCGCATGCCCATCCTCGACCCGCGCATCGACGAGTACGTCGCCAACTCGGCCGACTTCGCCCAGCCGATCCTCAACCACCTGCGCCAGATGGTGCATGACGCCTGCCCCGAGGTGGAGGAGACCATCAAATGGAGCATGCCGTTCTTCCTGTATCACGGCATGTTGTGCAATATGGCCTCGTTCAAGGCCCACTGCGCGTTCGGCTTTTGGAAGGGCGATCTGCTGGTGGCGCAGGAGGATGACAAGGGGCGCGAGGCGATGGGCCAGTTCGGCCGCCTCACCTCCGTCAAGGACTTGCCGGCCAAGAAGGCGCTGGCCGGCTACATCAAAAAGGCGATGGCGCTGAACGCGCAGGGCGTCAAGGCGCCGCCGCGCGCCCGCCCCTCGGCGGCGCGCGAATTGCTGGTGCCGGATTATTTCATCGCCGCGCTGGAAGGCAAAGCCGGCGCCGTCGAACATTTCAACGCTTTCCCGCCCAGCGCCATGCGCGAGTATGTGGATTGGCTGACGGAAGCCAAGACCGAGGTGACCCGCCTGCGCCGCTTGGAGGAGGCGGTGGAATGGATTGCCGAGGGCAAGCGGCGCCATTGGAAGTACAAGAACTGTTAAATTAAAACCACCCCACGTCCCGGTTATCCCCGCCGCAACACCATTATGGGTGGGGAAACGCATTTTTCATCGCCCGAATGTCAATTTCTTGGTATATTTCGGATTCACATTATTGCTAAGAGGCAATGATAATTCGATGAATGTGGGGAAATGATGAACAATCTGACTGTGCGGGCGAGTTTGTTGGGTGTGCTGCTGTTATTTGCGGGCATGCTGGTGATCGGAGCGGGGCTCGGTATCTATGCGTTGAAGCAGTCGAACCACGCGATCGCGACGGTACACCAGATCGGCTCGCAGGTCATCGTCATCAACGACGCCTACAAGGATACGACGCGCACCCGCTCTGCCTTGACGCGCGGCTATACCACCGTCAAGGAGGGTGGCAGCAAGGAAGACCGCGACTCGGCATTAGCCAGCGCCAGGAAATCCTACCAGCGCACGCTGGATTTCATCGACAAGTATGAAAAGGCGCCCTCCTATGCGGGCCAGGACGCGCAACTGAAGGCGGGCTTGATCGAGGCCGGCCGCGCCCAGTCCCGCGTGCTCGAGCGCGCCGCCGCCGCGCTGGCGGCGGACGACACCGACACCTACACTGCGATCAACACCAAGGAGCTGACGCCGACCGGCGCCGCCTTCTCGGCCCAGCTGGAGAAGTACCAAAAGCTCAGCGACGAGCAGATCACCGGGCTGATGGACGCCGGCGCGCGCGAATACACGCTGGTCATGTGGCTGGTCGCGCTCGGCCTGGCCGCCGCGCTGGCGCTGGTGGTCGGCGTGCACCTGCTGCTCAAGTCCGTGGTGCTGCGTCCGCTCGAGCGCGCGGTGGCGCTGCTCGACGAGGTCGCGCATGGCGACCTGACCGCCCAAATCGACCAATCCGGCGACAACGAGATCCAGCGCCTGCTGGCGGCGATCCGGCGCATGCAGCAGGATTTGCTGTCGACCGTGTCGCGCGTGCGGCGCGGCGCCGAGGTGATCAACACCGGTTCGCAGGAGCTGGCGGCGGGCAACATGGAACTGTCGTCGCGCACCGAGACGCAGGCCAGCTCGCTCGAGGAGACCGCCGCGTCGATCGAGGAACTGACCAGCACCGTCAAGCAGAACTCGGAAAACGCCCAGCACGCGCGCTCGCTGGTGGAGGAGGCCTCCAGCACCGCCGCCCAGGGCGGCGAGGTGATGCACCAGGTGGTGACGACCATGAACGACATCAACGAATCGTCGCGCAAGATCGTCGATATCACGGGCGTGATCGACGGCATCGCCTTCCAGACCAACATCCTGGCGCTGAACGCGGCGGTCGAGGCGGCCCGCGCCGGCGAGCAGGGACGCGGTTTCGCCGTGGTCGCCAGCGAAGTGCGCAACCTGGCGCAGCGCTCGGCCGCCGCCGCCAAGGAGATCAAGCTGCTGATCGATAAATCGGTGGCCAACATCCAGCTGGGCACCGATCTGGTCGAGCGCGCCGGCACGACGATGAACACGCTGGTGGGCAACGTCCACCAGGTCACGCAGATCGTCGGCGAGATCGCCATCGCCAGCCGCGAGCAGAGCGAGGGCATCGACCAGGTCAACCAGGCGATCGCGCAGATGGACCAGGTCACGCAGCAAAACGCGGCGCTGGTGGAGGAGGCGGCGGCCGCCACGCAGTCGCTGCAGGACCAGGCCGGCGAGCTGGCGCAGACGGTCAGCATCTTTAAGATCGACGCCGGCAGCGCTGCCGCGGGTCCGGCCGGGCGGCGGCTGGCGCTGGCTTGAACCGGGGTTGTCGGGGTCGCGCGCGGATGTCCGCTTGACATCCGGCGCGGGGAATTCTATTATTTCTGTAACGACAGAAATGAAAGAATTCCATGATCCTCGCGCCGACCATCCAGAAATACATCCTGCACTGGGGCGAGATGGGCACGCGCTGGGGCGTCAACCGCACGGTGGCGCAAATCCACGCGCTGCTGTTCCTGTCGAACCAGCCGCTGCCGGCCGAGGAGATCGCCGAGACGCTGACCGTGGCGCGCTCCAACGTCAGCAACAGCCTCAAGGAGCTGCAAAGCTGGGGGCTGGTGCGCATCACCCACCTCGCCGGCGACCGGCGCGACCACTTCGTCGCCCTGCAGGACGTGTGGGAAATCTTCCGCGTCATCGTCGAGGAGCGTAAAAAGCGCGAGATCGACCCGACCCTGACCGTGCTGCGCGAATGCGCGCTCGAGGCGGAGCACGACCCGGCGCTGGAGCCGGCCACCAAGGTCAAGATGGACCAGGTGCTGGCTTTCCTTGAAATGCTCACCGCCACCTACGGCGACTACAAGCACCTGCCGCCGGCCACCATGCAGCGCTTCCTGAAAATGGGCGGCAAGGTCGCGCGCCTGCTGGGCGGCGACGAGCGCTGATCCGACGACCACCAACCCACAAGGCCCTCCCATGACCACTCGCTCCACAGACGACACCGTCTACCAGGCCGCGCGCTTCGGCGACGCCCCGCGCAATTTTCTGGTGACCGGCGCGACCGGCTTCATCGGGCAGCGGCTGGTGAGGGTATTGCTGGCCGACGGTCACCGTGTCACCGTGCTCAGCCGCGACCCGCAGCGCGCCGCCCCGCTGTTTGACGGACGGGTCGAGTGCGTCGCCGCCATGGGCGAGCTGCCGCCGTCGCGCGTGTTTGACGTGGTCATCAACCTCGCCGGTGCGCGCATCCTCGGCTGGCGCTGGACGGCGGCGCGGCGCGCGACCTTGCGCGCCAGCCGCGTCGGCCTGACGCGCAAGCTAGCCGACTGGATCGCCACCGCCGAGCACAAGCCGGCCATGTTGTTGTCGGCGTCGGCCATCGGCTACTACGGCATACAAAAGCGCGGCGACGACACCGTGCTGACCGAGAAGGATGGTCCGCAACCGATGTTCATGTCCGATCTGTGCCGCGAGTGGGAAGAGGCCGCGCAGGCGGCGGAGGCGCACGGCGTGCGTGTGGCCCGCATGCGTTTCGGGCTGGTGCTGGGCACGCAGGGCGCGCTGCCGATGATGCTGCTGCCGATCAAGCTGGGGCTGGGCGGGCCGCTGGGCGGCGGCACGCAGTGGCTGTCGTGGATCCACGTCGACGACCTGATAGGCGGCATCGCCCACCTGTGCCGTGGCGGCGCTGGCGGCGCGTACAACTTCACCGCGCCGGAAGTGCTCAGCCAGGCGCAATTCAGCCGCGTGGCGGCAACGGTGCTGAAGCGTCCCTACGGATTCCCGACGCCGGGCTGGCCGATGCGGCTGGCGCTGGGGGAGCAGGCCGACCTGCTGCTCGAAGGCCAGCGCGTCTTCCCTGAGCGGCTGACGGGAGAGGGCTTCGTGTTCCGCCACCCAACGTTGGACGGCGCGCTGCGCAGCTTGGCTTAATTCCGTGGCTTAACTCCGGGGTCAGGTCCTAATGCCGCTAAGTTAAGCGTTCATCTAAATCACGTAGGGCGGATTAGCGCAGCGTAATCCGCCAAGCTCCGTCGGCGGCTCCTGGCGGATTACGGCGTTCCGCCTGATCCGCCCTACGAACATCACTTAACTTAGCGGCATTAGGACCTGACCCCGGAGTTTATGGTGCTCACTTTTCTTGTTTCAGCGGCTTGCCCTTGTCTATCACTTCGCGGCAGTCGCCTTTGAAGCTGGCGTTGTCGTAGTTGCTCCAGCCGTAGCTGTCGACGTAGCGCTTGTGCGGCTTGAAGCGCTTGTTGACGAAGCTCCATTCCAGCCGCTCGTCGTCGTATTGGATGTCGCCCAGGTCGAGCAGGGTGTGGAAGATGTTTTCCGTCGCCAGCCTGGCCTTGCGGTGGCGTAGCAGTTGCCTGACCTTGTCCGGGTAGCGCTCCCTGTATTCGTCCGAATACCAGACCAGCGCCGGCACGTGGAATTCGAATTGCGTGTTGTGGCCGTGGAAGGCGAGGTTGCAGCTGCCGTCGTACAAGGTTTGGCCGTGGTCGGCGACGTACATCATCGATGTCAGCTGCGCCGTGTCCTTGAGCTGGCCGATCACCTGCGCCAGGAACCAGTCCGTGTACAGGATCGAGTTGTCGTAGCTGTTGTTCATCTCCGGCTTGATCTTGATGTCGGTGTGCGCCGGCTTGTCGATGCCGTACAGCGACGGTTGCCATTTGTCGAAGTCCTTGGGGTAGCGCTGGCCGTAGTTCCAGTGGCTGCCCAAGGTGTGCAGCACGATCAGCTTTTTCGGCGCCGGGTCGGCGATCGCGTGCCGCAGCGGTTCGAGCAGGATCTGGTCGAGGTTGGAGCGGCTTTTGTAGCCGCCCAGGTTCATGAACTGGATCACGTCCGCTTCCTTGGCGAACACCGACACCGGCGTGTCGAACTCGCCGAACGAGATCTGGTTCGACAGCCACCAGGTCTTGAAACCGGCCTCCTTGTAGGCGGTGAGGAAGGATTTCTCCGAGAAGCCTTCCTTCAGGCTTTGCATCGCCGGCTTGCGCGAGATGATGACCGGGATCGATAGCCGCGTCGCCGACACCGCCGTGATGACGTCGCTCAGCGCCACCAGGTTCTGTTCCCGGCGCAGCAGCGGCGTGGTGTCGCGCGCGTAGCCGTTGATGCCCCAGCGGTCATAGCGCGACGATTCGCCCAGCACCATGATGACGATTTCCGGCCGTTCGTTGGCCTCCGGCTGGCGCGCCTGGAAATGGAAGGCGCTGCTGCGCTCGCCGAGGCGCGCCAGGTAGTGGCGCTCCTTGTAGAAGTCCAGCCCGCGCGCCGGCAACCCCAGCGGCCACGACGAGGCGAAGTCGTTCAAACTGAGCGGCGAGCGGCCGTTGGCCGCCAGTCCGCCCAACACCACTAATATAGAGAGCGCGATCCAGCGGCTTTTGCCGCGCCACGCCAGCGCCGGGCCGCGGCGGGCCGCCAGCTGGATCGCCAGCCACCAGCCGAGCACGGCGAGCATGACGCCGGCCATCAGCCAGAGCTTGTTGCCCAGGAATTCCATCGCCTCCTTTGGACTGCTCTCGGCGATGATGCCCAGGTGGTGGGTGGAGATGCCTTGGCCGTAGTACAGGATCAGGTACGTTTCCGTCGGCAGCGCCAGCAGCGCCGGCAGCAGCAGCCAGTGGAACCACGCGGGGCGCTGGAACACGGCCCACACCGCCACCCAGGCCAGCAGTTCGGCGGCGAGGATGCGCCCCAGGTCCGGCACTTGTCGACCAAGCAACAACGGCACGCACGGCACCAGCGACAACAGCAGGTAGCTGGCGAGCACGAACAGCGGGGCGAGGCGTAACAGCGGGGTCGGGGACGGTACGGAGAAGAGGCGGCGCATTCCAAAGGAAAGATGTGTTAATGTTTGCCATTATCAGCCGTTTCCTTGCTTCCGGGCCAGTTTTTAGCGGTCCGCCACGTCGCATGTTGCCGCGAAAAAGTTTGACTGGTCATCGGATCACGTCTATACTCGCGAGTTCTCTATTTAGTCTGCGCATCGTATACGCTGTTTCAGGCCGCTCCCTGTGAGTGGCTATTCGCGCCTCCGCTGCACATTAGATGAGACTAGGTTTTAGTCCCCGGACATGTTGTCCGGGTGTTCAACGTTGTTATTTAGTTGGGTTTAGAACGATGCCAACCATCAATCAACTGATTCGCAATCCACGTGTCGCTCTGACCGTGAAAAGCAAATCGCCGGCGCTGGAAAACAGCCCGCAAAAACGTGGTGTTTGCACCCGTGTGTACACCACCACTCCTAAGAAGCCTAACTCGGCTTTGCGTAAAGTCGCCAAAGTGCGTCTGACCAACGGTTTCGAAGTCATTTCGTACATCGGCGGTGAAGGCCACAACTTGCAAGAGCACAGCGTTGTCCTGCTGCGCGGCGGCCGCGTAAAAGATTTGCCGGGTGTGCGTTACCACATGGTTCGCGGTGCACTGGATACCCAGGGCGTCAAAGACCGTAAGCAAGCCCGCTCGAAATACGGTACCAAGCGCGCCAAGGCTGGTAAGAAGTAATCTGCATTAAAAAAAGTTTTCGCTCGGTGGCAACTAGCTTAGTGAATGTAATCGACCGCAACTGGTCGAGTAAGTGGATGGCTATGATGGCCCTCCGCGAGAGTGCGAATCCCATATCTGCGCACCTCAACTGAAGATTGAAAGGAATTGATATGCCACGTCGTCGTGAAGTACCCAAGCGCGAAATTCTGCCGGATCCAAAATTCGGCAACACGGATGTCGCCAAATTCGTGAACGTTCTGATGCTGTCCGGTAAAAAATCGGTCGCAGAAAACATCATCTACGGTGCCTTCGAGCACATCGCTTCGAAATCCGGCAAAGATCCGCTGGAAGTGTTCGCTACCGCGATCAACAACGCCAAGCCGCTGGTTGAAGTCAAATCCCGTCGCGTCGGTGGTGCAAACTACCAGGTGCCGGTCGAAGTACGCCCAGTGCGCCGTATGGCCCTGTCGATGCGTTGGTTGCGCGAAGCCGCGAACAAGCGCAGCGAAAAATCCATGCCACAACGCCTCGGCGGTGAGCTGATGGAAGCGGCCGAAGGCCGTGGCGGTGCGATGAAGCGTCGCGATGAAGTGCACCGCATGGCTGAAGCGAACAAGGCGTTCTCGCACTTCCGCTTCTAATAAAATCGGCCGGATCCTTCATGGTCCGGCTGTTATCTGTTGTTCGAGGCCGGGCTCATTTTTTATCCAAAAAATGGTGCTCGGTTTTGTCCATTCAAAGATTTAGGAATAACTATGGCCCGCAAGACCCCCATCGAGCGCTACCGCAATATCGGTATCTCCGCTCACATCGATGCAGGTAAGACCACCACCACCGAACGCGTCCTGTTCTACACGGGCGTGAACCACAAGATCGGTGAAGTCCACGATGGCGCCGCCACCATGGACTGGATGGAGCAGGAACAAGAGCGCGGCATCACCATCACGTCGGCCGCGACCACCTGCTTCTGGAAAGGGATGGCTAACAATTTCCCCGAGCACCACATCAACATCATCGACACCCCGGGCCACGTCGACTTCACCATTGAAGTCGAACGTTCGATGCGCGTGCTCGACGGCGCTTGCATGGTTTACTGCGCAGTGGGCGGTGTTCAGCCACAGTCGGAAACCGTATGGCGTCAGGCTAACAAGTACAAAGTGCCACGTCTGGCCTTCGTCAACAAGATGGACCGTACCGGCGCCAACTTCTTCAAGGTCTACGAGCAGATGCGCGCTCGCCTGAAGGCGAACCCGGTCCTGATCCAGATCCCGATCGGCGCCGAAGAAAACTTCAAAGGCGTCATCGATCTGGTCAAGATGAAAGCCATCCTGTGGGACGAAGCGTCCCAGGGCATGAAGTTCGACTACGTCGAGATCCCGGAAGAGCTGGCAGCGTCGGCCGCCGAGTGGCGCGAGAAGATGGTTGAAGTCGCCGCCGAAGCGACCGAAGAACTGATGAACAAGTACCTGGAAGAGGGCGACCTGTCCGAAGCCGAGATCAAGAAAGCGCTGCGCGATCGCACCATCGCTTCGGAAATCGTGCCGATGATGTGCGGTACCGCTTTCAAGAACAAGGGCGTGCAAGCCATGTTGGACGCGGTCATCGAATACCTGCCGTCGCCACTGGACATCGAAGACGTCGGCGGTACCGACGAGGACGAACAGCCGACCACCCGCAAGCCGTCCGACGAAGAGAAGTTCTCGGCGCTGGCGTTCAAGATCATGACCGACCCGTTCGTCGGCCAGCTGGCCTTCTTCCGCGTGTACTCGGGCGCCGTCAATTCGGGCGACACCGTGTACAACTCGGTCAAGGGTCGTAAAGAGCGTCTGGGTCGTATTCTGCAGATGCACGCGAACCAGCGCGAAGAGATCAAGGAAGTGCGCGCCGGCGACATCGCCGCCGCCGTTGGTTTGAAAGACGTGACCACGGGCGAAACCCTGTGCGATCCGACCTCGATCATCATTCTGGAGCGCATGGTCTTCCCTGAGCCGGTGATTCAACAGGCCGTGGAACCAAAGACCAAGGCCGACCAGGAAAAAATGGGTCTGGCACTGAACCGCCTGGCACAGGAAGATCCGTCGTTCCGCGTCAAGACCGACGAAGAGTCGGGCCAGACCATCATCGGTGGTATGGGCGAGTTGCACCTGGAAATTATCGTCGACCGCATGAAGCGCGAATTCGGCGTGGAAGCGACCGTCGGCAAGCCACAGGTCGCGTACCGCGAAACGATCCGCAAAACCTGCGAAGAATCCGAAGGCAAGTTCGTCAAGCAGTCGGGTGGTCGTGGTCAATACGGTCACGTGGTGCTGAAGATCGAACCGCAAGAACCAGGTAAAGGTTTCGAATTCGTTGACGCCATCAAAGGCGGCACGGTTCCACGCGAGTACATCCCTGCGGTTGAAAAGGGTGTGCGCGGTACGCTGAATACCGGTGTTCTGGCCGGCTACCCGGTGGTCGACGTCAAGGTCACGCTGTTCTTCGGTTCGTACCACGATGTGGACTCGAACGAAAACGCGTTCCAGATGGCCGCTTCGATGGCGTTCAAAGAAGGCTGCCGCAAGGCGTCGCCGGTTATTCTGGAGCCGATGATGGCTGTGGAAGTGGAAACGCCGGAAGACTACGCCGGTACCGTGATGGGCGACCTGTCGTCCCGCCGCGGTATGGTGCAGGGCATGGACGAGATCCCAGGCGGCGGTGGCAAGATCATCAAAGCTGAAGTGCCGCTGTCCGAAATGTTCGGTTACTCGACCACGCTGCGTTCCGCAACGCAAGGTCGTGCTACCTACACGATGGAATTCAAGCACTACTCGGAAGCGCCTAAGCACGTTATCGACGCGATCGTCACTGCTAAAGCTAAGTAATTTTCGACTTTTTGCGGGTGGGGGAGATCCTCCCGCCCGCATATTTAAAACATTGTTCTAAGGAAGAATAAAATGGCAAAAGGTAAATTCGAACGGACCAAGCCGCACGTCAACGTCGGCACCATCGGCCACGTCGACCACGGCAAGACCACCCTGACCGCTGCAATCGCTACCGTTCTGTCGAAGAAATTCGGCGGCGAAGCGAAAGCCTACGACCAGATCGATGCGGCACCGGAAGAAAAAGCACGCGGCATCACCATCAACACCGCGCACGTCGAGTACGAAACCGCTGCCCGCCACTACGCGCACGTTGACTGCCCAGGCCACGCCGACTACATCAAAAACATGATCACCGGCGCGGCACAGATGGACGGCGCGATCCTGGTTTGCTCCGCAGCTGACGGCCCAATGCCACAGACCCGCGAGCACATCCTGCTGGCCCGCCAAGTTGGCGTTCCATACATCATCGTGTTCCTGAACAAGTGCGACCTGGTCGACGACGCAGAGCTGCTGGAACTGGTCGAAATGGAAGTTCGCGAGTTGTTGTCGAAATACGAATTCCCAGGCGACGACGTGCCTATCATCAAAGGTTCGGCCCGTATGGCGCTGGAAGGCAAAGAAGGCGAAATGGGCGTTGACGCGATCATGCGCCTGGCCGATGCACTGGACAGCTACATCCCTACGCCAGAGCGCGCAGTCGATGGCGCCTTCCTGATGCCAGTGGAAGACGTGTTCTCGATCTCGGGTCGTGGTACCGTTGTGACCGGTCGTATCGAGCGCGGCATCATCAAAGTCGGCGAAGAGATCGAAATCGTTGGTATCACCGACACCGTCAAGACCACTTGCACCGGCGTGGAAATGTTCCGCAAGCTGCTGGACCAGGGTCAAGCCGGCGACAACGTCGGTCTGCTGCTGCGCGGCACCAAGCGTGAAGACGTACAGCGTGGCCAGGTTCTGGCCAAGCCAGGTTCGATCAAGCCGCACAACCACTTCACCGGCGAGATCTATGTGCTGTCGAAAGATGAAGGCGGCCGTCACACCCCGTTCTTCAACAACTATCGTCCACAGTTCTACTTCCGTACGACTGACGTGACCGGTTCGATCGAACTGCCAGCGGACAAAGAAATGGTTATGCCAGGCGACAACGTGTCGATCACCGTCAAGCTGATCAACCCGATCGCGATGGAAGAAGGCCTGCGTTTCGCTATCCGTGAAGGCGGTCGTACCGTCGGCGCGGGTGTTGTTGCTAAAATCATCGCCTAATTAATTTTGCGTGATTGAAACAGGGTCGGCATGGTGTGATACCATGTCGACCCTTACGCGTTACAACTCGTTCTTTTAAATATTGCTGGCGCTACATAGTTGCCAGTTCGCTCTTTTCAAGGAAAAATCATGTCCGCACCAAACCAGAAAATCCGTATCCGCCTGAAGGCTTTCGACTACAAGCTGATCGACCAGTCCGCACTGGAAATCGTTGACACCGCCAAGCGCACCGGCGCCGTGGTCAAGGGTCCGGTCCCACTGCCAACCCGCATCCAGCGTTTCGACGTTCTGCGTTCGCCGCACGTCAACAAGACCTCGCGCGACCAGTTCGAAATCCGCACCCACCAGCGCCTGATGGACATCGTCGACCCAACCGACAAGACCGTTGACGCGCTGATGAAGCTGGACCTGCCAGCTGGCGTTGATGTCGAAATCAAACTGCAGTAATCGTTATTGAACCGGTGGGCGGGGTCGTTCCCGCCCACGGTTTTTAAGAGCCGGGCCTGTTCGCCAACGCGAGCACGCCCGGCTTTTTTACGTCACGACGCCGGCAACTGCCAGCCGGCGCCCTGGCCGCCGAACGGGCGCATCAGGTGATGCCGCGCCATCGCCGCGCCGCCGATGGCGATGGCGTTGGCGCCGAAGTGCGGCGTGCGGATGGTCGGCGCCGGCAATTGCGTGGCCTCGGCGTAGTCGCGCAGCACTTCGCGCCCGGGAGCCAGGAAGCGCTCGCCGAGGCGCAGCGCGGCGCCGCCGACGACGATGCACATCGGGTCGAACGCCACCCACAGGTTGTTGAGCAGCACGCCCATGTGGCGCCCGGCCGCCTCGACCGCCCGGCACGCGTCCGCCTCGTCCGCCTCGGCCTGGGCGAACAGGCGTTCGAGCCGCTCCGGCCCGCTATCCCCGACGGTGCCCGCCTTGCCCGGCTTGCCATACACCTGGTCCGTCACCGCCCGCATGCCGATCAGCGCGTCGGCGCAGCCGCGCCGTCCGCACGAGCAGGGCGGGCCGCCCTGCTGCAGGATGGTGTGGCCGACCTCGCCGGCGAAGCCGTACAGCCCGGTCAGCAGGCGGCCGTTGACGACGATGCCGGCGCCGACGCCGTAGCCGATGCTCAGGTAGATCAGCGGGTCGGCGCCGACCTCGCCGGCGAATTCGAGTTCGGCCAGCGCGGCGACATTGGCCTCGTTCTGGATGAACAGCGGCAGCCCGGCCAGCGCGGTGGCGGCGCAGCGCGCGCGCAGTTGGCCGACCACGTCGACGTCGCGCCAGCCCAGGTGGGGCGCGTAGCGCAGCATGCCGGTGGTGTCGTCGACCACGCCGGGCACGCCGATGCCCAGGCCGAGCATGGCGCGCCCGGCCAGCGGGCCGCCGGCCGCCGTCATCGCCACCAGCTCGCCGGCGATGAGGCCGACACAGGCGGCCGGGTCGGACAGGTCGGGGTAGGGCAGGGCGCGCTCGGCCAGCACCGTCCCGAGCAGGTCGGTGGCGACCACGCGCGCGCCGCCGACGCCCAGGTCGGCCCCCAGCAACGCCAGGCGGCCGGTGTCGATGCGCAGCGGCGTGGCGCGCCGGCCCAGGGCGCCAGTGGCGACCAGTTCGCTTTCGCTGAGCCAGCCCTCGTCGAGCAGTTCGCGCACCAGCAGGCTGACGGTGGACTTGGTCAGGCCGACCGCCTCGGCCAGCGCGGCGCGCGACAGGCCGGGCGCGCCGCACAGCTGGCGCACCAGCGCCATGCGGTTGATTTGTTTGAGCAACTGTTGGTCGCCGGCGACGATCATGGGTCATGTCTTCAAAGTGGGGGCTGCCGGGGATCATACGCCCGCCGGGGCGGCGGCGGGCGCTTCGCGCCCCATTTTGGCGCGCCCAAGGTCCGCCGCGCGCGCGTAAATGGGGCTTCTTTACAACACCGCACGAATTTGGCGCGGTAATTCGTTCGATCAATTGACTAATGGTTTTTTTACTCTTATTCTGGCATGGCCTTATTCATTTGTTATTTGATGAATCGACAGTTTTGCGGTTGTTTGTAGTGTTGCCACTTCCGACGTTACGCCCTGCTCGATTACGTCGGAGCGATAAATATAATTAAGGAGATGTAAGTGCGTAAAAATTTGAAAACGTTTTCAGAGTCCCCGCTGAGCCAGCGCCGGTTGATCTGCCTGGCAGTTGCCGGCGCCTGCGCCACGTTCGTTCCAGCGTTTGCCCAGACCGCCGGCGTGCCGGGCGACGGCGCCGACGGCCCGAAAGTGGTCGTGACCGGCATCCGCGCCAGCATGCAGTCGACCATGAACATGAAGCGCAACGCCGACGGCATCGTCGACGGCATCGTCGCCGACGACATCGGTAAATTCCCCGACACCAACCTGGCCGAATCGCTGCAGCGCATCTCCGGCGTGTCGATCGACCGCAGCAATGGCGAGGGCCAGAAGGTCACCGTACGCGGCCTGGGTCCGGACTTCAATCTGGTGCTGCTCAACGGCCGCCAGATGCCGACCACCGACCTGAGCGACCTGTCGGGCCGCTCGTTCGACTTCTCCAACCTGGCGTCGGAAGCGATCTCGCAGCTGCAGGTCTACAAGACCGGCCGCGCCGACAGCCCGTCCGGCGGCATCGGCGCCACCATCAACGTGATGACCGCGCGTCCGCTGGACAATCCGGGCATGCGCGCCAGTATCGGCGCCAAGGCCGTCAAGGACGACTCCAACAACGAACTGCCCGGCTCGATCAAGGGCAGCAGCGTCACCCCCGAGTTCTCGGGCATCTACAGCAACACCAGCGAGGACGGCCGCTTCGGCATCGCTGTTAGCGCTAGCCACCAGCGCCGCGACTCCGGCTTCAACCGCGCCGGCCTGGCCAACGGCTACCAGGGTCCGTACCGCGGTTCCGACACCACCGAGGGCTCGACCCTGCCGCAGCCTGGCCAGCCCGGCTCGGAAAAGATCACCAACCGTCCGGGTCCGACCGATCTGTATTTGATCCCGCAGAACTTCGGCTACGGCGTCAACGCCATCTCGCGCCAGCGCACCAACGGCCAGCTGGTGCTGCAATTCCGTCCGGTCAAGGAACTGACCACGACCCTGGACATGACGTATTCGGAACAGAAGATCCAGACCAAGCGCAACGAGCTGAGCGTGTGGTTCGGCCAGACCCCGACCTCGACCAGCAGCTGGCCGGGCGGCAAGGTGCAGACTCCGCTGACCTATATGGAGACGTACAACACGCCGCAGGACATCTCGGTGGTGGGCGGCGACTACGCGACCAAGACCAAGAACAAGTCGATCGGCTTCAACACCGTGTGGAAGGCCAGCAACGACCTGCGCCTGGAGCTCGACCTCCACCATTCGAACGCCGAATCCGGCGCCGACAGCCCATGGGGCACCGAGAACAACCTGTCGAACGCCAGCTACAGCCGCGGCAACACGATGGTCGACTTCACCAAGGAGATGCCGGTGGTGAGCATGCCGGCGGCCAACCTGGCCGCCGCGCCGATCCAGGCCACCGGTTCGTGGTTCCACAACAGCTGGCAGAAGGCCACCATCAACCAGGCGCAGACCAAGGGTAACCTGAAGCTGTTCGAGGCGTCCGAGCTGAACTTCGGCGTCGGCTACACCGACTCGACCAACCGTTCGACCTATTCGAACGTGCAGAACAACAGCTGGGGCGGCGCCTCCAAGGCCTCCGACTATCCGGGCAGCCTGTTCCAGGCCAATTCGCTCGGCTCGTTCTTCAAGGAGTTCGGCGGCCACAACGCGCCGGAGCTGTTTGGTTCGCTCTACACCTTCGACTTCGGCAAGGTGCGCGCCGCCACGGCCGCGGCCACCGGCCTGTCGACCTACCTGCCGAATTTCGACGGCGCCGACACCGACCGCGAGCTGAAGGAAAAAACGACCTCCGGTTATGTGTCGTTCGGCACCGACTGGGATACCGCCATCCCGTTCCACTCGTCGATCGGCCTGCGCATGGAGCGCACCAAGGTCACCTCGGTGGCGCAAGTGCTGGTGGGCACCGACGTGGTGTGGGAATCGCAGAATGAATTGCCGCTCAAATTCGCCGGCAAGTCGTACAGCACCCAGGAGGCCAGCTACAACAACGTGCTGCCGAGCCTGAACTTCGACGCCGACCTGCGTCCCGACATGAAGCTGCGCGCCAGCGTCGGCACCACCATCGGCCGGCCGCGCTACGACCAGATGCAGGGCGGCCTGACCTTGGGCACCATCGGCAACGTGTTCACCGGCGGCACCGCCTCGGTCGGCAACCCGGCCCTGAAACCGGTCAAGTCGAAGAATCTGGACTTGTCGTGGGAATGGTATTACGACCAGCAGAGCGTGCTGTCGATCGCCGGCTTCCACAAGAAGATGGACAACTACGCCGGCCAGACGGCCACGTCGACGCCGCTCTACAACCTGCACACGCCGGTCGGCGGCGCGTATTACACCGCGGCGCGCAACGCCGGTTGCTCGGCGGCGGACACCAACTGCCTGCGCAACTACATCCTGACCAACTTCCGCGGCCAGCCGGGCGTGCAGTACATCGGCGTGAAGTCGGACGGCAACCTCGATGGCAAGATCACCGGCCTGGCGACCGATCCGCTGATGCCTTTCCTGCTCACCTCGTACGCCAACCAGAAGTCGGCCACGGTCAAGGGCGCCGAGATCAACGTGCAGCACATGTTCGGACGCAGCGGCTTCGGCGTGCAGGCCAACTACACGTACGTGACCTCGCCGACCAAGTACGACGACGCCAACACCGCAGATCAGTTCGCGATCCTGGGGCTGAGCAATTCGGCCAACCTGGTGGGTATCTACGAAGACCAGAAATGGTCGATCCGGTTGGCCTACAACTGGCGCGACAGCTTCCTGGCCTCGACCATCGATGCCGGCGGCGGCCGCCCGGCGCCGGTCTACACCGACAAGTACGGTCAGACCGACGTCAGCATTGGGTACAATGTCACCGACAAGCTGAGCCTGCAGGCCGAGGTCATCAACCTGACCAACGCCACCCAGCGCCAGTTCGGCCGCACCGAGCGTTCGACCCTGAACGTGACGCAAGCCGGTCCGCGTTACATGCTGGGCGCGCGCTACAAGTTCTGATGCTTGAACGGTAGCGTGTAGTCGGGCCACGGGCCGTCGCGATGCGACGGCCTTTTTCATTGGGGAAGTGCATGCAAGCGATAGTGGAAGTGGACGGCGGCGCGCCGCTGTCCGACGAGATATTGGCCTCGCCGGTGCCGCTGGTGCTGCGCGGCCTGATGGCCGACTGGCCGCTGGTGCGGGCCGCGCGCGGCGGCGCGGCGGCGGCCGACGCCTACCTGCGCCGGTTTTACCGCGACGCCACCGTGCTGGCCAGCCACAGCCCGCCGGGCACGGGCGGACGCATCTTTTACAACGACGACCTGAGCGGCTTTAATTTCACGTCGCAGATGGTGCGCTTCGACCAGGTGCTCGACGCGCTGCTCGCGCACCTGGACGCGGCCGACCCGCCCACGCTGTATGTCGGTTCGACCACGGTCGACACCTGCCTGCCGGGCCTGCGCGCCGAAAACGATGTCGACCTGGGCGGGCGCGATCCGCTGGCCAGCATCTGGATCGGCAACCGCACCCGCATTCCGGCCCACTACGACGTGCCGGACAACCTGGCTTGCGTGGCCGCCGGGCGCCGCCGTTTTAAACTGTTCCCGCCCGAACAGTTGAAGAACCTGTACGTCGGGCCGCTCGACTTCACGCCGGCCGGGCAATCGGTCAGCCTGGTCGACTTCGCTCGGCCGGACTTCGAACGTTTTCCCCTGTTCGCCGAGGCGCTGCGGCACGCGCAATCGGCCGAGCTGGAGCCGGGCGATGCGCTGTTCATCCCCAGCATGTGGTGGCACCACGTCGAGGGGCTCGAGCCTTTTAATATCCTGATCAATTACTGGTGGCGCCAGTCGCCGGACTGGATGGACACGCCGGCCAGCACCCTGTCGCTGGCCTTGATGACCCTGCGCGACCTGCCGCCGGCCCAGCGTGCCGCGTGGAAGGAGATCTTCCGCCACTACGTGTTCGACAGCGACGGCGGCGAGGCGGCGCACATCCCGCCGGCCGCGCGCCACTCGTTGGCGCCGCTCGACGACGACGCCGCGCGCATGCTGCGGGCGCAGATCCTCAGGCGCTTGAATCGTTAGTACGCTCGCGCGTAGGCAGGCATGGGGAGCTCCTGAAAAATTCGGGATTTACTAAGCGCCGCTAATCTTCGCTAACCTGTACTACGACGCGCTTTTCCTTACTAAAGTTGCTGCGCTGGACTCTAAATCATACTAATAGTGACCCGCTTAAGTATTAGCGCCGATTAGCGTGATCTAGTTCGCCGATAGTAGTCAGCAGAGCGAAGTAGCGGTGTCTATCAGGAGATAGTAGGCAATCGTAGGTTTTAGTAAAACGCCGAAAAATCGAGTGGCTTCCCGGTATATCAAGGGAGGTTCTGGACAGAAATTGTCCGCGCCGGTAGGCTGTTGTCAATCGCCCAACCGGATACGCCATGCTCGCCGCGCTAGACCTGCATTTGCTCGACAATTCGCCTCGTCACACACTGCGTGGCGCTCCGCGTTTTCTGATTGAGTTCCTTTATTTCGGCATCAAGGAGGCGCGTGCGTGCCTATTTGTCGTGCTGTTCTTCGCCGCCGTGTTTCTTGTGCCGCGCGCCGGCATCCTCGGACTGCCGCGCTACGACGTGCTGCTGGTCGCCGCGCTGGCGATCCAGGTGTGGATGGTGTGGGCCGGACTGGAGACGTGGGACGAGCTCAAGGCCGTCTGCCTGTTCCATGTGGTCGGCTTCGCGTTGGAAGTATTCAAGGTGTCGGGCAGCATCCAGTCGTGGAGCTACCCGGACTTCGCCTACACCAAGGTGCTTGGCGTGCCGCTGTTCTCCGGCTTTATGTACGCCGCCGTCGGCAGCTACATCATCCAGGCGTGGCGCTTGCTGGACTTGCGGATTCGTCATCATCCGCCGTACTGGATGGCGGTGCTGATCGCGCTACTTATATATGCCAACTTCTTCACCCATCACTACGTCGGCGACTACCGCTGGTATCTGGCCGCCTGCGCGCTGGGCCTGTACGCGCGCACCACGGTGGTGTTCCGCCCGCTCGACCGTGATCGCCAGATGCCGTTGCTGCTGGGCTTTGTGCTGACCGGTTTTTTCATCTGGCTGGCCGAAAACATCAGCACGTTCTGGGGCGTCTGGCGCTATCCCAACCAACTGGGCGCGTGGTCGGCGGTCCACGTCAGCAAATGGAGCTCGTGGTCGCTGCTGGTGGTGATGACCTTCACCATCGTCGCCCATCTGAAGCACATCAAGGCCCGTATCCACGTTCCCGAGGCGTGATCGCGCGCGCGCGATGCAGGCATATAATGGCTTCTTTGGGGCGCGCGCCCTAGTGGGCCGCGCGGGCTAGGCCGGTAGGTTTGAATCAGTGAAGGCTATGAACGCGAATACTTTTAATTTTAAGGACATGCGCGCGCTGGTGGACTCGGACGAGGATTGCGACCTGTCGGTAGTCGGAGCCAATGGCAATTGGCGTATTTTCATTCATACCCGCGCCGATGTGCGCGCTCTCAGCAGCACACCCGAAGGCTTGCCAGCAGCATTTGCGACTCTTACCGACGTCGAACTGGAATTGCGGGAACTCGGTGTCGCACACTTTGAGGTAGTGTGTAACGGCTCCGGCAGGCCGATGGATGCGCCCTTGACCGAAGTGGATGGGGAATATGACGATTGGTTCAGGGCCCAGGTGCAAGAGGCGTTGGACGACCCAAGCCCACCGATCCCGCATGAGGAAGCAATGCGTCAGATACGTGCGGCATTGAAATTAAGCTGAGGCTACAGTGCCAGCCGTCGTGTGTATACAAGGTGGTGGGTGACCGCGTGTATGTATTGCGGATACTGCATACTTCCAGACAATGGCCGAAGCCAGGCGCCTCGTAGGCGACCCCGCCGCAACCCGCATGCCGCCTCGCTTTGCGCCGTCCCGCCACACCGCCCAAATAATTCCGCGTAAACCCGACATACCCCGTACTTAGTTGTTGCGTCAAGCCCCTTTTCACGCTACACTAGCCGGCTTCGGTATGGATTCGACCTTTTATTGGTCCGTACTAATTTTGTAGTTCAACATATCCCCGCCCAATCGTAGGTGGGAATTGGAGAAAAAATGAGCCTTGGCCTCCTCGGTCGCAAGGTTGGTATGATGCGCATCTTCACGGATGAAGGGGACTCGATCCCTGTCACCGTGTTGGACGTATCGAACAACCGTGTTGCGCAAATCAAAACTCCTGAAACTGATGGTTACTCCGCAGTTCAGGTCGCATTCGGTCAACGTCGCGCTTCCCGCGTAACGAAGGCTGTTGCTGGTCACCACGCTAAAGCTGGTGTTGAAGCCGGTACTCTGTTGAAAGAGTTCCGCGTCGACGCCACCAAGGCAGCAGAATTGAAAGCCGGCGATGTCGTTGCCGCTTCGCTGTTCGAAGTCGGTCAAAAGATCGACGTTCAAGGTGTCACGATCGGTAAAGGCTATGCCGGTACCATCAAGCGTCACCACTTTGCTTCGGGCCGTGCCACCCACGGTAACTCCCGTTCGCACAACGTTCCAGGTTCCATCGGTATGGCGCAAGATCCAGGCCGCGTGTTCCCTGGTAAGCGCATGACCGGTCACCTCGGTGACGTCACCCGCACCGTGCAGAACCTCGAAATCGCCCGTATCGACGCCGACCGTCAGCTGCTGCTGGTCAAGGGCGCGATTCCTGGCGCGAAAAATGGCCAGGTTGTCGTATCGCCTGCTGTCAAAGTTAAAGCAAAGAAGGGAGCTTAAACGATGGAACTCAAGCTCTTGAACGCTCAAGGTCAAGCCGCCTCTAACGTAGCTGCCGCCGACACCATTTTCGGCCGCGACTACAACGAAGCCCTGATCCACCAGATCGTCGTCGCCTACCAAGCCAATGCTCGCAGCGGCAACCGTAAGCAAAAAGACCGTGAAGAAGTCCACCACACGACCAAGAAGCCATGGCGCCAAAAAGGCACCGGCCGCGCTCGTGCTGGTATGTCGTCGTCGCCACTGTGGCGCGGCGGTGGTCGCATCTTCCCGAACTCGCCCGACGAGAACTTCACCCACAAAGTGAACAAGAAGATGTACCGCGCAGGTATCTGCTCGATTCTGTCCCAGCTGGCCCGCGAAGAGCGCCTGGTTGTGGTCGAAGATTTCGCGATCGAAGCGCCAAAAACCAAGCTGCTGTCGCAAAAGCTGACCGGCATGGGCTTTGACTCGGTACTGATCATCACCGACGTCGCCAACGAAAACCTGGAACTGGCTTCGCGCAATCTGCCGAACGTTCTGGTTGTCGAGCCACGTCACGCAGATCCAATGTCGCTGGTGTTCTACAAGAAGATTGTAGTGACCAAGGCCGCATTGGCCAAGATTGAGGAGATGCTGGCATGAGCGCATTGAAATTTAGCGAAGAGCGCCTGATGAAGGTGCTGGTAGCTCCAGTCATTTCCGAGAAGGCCACCATGGTCGCGGAAAAGAACGAGCAGATCGTGTTCCGTGTCACCACCGACGCGACCAAGCCGGAAATCAAGGCCGCCGTTGAACTGCTGTTCAAAGTCGAAGTGGAATCGGTGCAGACCGTCAACCGCGAAGGTAAGCAGAAGCGTTCCGGTGCCCACACCGGCCGCCGCAACCATACCAAGCGTGCTTTCGTGTGCCTGAAGCCTGGCCAGGAAATCAATTTCTCCGAGGAGGCTAAATAATGGCACTCGTTAAGATGAAGCCAACCTCCCCAGGCCGTCGCGGCATGGTGAAGGTTGTGAACCCGGACCTGTACAAAGGCCGTCCGTTCGCAGCCCTGGTTGAGAAAAAATCGAAGACCGCCGGCCGTAACAACAACGGCCACATCACCACCCGTCACATCGGTGGTGGTCACAAGCAACACTATCGCCTGATCGACTTCAAGCGTCAGAAGGATGGCATTCCAGCGAAAGTGGAACGTATCGAATACGATCCGAACCGCACCGCGAATATCGCCCTGCTGTGCTACGCCGACGGCGAGCGTCACTACATCATCGCCACCAAGGGCATGAGCGTGGGCGACACCGTCATGAACGGCTCGGAAGCGCCGATCAAGTCGGGTAACTGCCTGCCGATCCGTAACATCCCGGTCGGTACCGTCATGCACTGCGTCGAAATGCTGCCAGGTAAGGGTGCCCAGATGGCCCGTACCGCCGGCGCCGGCGTCGTCCTGATGGCCCGCGAAGGCACCTACGCCCAGGTCCGCCTGCGCTCGGGTGAAGTCCGTCGCGTGCACATCGAGTGCCGTGCCACCGTGGGTGAAGTCGGCAACGCCGAACACAGCCTGCGCAAGATTGGTAAAGCCGGTGCGATGCGCTGGCGCGGTGTTCGTCCTACCGTTCGCGGTGTGGTCATGAACCCGGTCGATCACCCGCACGGTGGTGGTGAAGGTAAAACCGCAGCTGGTCGTCATCCAGTGTCGCCTTGGGGCCAACAGACGAAGGGTAAGAAGACCCGCAGCAACAAGCGCACTTCTTCCATGATCGTCTCGCGCCGCGGCAAGAAATAAGGGGTAGCACATGACTCGTTCATTGAAAAAAGGGCCGTTCTGTGACGCCCACCTGGTGAAAAAAGTCGAAGCGGCGCAAGCGGCCAAAGACAAAAAGCCAATCAAAACCTGGTCCCGTCGTTCGACCATCATGCCTGACTTCATCGGCCTGACGATCGCCGTCCACAATGGCAAGCTGCACGTGCCGGTGTACGTCTCCGAGAACATGGTTGGTCACAAGCTCGGTGAATTCGCGCTGACCCGCACGTTCAAGGGCCATGCCGCTGACAAGAAGGCGAAGAAATAATGGAAACCAAAGCAATCCTCAAGGGTGTGCGCTTGTCGGATCAGAAAGGTCGCCTCGTGGCCGACCAGATCCGCGGCAAGAAAGTTGACGCTGCACTCAACATTCTGCAATTCAGCCCGAAAAAGGGCGCGACCATCATCAAGAAAGTGCTGGAGTCGGCTATCGCCAACGCCGAGCACAACGATGGCGCCGACATCGACGAATTGTTCGTGAAAACGATCTACGTCGAAAAGGGTCCGATCCTCAAGCGCTTCACCGCACGCGCTAAGGGCCGGGGTGATCGCATTTCGAAGCAATCGTGTCACATTTACGTGACCGTCGGCAACTAAGGAGCTATAGCATGGGTCAAAAAATCCACCCAACCGGCTTCCGCCTGTCGGTTACCCGTAACTGGGCCTCGCGTTGGTATGCTGGCAACAGCAACTTCGCTTCGATGCTGAACGAAGACTTGAAGGCGCGCGCCTACCTGAAGACCAAGCTGAAGAACGCTTCGGTCGGCCGCATCGTCATCGAGCGTCCAGCCAAGAACGCGCGTTTCACGATCTACAGCTCGCGTCCGGGCGTGGTCATTGGTAAAAAAGGCGAAGACATCGAAGTACTGAAGTCGGCGCTGACCAAGATCATGGGCGTGCCTGTCCACGTGAACATCGAAGAAATCCGCAAGCCGGAAATCGACTCGCAGCTGATCGCCGATTCGATCGCCCAGCAGCTGGAAAAGCGCATCATGTTCCGCCGCGCGATGAAGCGCGCCATGCAAAACGCCATGCGTCTGGGTGCCCTGGGCATCAAGATCATGTCGTCGGGCCGCTTGAACGGTATCGAAATCGCTCGTAAAGAGTGGTACCGCGAAGGTCGTGTGCCACTGCACACCCTGCGCGCCGACATCGACTACGGCACCAGCGAAGCTTCGACCACCTACGGCATCATCGGTGTCAAGGTCTGGGTATACAAGGGTGACCGCGCGCCGAACGGCGACGCACCAGTCATCGATACCCCGCCGGACGAGAAGAAGCCACGTGGCCCACGTCGTGACGACGGCAAACCAGCTGGCCGTCCGCGCCCAGCCGGCGCCGGCGCCGGTGCTAAACCAGCCGCCCCGGGCGCAGCACGCGTTCGTAGCGCCGCTGCCGCCAAGCCGGCCGAGAAAGCAGGAGAATAATCATGCTGCAACCAGCACGCAGGAAGTATCGTAAAGAGCAGAAAGGCCGTAACACCGGCATTTCGCATGGCACCGGCACTTCGGTGTCGTTCGGTGAATTCGGTCTGAAAGCCGTCGCCCGTGGTCGTATCACGGCACGCCAGATCGAAGCCGCTCGTCGCGCCATGACCCGCCACATCAAACGTGGCGGCCGTATCTGGATCCGCATCTTCCCGGACAAACCGATTTCGAACAAGCCAGCCGAAGTTCGTATGGGTAACGGTAAGGGTAATCCAGAGTACTACGTCGCTGAAATCCGTCCGGGCAAAGTCCTGTACGAAATGGACGGCGTCGACGAAACCTTGGCGCGCGAAGCATTCCGCCTGGCCGCTGCCAAACTGCCGCTGGCGACGACCTTCGTGGTCCGCCAAGTCGGCCAATAACAGGAGTGAAATATGAAAGCATCTGAACTCCGCGGCAAAGACCAGGTAGCTCTGCAAAAAGAGCTGACTGACCTGTTGAAGGCCCAGTTCGGCCTGCGCATGCAAATCGCGACGCAGCAGCTGAGCAACACTTCGCAGCTCAAGAAGGTACGTCGCGACATCGCACGTGTAAAAACGGTAATGAACACCAAGGAAGCCAAATGACCGAAACAGTGAACAAGCCGCTCAAGCGCACGCTGGTCGGTAAAGTGGTGTCCGACAAAATGGACAAAACCGTTACCGTTCTGATCGAACGTCACGTCAAGCATCCTTTGTACGGCAAGATCATCATGCGCTCGAACAAGTATCACGCGCATGACGAGACCAACCAGGTGAAAACCGGTGACACGGTGGAAATCGTGGAAGGTCGTCCGATCTCCAAAACGAAGGCATGGACCGTGACGCGCGTGGTGCAAGCCGCGCAAATCGTTTAATTGAAGCCGTCGCCTCCGGTCCACACGGGTCGGGGGCGGTGTTCAATTAGTTCTTGCAAGCCCGCGAGTTGTGTTATATACTTGCGGGCTTCGTTCATGTAACGCCGCAAAGTGTCTGGCCACAGACGCAGAACCGTGCGGTCGGTCGCAGTACGAAGGTCAAGCACCCAAACATCGGGCCCTGCATGGGCGCGCTGGCGGGACCAAGACTGACCGCAGGTCCGCATTGTGTGGATTCTTCGGCTTAAGTTGGGAAAGAGAATACTATGATTCAAACTGAAAGCCGGCTCGAAGTGGCCGACAATACCGGTGCCAAAGAAGTTATGTGCATCAAGGTATTGGGCGGTTCCAAGCGCCGTTATGCTGGCATTGGCGATGTGATCAAAGTGACTGTTAAAGTCGCCGCGCCACGTGGCCGTGTCAAAAAAGGTGAAATTTATAACGCCGTGGTTGTGCGCACCGCTAAAGGTGTTCGCCGCCAAGACGGTTCCCTGGTGAAGTTCGACGGCAATGCCGCCGTTCTGTTGAACGCCAAGCTGGAACCGATCGGTACCCGTATTTTTGGACCAGTGACGCGCGAGCTGCGCACTGAAAAGTTCATGAAGATCGTGTCCCTGGCACCGGAAGTCCTGTAAGGAGTCGTAATGGATAAGATTCGTAAAAACGACGAAGTCATCGTTCTGACCGGGAAAGACAAGGGCAAACGTGGCGTCGTTTCGCGTCGTGTAGATGCGGAGCATGTCGTGGTTGAAGGCGTCAACGTCGCTAAAAAAGCGACCAAGCCTAACCCAATGACTGGCGTACAAGGTGGTATCGTCGACAAGACTATGCCGATTCACGTGTCCAACGTCGCGTTGTTCAACGCGGCTAGTGGCAAGGCAGACCGTGTCGGTTTCAAAGAAGTGGATGGCAAAAAAGTCCGCATCTTCAAATCGTCCGGCGAAGTAGTGAAGGCTTAAGAAATCATGGCACGTCTCCAAGAATTCTACAAAGATAAAGTCGTCGCCGACCTGACCGCGAAATTCGGTTACAAGTCGGTGATGGAAGTTCCACGCCTGACCAAGATCACCCTGAACATGGGTGTTGGTGAGGCAATCGCGGACAAGAAAGTCCTCGAACACGCCGTCGGCGACCTGACCAAGATCGCCGGCCAAAAGCCAGTGACGACCAAGTCGCGCAAAGCTATCGCGGGTTTCAAAATCCGTGAAGGCTACCCGATCGGTACCATGGTCACCCTGCGTGGCGCTCGCATGTACGAGTTCCTCGATCGCTTCATCACCGTGGCCCTGCCGCGCGTGCGCGATTTCCGTGGTGTCAATGGTCGTTCGTTCGATGGCCGCGGCAACTATAACATCGGTGTCAAAGAGCAGATCATCTTCCCTGAGATCGAGTACGACAAGATCGATGCGCTGCGTGGTATGAACATTTCGATTACCACCACCGCCAAGACCGACGACGAAGCCAAAGCTTTGCTCGCCGCCTTTAAATTCCCGTTCAGGAACTAAGAAGATCATGGCAAAACTCGCACTGATTAACCGTGAGCAAAAGCGTGTGGACCTGGCGAACAAATTCGCCGCCAAGCGCGCTTCGCTGAAGGCCATCATTGATGACCAGTCGAAGTCGGAAGAAGAACGTTACGAAGCGCGCCTGAAACTGCAAGCGCTGCCACGTAACTCGGCTCCGACCCGCCAGCGTAACCGCTGCGCCGTCACCGGTCGTCCTCGCGGCACTTTCCGTAAATTCGGTCTGGGCCGTATCAAGCTCCGTGAATTCGCCATGCGTGGTGAGATTCCGGGTATGACTAAAGCAAGCTGGTAATAGGAGAATATGCAATGAGTATGAGCGATCCTATCGCCGATATGCTGACCCGCATTCGTAACGCCCAGGGCGTGCAAAAAACGACCGTGGCCATGCCATCGTCGAAAGTCAAAATTGCGATTGCCAACGTCCTCAAGGACGAGGGTTACATTGAAGATTTCGCCGTAGCCGAAGCTGGTGGCAAAGCGGAACTGAAAATCGGTTTGAAGTATTATGTTGGCCGTCCCGTCATCGAGCGCCTTGAGCGCGTGTCCCGTCCGGGCCTGCGCGTCTACAAGGGCAAGGACGAGATCCCTACTGTGATGAATGGCTTGGGTGTGGCGATCGTGTCGACTCCGCAAGGCGTCATGACGGACCGCAAAGCACGCGCTACCGGTGTCGGCGGCGAAGTTATTTGCTACGTCGCATAAGGAGTTAGACATGTCTCGTGTAGCTAAAATGCCAATCGCTGTGCCAGCTGGCGCTGATGTCGCCATCTCCGCACAGGCGATCACTGTCAAGGGCCCGCTGGGCGTCTTGACCCAGGTCCTCAACGGCCAGGTCAAAGTGGAAAACAAAGAAGGAACCCTCAATTTCGTCCCGGCCGATGACAGCCGCGAAGCCAATGCCATGTCCGGCACGCTGCGCGCCCTGGTCAACAACATGGTCACCGGCGTCACCAAGGGTTTCGAGAAAAAGCTGAACCTGGTCGGTGTGGGTTACAAGGCGCAAGCGCAGGGCGACAAGCTGAATCTGTCGCTGGGCTTCTCGCACCCTGTCGTGCACTCGATGCCAGCCGGCGTCACCTGCGCCACCGCAACGCCAACGGAGATCGTCATCAAAGGCATCGACCGTCAGCAAGTGGGCCAAGTGGCTGCTGAAGTTCGCGCTTACCGCTCCCCAGAGCCTTACAAGGGCAAGGGCGTTCGCTATGCGGACGAAGTGGTTAAGATCAAAGAAACCAAGAAGAAGTAACTAGGGGCTGACGATGGACAAGAAAGAATCACGTCTGCGCCGCGGACGCCAAACCCGGATCAAGATCGCGCAACAGAAAGTGAACCGCCTGTCGGTACACCGCACTAACCTGCATATCTACGCGAACCTGATCTCGCCGGATGCCAAAGTACTGGTATCGGCCTCCACGGCAGAAGTCGAAGTGCGCAACGAACTGGCTGGCAAATCGGGCAAGGGTGGCAATGCCGCCGCCGCCGCGATCGTCGGCAAGCGCGTCGCAGAGAAAGCACTGAAAGCAGGGATTACCGAAGTCGCGTTCGACCGCTCCGGTTTCCGTTACCACGGCCGTGTGAAGGCGCTGGCAGAAGCCGCGCGCGAAGCCGGTCTGAAGTTCTAAGGAACGATCATGGCAAAAATGCAAGCAAAAATGGCAAGCGACAAGCCGGATGACGGCATGCGCGAAAAAATGATCGCGATCAACCGCGTGACCAAAGTGGTCAAGGGTGGTCGTATCATGGGTTTCGCCGCGCTGACCGTGGTTGGTGACGGCGATGGCCGCATCGGCATGGGCAAGGGCAAGTCGAAAGAGGTACCGGTCGGTGTGCAGAAGGCAATGGAAGAAGCCCGTCGCAACCTGATCAAGGTCAACCTGAAAAACGGCACCCTGCAGCACACCGTCACCGGCCGTCACGGCGCATCGAAAGTGATGATGTCGCCTGCGAAACCGGGTACCGGCGTCATCGCCGGCGGCGCAATGCGCGCGATCTTCGAAGTAATGGGCGTGACCGACGTCGTGGCGAAATCCACCGGCTCGAGCAACCCTTACAACCTGGTCCGTGCAACGCTGGATGGTCTGGCAAAAATGAGTACTCCTGCTGAAATTGCTGCGAAACGCGGCAAGTCGGTAGAAGAAATCCTGGGCTAAGGTGAACGTTATGACAACCAAAACCGTCAAAGTACAATTGGTCAAGGGCTTGATCGGCACGCGTGAAGACCACCGTGCCACCGTCCGCGGTCTGGGCCTGCGTCGTGTCAACTCGGTCTCCGAGCTGCAAGACACCCCATCCGTGCGCGGCATGATCAACAAAGTATCGTACCTCGTTAAAGTAGTTGCGTAAGCCCTCGGGCTTACACACGGAGAAATCATGGAACTGAATACCATTCAACCAGCCGATGGCGCCAAGCACTACAAGCGTCGCGTCGGCCGCGGTATCGGCTCCGGTCTGGGTAAAACCTCGGGCCGTGGTCACAAGGGTCAAAAATCGCGTTCGGGCGGCTTCCACAAAGTCGGTTTCGAAGGCGGTCAGATGCCTCTGCAACGCCGTCTGCCTAAGCGCGGTTTCAAGTCGCTCAACGCCACCTTCAAAGCTGAAGTGCGCCTGTCCGACCTGAACAACCTGCCGGTCGGCGACGTCGACATCCTGGTGCTCAAGCAAGCCGGCGTGCTGGCTGTGCTGGCCCGCGACGTGCGCGTCATTCTGTCCGGCGAGATCACCAAAGCGGTGAACCTCAAAGGCCTGAAAGTGACCGCTGGCGCGAAAGCGGCCATCGAAGCAGCCGGCGGCTCGGTAGCCTGAGTTGACCGCTAACAGCTTGATCGGAGCGAAAATTGGCGACTAATCCACAATTGGCTAAAAGTGCGGCAGCCGGGTTCCCTTGGAACCGGCTCTGGTTCTTGCTTGGTGCATTGGTGGTTTATCGTATCGGCGCTCACATCCCGGTTCCCGGGATCGATCCGGTACAATTGGCCGCGCTGTTCAAGTCGCAAGAGGGCGGCATCCTGGGCATGTTGAACATGTTCAGCGGTGGCGCTCTGGCGCGCTTCACAGTCTTTGCGCTGGGTATCACGCCTTACATTTCGGCCTCGATCATCATGCAGCTGGTGTCGATCGTGTCGCCGCAGATGGAAGCGCTGAAGAAAGAGGGCGAATCGGGCCGTCGCAAGATCACCCAGTACACCCGGTATTTCACGGTCGTGCTGGCGCTGTTCCAGGCGTTGTCGATCGCCGTGGCGCTGGAGTCGCAACCTGGCCTGGTGCTGGATCCGGGCTACGCGTTCCGCTTCGTGACCGTGGTCACCTTGCTGACCGGCACCATGTTCGTCATGTGGCTCGGCGAGCAGATCACCGAACGCGGTCTGGGCAACGGCATTTCGATCATCATCTTCGCGGGTATCGCGGCAGGTCTGCCGAGCGCGCTGGGCGGTTTGGGTGCCTCGGTGAGCAACGGTTCGATCGGCGCGTTCTCGGCGATCATCATCATGGTGCTGGTGGTGGCGGTGACGTTCTTCGTGGTGTTTGTCGAACGTGGCCAGCGCAAGATCCTGGTCAACTACGCCAAGCGCCAGGTGGGTAACAAGATCTACGGTGGACAAACGTCGCACCTGCCATTGAAGTTGAACATGGCCGGCGTGATCCCACCGATTTTCGCTTCGTCGATTATCTTGTTCCCGGCAACGATCGTGGGCTGGTTCACACAGGGCGCCGACACGGCCAACCCTGTCGTCCGGTTCCTGAAAGATTTGGCAGCATCGATGGGGCCAGGCGAGCCCATCCACGCACTGTTGTATGCCATTGCGATCGTGTTTTTCTGTTTCTTCTATACGGCGCTGGTCTTCAACAGCAAGGAAACAGCGGATAACTTGAAGAAGAGCGGGGCCTTTGTGCCAGGGATACGTCCCGGTGAGCAGACTGCCCGTTACATCGACAAGATCCTGACACGTTTGACACTGGCTGGCGCCATCTACATCACTTTGGTGTGTTTGTTGCCGGAATTCATGCAAGCCGAGTGGAAGGTACCGTTCTATTTTGGTGGTACTTCTCTGTTGATTATTGTGGTTGTGACCATGGATTTCATGGCCCAGGTACAAAACTACGTGATGTCGCAGCAATATGAATCGCTGCTGCGCAAAGCAAATTTCAAAGGCGGAATTCCGACGCGATAAGCGCGGTAAACATACCGAATGGCAAAAGACGACGTCATACAGATGCAGGGCGAGATTCTTGAGAATCTCCCCAATGCAACATTTCGAGTAAAGCTGGAAAACGGACACGTGGTGCTCGGGCATATTTCGGGTAAAATGCGGATGAACTATATCCGCATTCTTCCTGGCGACAAGGTGACGGTCGAACTGACACCTTACGATCTGAGCCGAGCACGCATTGTGTTCCGGACCAAGTAACTAACCAAAGAGAGAGCAAAATGAAAGTTAACGCCTCAGTCAAGCGGATCTGCCGCAACTGCAAGATCATCAAGCGCAAGGGCGTCGTTCGCGTAATCTGCGTCGAACCGCGTCACAAGCAGCGTCAAGGTTAATAACCGTTATTTATCGAGGAATAACGAATGGCACGTATTGCAGGGGTTAATATCCCAAATCATCAGCACACCGTTATCGGCCTGACGGCCATCTACGGTGTAGGCCGCCCACGCGCAAAGTTCATCTGCGCCGCGACGGGTATTGCGACCGATAAAAAGGTCAAGGATCTGGACGACAGCGAGCTGGAAAAGCTGCGCGATGAAGTAGCTAAATTCATCGTCGAAGGCGATCTGCGCCGCGAACTGTCCATGAACATCAAGCGTTTGATGGATCTGGGTTGCTACCGCGGCATGCGTCACCGTAAGGGCCTGCCGGTCCGCGGTCAGCGCACCCGCACCAATGCACGTACCCGCAAGGGCCCGCGCAAAGCCGCTCAATCGCTCAAGAAATAATCTAGGGAAATCACATGGCTAAGCAACAAAGCAGCGCAGCAGCAGCGCGCGTACGCAAGAAGGTCAAGAAGAACGTCGCCGAAGGTATCGCGCACGTTCACGCTTCCTTCAACAACACCATCATCACCATCACCGACCGTCAGGGCAACGCTCTGTCGTGGGCGACCTCCGGTGGCGCTGGCTTCAAGGGTTCGCGTAAATCGACCCCGTTCGCAGCGCAGGTTGCGGCTGAAGCGGCTGGTAAAGTCGCTGTTGAATGCGGCGTGAAGAACCTGGAAGTGCGTATCAAGGGCCCAGGTCCTGGTCGCGAATCCGCAGTGCGCGCACTGAACAACCTGGGCATCAAGATCACCGAGATCCAGGACGTTACCCCAGTACCGCACAACGGCTGCCGTCCTCCAAAACGTCGTCGTATCTAATCGCGCGGTCGGCGGCGAAGTTCGCTTCGCCTCCTTCCCGCTGTTAGAAATCGCTGGAGCAGAAAGCCGGAAACGGTTATACTGCCCGGCTGTTGTCGCCTGTCGAACACCTTCGGCGGGTTATTCGTATTTAAGCCACCGTCTGGCCCACCCTGAGGATCAGACTAGCGCCTAACCGCAATCCGGGAATTCCCGTCTGTGGCTGGGGCGTTATTATTTATAAAAAGGAAGCATCGTGGCACGTTATATCGGACCTAAAGCAAAACTCTCCCGCCGTGAAGGTACTGACCTGTTCCTGAAGAGCGCACGCCGCTCGCTCGACAGCAAGTGCAAACTGGACGTCAAACCAGGCCAGCACGGCGTCAAGTCGGGTGCCCGCACCTCGGACTACGGCAACCAACTGCGCGAAAAGCAAAAAGTCAAGCGTATGTACGGCGTTCTGGAACGTCAGTTCCGTCGCTACTTCGCCGAAGCGGACCGTCGCAAGGGTAACACCGGCGAAACCCTGCTGAAGCTGCTGGAAACCCGCCTGGACAACGTTGCATACCGCATGGGCTTCGGCTCGACCCGCGCCGAAGCGCGTCAGCTGGTATCGCACAAAGCGTTCACCGTGAACGGCCAAGTGGTCAACATCGCTTCGTACGCAGTGAAGATCGGCGACGTTGTTGCCGTGCGCGAAAAGTCGAAGAAGCAAGTGCGTATCGTTGAAGCGCTGTCGCTGGCTGAACAAGTCGGCATGCCTAGCTGGGTGTCGGTCGATGCCAAGAAAATGGAAGGCACCTTCAAGTCCCTGCCAGAGCGCAACGAGATCGCCAACGACGTCAACGAATCGCTGATCGTCGAACTGTACTCGCGTTAATCTGTAGTCTAGCCGTAAAAAACCCGCCCGCTGTGAACAGCGGGCGTTTTCACTAATGCCATCAGCCTTATCGGCCTAACGCGCCGAGGGTATTGAAAAGGACATTTACATGCAAAACAGTCTGTTGAAGCCACGTATTATCGATGTAGAGGCGCTCGGCGCCGGCCACGCTAAAGTAGTGATGGAGCCGTTCGAACGCGGCTATGGCCATACATTGGGTAATGCGTTGCGCCGCGTGCTGCTGTCGTCGATGGTCGGCTACGCGCCAACCGAAGTGACGATCGCAGGCGTTGTACACGAATACTCGTCGCTCGACGGCGTGCAGGAAGACGTCGTCGATCTGCTGCTGAACCTCAAGGGCGTGGTCTTCAAAGTCCACAACCGTGACTCCGTCACCTTGACCCTGAAGAAGGAAGGCGAAGGCGCCATCCTGGCCTCGGACATCGATCTGCCACACGACGTGGAACTGATCAATCCGGACCACGTGATCGCCCACCTGACCGCCGGCGGCAAACTGGACATGCAGATCAAGGTTGAAAAAGGCCGCGGCTATGTGCCGGGCAACGTCCGCCGCCTGTCCGAAGACACCAACAAAACCATCGGCCGCATCATTCTGGATGCGTCGTTCTCGCCGGTGCGCCGCGTTTCCTACTTCGTCGAGTCCGCTCGCGTGGAACAGCGTACCGACCTGGACAAGCTGATCATCAACATCGAGACCAACGGCGTCATCTCGCCGGAAGAAGCGATCCGTCAATCGGCGCGCGTCCTGGTTGACCAGTTGAACGTGTTCGCCGCCCTGGAAGGCACCGAAGCCGCCGCCGAAGCGCCATCGCGCGCGCCGCTGGTCGATCCGATCCTGCTGCGTCCAGTGGACGATCTGGAACTGACCGTGCGTTCGGCTAACTGCCTGAAAGCGGAAAACATCTACTACATCGGCGACCTGATCCAGCGTTCGGAAAACGAACTGCTCAAGACGCCGAACCTGGGCCGCAAGTCCCTGAACGAAATCAAGGAAGTTCTGGCTTCCCGTGGTCTGACCCTGGGCATGAAGCTGGAAAACTGGCCACCTGCTGGGCTGGAAAAATAACAGATTGGGTGACGGTGCTGGACATTGCGCAGCAATGTTCTGCCCCGTTACCAACTGACTAGATTGGGCGACAGTGCTGGACATCGCGTAGCGATGTTCTGCTCTGTTGCCAACTGATTTGCATTTTGCAGCACCCGCCCGCTACATGTCGTAGCGGGCGTATATCCCTAGAACCGGTCCGCGCCCACCGTCACACGTGAGCGATCGAAGAACTCGGATTTAAACACCTGAAAGGAAGTACCATGCGTCACCGTCACGGCCTCCGTAAACTGAATCGTACCTCGTCCCACCGTCTGGCAATGCTGCGCAACATGACCGTTTCCCTGCTGCGTCATGAAGCCATCAAAACCACGCTGCCAAAAGCGAAAGAACTGCGTCGCGTGATCGAGCCGATCCTGACCCTGGGCAAGACCGACACCCTGGCAAACAAGCGTCTGGCGTTCTCCCGTCTGCGCGATCGTGAAATGGTTCTGAAGCTGTTCGCAGAACTGGGCCCACGCTACGCAAACCGCAACGGCGGCTACCTGCGCATCCTGAAAATGGGTTTCCGTGTTGGCGACAACGCTCCAATGGCTTACGTTGAGCTGATGGACCGTCCAGAAGTCACCGACATCGACGCCGCCCCAACCGCTGAAGAGTAATCTTCGCTGTTGAGTAGTGTCTAAGGAAAAAGCCAGGCGATGCCTGGCTTTTTTTATGGCGGCGTTCGTTTTCGTCTAAACCACGTAGGGCGGATTAGCGCAGCGTAATCCGCCAAGCTCCGTCGGCGGCTCATGGCGGATTACGGCGTGCCGCCTAATCCGCCCTACGAAAATCACCTCGCGGCAAGCGGGACGCCGATTACTTCAACCGCTTGTCGCCCGCCGCCTTGAACTCCGACCCGGCGTTCCACGTCGGCGTCACGCCCTGCGCGATATCCAGGCCCACCTGGAACAGCAGCTGGATGTCCTGCACGCCGCCGCCGAAATCCCAATCGTCGCGCACATCGTCGGTCACCTGGTGGTAATCCTTGGTGAAGTAATGGTCGACCTTCTCGCGCGCGTAATTCTCCGGCTTGTCCAGATAGCGGCTGCGCGCCTTGGTGTACAGCACCGGCACGCCTGCGCGCGCGAACTCCAGCTGGTCGGCGCGGTAGAAGCTACCCAGCTCGGGCCGAGAATCGCCATCCATCACCCGGCCCTGGGTCTTGGCATACTTGGCCAGCAACCCATCGATGCTCGAATGCCCGGACGTCACGTTCTCGATCTGCGCCGTCTTGCCCCAGGCGTTGATGCCGTCGATGTTGATATTCGCCACCGTCTTCTTGAGCGGGTACAGCGGATGGCTGGCGTAGTATTTCGCCCCCAGCAGGCCGCGCTCCTCGGCGGTGGTCGCCAGGAACAGGATCGAGCGCTTCGGCGCCTGCGCCGGCGGCAGCGCCTTGTAGGCCTTGGCGATCTCCATCAGCGCGGCCACGCCGGAGGCGTTGTCTAGCGCGCCGTGATAGATCTGCCTGGTCCGCTCCCCCGGCAAGCGCTCGTCGATACCCAGATGGTCCCAGTGGGCGCTGTAGATGACGAACTCATCCTTCAGCTTAGGATCGCTGCCCGGGATCATCGCCACCACGTTGTTCGAGTTGACGGTGCGCGCCGTGTTGTCGATCTTGAAGCTGGCCGTGCCTTTCAGGCTGACGGGACGGAAGTCCTTGGTCAGCGCCTGCTTCTTGAGCTTGTCGAAATCGTAACCGGCGGCCGCCATCATCGCCTTGGCCTTGTCCAGCTGAATCCAGCCCGGCACCGCCGGCGCGTCCGGATCGGGGCCGTCGCGTAGCAGGCTGAAGTTCTCGCTGTTGCCGCCGCTGCGCACCACGTCCCACGGATAGGCGGCCGGCTTGGTTTCATGGATGATGATCGCCGCCGCCGCGCCCAGCTTGGCGGCGATCTCGTATTTGTAGGTCCAGCGGCCGTAATAGGTCATCGCCTTGCCCTTGAACATCGCCGGATCGAGCTCGGCCGGATTCTTCGGGTCGGGCACGGCCGGATCGTTGATCAGCATCAGGATGGTCTTGCCGCGCACGTCGACGCCCTTGTAATCGTCCCAGCCGTACTCGGGCGCCTGCACGCCGTAGCCGACGAACACGATCTCGGACTTGTCCACGCCGACACTGGCCGGTTGGCTGGTCGAATGCGCGACATAATCGTCCGGAAAGCTGAGCGCCACGGTCTTGCCGCCGATCGTGTAGGTGAACGACGGCGCCGGTGTCATGCCGCGCATCGGTACCGGCTGCACCCAGCTGCCGTTCGGATTGCCCGGTTTCAGGCCCAGCTTTTTGAATTCCTGCTCCAGATACGCCACCGTCTTCGCTTCGCCGACCGAGCCCGGGGCGCGGCCCTCGAATTCGTCGGAAGCCAGGGTCTTGATGTGGGTCAGTAAATCCTTGGCGGACACGGCGGCCAACGCCTCGGCCGGCGCCTGCGCCAAGGTCGGGACGGCGGCCAGCGCCAAAGCGGAAAACAGCAAGGGGCGAAGCGTAGACATCGGAGTGGACTCCAGATTGGTAAAAGCCGAGTTTCGCATAAAACGGCGAGGTCGGTAAAATCAGCCCCGTGTTCCACGTAGGGCGGATTAGCGCAGCGTAATCGGCCATCGCCGAGCCGTCGGCGACGCATGCATGGCCGATTACGGCTTCGCCTAATCCGCCCTACGTGTTTCCTCGAAACTTACGAGGCCCGGGCCGCACGCGGGCGTTAAATGCACGCTCGGTGTACTATCCCACTTGCTTCAACGACCATCCCCGCTGATAGAAGGTTTTCATGTCCCGTTTCGCCCGTCTTTTTGCCACGCTGTTGTCCCTGATCGCCGTGCTGTTGACCGGCCCCGCCCGCGCCCAGGACTTCCTCGATCCCGCGCTGGCGTTCAAGTTCTCCGCGCGCATGGTCGACGGCCACACGATCGCGGTCAGCTTCCAGATCGCCGACGGATACTATATGTACCGCGAACCGTTCAAGTTCAGCGCCGTCGGCGCCAAGCTCGGCACGCCTTTGATCCCGGCCGGCAAAGTCCACTACGACGCCACCTTCGAGAAGGACGTCGAAACCTACCGCCAGAACGTCACCATCACGATACCGGTCGACGTCGACGGCCCGTTCACCCTGCTGGTCAGCGGGCAGGGCTGCTCCGAAAAAGGTCTGTGCTACTCGCCGCAAGACTACAAGGCGCAATTGACCGGCAGCGGCTCGGTGCCGTTGCCCGCCGCGCCGGGCGCCAAGGCCGACGCCGCGCCCGCCGCGAAACCGGCGGCGGCGCCGGCGACCGCAACGGCCCAGGCCATCGGCGAAGGCAAGCCGGCCGCCATCAGCCCCGGCGTCAACATCTACACCATCCCCAAGCCGACCGCCGAGGACATCGTGCCGCCAGCGCCGCCGGCACCCGCCGTGGCGGCCGCGCCGGTCGGCGAATCGGGCCGGCTGGAAGCCGCGCTCAAGACCGGCAGCCTGCTGGCCATCCTGCCGCTGTTCGCCTTGCTCGGCCTGGGCCTGTCGTTCACGCCCTGCGTGCTGCCGATGGTGCCCATCCTGTCGTCGATCATCGTCGGCGAGGGCGACCGCAGCAACCGCGGCCGCGGCCTGCTGCTGTCGGTCACCTACGCGCTGGGCATGGCCATCGTCTACACCGCGCTGGGCGTGGCCGCCGGCCTGGCGGGCGAGGGCTTGTCCGCCGCGTTGCAAAACCCGTGGGTGCTGGGCACGTTCGCCGTGCTGATGGCGATCCTGTCGCTGTCGATGTTCGGCTACTACGACCTGCAGGTGCCGGCCGCGCTGCAATCGAAATTGAGCGGCGTCTCGAATCGCCAATCGTCGGGCAAGCTGGCCGGCGTGTTCGTCATGGGCGCGATCTCGGCTTTGATCGTCGGCCCGTGCGTGGCCGCGCCGCTGGCCGCCGCGCTGGTCTACATCAGCCAGACGCGCGACGTCGTCATCGGCGGCGCCGCGCTGTTCGCCATGGCGGTCGGCGTGAGCGTGCCGCTGATCCTGGTCGGCGTCTCGGCCGGCGCCTTGCTGCCGAAGGCGGGCAAGTGGATGGACTCGGTCAAACGCTTCTTCGGCGTGCTGATGCTGGCGATGGCATGGTGGCTGGTGTCGCCGGTGCTGCCGGCGGCTGTGCAGATGATGGGCTGGGCCGCGCTGCTGGTCGGCTACGGCATGTACCTGCTGCTCAACTCCGGCGCATGGATCGGCAAGACGGCGGGCGTGCTGGTCGCCGTGCTGGGGCTGACGCAACTGGTCGGCGTGGTCAGCGGCGGACGCGATCCGCTGGCGCCGCTGGCGCACTTGACCGGCAACCAGCATACGCCGCTGGCGTTCCAGAGGATCAAGACGGTGGCGCAGCTGGACGCGGTGCTTGCGCAAACCGGCGGCAAGACCGCCATGCTGGATTTCTATGCGGATTGGTGCGTGTCGTGCAAGGAGATGGAAAAGCTGACCTTCGTCGACGCCAAGGTGCGCGACAAGCTGGCCGACACCGTGCTGCTGCAGGTGGACGTAACGGCCAACGACGCCGACGACAAGGCCATGCTGAAGCGCTTCGGTTTGTTCGGCCCGCCGGGGATCATCCTGTTCGACGGCAAGGGGCGGGAGGTGCCGGGCTCGCGCGTGATCGGGTATCAGAACGCCAGCCAGTTCCACGATTCCCTGGCCCGTGCGTTCCCGTAGATCGTGGCGGCGTGTGGTTTCGCGCGGATCCACGTAGGGCGGATTAGCGAAGCGTAATCCGCCAATGCATGCGTCTCGGCGGCGCACGCATTGGCGGATTACGGCGTTCCGCCTAATCCGCCCTACGTGTCTCCTCGTGACGATTGATGACAGTGGCCTTGCTTAGCCGTGATGGCGCCAGCCGCCGCGCTGGCCGTGGCCGCCGTGCCTGCCGCCCATCGCGCGGTCATCGAACACCTTTTTCTGCTCGGGCGTCAGCTGCCCGTAGAACGCCGTCAGCGCCGTCAGGTGGGCCTCCATCTTGGCTTCGCGCTGCTTGGTCATTTCGATCATCTTGCTCAAACGCTCAGGCGCCGTCAGCTTGGCGAACTCGCCGCGCTGCGGACGCGGCCCGGCCGGCGCCGCCGGCTTGATCGCGGCCTGATAACTGGCCCAGGCCGATTCCTGCTGCGTCGTCAGCTTCAGCTGGTCGTGCAGCTTCGCCTGGCGCTTGGCGTACATCTCCGACATCTTGGCCCGGCGCTGCTCCATGTTCGCGGTCTTGTCCGGGCCGGCGGCCGGCGCCGTGTCCTGGGCGTGCGCGGCGGCCATGCCCAGCACCGTGAAGCCGATCAATATGCTTTTGCGAAGTATGTTCATGGTCATTTCCTTTATCGATGAGTAGTTCAGTGATTCATTCGGTATCGCGGCATTTTGTTGCCGCGCTTGAATCCATCTTCGCAGCCGAAGATTGCCACGACGTTTCCCGTGTCATAGTGTTTGTATCCAGATGTTTCGCGTTGTTATCTGGCGCCGATGCCACCGCCTGCCGTTGCCGGTCATATACAAGACGATACAATTGGTGATTGGTCAGGCGCGTCCGAACTAAGGATAATTAAGGCATGGAACCCACATCTACTATTCTCATCGTCGACGACGATCGCGACATCCGTACCCTGCTGGCCGACTATCTGGAATCGAACAGCTACCGCGCGCTGTGCGCCGCCGACGGCGTGGCCATGTGGAAGATGCTCGACGAAGCCAAACCCGACCTGGTCGTGCTCGACCTCAACCTGCCCGGCGACGACGGCCTGACCCTGTGCCGCAAGCTGCGCGCGCAGTCGACCCTGCCGGTGATCATGCTGACCGCGCGCGGCGAGCCGCTCGACCGCATCCTCGGCCTCGAGATGGGCGCCGACGACTACCTGCCCAAGCCGTTCGAGCCGCGCGAGCTGCTGGCGCGCATCCGCAGCGTCCTGCGCCGCAGTAACGCCATGCCCAGCGGCAGCGGCGCCGACAAGGCGCAGCAGATGCGCTTTTCCAACTGGACCCTGGACCTGACCGCGCGCCACCTGCTCAACCCGGACGGCATCGTCATCATGCTGTCGGGCGCCGAGTTCCGCCTGCTCAAGGTGTTCCTCGAACATCCGAACCGCGTGCTCAACCGCGACCAGCTGCTGAACCTGACCCAGGGCCGCGACGCCGACCCGTTCGACCGCTCGATCGACATCCAGATCAGCCGCCTGCGGCAAAAGCTGGGCGAGGACGCGCGCGTGCCGCAGATCATCAAGACCGTGCGCAACGGCGGCTACGTGCTGGCCGGCCAGGTCACCGTGGAGCCGCACCCTTGAAAGCCTTCCTCGGCTCGATGACCGGCCGGGTCTTCGCCGTCCTGCTGCTCGGCATCATCGCCTCGGCGGCGCTGACCCAGTGGCTGGCCGTTGGCGAGCGCACCCGCGCGTTCGAACGCTACCGCGACTTCCACGCGATGGAGCGCGCCGAGCAGCTGATCTCGACCGCCGAGGCGCTCACCGAACCGTCGCGCCAGACCTATCTGCGCATGGCCACGCGCGGCACCATCCTGCTGCAGCGCCCCGAGGAGCCGCTGGCGCCGACCATCGGCCCGACCGAATTCTCCACCCGCCTGCAGCACCGCCTCGGCAGCGGCATCGAGCTGGTGCCGCTGGCCGAACACCCGGCCGCCTGCTACCAGCCGCGCCAGAGCTACATCTTCGCGCCGTCCCAATGGGGCGGCGCCTGCGAGGCGATGTACGTGCGCCTGCGCGACGGCCAGCTGCTCAAGCTGTCGATCCTGCCGCCGCCCGAAAAGCCGGCCACCGAGTACAGCGAGATGCTGGCGCTGCTGCCTTTCCTGTTCAGCGTCGCGGTGCTGGCCTACCTGGTCACGCGCATGACCATGCGTCCGCTCAAGCTGCTGGCGCAGGCCGCCAAGGACCTGGGCAACGACATCAACCATCCTCCGGTGGTGCTCAGCGGCGCGGCCGAGATCCGCCAGGCCAGCGCCGCCTTCAACGCCATGCAGGCGCGCATCCGCCAGCACATCATGCAGCGCACGCAAATGCTGGCGGCCATCACCCACGACCTGCAAACGCCGCTCACGCGCCTGCGCCTGCGGCTGGAAAAGGTCGACAACGCCGACCTGCAGCAGCGCCTGATCGACGACCTGTCGGCCATGCAGCAAATGGTCAAGGAAGGCCTGGACCTGGCGCGCAGCATGGACACCACCGAGACCATGCAGGCGCTCGACCTGGACTCGCTGCTCGACAGCGTCTGCAGCGACGCCACCGACAGCGGCCAGCCGGTCGAGCTGAACGGCAAGGCCGGCATGGCGCTGATGGGCCGGCCGCTGGCGATCCGCCGCTGCCTGGTCAACCTGATCGACAACGCCGTCAAATACGGCCACCACGCCAACGTCACCGTCGAGCGCCTGGTGGGCGCGGCGCGCATCCGCATCCGCGACGGCGGCCCCGGCATCCCCGACGACCAGATGGCGCGCGTGTTCGAGCCGTTCTACCGCATCGAGACGTCGCGCTCGCGCGAGTCCGGCGGCACCGGCCTGGGCCTGACCATCGCCCGCAATATCGCCGAGCAGCACGGCGCCAACGTGGTGCTGGCCAACCACGCCGACGGCGGGCTGGAGGTCACCCTGGTCGTGCCCGAGTACTACGCCGTGCGGTGAGCCGCGCGGCGCTTTCAGTTCACGCAAAAACGCCACAGAGTAGCGAAGAAGCGCGAGTTTTGGTCAAAAACCATGCGACAATGCTTCGCCATAATGCACGGCGGCAATAATCTTGGCAGTGACTTCATCAGTAAAACCCTGGCTTAAAAAATGAAAAAATCTTCGTTAGCATATGTGGTGGGCGCCATCCTGATCCTTGGCGGCGGCGTCTGGTACGCGACCCACGGCGGCTCCGGCGCGGCCCAGACCGGCGCCCAGTCGAAGAACGGCAACGGCCCGCAGGGCCCGACCACGGTCAGCGTCGTCGCGCCGACGCGCCAGGATGTCGCCGTCGTGCTGCAAGCGAACGGCACCGTCACACCGGTCAGCACCGTCGACCTGCATCCGCAAACGACCAGCACCATCTCCAAGGTGCATATCAAGGAAGGGCAGTTCGTCAAATCCGGCGAGCTGATGTTCTCGCTCGACGACCGCAGCCAGCGCGCCAACGTGCAAAAGGCGCAGGCCCAGGTCGCGCGCGACCGCGCCACCCTGGCCGACGCCGAGCGCCAGTACCAGCGCGCGATGGACCTGCTGGAACAGAAATTCGTCGCCCAGGGCGCCGTCGATACGCTCAAGAGCCAGGTCGACTCGGCCCGCGCGCTGCTCGAGGCCGACATCGCCGCCGCCCGCGCGGTCGGCGTCGACGCCAGCTACACCTCGATCCGCGCGCCGATGACGGGCCGGGTCGGCGCCATCAACGTCTATCCGGGCAGCCTGGTGCAGCTCGAGACCTCGCTCACCACCGTCACCCAGCTCGATCCGATCAACGTCGCCTTCACCCTGCCGGAGTCGGCGCTGGGCGCGCTGCTGGAGGCCAAGCAGCGCGGCGAGGTACCGGTCAAGGTCACCCTGGGCGGCTCGGACAAGGAGATCAACGGCGCCCTGAGCTTCATCGACAACACGGTCGATCCGGTGGCCGGCGTCATCCGCGTCAAGGCGCAGTTCGACAACAAGGGTTCGAGCCTGTGGCCGGGCCAGTACGTCAACGCCCAGCTGGTCTCCCACGTGATAAAAGACGCGACGGTGATCCCGCAAAACGCTATCATCAGCAATACCCGCGGCACCTTCGTCTACGCGGTTGATAGTGACCAATCCGCCAAAGTGGTCAACATCAAGCGGCTGCACTCCTTTGGCGACAACGCCGCCGTGTCCGGATTGAGCGGCAGCGAGAAAATCATCGTCGACGGCAAGCAAAACCTGCGGCCGGGCGGCAAGGTGCGGATCGCCGGGGCCGACAAGCCGGCCGACCCGGGTGTCGACAACGCGAAGCAGAAGGGCTAGGCGATGAACCTTTCCGAGTTATGCATACGGCGCCCGGTGATGGTGGTGTTGCTGTCGCTGACCTTGGTGTTGGCGGGCGTGCTGTCGTACTTCTACATCCCGGTCGCCGCGCTGCCCAGCTATAACACGCCGGTCATCAACGTCTCGGCCGACCTGCCGGGCGCCTCGCCCGACACCATGGCCTCGTCGGTCGCGCTGCCGCTGGAAAAGCAGTTCTCCACCATCGCCGGCCTGTCGCTGATCACCTCCACCAACACCCTGGGCAACACCTCGCTGACCCTGGAGTTCGACCCCAGCGTCAACGTCAACGAGGCGGCGGTCGACGTCCAGGCGGCGCTGCTGCGCGCCCAGCGCCAGTTGCCGGTCGAGATGACCGACCTGCCGTCCTACCGCAAGGTCAACCCGGCCGACGCGCCGGTGCTGTTCATGACGATGACGTCGCCGTCGATGACCCTGGCCGAGCTGAACGACTACGCCGAGAACCTGATCGCGCCCAGCCTGTCGACCCTGCCCGGCGTGGCGCAGGTCACCGTCAACGGCCAGAAGCGCTTCGCCGTGCGGGTGCGCGCCAAGTCGGACCTGATGAACGCGCGCGACCTCACGCTCGACGAATTGCAGCAGGCGATCAAGTCGGCCAACGCCAACACGCCGCTGGGCATCCTCGACGGCCCCAGCCAGACCCTGACGATCCAGGGCAACGCCCAGCTGATGAAGGCGTCCGAGTTCGCCGAGCTGATCGTCGCCACCCGCAACGGCGAGCCGGTGCGCCTGAAGGACGTCGCCACCGTCGAGGACAGCTTCCAGTCGGTCAAGACCGCCGGCAGCTACAACGGCGAGCGCTCGATCGTGCTGCTGGTGCAGCGCCAGCCCGACGCCAACACCGTGCAGGTGGTCGACGGCGTGCGCGCGCTGCTGCCGCGCTTCAAGAACCAGGTGCCGGAATCGATCAGCATCAACCTCGTCAACGACCGCTCGGTGTCGATCCGCGAAGCCATCCACGACGTCAACCTGACCCTGCTGCTGACGATCTTCCTGGTCGTCATGGTGATCTTCCTGTTCCTGCGCCGCGCCGCCGCCACCTTCATCCCGGCGATCACGATGCCGATCTCGCTGCTGGGCGCGCTGGCCTTGCTGTACGCCTTCGGTTACAGCCTCGACAACGTTTCGCTATTGGGCATCACCCTGGCCGTCGGTCTGGTGGTCGACGACGCCATCGTCGTGCTGGAAAACATCGTGCGCCACATCGAGATGGGCAAGAAGCCCTTGCAGGCGTCGCTGATCGGCGCCAAGGAGATGGGCTTCACCATCATCTCGATCTCGGTCTCGCTGGTGGCCGTGTTCATCCCGATCTTCTTCATGCCCGGCGTGATCGGCCTGATGTTCCATGAATTCGCCGTCGTCGTCGCGCTGTCGGTGCTGGTGTCGGCGGCCGTGTCGCTGATGCTGGTGCCGATGCTGGCCAGCCGCATGCTGCCGGCCGACACCATCGATCCCGAGCACGACAAGGGCAACTTCCTCGGCCGCTGGTTCGAGGCCGGCTTCACCAGGCTGCGCAACGGCTACGCCCGCACCTTGGACATGGCGCTGCGCCACCGTCCGATCGTGCTGCTGGCCGCGCTGGGCACGTTCGCGCTGACGGCGGTGCTGTACGTCACCATACCGAAGGGCTTCTTCCCGGAGGAGGACCTGGGCCAGATCCGCGTCAACACCGAGGCCTCCGAGGACATCTCGTCGGCCGCGCTGATGGCGCTGCAGGACCGCGTGGTGGCGGTGATCCGCGCCGACCCCAACGTGCAGGACGTGGTCTCCTTCGTCAGCGGCGGCAACGGCGGGCGCATGTTCCTGGTGCTCAAGCCGCGCGGCGAGCGGCAGAAGATGCCGCAGGTGCTCGACAGCCTGCGCAAGGCCACCAAGGCCGTGCCCGGCATCGCCGTGTATCTGAGCCCGGTGCAGAACCTGCAGCTGGGCGGACGTCCGTCCAAGAGCCGCTACCAGTACACCCTGCAATCGGTCAGCCCGGGCGCGCTCAACGACTGGGCCCAGAAATACCAGGACCAGATGCGCAACGATCCCGATTTCCGCGACGTCACCAGCGATTCGCAGAACAAGGGCTTGCAGGCGTCGCTCAAGATCGACCGCGACAAGGCCAACAACCTCGGCGTGGCGATCGGCGACATCCGCACCGCGCTGTATCTCGCCTTCGGCGAGCGCCAGGTGTCGACCATCTACTCGCCGGCCGCCAGCTACTACGTGATCCTGGAGGCGGCCGACGCCGACCGCCAGTTCGACAGCGCGCTGACCAGGATCTCGGTGCGCAACAAGACCGGCCAACTGGTCAAGCTGTCGAGCATCGCCAGCGTCGAGCGTACCATCGGCCCGACCGCCGTCAACCACCAGGGCCAGCTGCAGGCGATCACGATCTCGTTCAACCTGGCGCCGGACGTGCCGCTGGGCAGGGCCACCGCCAAGATCGACCAGATGGGCGTGGACATGCGCCTGCCGCCGTCGATCATCACCAACTACGGCGGCGACGCGGCGGTGTTCCAGAGCTCGCAGGGCAGCCAGCTGATCCTGATCCTGGCCGCGCTGGGCGTCATCTACGTGCTGCTGGGCGTGCTGTATGAAAGCTATATCCACCCGCTGACCATCCTGGCCGGCCTGCCGTCGGCCGCCGTCGGCGCCTTGCTGACCTTGCGCCTGTTTAATCTGGACCTGACGATGATCGCCATCATCGGCATCCTGATGCTGATCGGTATCGTCAAGAAGAACGCCATCATGATGATCGACTTCGCGCTGCACGTGCAGCGCAACGAGGGCCGCACGCCGGCCGAGGCGATCCGCGAGGCCTGCATCCTGCGCTTCCGGCCGATCATGATGACCACCCTGGCCGCGCTGATGGGCGCGCTGCCGATCGCGCTGGGCCTGGGCGCCGGCGCCGAACTGCGCCAGCCGCTGGGCCTGGCCGTGGTGGGCGGCTTGATCTTCTCGCAAGTGATCACGCTGTACATTACGCCGGTGATCTACTTGTTCCTCGACAAGTACAGCGGCACCGGTCCGATGAGCGACGCCGAGCTGGCCGGCGAGGACGCCCCCGTCGTCGGCCAGCATGAAAGTGTGCACGCCGTACCACTGAAGGCCGTGAACATAGTCAAGCATTGACGGGAGACAAGTTAATTTGAGGGTCGTTTATTTATCATAGGCAAGTTGGCTATGAAAAAAGAGGCGATCGGAAATGAAACGCTACAGTGTCACCATCGTGGGCATGGGGCCGCGCGGGCTCAGCGTGCTCGAACGCATCGCGGCGATCGCCGGCAGCCGCCAGCTGCTGCTCGACATCGTGTTGATCGAGCCCGGCGAATGCGGTCCCGGCGTCCACACCACGCGCCAGCCGCAGCACCTGCTGATCAACACGGTGGCCAGCCAGGTCACCATGTTCCCCGCGCTCGGCGCGGTGCAGCACGCGCCGCTGTGCGCCACGCCGTCGCTGACGGCGTGGGCGCGCCAGAGCGGCTACCGCCGCTTCGGCGGCAGCTATCACAGGATCGCGGGCGCCGGCGACGGCATCACCGAGTCCGATTACCTGCCGCGCAGCATGCTGGGCGAATACCTGGCGTGGGCCTACCAGCAGGTGGTTGCCGCCTTGCCGGCCTGCGTCACGCTCACGCACCACCGCCTGCGCGCCAACGACCTGTGGCAGCAGCAGGACGGCCGCACCGCCATCGAGCTCGAAAGCGGCTTCATCGTCCACAGCGATTTCGTCTTCCTGACCACCGGCCACGGCCGCAACCTGCCCAGCGATCTGGATGCCTGGCTGGCCAAGTTCGCACAGGACCACGCGCGTTACAACAGCCGCCTGGCGTTCGTGCGCCACGTCTATCCGCTCGACAAGCTGGCGCGCATCGGCCCCGAGGCGCGCGTGGCGATCCAGGGCCTGGGCCTGAGCGCGCACGACGTGATCGCCGAGCTCACGGTCGGGCGCGGCGGCGCCTTCGTGCGCCAGCCGAACGGCCAGCCGAACGGGCAGGGCGGGCCGGGCGTGCTGCGCTACCAGCGCTCCGGGCGCGAACCGAAACTGACCTTGTGCTCGCGCAACTGCCTGCCCTACGCCGCGCGCGGCATCAACCAGAAGGGGCTCGACGGCCGCCACCAGCCGCATTACTTCACACAAGACGCGGTCGAGGCGCTGCGGCGCATGGCGCTGGCCACGCGCGGCAGCCGCCAGCTCGATTTCGACCGCGAGCTGCTGCCGCTGCTCAAACGCGAAATGGCCTGGGTCTACCGCAACACCCTGGCGCGCACCGCCGCGCTGCCGGCCAACAGTGTGCGCGTCGACGGCGCCGCCGACCACGCCGCCTCGCCGGGGGATGCCCGGGTGCCGGACCCGCTGACCTTCGTGCCGGACGCCGACGACGAGGCGCTGATCGACGCGCTGCTGTTTCCGCTGGGCGAGCGCCAGTTCGCCAACCTCGACGAATTCCGCGGTTTCTTCACCGACTGGCTGCAAGCCGATCTGCAAGAGGCGCGGCTGGGCAATATCGACAGTCCGACCAAGGCCGCCACCGACGTGCTGCGCGACGTGCGCGCCACCTTGCAAGCCGCCATCGAGCACGGCGGCCTCACGCCGGCCTCGCACCGCAAGTTCCTCAACGTCTACCATCCGGCCATCAACCGCGCCGCCTTCGGTCCGCCGCTGCGCCGCAACGAAGAGCTGCTGGCGCTGCTCGACGCCGGTGTCATCGACATCGTCTCGGGACCCAACAGCGTGGTCGAGACCGACGAGAACGATTCCACCTATGTGCTGAGCACGAAGTTCGCCAACGGCACCGAGCGGCGGCCGATCGACGTGCTCGTCGTGGCCCGGCTGGACGCCTTTTTCCCCGAAACGGACGAGTCCTTACTGATCCGTAATGTGTTAAAACGCGGCCTGGTCCGGCCCTATTACAACGGCGTGTTCCACCCCGGCGGCATCGAGATCGACGAGGCCAGCCAGCCGCTCAACGTCCAGGGCGAACCGGCGCGCAACATCTGGGCGCTCGGCTATCCGGTCGAGGGTTGTCATTACTACACCCATGCCTTGCCGCGCCCGATGCTGCGCTCGCGCCAGGTGCTGGACGCCGACCGGTGCGTGACGGCCATGTTCGCGCAGATGGCCGACTATCCCCGCCGCAACCCCGGCCGCCGTCCCGCCGTGGCCGTATCCGTCCCGGCGAACGACACTCCCCATGTCATTTTGTAAAGGCCTGGATACATACGGTAACACCCGTCAAGACGTGAAAATTGTAAAGTGGAACCTTGGGATACGCGCACCGATTTGAACGGCGCGGTATGATGGCCCTGAACAGATGTTTCCAAACCATCGGGACTCTGGCACTATGGCCGCATTTTCACGCACAAGGTTTGGTATCTTGCACCACGACTCCCATATACTTTCCGCAACCGGATATTGCGAAACCTGCGGGCAACCCCTGCCGCAGGCGGGGGAGCCGACCGCCACGTGGGACCGCAAGGCCAAGAGCAACCGCATCGGCATCGGCATCTCGATCGCCCTGCACCTGCTGGCCGTGTTGTATTACCTCATCGCGCCGGCGCCGGAAAAGACCAAGACTTCGGCGCCGCCCAAGGGGGGCCAGATGGTCTACATCCAGCCGCTGCCGATCACGCCGACCAAGCCGACGCCGAAACCGACGCCCAAGCCCAAGACCGAGGTGGCCAAGGCCAGCAAGCCGCCGCCGCCGCGCAAGCAAAGTGTCGCGCGCGAGACGCCGGCCGCCGTCAAGCCCAAGCTGGAAACCTATGTGCCGCCGGTGCAGGCGACGATGACGCCGCCGCCCGAGGCGGACATGTCGGAAATGATCGCCAAGCGCCGCGCCGCGCGCGAAGCCAACAATCCGCAGCCGGCGCCACCGGCGCCGGAGGAGAGCGCCAACGACCGCGCGCTGCGCATCGCCAAGGCCAACATCGCCGGCGCCCAGGGCCGCTCCAGCGGCGTGGACAAGGACGACACGGGCGGCGTATTCTCGGTCGACAAGCGCTCCAACAGCGCCGACGTGAAATTCCGTGGCTGGAACACCAACTTCAAGCGCAACTGGCTGCAGCAGATCCACGTCGAGCAGGGTGGCGAGCGCGACATCGAAACGGCCGTGGTCAAGGAAATGATCAAGATCATCCGCAAGGAAAAGCCGGGCGATTTCGAATGGGAATCGCGCCGCCTGGGCAAGACCGTCCACATGAGCGCGCGCAAGGAAGACGAGAAGGAATTGACCGCCTTCCTGCTCAAGGAAATGTTCCCCGAGTACCGGCCGTAGATCAAGCATGGGCCGTGGGCGGAGCGGTGGCGGATTACGCTGCGCTAATCCGCCCTACGTATCTCCGTGGCGGATCACCGTCATGTGCCCGCAAATCGGGCGGATCGCCGCCACGGATCTACAATCGCGGGGCGTCGTTGGCACGGCCTCAAAATCCCTCGCGGAGACACGTAGGGCGGATTAGGCGGCACGCCGTAATCCGCCACGCGCCGCCGACACCGCCCCCTTGCACCCACACCGCCCGGCGCACGAAATCCCCCGTCCATCCGCAAAACCTGCCGCCCATCGCAAAATCCTGCCAAGTTTGCAACTTTACCTTATAGTAAGGTTGCCACGGACCCGGTCCGTCCCTATCAGGAGAATGCGTTCCATGCTATCGATCAAACAGCTGAGCAAGACCTACGCCAACGGCGTCAAAGCGATCAACAACGTCAGCCTCGACATCCCCAACGGCATGTTCGGCCTGCTCGGCCCCAACGGCGCCGGCAAGTCCTCGCTGATGCGCACCATCGCCACCTTGCAAGATCCCGATAGCGGCAGCATCGATTTCAACGGCCTCGACGTGCTGGCCCGGCCCGAGGCGCTGCGCCGCCAGCTCGGCTACCTGCCGCAGGACTTCGGCGTCTACCCGAAGGTCAGCGCCGAAACCCTGCTCAACCACTTCGCCGTCCTCAAGGGCCTGACCGCGCGCGGCGAGCGCAAGGAGGCGGTCGAGGCGCTGCTGCAGCAAACCAACCTGTGGGAAGCGCGCAAGCGCAACCTCGGCACCTACTCGGGCGGCATGCGCCAGCGCTTCGGCATCGCCCAGGCGCTGCTCGGCTCGCCCCGCCTGGTGATCGTCGACGAACCGACCGCCGGCCTCGACCCGGACGAGCGCAACCGCTTCCTCAACCTGCTGGCCAAGATCGGCGAGCAGGTGGTGGTGATCCTGTCGACCCACATCGTGGCCGACGTCACCGACCTGTGCCCGCGCATGGCCATCATCGTCAAGGGCGAGGTGCTCAGCCAGGGCGAGCCGCTGGCCGCCATCGACACCATCAAGAGCAAGGTGTGGCGCCGCAGCGTCAGCGCCGAGGCGTTGCCGGAATACCAGCAGCGCTTCAACGTGCTGCACACGCGCCTGGTCGGCGGCAAGCCGCAGATCAACGTCTACGCCGACAGCCAGCCGGACGACGGCTTCATCGCCGTCGAGCCGGACCTGGAGGACGTCTACTTCCTGCACGTGCGCAACGCCGCGCGCGCCGCCGCGCCGTCGGCCGCCGCGGCTTAAGGAGACGCCATGTTGCTTGAATTCTTCAAATTCGACCTGCGTTACCAACTGCGGCAGCCGCTGCTGTGGGTCAGCGGCCTGATCCTCGGCCTGATGGCGTTCGGCGCCACCACCAGCGACGCCATCCAAGTCGGCGGCGCCATCGGCAACGTCCACCGCAACGCGCCGACGGTCGTGGCGCAGATCATGGGCACGTTCACCGTGATCTCGATGTTCATCGTCACCATCTTCATCGCCGGCACCGTGCTGCGCGACAGCGAGGTCGGCATCTCCGACATGCTGTTCGCCACGCCGATGCGCAAGTACCAATACCTGCTCGGCCGCTTCAGCGCCGGCCTGGTGGCCTGCCTGGCGATCTTCGTGCTGATCGCCATCGGCATGCTGCTCGGCCCGCTGATGCCGTGGGTGGACGAGGCCCGCGTCGGTCCGCTGCCGGGCGCGGCCTACCTGTGGAGCTTCGCCTTCTTCGTCATCCCCAACCTGCTGTTCGTCGGCGCGCTGCTGATGCTGCTGGCGGCCACCACCCGCTCGATGATGCTGGTCTACGTGGGCGTGCTGGGCTTCTTCGTGTTGTGGGCCGTCGCCGGCGCCTTCACGCGCGACATCAACAACGAATGGATCGCCGTGCTGGTCGACCCGTTCGGCGTGCGCGCCTTCGGGCGCGCCACCCGCTACTTCTCGGCGGCCGAGGCCAATGCCGGCCTGCCGCCGTTCACCGGCTACCTGCTGGCCAACCGCCTGCTGTGGCTGGGCGTCGCGGCGGTCTTCTTCATCGCCACCCTGATCCTGTTCAAGCCGCAACGCGCCGGCACCGGCCGCCGCCTGTTCGGCAAGGCCAAGCCGGCCGCCGTGGCGCCGGCGTCGGCGCCGGCCGTGGCGCTGCCGCGCATCGCGCCGCGCTTCCACGCTTCCACCGGCTGGATACAGTGCTGGCACATCCTCGCCTTCGACGCCAAGGGCGTGTTCAGGAGCGTGCCCTTTCTGGTGATGCTGCTGTTCGGCGTGCTCAACTTCATCGGCGCCGCCAGCCAGGCCGACAACATCTTCGGCACCGCCGTCTATCCGGTCACGCACCTGATGCTGCAGACCCTGAGCGGCACCTTCAACTTCATGCTGATCATCGTGCTGACCTTCTACGCCGGCGAATTGATCTTCAAGGAGCGCCAGGTGAAGATTTCCGACGTCGGTGACGCCATGCCGGTGCCGGACTGGGCGCCGCTGGTCGCCAAATGCGTCGCGCTGGTGGGCGTCATCTTCGGCTTCCTGCTCGCCGGCGCGGTGGCGGCGGCCGGCTTCCAGCTGTTCAAGGGCGGCGCGCCGATCGAGATCGGCCTGTACGTCAAGGGCGTGCTGCTGGAGTCCGCCTTCTTCGTTCTGATGGGGCTGTTCGCGCTGGCGCTGCAAGTGCTCACCAACAACAAGTTCATCGGCTACCTGCTGGTGATCCTGCTGATGGTGTCGCAGATCGTGCTGGGCGTGATGCACTTCAACCATAACCTGTACAACTTCGGCGCGCTGCCGGGCCTGCGCTACTCGGACATGAACGGCTACGGCCACTTCCTCAAGGGCTGGTCGTGGTATGCCTTGTACTGGAGTTTGTTCACGGTGTCTGCGCTGATCCTGGCGCAGGCGTTCTGGGTGCGCGGGCTGGCGCGGCCATGGCGCGCCCGCGTGCGCCTGGCCGCCGCGCGCCTGAAAAGCGGCGCCGGCCTGGCGCTGGCGCTCAGCGTGGCCGGCTTCGTCGGCACCGGTGCCTGGATCTTCTACAACACCAATGTGCTCAACAAGTATGTGCCATCGGACCTCGCCATGGACCGCCAGGCGGACTACGAGAAGAACTACCGCAAATACAAGGACCTGCCGCAGCCGCGCATCACCGACGTGCGCGCCGACGTCGACATCTATCCGGCCGAGCGCCGGGTGGCGATCCGTGGCCGTTATCTGCTGGAAAACAAAACCGGCTTGCCGCTGACGGAACTGCGGTTGCAGATCAATCCGGACGTCGAAACCCGCTACGCCAATCTGCCGCCGCACCAGGTGGTGCTCGACGATAAGATCGCCGGCTTCAAGGTGATCAAGCTGGCACAGCCGATGGCGCCGGGCGCGCGTGTCGACCTCGGCTTCACCGTGGATGTCCGCCACGAGGGGTTCACCAACAGCGGCGCGGCCGACAGCGTCAACCTGAACGGCACCTTCTTCAACAACAGCGAGTTCTTCCCGCACTTCGGCTACCGCGACGATTACGAGCTGAAGGACCGCAACGAGCGCCGCAAGCGCGGCCTGGGCGAACCGCAGCGCATGGCCAAGCTGGAGGACGAGAAGGCGCGCGCCAACACCGCCTTCGGCGGCGAGGCCGATTGGATCAATTTCGAGACCACGGTCTCGACCAGCGGCGACCAGATCGCCATCGCGCCGGGCTATCTGCAGAAGACCTGGGAGCGGGACGGGCGCCGCTATTTCCACTACAAGATGGACCGGCCGATGGTCAACTTCTTCGCCTACCTGTCGGCGCGCTGGAGCGTCAGGAAGGGCGAATGGCGCGGCCTGCCGATCGAGGTCTACTACGACAGCAAGCACGTCTACAACGTCGACCGCATGATCACGTCGACGCAAAAGTCGCTCGACTATTTCGACGCCAATTTCACGCCGTACCAGCACAAGCAGGTGCGCATCCTCGAGTTCCCGAACTACCAGGGCTTCGCGCAATCGTTCGCCAACACGATCCCGTATTCGGAATCGCTCGGCTTCATCGCCGACCTGCGCGACAAGGACGACATCGACTACGTCTACTACGTCACCGCGCATGAGGTGGCGCACCAGTGGTGGGGCCACCAGGTGATCGGCGCCAACGTCCAGGGCTCGACCATGCTGATCGAATCGCTGGCGCAATACTCGGCGCTGATGGTGATGGAAAAAGAATACGGCCGCGACAAGCTGCGCCGTTTCTTGCGCTTCGAGCTGGACGGCTACCTGCGCGAACGTGGCGGCGAGCTGATCGAAGAGCAGCCGCTGTTCCGGGTCGAGAACCAGCAATACATCCACTACCGCAAGGGCAGCCTAGTGTTCTACCGCCTGCGCGACGAGATCGGCGAGGACGCCGTCAACCGCGCGCTCAAGCGCTTCCTGCGCGACAAGGCGTATCAGGAGGCGCCGTACACCACCAGCCGCGAGTTGCTGGCCTACATACGCGCCGAAGCGCCGCAGGACAAGCAAGCGCTGATCACCGACCTGTTCGAGAAGATCGTCTTCTACGACAACCGCGTAACGGACGCCAAGGCGAAGAAACGCGCCGACGGCCGGTGGGACGTGACGATGACCCTGCACCTGGCGAAGATGGAAGCTGACGGCAAAGGCAAGGAAACGCCGCGCGCCTACGACGAGCCGGTCGAGATCGCCGTGTTCGCCCGCGCGCCGGGCGCCAAGGAAAGCGAGGAACGGGTGCTGTTCACGGAGAAACGGCTACTGGTGGGCAGCGAGCCGGTGGTCACGGTCACGGTCAAGGAGCAGCCGTTCGACGTTGGCGTCGACCCGTACAACAAGATGATCGACCGCGTCTCGCGCGACAACCGCAAGGAAGTTGTTATTGAGTAACTCCGGGGTCAGGTCCACCATTTCTACACGTGCTCGTGCGTCCATGGTGGACCCGACCCCGGATCGCCGGATTTAAGCGGCCAGGGCAGGGCGATGGGAATGGTACGAGGCGTCGTTGGCGCTGGCGCCGGTGCGCATGCGCGGCAATGGCGAGGCGATCACCGACACCGGCTGCTCGTCGCCGAGCAAGGTCACCATCGCCGGCACGTCGCGGCCGTTGATCGCCGCCTGGAAGCGGCGGATCAATTCGCGGCACAGCTTTTCGCTGGCTGGCGCTTCCGTGCCGGCCTCCCGCAAGCGCCGCCTTGCGCGCGCCAGGTATTGGCGCGCGTTCACCGTGGTTGTGCCGAGCGCGGCAGCGATATCGGCATGTTCGCATTCCAGCACTTCATGCAGCACCAGCGCCAGGCGCTCGGACGGCGACAGGCGGGCCAGCAATCGGGCCAGCGCCTCGCCCAGTTCGGCGCGCCGCAGCAGGCCATCCTCCGGCGGCACCGGCGCCGCCTCCGGCGCCAGTTCCATCGCATTGCGCGCCGCCGCCATCTCCCGCGCGCGCTTGCGCAGGCGGTCGATCGACTGGTGTTGCACGACGGTGGTCAGCCAGGCCGCCGGGGTCGCCAACGCCGCCTGTTCGACGTCTTGCCATTTGAGAAAGCAATCCTGCACGACGTCCTCGGCTTCCGCTTCGCTACCGACGATGCGGCGGCTGATCGCTTTCAGGCGCGGGCGCAGCGTTTCGAACATGGCGCCGTCGGGGTCGGTAATGGGGGGCATCGGAATCTCCTGTGATGGGGCTGGTGCCACATGACGCCCGGCACCGTTCGGATGTGACACGCCAACTATATATTTTTTTCCCGTCACACGGCGCGGTGGCGCGGGCGTCAAGCGGACAGTAATCAACCTGGTGATTACTTCAAACGCAAAAGGACGATCATGACAGCGAATTTCCCCCTTGCACTGGGCTTGGTGCCGACCGTCGTCGAACAGACGGGACGCGGCGAGCGCGCCTTCGACATCTACTCGCGCCTGCTGAAGGAACGCGTGATTTTCCTGGTGGGCGAGGTGACCGAGCAATCGGCCAACCTGATCGTCGCGCAGTTGCTGTTCCTCGAATCGGAGGATCCGCACAAGGATATTTCGCTGTACATCAATTCGCCCGGCGGCTCGGTGTATGCCGGCATGGCGGTCTACGACACCATGCAGTTCATCAAGCCGGACGTGTCCACCTTGTGCACGGGCTTCGCCGCCAGCATGGGCTCCTTCCTGCTGGCGGCCGGCGCGATCGGCAAGCGCTACGCCTTGCCCAACGCCCGCATCATGATTCATCAGCCTCACGGCGGATCGCAGGGCGTGGCGTCCGACATCGAGATCCAGGCGCGCGAGGTGCTGTACCTGCGCCACCGGCTGAACGCCATCTATGCCGAGCGCACCGGGCAAACGCTGGAGCGGATCGAAAAGGATTCGGACCGCGATCATTTCATGTCCGCCAGCCAGGGGGCGGAATACGGCCTGATCGATCGCGTGCTGGCGACGCGCGACGGCGACTGACCGCTGCGTCCGTGTAGAAATGGTGGACCTGACCCCGGAGCTTACAAAATATGACAAGTTAAGGAATTGACAAAAGATCGCGCCGCCGGGATACTTCCCGGCATGATCGAGCTCAGTAATATTCGCAAAACCTACCGCCAGGGCGGTAACGAGATCCACGCGCTGGACGGCATCGACTTGCGGGTGGCGCCCGGCGAGTTTGTTGCCATCATGGGGCCGTCCGGTTCGGGCAAGTCGACCTTGCTCAACGTGCTCGGCGCGCTCGACCGTCCGGACACCGGCCGCTATCGCCTGGCCCAGGACGAGATCAGCGCCCTCGACGACGACGCCGCCTCCGATGTGCGCAACCGCCGCATCGGCTTCGTGTTCCAGTCCTTCCATCTGCTGCCGCGCCTGACCGTGCTCGAGAACGTGCTGTTGCCGCAGCGCTACGCCCGCCACGCCGACACCGGCGCCGCCGAGCGCGCCGTCGCGCTGCTCGAACGCATCGGCCTGGGCCAGCGCATCGGCCACTTGCCCGGCCAGTTGTCGGGCGGCCAGTTGCAGCGCGCCGCCATCGCCCGCGCCCTGTTGAACCAGCCTGCCCTGCTGCTGGCCGACGAGCCGACCGGCAACCTCGATTCGCGCAGCGCGGCCGACGTGCTGGAGCTGCTGCGCGAATTGCACGCCGGCGGCCAGACCTTGGTGCTGGTCACCCACGATCCGGCCATCGCCGCCGGCGCGCAGCGCACCATCCATTTGCGCGACGGCCGCATCGCCGAAGGCGGGGCGTGAGGCGCGCCCCCGTCGCGCTGTCGGGTGCGGCGTTGCTGGCGCTGGCCGTCGCCGCCGCGCTGGGTCTGGATGTCGGCGCGGCCGGCCCTGCCGCCGCGTCCGCGCCCGCCAAGGGCAAGGCCGCTACCCCCATCCAGGCCGAAGCCGCCACCGCGGCCGGCGGCGCCGCCGCGCCCCAGCGCCGTCCCGTCCTGCTGACCGGCGAGGTCGAGGCGCTGGACTCGCAAACCATCACCGTGCCGCCGTCGAACTCGGCGCCGCTGACCCTGCGCAATTTCGTTGCCGAGGGCACCCACGTCAAAGCCGGCGACGTGGTGCTGCGCATCGAAACCGGCGGCGCCGCCAACATCGACCGGCTCGAAACCGAGCTGGAGCAGGCACGCGCGCGCGCCGAAAAGGAAACCGCGACCCTGGAAGTGGCCGCCGTCGAGGCCGAGAAGGCGTTGGTCACCGCGCAGGCCGCGCTGGCCAAGGCGAAGGTCGAGGCGGCGCTGCCCAAGACGCAGATCTCGGTGCTGGACTACGACCGCCACCAGGCCGCGTTCGGGAACGCCACGCGCGACCTGGCGATCAAGCGCGACGCCGACGCCAGCGCGCGCGAGGCGGTCGGCCGGCGCCGCGAGGACGGCCAGCTGGAAGTCAAGAAACTGCAGATCAACCTGGCGTTCCAGATCGCCCAGCTGGCGCAATCGGAAGTGCGCGCCACGCGCGACGGCGTCGTCGTGCACGGCTACAGCCCATGGATGGGCCAACGCTTCGAGGAGGGCTCGTCGGCCTGGCCGGGCAACGCCGCCGGCGTGGTGCTGGGCAACGGCGAGATGGCCGTCACCGCCTGGGCGCTGGAGGCCGATCGGCCCTACCTGTCCGAGGGGCAGTCGGTGAGCCTGCGCTTCGACGCCTTGCCGGCCACCGCCACCGCCGCGGTCATCGGCACGGTCAAGTCCATCACCAGCGCGCCGGAAGCGCGCGCCAGCTGGGGGCTGGGCCGCTACTTCCGCATCAAGATCGCGCTACCGGACGGGCACGGCCTGCCGCTGGTGGCGGGCATGAGCGCCCTGGTCGAGCCGCACGCGGCCAAGGCGTCGCCGCCGGCGCCGCCGCCGGGGGACGAGGCGCTCACCGTCGAGGGCGAGATCGCCTCGCGCGGCGCGCTGCCGGTGTCGCCGCCGAGCATCCCACATGTCTGGCAGTACAAGCTGGCGCAGATTGCGCCCGAGGGCACGATGGTCGAGGCCGGGCAGCAGATCGCGCAGTTCGAATCGAACGACGTCACCACCCGGCTGATCACGCAGCAGGGCACGCTTAACGAAAAGTTGCGCGCGCTCGACAAGCTCAAGCTCGACCAGACCGAGGCCGACCGCGCGGGCGAGCTGGCCGTGGCGGAGGCGCAAAGCAACGCCGACAAGGCCGAGCGCAAGGCCACCATGCCGAAGGAATTGATACGGCGCGTCGACTACGACAAGCTGGTGATCGAGCGGGGCGAGAAAAACCAGCTGGCCAAGCTGGCGGTGACCCAGCATCAGGCGCAAATGCGCGCCCGCCAGGCCGAGCGCGCCGGCCTGCAGGCCGAGATCGCGCAGCAGCAGACCCAGATCGCCGCGCTGGCCAAGGGGCAGGCGGCGCTGAAGGTGCTGGCGCCGCGCAGGGGATTGGTGGTCTACCGCACCGGGTTCGACGGACAGAAGTTCAGCGTCGGCAGCCAAGTCTGGATGGGGCTGACGGTGGCCACCTTGGCCGATCCGGACAAGTTGTACATCGCCGCCAACGTGCCGGAGGCGCTGTCGTCACGGATACGTGTGGGGCAGGCGGCACGCGTGACGGTACCGGGCAGCAACCAGACGCTGAACGCGCGCGTGGTCGGCTTGGGCCGCGCCTTCCACGGCAAATCGACCGCCCAGCCGACCATCGTGCGCGATGTCGAATTGCAGTTCGACAGCGGCACCAGCGGACTTAAACCGGGTGCGGCGGTGCAGGCGGTAATGGTCGCCGACGCCGCCCGTCCGGCGGGGAACAAACGATGAGGCGCGACACCCGCAAGCCGATGGCAACAACCTTGGCGGTGGCCTTCTCGGTGAGCGTCTTGTTGACCGCCTGCGGCGGCGACACGGCGTCATCCGGCACCGCCGCCGAGACGCTGGCGCCGCGTCCGTGGCTGGAGACGCTGGCCGTCGACGGCGAGATCAAGGCCGCCGCCAGCACCCCCCTCAACGTACCCGGCAACAACTGGAGCCAGCGCATCCTGGTCGACATGGTGGCCGACGGCAGCAGCGTGGAAAAGGGCCAGGTCGTGGCGCGCTTCGACTCGCCGCAATCGCGCATGGAGTTGTCGCAGGCCGAACTCGAACTACTGCGCAAGACCCTGGCCGAGCAGACCAGCGCGAGCGCCGCCAGCGTCGAGCGTGACAAACTGGCCGGCGACCGCGCCAAGGTCGAGGACGACCTGGGCCTGAGCCGGCGCTACGCCAATGTCGACCTGAGCATCTTCCCCCGCAACGACATACTGGACGCCTTGGCCGACGTCGGCTTCCTGACCACCAAGCGCACTTACCTGGACTGGAAGGGCGGGCAGGCGCAGGCGCGCGCGGCCGCGCAGGACGCGGTGCTGCATTCGCAACGCGACAGCGTGGTGCGGACCGCCGCGCAACAGCGCGACAGCCTGGCCGCGCTGGAACTGGTGGCGCCGCACGACGGCGTGTTCCTGCTGACAGCCAAGTGGGACGGCACCAAGGCGGAGATCGGTTCGACCCAGGTGGCGGGCCAGGAGTTCGGCTCGCTGCCCGACCTGAACCAGTTGGTGGCCCATTTCAGCGTGGCCGAGGGCCGGGTCTTCGGGCTGAAGGCAGGGCTGCCGGTGCGGGTGCGCCTGGCCGGCACCGGCACCGAGCTCATGCTCAAAGTCACGCGCGTCGGCAGCAACGCCAGCACCACCTCGCAGGAATCGCCGGTCAAGTACAGCGACTTCGATGCGGCCATCGACACCGCCACCGCGCGCAAGCTCGGCCTCAAGCCCGGCCAGGCCCTGCGCGGCACGGTGGAACTGGTGGCGCAGCCGGCCGCGCTGACGGTACCCAACATCGCGCTGGTGCAGGACGGCGCCGGCTATGTCGTCTACACGGAAGAGGGCGGCAAACAGACGCGCCGCAAGGTCGAGCTGGGACAACGCGGCCCGGTGCGCAGCGAACTGAAAAGCGGCGTCGCCGCCGGCGCGCGCATCGTGCTGCTGCCGCCGGCGCCGACGGAGAAATCATGAATCTGGCATTGATACGGGAAGCGGTCACCGAACTGCAGCGCCGCAAGCTGCGCACCGGACTGACGTTGCTGGGCATGGTGTTCGGCGTAGCGGCCATCGTCGCCATGCTGGCCGTGGGCGAGGGCAGCAAGCGCGAGGCGCTGCGCCTGGTGGCCGAGCTGGGGCTGGACAACGTGCTCATCGAGAGCAAGGCCATCGACCCCGAGCAGCTCAAGGATATCCGCACGCGCTCGCTGGGACTGTCGGCCGCCGACGGCGCGGCGGCGTTGTCGGTGGTGCCGGGCGCGGTGTCGGTGTCGATGAAAAAGGAAATCAAGGTCGACCAGCTGGTGCTGGGCCAGCGCGTGGTGCCGGCGCGCGCCTACGCCGTCTCGCCGGCCTACGCCGAGCACGGCGGCCTGCGCCTGGCCACCGGCCGCTGGCTGGCGCCTGCCGACGGCGCCACCCTGGCGCCGGTGTGCGTGCTGGGGGCCCGTCTTGCCCGTACCTTGTTCGGCAATGAGCCCGCGCTCGGCCGCCACCTCAAGCTCACCCATGTGTGGCTGGAGGTGGTGGGCGTGCTGGAGGACCGCGCGCAAAGCAAGTCCGAGTTCGAAGGCGTCAAGCTGGGGCTCGACGACGAGCGCCTGTTCGTGGCCTGGGAGACGGGCAGGGCGCGCTTTAACTTCAAGCGCATCGAGGACGAGGTCGACGGCATCAGCGTGCGGCTCGACGGCAAGGTCGCGCCGGACCAGGCCGCGCGCGTGCTGCAGGCGCTGATCGTCCGGCGCCACGGCGGCGCCGACGACACCGACCTGATCGTGCCGATGGGCCTGTATCGCCAGAACCAGCAGACGCAGCGCATCTTCGCCATCGTCATGAGTTCGATCGCGGCGGTATCGTTGCTGGTGGGCGGCATCGGCATCATGAACATTATGCTGGCCAACGTGCTGGAGCGGCGGCGCGAGGTGGGCCTGAAGCGGGCGCTGGGCGCGCGCCGTCGCGACGTGGTCGAGCAATTCCTGGCCGAAGCGCTGGTGATCGCCGTCAGCGGCGCACTGCTGGGTGTGATGCTGGGCGCGGTGGCCGCCTACAGCATCGCCGCCTTGGCCGGCTGGTCGGTGGCATGGTCCCCGTTCAGCCTGATCGCGGCGGTGCTGCTGTGCGTAGCGGTGGGACTCGCCTTCGGCGTCTTCCCCGCGCGCCAGGCCGCCGCCCTCGACCCGATCGCCGCCCTGCGCAGCGACGGCTAAAAACACCGGGGTCAGGTCCTGAGCCTTCCCCTCAAATTTTAAATGTCGGGATCAACGATCTCAGCTCATCAAGAGCGATGGTGAGCTGACTTCG